>NZ_MUNZ01000102.1 GCF_002001205.1 Hydrogenophaga sp. A37
GTATGGGCCGGCCCTTCCGGTCGGCGGCGTGCCGCATGACCGTGCCTTCAAGCTCCGCTTCCCCCCTTTCCAGCGAATCCCCCGCCCCCGATGCCCATCGCATGACGGGCGACGAGCGGCGCGCCAGCGGCGCGTTGGCGCTGGTGTTTGCTTTGCGCATGCTGGGCCTGTTCATCGTGTTGCCAGTGTTCGCGCTCGAAGCCGCCCGCTTGCCGGGTGGTGACGACCCGGCGCGGGTGGGGTTCGCCATGGGGCTGTACGGCCTGACGCAGGCCTTCCTGCAAATTCCTTTCGGCATCGCTTCCGACCGCTTCGGCCGCAAGCCCACCATCGTGGCCGGTCTGCTGCTGTTCGCGGCGGGCAGCGCCATCGCCGCCTGGGCGCCCGATCTCACCTGGCTGGCCGTCGGCCGCGCGGTGCAGGGCGCGGGCGCGATCTCGGCCGCGGTCACCGCCTTCCTCGCCGACGTGACGCGCGACAGCGTGCGCACCAAGGCGATGGCGATGGTGGGCGCGAGCATTGCGCTGATGTTCGCGCTCTCGCTTGTGATCGCGCCACTGCTGGCCGGCTGGGTGGGCCTCTCCGGCATCTTCCTCATGACCTGCGCGTTGGCGCTGCTGGGCATCGCCGTGGTGCTGTGGGTGGCGCCGCCCGAGCCACTGGTGCACAAACCGTCGGACATGCAGCAGGTGCGCGGCAGTCTGGGCGAGGTGCTGCGCCACGCCGGGCTGCTGCGGCTGAACCTGGGCGTGTTCGTGCTGCACGCGGTGCAGCTCGCCATGTGGATGGCGCTGCCCGCGATGCTGGTGCAGGCCGGGCTGGCCAAAGCCGAGCACTGGCAGGTGTACCTGCCGGCGGTGCTGGCCTCGCTGGTGGTCATGGGCGGGGTGCTGTTCCCCCTGGAGCGCAAGGGTCGGCTGCGCGTGGCCTTCCTGGTCTCCATCGGGCTGATCCTCGCGGTGCAGCTGGGCTTGTGGGCGATGGCGGAGGCGCAGCCGGGACTGTGGACACTGGGCGGCCTGCTGTTCGTGTTCTTCATCGGCTTCAACATGATGGAAGCCAGCCAGCCCAGCCTGGTGTCCAAGCTGGCGCCAGCGCACGCGCGCGGCGCGGCGCTCGGCGTTTACAACACGCTGCAGTCGGTGGGCTTTTTTGTGGGCGGCGCGGTGGGCGGCTGGCTGGCCCGCGCGCACGGCCCGAGCGGCCTGTTTGCCGCCTGCGCAGTGGCCTCGCTGGTCTGGCTGGTGGTGGCCTGGCCGATGCGGGCGCCCGCCGCGCAGCGCTGAGCCTCCTCAGTTGGAGCCGGTGGCTCGGCTGTGGCAGGTGCAATGGCCGCGACGCCACAGGCCGGCGTTGTGCGCGAGCTGCCAGGCGCCCGTTTGCAGCCAGAGACCCCAGGTGCGCCGTCGGCTGCCGAAGAAGCCGCTGAGCAACACGCTGGCTTCGAGGTTCACCACCTCGTGCCACCAGCCACGGGGCAGGTACAGCGCGTCGCCGGGGCCCAGGTCCACCACCTGAGGCGCGGCCAGGCCCAGTGCGTGGAGCCTCGGCGCGAGGGCATCCACTCCCAGCACCGACAGCCTGGCCCAGCGGTCGAACTTGCGCGACACCAGCTGCGCCGCCTCCACGCTGCCCGGTGGCAACAGGTAGAACCGTTTGCGCCCACGCAGCGTCAGGGCCACGTTGTCCAGCAGGTCGTGGTGCAGGCCGGTGCGCGCATGGGCGGGCCCGATCCATGCTTGGTGCGAGACCACCGACCCGGGCGGGAACAGCGCGCTCGGGTCGAGGTCGTTGCGCAGGGCCGGAAAGTGCTTCAGGAGATCGAACTCTTTCAGATGGCCCACGGGTTCGTGGGTGGCGCGCGGGTCTTGATCGAGCCGGGCCAGGTGCTCGCCCCAGGTGGTGCTGACCAGGTGGGCGGCGTCGATTTCGCGGTTGCCCTGCACCACCTGGACGGGTCGATGGGGGTCGAGTGCGCCCAGGTGCGCGAAGGTCCAGCGCTGCAGGGCGGGCCAGTCTTGCGCGGCACCGCGCCACAGCTGCGGTGTGCGGCCCCATTCGCGGGGCGTTGGGAAAGGTTGTGTCACGGCAACCTGGACAGCCAGCGCTGCATCGCCTGAATGTGGCCCAACGACAGGCGGCGCCACAGTGGCGCCCAGCGAGCGCCCGGCACCTGGCCGCGCAGCAACACCCCGTGGTCCAGTGAGCGGGCATGCGGAAAGTAGTTCGGCAGCACGGCTTCGATGTGCCGGAAACCTTTGCCGTGGTAGTAGCGCAGTTGGGGGTCCAGCGGCAGGCCGCGGCGCCGCTGCCGAACGTAGGTCTGGGCGTTGCCCTGGGGATGGCGCTGCAGCCAGTTCGCCAGACCGGGAATCGGTGAGCCCAGAAAGATGTAGCGCCAACCGCCCTTGAGCGCGTGGGGCCAGAAGTACCCGAAGATCGCTTTCACGGCCGCCGGGTCGATGCTGCTCAGGCTGATGCCGAACAAGGCATTGCCGGGCCCGGCGGCGGCATTCCCCGCGCTGCCCTCGATGCAGTCGCGCCATGTTCTGGCCTGCGACATGGCTTGGGCGCTGCTGGGCTTCATGAACAGCGAGGCCAGGGCTTTGCCGGTGCGTGGGCAGAACGCGCCCAGGCAGTACCCGGGATGGCGGCGCATGCGGTCGAGCAGGTCCGGTGCCTGGGCGGCTTGCTCAGGCGTCCAGCACGCGTGCTCCAGCGCCATCAGGGTCGGCACGTCGGCGGGCCGCAGCTCACGAACGGTGATCGGCGCCGCGGCCGCGGCTTTCGTCGACGAGCGCCTGGGCAGCAGGTACGAGGCCCAGCCCACCGTGGTGGACCACAGGTCCGGGAGCGCTTGCACCGCGCCGGCGAGGTGGGCGGCCCAGAACCGGGGCGCGCTCAAGCGCCCCGTGCCCACGTCGTGCCGGTAGAAGGCATGCATGTGGCGCAGCACGTCGCCCAGCATGACGGCCGAGGCCCCCAGAAACCAGCCCACCCGGGCGCCGTAGGACAGGTCCCGGGCCGCCATCAGATCGACCGTGACACCCAGGTGGGCCATCTCTTCGGCGCAATGCCAGCGCCACAGACGCGTCTGCGCGTTGGGGGTTGCCGTCAACATGCGCTCGCTGCGCAGGGCCACCGCTGAAATGGTGGCCGTGATGTGCTCGAAAGCCGCCGCCAGGCACAGGCGCTGGTCCGCCGACAGACGGGTCTGGATCGCGCGCAGATCGTGCGCGATGCGCGCTTCCATGGCCGCCACGCCGTGACCCTGTTGGTCCAACCGTGCGTTGTAGAGCCGGTGCGCGCGCTGGTGGGCCTCTTCTTCCTTGACGAACCGGGCGCACTCAAGGCGCAGTTCGGCGCCCGGGGGCAGGTGCTGGGCGGCTTCTGTCACCGCGTCCATCACAAAAGCTTCCCCCTCCGGAAGCATCACGGAGAACGCGTCGAAGAGGTAGGTGCGGGCGGGGGTCCGGTTCCAGAAGATCGTGGGTGAATCGGTGGCGGCCGGGTTCGTCGTTGGCGGTGAAAGCATGGATGTGAGAAGGCAGACAGAGCCCGCGACCGTAGCGTCGCCATGTTTCATCTGCGTGACGGTTCACACACCGTTACCCGCAGACCCGCACCGATCTGGGTTGATCGGACCGGCCTATCGGTCTGTGGGGGGTGTCGGCGCCGGCGACCCCACCAGCGGCGCGAGGTCGGTGCTGCGTGGCGCCACGTTCGTGTCGCCTCGCAGCGACCGCATCATGAGCAGCGACATCGTGCTGTAGAGCGGCCGGCTGATCATCCGGGACACCAGGCTGGAGAGCAGCGCACAGGTGATCAGGCTCAACACCATGCTGTGGCCGTCGGTCATCTCCATCACGATGATCATGGCGGTGATGGGCGTCTGCGTGACGGCGGCGAGAAAGCCGCACATGCCCAGCGCGATGAGGGCAGGCGCGTGCGGCGAGTCGAACAACCAGGCCACGTCCGCGCCCAGCCCCGCACCGATCGACAGGCTCGGGCCGAACATGCCGGCGGGCACCCCGGCCCACGACGACAACCACGACGCGATGAACTTCAGGCCGGTGAACACCAGCGGGCGGTGGTGCTCGCCGCCGTCGGCCGCCAGCAGCGCGTGGGTGTTCTGGTGGCCGATGCCCACCGCGTCGCCCTGGGTGATCACCGCGATCACCGCGACCACCAACCCGCAGGCGGCCGCAAAGGTCACCGGCCGCTTGCGCCGGTAGGCGCAGAAACGGTCGGGCAGGCCGGTGAACGAGGCCAGTAGCAGGCGCGACATCAGCCCGCCGAGCAGGCCGCTGGCCACCGATACCACCAGCGCCGGCCCGATCAACACCCACCACGACAGGTTCTCGGCCCGCACACGACCGAAATACGAGAGGTTGCCGAAGGCCGAGACCGACACCAGGCCGCCCACCACGATGGCGGCCAGCATCAGGCCGCTGCTGCGGTCCTGCAGACGGCGCGACAGCTCCTCGATGGCGAACACGATGCCGCCCAGTGGCGTGTTGAACGCCGCCGCGATGCCCACCGCGCCGCCGGCCACCAGCAGTTCACGCGTGCTGATGTCGGTCTTGGGAGAGAGCCAGCGTTTGGCGTGCAGCATCACGCCGGCGGCGATTTGCACGGACGGGCCTTGCCGGCCGATCGACAGGCCGGCCAGCAAACCGCCGGAGACCCCCACGATCTTGACCATGGACAGCCTCAGCGACACAAACCGGGAGCGGCTGGCGATGGGGGTTTCCGGGGCCAGCGCTGTGAGCACCTGCGGCACGCCCGAGCCGACCGCGCCCGGTGACCAGCGCCGCACCGACCAGACGATGAGCGCGGTGAGCGCCGGGGTCCAGAGCAACGGTGCCCACCAGGCCGCACTGCGCAGGCCCTGGTAGAGGTCAAAGGCCGCGTCGGCCAGCAGCGTGAACACCACGATGGAGAGACCTGCGAGCACCGCGTAGGCGATCACGATGGTCCGGTCCAGCCACTGCCGCCCGTCGCCGATCTCGTTGCGCAGGTTCTGCAGGAAGTCCGGTTCGCCTTTCATCGGGGTGCAGTGTAGGGGCTGGCGAGCCCCAAAGACCATATCGGCCCGTGACGGATTGGGCCTGAACGGTAGTTGCGGCACAATGGTTGACCGTTTTGCGGCCCGGGCTCCCGGCGCCGACCGCTACATCCCCTTAGGGCACACACATGGCATCCGTCAACAAAGTCATCCTCGTCGGCAACTGCGGCCGCGACCCCGAAATCCGTTACCTGCCCTCGGGCGGTGCCGTGGCCAACGTGACCGTGGCCACCTCCAGCCGTCGCAAAGACAAGAACAGCGGCGAAACCATCGAAGAAACCCAATGGCACCGCGTCACGTTTTTTGAACGCCTGGCCGAAATCGTGGGTGAGTACGTGAAGAAAGGCAACCCGATCTACGTCGAAGGGCGGTTGCGTTACAGCACTTACACGGACAAGACCACGGGCGTGGAAAAGAACTCCGTGGAAATCGTGGCCACCGAAATGCAATTGCTGGGTGGCCGTGAAGCGCGTGGTGGCGGCGAAGAAGGTGGCGGCGGTGGCTACAGCCGCCCCGCACCGGCCTCGCGTCCGGCTCCCGCCGCACGCCCGGCCCCCGCGCCCGCCCCGGCAGCGGCCCGCCCGGCCAGCGGCTTCGACGACATGGACGACGACATTCCTTTCTAAGGACCCGATCCCTGATGCCACGTCTTCCCTCCCGGACGTGGCCCTTCACAACCCGCTGGGCTTGCGCCCGGCGGGTTTTCTTTTTTTGAGCCAGGGCGCGACGCTGCGGGCCGCCAGGTTTCGTCACAATCGCCGCATGAAACCCACGCCCAGCCTGTTGCCCGCCAACGACCCCCAGCGCGAGCTGCTGCACAACGAGGTGCATGCGCGTCCACCGGCTCGCATTCACCTGCCTGCGCTCGTGACCTACCTGGCGGTCTTCAATGAAGGCGTGACGCGCGAAGCCGAGTGCGCGGTGCTGCGCCAGCTGCCCGGCCAGGCCGCGCTCACGGTGGACGAGCTGCAGGGCAACTTTCTGCGCCTGCGCCTGCCGGGCTACACCCTCAAGTGGGAACGCCACACCGAGTTCACGCGCTACTCCATCGTCCAACCCTTGCCTGCGGACGGCGGCCTGGGCGGACGGGAGCCCGATCTGAGCGCGCACATTGCCACGCCCCCGGGCTGGTTGGCGGGAATTCCGGGCCGCACTTTTGCCGCCATCCAGCTCGCCATGGTCGAAGACGCCATCGACCCACCGGCGCCCGCGCTGGCCCAGGCCCGCACCTGGCTGGGCGAACACACCGTGGTGGCCTCGCTCATGGGCAACAACGCCCACTCCATGGCAGTGACCGATTTCTGGCTGCGCCCCGACGGCTTTGAACGCATGCTCGCGATCTGTCCGCCCGGCACCTCGGGAACCCGTGCCGGCCGCATCGCCTCGCGCCTGTTCGAACTGGAAACCTACCGCTTGATGGCGCTGCGGGCCTTGCCAGTGGTCAAAGCGCTGGCGCCCTTGCTGGCCGATTCCGAGCGGCAGCTGGCCGACATCACGGCGCAGCTGGAAAACAAGGGCGCGTCCGACCAGACACTGCTCGACACGCTGGTCTCGCTGGCCGGTGGCGTGGAGCGCGCCACGGCCGAAAACGGCTACCGCTTCGCGGCCACGCGCGCCTACGACACGCTGGTGAGCCAGCGCACGACCGAGTTGCGCGAGCAGCCCATTCCCGGCACCCAGACCCTGGGTGAATTCATGCAGCGCCGGCTCTCGCCCGCCATGGCCACCGTGGCCGCCACGGCGCAGCGGCTGGCCGCCCTGTCCGAGCGCATCACGCGCACCAGCGCCCTGCTGCGCACGCGCGTGGACATCGCCACCGAGGTGCAGAACCAGCAGCTGCTCGCCAAGCTCACGCGCGGGCAGGAGCTGCAGCTGCGCCTGCAAAGCACTGTGGAAGGCCTGTCCATCGCGGCGATCTCGTACTACGTGATCAGCCTGCTGCTCTACCTGGGCAAGGCCGGCAAGGCCGCGGGCCTGCCGATCAACCCCGAGATGGCGGCGGGTGCCCTGATCCCGCTGGTGCTGTGGGCGGTGTGGCGGACCACCAAGAAGATCCACGAGAAGCTGCACGCGGACCACTGAGCGCGCAGCAACCGCATTCAGCGGTTGGGAATCGAGAGGTCCAAGACGATCACCCGAATCCGCACCGGGCCGCCCCGCTGGTCTTCCTGTTGTTGAAGCGCTCGTTGAAGTTCTGCGGCGGTCTTCACCTTGAGGTTGTGTGCTTGCTGGAGCTTTTGGAGGTCGCCCATCCAGAGCACCAGATAGATGCCTTGATTCAGACAGCGGTTGTCGCTGGCGTACTGCTGACCAAGCTGCAGATGAGCGGCGGTCCACAGCGCTTCGTGCCAGTCGCCCTTGACCTCGATGGGCAGCAGCATTTCTGGAGCGCCCACGTTGTGGACCAGCAAACCCAGGTCGGACCGTTTCTGGTCACCGTGCTGCAGCTCCGGCAGCACTGTCACGGACATGGCTGATAAACGAGGGCTGAGCCACTGCGCGATCACGTCGCGACAGGTGTTCTCCGGGCGGTGTGGGGGTTGAGGGACCTTGCCGTTTTTGTCAACGGTCCAAAAGTTGTTGATCAGGTTCGAGGGGTTGTTGCGAATCTCACGCTGCAGATCGCCCAACGCGTCCAGCGCGACCGCCATCAAATCCGAAGGGTTGGCGGGAGCCTTGTTGTGCAGCGTGAGCGCGACCTGGCGGGGTGTCGGGACGACAAAGGACTTCTCGGCTCTGGCCTGGGCCTGCCGAGAGGCTGTCTCTTCCAGTTGGGAGCGCCATTCGCTCAGGGACGGCTCCGTGAGCAGTGCGGCAAGCACTTTTTGCGCGGCTTCGCTGGTGTCGTTGCGGAATGACGCTAGCAATTGATAGAGGAAATCGCGTCCCGCGTCCTTGATTCCCGGCGAATAGGTGCCGACCGGGTGCACCGGGGAACACAGTGGGGCGAAAAGGCGGAACAGCAGGTCAAGAGTGCCAGCATCCCAAGCGGGCAAAGATTTGGACTCACTGCCGTACCGGCGCAGATGCCCTAAAAAACCGAGCAGTTCGGTCTGCACGAGCTGCTTGCTGATCAAACCTTTTTGGACCTTTGGCGTGAATTCCAGGTGATCGACCCAAAGGCCCGCCATCAGCAGGTAGGCCGTCTGCAGCGACCCGAGTGACTTGCGCTGAAGTCGAGTCTGAATCAACCGGCTCAACTCTGGGGCAGGGCATTGGCGCAATACTGCTTCCAGAAGTTCTGCGAATTCGGAGAAATTCCGTTCGGCGAATTTGACCGGCCACGCAGCGAGTGCCTGCGACAGCAGGCGAACCGCTAGAGGAGATGCAGCCAGCTCGTATCTGAGCAAGCCCATTTGCGGAATGCGAAGTTCTTTCTTTGACCGCAGCTGGCGCTTGCATAAATCCCACCATGCGTCTTCCACCCAGCTCGGGTACCGCTCCACGAGAGCGAGAAACCAGTCGTGTTGTGCGCTGTGGTTGAGTAGGTGAAGGGTGACAAGCGCCTTGAGGCGCTCTTCGCCCAGGTTGAAGAAACGGTCTGTTTGTTCAGAAAACAAATGGTGAGCCGCGAGCAGACAAGGTAAATCGATGTGCAGGATTTCCCCATTCTTGCGGGCGCGGACGGCCGCATTGGCTTGCACCGCAGTGAGCTGTCCGAGCACTGCTTGGTAACCCTCGCGGGTGGCCGAGTCCAGTTCGGGGTATGCCTCACGCCATTGCCCGATCAGCTCGGCGTCATCCCCTCCGTCATAGCCATCATCTCGCAGATCACGCCATGCGGCGGCACTGAGATAGGTCAGAAGCTTCCCGTTGCGAATCTCCTCAAGGTGGTCCAACAAGTAGCGCCGATTCTGCTCATT
The DNA here is from genome assembly GCF_002001205.1 of Hydrogenophaga sp. A37. Lineage (GTDB taxonomy): Bacteria > Pseudomonadota > Gammaproteobacteria > Burkholderiales > Burkholderiaceae_C > Hydrogenophaga. Next base: position 8,932 of record NZ_MUNZ01000102.1, read on the forward strand.
GAGATCTCCGTTTGCGAGTTGTTCCTTGCGGTACGTTTGATCTTGAAGCCAGTTTTCACGTTGCCAGTTCTCTTCGCCCAGTGGGGAGCTCAGAAGCGGCTCCAGCGCCTGCTGGAGCGTCGAGCTGAGCGCGGCGGCTTCTTCGAACTCGTTGAGAGAAACTCCGCCGCCTTCTTGGGCTACCCACCAGAACGCCGTTTCAAGGCAGTCTTTCGCTTTTGCAGCGTCATTTGTGAAATCCCATGCCTTTGCTTGCTTAAGCCAAAACTGACCCAATCCAACCATTCGTCTGGCGCTCGGAATCCTGTTTTGTGCGGTCCAGCTCTTGTCGCCGTGTCTGACCCAGTGGGCAAGAACGGCCTCGACGCGCTCTGGTTGGACAGCCGTCCATTGATCCAAACGCTGCGCGAGTTGAGGTTCCAGGTGTTTGAACGGTGATGTCTTGTGATCGGTGCACAGCTTGATCCAGTTGGCGAGCCTTTCGATGGGTATCGTGGTGCCGTACCTTTCAATTGCATCGACCGCCGATTTGGCCAGTCCCTCAAGCCTATGCCCTGTGACCCTGGCGGGCGGTTCGGCAAAAAGGCCGTCAGTGGACGCCCGTTCCACAGCGTCCATGAGTTCGGGAAGCAGGTTCGGTGTTGTGAGCCTGGCAATGTCGTATGTCCAGAACATACGAAGCTCAGTGACTTGTCGTCCTGAGGTGCGTAAATTCATGAATCGGAGGACCTGACTCGGTGGGATGTGCTTCGGGTACAGGTGCTGCAAAAGGCGTCCCGTTAACCGTCCTTCCTCATCAGGCCTTGTCCCGTGTTGCAGCCGGTCCAGAAGTTCAAGGGTTTCGGCAGGGGAGGAGTGAACCACCAAGGCGTCCAGCGCTTGAACCCGGACGCCGATGTATACGGACTCATCCCGTATCAACCCGAGAAATGGCGCCACCCACCGCTCATCCACAGGCACATGGTGCAGGGCATTGAGCAGTACGTATGCAACCGTCGTTTGGCTGGACGAAGTCGGTCGCTCAGAGCGATATGTGCTGAACCAGGCAGTCACAAATCCGCTCATGTCCGGCTGCACCAGCGGCACGTACAAGACGGATTTTTGCCAGACGTTGCTCAGGTTGCTGGTCCTGGGGTGTGCGCTCAGTTGCTCGATCAGGGTTTGTTTGGCGGGCTGCGGCAGCAGGTAAAGATCGCCGTAGTCGAGCACGGCGGCAGGGTCTGCTTGGAACACCGCTGCGCGCATCGGCTCGCTCAAAGTGGCCAGCCATCCCGCCAGACCCCGCAGGTTGCTGATCAGGTGTTGCGGTGAGGCCAGCATCAAGGCCGACAACCGCCCCGGGCTCAGTCCGGCGTTCGTGATGCGGTGGGCCAGGTAACGCCCTGCCAGAAATTCGGCGACGGTGCGGTGACTGGCGGCGTAGCCATGTGGTTTAGCAAACACGCGGCGGCGCAGGACCTGCTGGACGGACGTCTCTGAAAAGTCAGTTCTTGGCAGGCTGTCCAGCACATCGGTCAACCGCACACTGGCTTCAGGTTGGTTCGTCAGCGTGTCTTCGGCGATGTCACTGGCGTTGCTCAGCAGTTGCAGCGAACAGAGCCAGCCTGCGGCGTAGAGCAGGGTGTCGTGTCCCTGGGGCGGCCCCCAAACCCGGGTTTGCTTGTGGTGGGGGTTGGTTTCCCCCACCAGTTGCTGACAGGCCATCTCATAGGCTTCGTGTCGGGTCTGAGGCCAATGATTGGCATTGCCCCGCACGGCGGCCGCCAGCAACTTCAGCGACTGCGGGTTGCGCAACATGTCGCCGAACCCCAGGCGCTGGGCTTGTTCTTCAAAACCGTCGATGTCCGGAACCTGTTCGTGCGCCAGAACGGCTCGCGCTTGTTCAGGACTGAGCGGATCCAGCGAGAAGACCCGAACGCTGCGGCCAGGGACCACCGCTCGAATGTCCTGTGCGTCGGTGGTCAACCAGTCGGCCACGCGGCAGGCGATGCCAAAGCGCAGCAGGCGGGCTTCCGCAATGCGGGTACGCAAGGCGCGCCACACGCCGTTGTCTCCACTGGCGCGGGCTTCGTCCAGTGCGTCGATGAAAACGGGGTGCTCTGCGTTGTGTGGTGAAGCCGGTAGAACGATGAAGTCGTTGGCTGCGATGGGCGTGCCTTGCTCGCCCAGGACGAGCGTGGCCAGCGCTTTCATCGTCTCGGACTTGCCCATGCCCGGCTCACCCAGCAGCACAAACACGGGGACCTCTGCCAACTCGCGAACGGTGATGACGGGGGCTGGCTCTTGGCTGGACCGGGCTGCCCCGTCGTCTTCGTTGGGCAGAAGCTCTGTGCAGGTCCGCTGCAACGGATCGACGGGCCACATGGTCAGGGCTCCGGCAGCCAATGGCTGGCGGGGTGTGTGAGCGCGTCGGCCAGGGCGAAGTCGTCTCCGCCGAGCACCTCGGTGCGGACATTCAACCGGTCGTGCTTTTCAGCGAAAGCACGCAAGCCCTTTCGGGCGCTCTGGTCGTGCGCGGCGGACTTCACTTCCAGCGCGCAAATGCGGTCGCCTTGCTGCAAGACGAAGTCCACCTCGTAGGGGCTCTCTCGCCAGTACGCCACGCTCATGCCATCGGCGGCGGAGTTGAGCAAGTGGGCGCCGATGCTGCTTTCCACCAGGTGGCCCCAGAAGGCGTGGTCGTTGCGAGCTTGCGCGAAGGTCTTTCCGCAGTACACCGACACGAACGCCGTGTTGAGCACGTTCAACTTGGGTGGGGCGGCGCGCTGCCGGATCATCTGCGCAGCGTATTTTTCCAGCCCGGCCAGCAGCCCTGCGGCGCGCAGCAGCTTGAGGTAGTGCGTCAGGGTGGTGGTGTTGCCCGCGTCGTTGAGTTGCACCAGCAGTTTGGTCAAGGCGACGATCTGGCCTGAATACGAGCACCCCACCTCAAAGAGCTGGCGCAGGACGGCGGGCTTTTCGATGCGAGCGAGCGCCAGGATGTCTTTCACCAGATTGGGCTCGATCAGGCTGTGGAGGACTTCGTTGCGCCAGCGAAGCTCTTGCCCCTGGACGACCAGCGGGGCCGGACCCGGGTAGCCGCCGAAGTAGATGTACTGGTCCAGCGTGAAGCCGAAGCAGTCGCGCATTTCGCTGTACGACCAGTGCGTCATTTCCAGCAATTCAAAGCGCCCCATCAGGCTCTCGCTCAAGCCCCGTTGCATCAGCAGCGGCGCTGAGCCCAGCACCACGACGTGCATGGGTAGGTTTTGGGCGCGGTCCTGGTCCCACAGGCCTTTGACCACGCTGGACCAGCCGGGGATGTGCTGGATTTCGTCGAAGACCAGAACATAGGGGGTGGGGCTGGTTTCTTTTTCTGTGGCGTGGGTCGAGGGCGGCCTGCCTGCCAACAGGGCTTCGATCGACTGGTGGTGCCAGGAACGGGCGGCGTTGCGTGCCGTTTGCCAGCGCTCGATCAGCCAGTTTTCGTTGCGTTGGGTGGGTGAATCGCTGCCGGCGCGAAACATCAGGCTGCGACCGACATCGACGCTGAAATCCGTGGGCAGCTCGTTTCCGGTGGATGTGGGGGCGTCGACCGCGTGGAATTGATAGGACGCCGGTTGCCGACCCCGCAGCACCTGTTGGACGGCGGTGGTTTTGCCAATCTGGCGTGGACCGGCCACGACGATGAGGCGGCGGACGGTTTCCGATACCCGCTCCTGAAGCAGGAGGGTGGCGGTGCGTTGGTAATTTTCCATGATTGAGTTATTTTACTCAATCATGGAAAATTGAGGATAGACGCCAGCAGAGATGGGCGAACGGGGCAAGTGTTCAGGGACCTGCAGAGGCCTTGCTTTTTGGGGCACCCGCTCCCTTCACCCCCGCCCCACGCACCTCGATGCGCACGCTGTCAATCACCTCGCCGCGTGCGGTGGTGAGTTCAATCACATGCCGGCCCGGCCAGGGCATCCATTGCACTTCTTTGCCGCGCCCCAGCGGCTGGCCGTCCAGGCGCCAGCGCACGTGGCCCGCTTCGGCCTTGAGCGTGAGGCGCTGGTGGCGCGGTGGGATGTCCGGGTCCAGCGCGAGGACGGTGCCGCTGGTAGGGCTGAGGATGCGTGGTCGGCCACCCGCCGCCGGGCCGTCGTCCGGCGAGCTCAGTGCAAACAGCGGCTGCTCGGTGCCGGCGAGAAACCACTCGCGCCGTGCTGGCTCGATGCGGTCGCCGAAGCGCACGTCCTGCGCCACCAGCCCGGCGGGCGGCCGGGGTGCGCGGCTGGGCTGGCGCTCGTGCAGCCAGCGCATCACGCCCGCCCACACCGGCGCCGCGCCGCTGGTGCCGCTCACGTCGCCCATGGGCGCGCCGCTGGCGTTGCCCACCCACACGCCCACGGTGTAGCGCTGCGACCAGCCCAGCGCCCAGTTGTCGCGCATGTCTTTGCTGGTGCCGGTTTTGACGGCGGTCCAGAAGCGGGTGGCGAGCAGGCTGTCGCTGCCGAAGGTGGCGGCGCGGGCGTTCGCGTCGCTCAGGATGTCGCCGACGATGAAGGCGGCGCCCGCGTCGATGGCCTGGCGCGCTGAGCCCGCGCCCGGCCCCCCCGCCAAGGGCGCCACGCCGCCGTGCCGTCCCTGGTTGGCGAGCGTGCGGTAGGCGTTGGTGAGCGTGAGCAGGCTCACCTCGGCGCTGCCCAGCGCCAGCCCCAGGCCGTAGTGGTCGCCGCTCTCGCGCAGCGGCAGACCCAGCGCCACCAGCTGGCGCGCGAAGGCGTCGGGCGAGACCATGACCAGCGTGCGCACGGCGGGGATGTTGAGCGACGAGGCCAGCGCGCTGCGCACCGAGACCCAGCCCCGGAACTGGCGGTCGTAGTTCTGCGGGATGTACAGGCCGGCGGCGGTGGGGATGTGGGTGGGCGCGTCTTCGATCAGCGAGGCCGCGCTGAGCCGCCGTTCGGCGATGGCCTGCGCGTAGAGCAGGGGCTTGAGCGTGGAGCCGGGCTGGCGCAGCGCGAGCACGGCGTCCACCTCGCTGGCCTGGCTCAGGCGCCCGGACGAGCCCACCCAGGCCAGCACCTCGCCGCTGGCGTTGTCGAGCACGAGCACGGCGCCGTCTTCCACGCGCTGCATCTGCAGCTCGCGCAACTGGCGCTGCAACAGCTCTTGCGCATGGCGCTGCAGCGGTGCCCACAGCGTGGTGCGCAGCTGCGGCGGCACGGCGCCCTTGGCGGGCTGGGCGCGCCATTCGGCCAGGGCGCGTCGCGTGGCGTGCGGGGCGATGCCGTCGCTGGGGCTCCAGCGGCGCTCGCGCAAGGCCATGTCCGCCAGCAGGCGGATGCCGAGGCAGCCCGCTGGGGCGGCGCCGCTGGCGCGCTGCATGGCCTGGCGCACCGCACAGGCGCGCTCGGCCACACGCTCGCGGCCGGCGTTGGGCGCGCGCACCAGCGCGGCGGTGAGGGCCGCTTCGTCGGCGTCCAGCCCGTGCGGGGCTTTGTTGAACAGGCTGCGCGACAGCGCGTCAATGCCGATGATCTCGCCGCGAAACGGCACGCGGTTGAGGTAGGCCTCCAGGATCTGGTCTTTGCGCCAGCGCGTCTCCAGCCACTGCGCCCAGACCGCCTGCCCGGCCTTCTGCGTCCAGCTGCGGCCCTGCTGGCCGGCTTTGAAATCGGCGTCGAGCAGGCCGGCGAGCTGCATGGTGAGGGTCGATGCGCCGCGCGTGCGGGTGTTCCAGAGGTTGCCCCAGGCCGCCGAGGCCACGGCCTGCCAGTCGACCCCGGCGTGTTCGTAGAAGCGCCGGTCTTCGCTGTACACCAGGGCCTGGCGCAGCGCGCTCGACACCTCGGGCAGCGCCACCCATTCGCCTTGGCGCACCGTGGTGTCGGTGCGCAGACGCTGCAGCAGCTCGCCATGGCGGTCGAGCACCCGGGTTTCGGACGAGGGGTGCGAGGCCTTCACCTCGGCAAACGTGGGCAAGGCCTGGGCCGGCAGCGCGAGGCTGCCCGCCAGAAGCGCCGTGACCCATGCGCGCAGCTTCACTTCACCGGCTCCACGGTGACACGCGCGTTGGGCAGCTCGCCGAACACCTCGGGCGCGTACATGGCCTCGATGCGCGTGGGCGGCAGCGCGAAGCTGCCGGCGTTGTTCAGGCGCAGGGTGTACTCGGTCTTGAAGCTGCCGGCGCTCAGGTGGTCGTAGTAGCTGCGGAAGGCCTCGAAACTGCGTTCCTCGAACACCGGCCAGCCCTTGCCCGAGCGCTTCTCGCCGGCGGTCGCGATCTGTGAGTCGCGCCCCAGACCGCTGCCGAGGATGCTCGCGCCGCCGGGGATCGGGTCGCTCAGCACCACCCAGGTCATGTCGGTGCTGGCGGTCACCTCGATCTTGACGCGCAGGATGTCGCCCCGGCTGTAGCGCCCGGCCACCGCCTGCTCCACGGGCGTGATGGTTTTCTTCACCTGGTAGCCGGCGAACATCGGCGCCTTCAGGTCGACCGCCGCGAGCGATTGCAGCGTCACCCACGGCTTGCCCGTGCCGGTGTGCGTGGCGGTCAGCGTCCCGGCCTCTTTGGGCCAGGGCAGGGTGGCGCTGTTGTGGCGCCAGGGGCCGGAGGGGCTGTTGGGTGAAGCGTTGGTGGGACTGACGGTGGCGAAGCCGGCGGCCACCGGGGCCTGGCCGTCGGCGCGCACCACCTGGCTCCAGTCCACGGCGGCGCTGGCCGTGCCCAGGGTGGCGCGCGTGCTGCCGGTCACCGGCGTGGCCTCGAAGCGGGCCGAGAATTTCTGCAGCGCCAGGCCGCCCCAGAGGTTGGCGGTGGTGGTCTGCCAGGTGCCGCGCTGCTGGCGGGCTATGAAGCCGCTGGCCAGGCGGCCCATGTCGTCTTTCCAGGCCGGGTCGTCCATCACGGCCAGCAGCAGGCGCGCGGTGTTCACGTCGCCGTTCTGCATCAGCCACCACCAGTGGTCGTCGGCCTCGGTGCTGAACACCAGTTTCGTGCCCTGGTACGACAGCCGCGCGCGCAGGATCTGGTTCGCCTCTTTCAGCCGCTCGGCGCGCTGCGGCACATCGTTCACCCGCTTCAGGATCTGCAGCCAGTCGATGACCGCGTGCGTGGGCCACTGGTTGGGCGCGATGTCGATGCTTTGCAGCAGCCGCGCCGAAGCCCGGCCGTGGCGCGACAGGGCCTCGATGGCGGCGAGCTTGCGCACCGTGAGGTCCTGGCGCGGGCTCCAGAAGCGGCGCTCCACGCGGCCCTGCACAAATCCTTCGAGGCCGCGCAGCAGCGTGTCGCGCGATGCCTCGGGCAGCGCCCAGGCCGGGTCCAGGGCCGATGCTTCGTGGCTCGCGGCCAGCAGGTAGGCGCTGAGCGTGTCGCTGCCCGAAGGCGCGTCGCCGTCGCGCGGCGGGAAGTAGCTCGCGAGGCCGTCGGCGTCGAGGTAGGTGGGCAGCTGCGCCACCACGGTCTGCCACAGGGCCGCGTCGCGCAGGCCGATGGACTTGGACGTTTTCTGCTCCAGACAGGCAAACGGGTAGTTGGCGAACCACTCGCGCACCGCCGGCAGGCCCTCGGCCAGCGTGGGCTGCAGGCTCATGCGGATGCCGCCGCGCAGCGCGCCCTGCGGGTCGGCCTGTGCGCCCGCGGGCGGCGCCACCGGCAGGGTCAGCGGGCCATCGAGCTGCGCCAGCGTGGCCTGCTGCACGGTGATCGGCACGGCGGGCACGATGCGCTGGCTGGCCTTGAGCGCGTCGCGCGCGCCACCCGCCTGGTCTTGCACCTGCACCTCCCAGAGCAGCGCTTCCTGCCGGGTCATGCCCAGCGGCACCGGCGCGGTCACGTCCCACGTCACCTCGCGCGTTTCTCCGGCGGGAATGGCCAGCGTCTGTGGGGGCGTGTCCAGCAGCGTGGCGCGCGCCGACACCGCCACCTGCATCGCTTTGGGTGTCGTGTTGCGCAGGCTGAACATCGCGGTGAAGCGGTCGCCCTCGCGCACCAGGGGCGGCAGGCCGCTGATGATCTGCAGGTCTTGCGTGGTTCGCATCTGCGCCTTGCCGGTGCCGAACAGGCCGAGGCCCGAGTCGGCCACCGCCACGACCTGGAAGCTGGTGAGCGAGTCGTTGAGCGGCACGCTCACGGTGGCGCGGCCCTTCGCGTCCAGCACCACCGAGGGGTTCCACAGCAGCAGCGTGTCGAACAGCTCGCGCGTGGGGCTGTGGCCGCCGCCGCCGCCCGCCGGCACGGCCTTGCGACCGTAGTGGCGCCGGCCGATGATTTCCATCTGCGCGGTGGCCGTCTCCACACTCCAGTTGCGCCGCTTCCACATGCCGGCCAGCAGGTCCCAGCTGGGGTTGGGGCCGAGTTCGAGCAGGGCCTGGTCCACCACCGCGAGCGCCACCTCGGCGTTCGCCGCCGGTTGCCCGTTGGGCAGCGTGGCTTGGATGGTGACCAAGGCCTTGCCGCGCACGGCATAGCTCTCGCGGTCGGTGCTCACCGCCACTTTGATTTCGTGCGCCGCGATGCCCACTTGCAGCTCGGTCACACCGAGCCGGTAGGCGGGTTTGCTCAGGTCCACCAGCGCGGTCGGCGCCACGTACTCTCGGCCCTCGTACCAGAAGGCGTTCCACCACTCGCGCGGGGCCTTGTAGCCCCAGGTGAAGGCGCTGTACCAGGGCACATCGCGCAGGCGCCCGCGCAGCGCCATCACGCTCACGAACACATTGGGACCCCAGTCGGCCTCGACCTTGAGTTCGATGGTCGGGTCTTCGCCGTTGAGTTGCACCACCCGCGTCTCGACGATGCCCTCGCGCTCGATGCTCACCAGCGCGGTCGCGAAGCGGAACGGCATGCGCACCTGCAGGCGCGCGGTCTCGCCGGGCTGGTAGCGCTTTTTCTCGGGCAGCAGGTCCATGCGGTCGTGGTCCTCGCCGCCAAACCACAGCTCGCCCTGGCGCGTCACGTACACCGAGGCCACGCTCTGGTGCTTGCGCCCCTCTTTGTCCTGCGCGGTCGCGGTCAGCTCCACCTCGCCGGCCTCGTCCAGCCCGGTCTCGCACAGCAGCAGGCCGCGCGCGTCGCTGTGGCCCGAGCACACCAGGCCCAGTTCTTTTGTTCTGGTCTGGTTGTCGTACGAATAGAAGCCGCCCACCAGACGCTTGCGCGTGCTGGTGGTGGTACGCACCGTGGCTCGCACTTCCAGCCGCACATTGGCCGCTGGCTGGCCGTCGATGCCGAGCGCCAGCGCCTGGAAGCGCGCCTGCTGGCGGGTGGACACCCAGCCCTCGGTCTTGATGCCCGCCACCACCGCCGCCGGCCAGAGCGTGCCCACCTGACGCAGGGTCTGGGTCTCGCCGTTGGGGTCGGCGTAGCTGGCCTCGATCAGCAGCTGCTGCGGCGAGCTCACCACCGGCAGGTCTTCAATGACCGTGCGGCCCCGGCCGTTCTTGTCCAGGGTCAGCGGCAGCTTGTCGGCCACCAGCGTCTGGCCGGCGCTGCCGTCGTCGCCATCGTCACGCTCGCCCTCGTTGGCCTGCGGCCCGCGCGGGGGCCGGAAGCTGAAACCCTCGTAGCCGTCGAACGCGAGGGAGCGGGGCCGCAGCAGCGCCGACACCTGCGTGGCGAGGTTCGAAGCGCCGCCGCCCGAGAGGTAGTTGACTTGCAGGTCCACCGGCGCGCTGTTCACCGCGATCAGCGGCTTCTTGTCGTTGGCGCTGAGCTGGCCTTCGAGCACCGGCAGGCGGAATTCCTCCACCCGGAACTGCGCGGTCTCCACCTGTTCGGTGCCTTGCTGGCCCGCGTCCTGCAGCAGCTGCACGGTGTACAGCCCCAGACGCGCGGCCGGCGGAATCGACCACTCGCTGACCGCGCTCAGGCCGCCAGTGGCGGTCTTGCGCCAGGCCACGGGCTGCTTGAATTCCTGTCCACTGCCCTGGTGGGTGATGACCAGCTCGCCGGTCTTCAGCTCCGGCAGGCGAAAGCCCTTCAGGCTCTCCAGCCGCGCGAAGTGCTTCATCGACAGCTTCTCGCCCGCGCGCAGCAGGGCGCGGTCCAGTACCGTGTGGGCGCGCAGCGTCGAGCGGCTGAGGTCGCCGGTGGGCTGGTCGAAGCGCCACGACTCGATGCCCCGGTTCCAGTCGCTCCAGGTGAAGGCGAGGTCGTCCACGCCGTCGGGCGATTTCGCGCGTGCGCTGACGAACCAGGCGCCGGCGCCATGTTCGTCGTCGCCCTCGGTCTGGCCCATGGCGCACGCGGGCGCGCGGGCCGGAAGGCCGTCGAGCCGCACCACGCCGGTCTTGTCGGTCACGCCCTGAGCCACCACCTTGCCTTGGCAGTCCGACACCTTCACGGCGGCCCCGGCCACCGGCTTGCCTTTGTCCAGCGTGGTCACCCAGGCCAGTGCGTTCTCCTGGCCCAGCTTGAAATGCACGCCCAGGTTGGTCACCAGCGCCGAGGTGCGCACGTACATGGTCCGCCGGGCGCCGTGGCGTTCGTCCAGCAGGCTCTGGCCCAGCCGGGGCGAAGCGATCTCCAGCACATGAAAGCCCGGCTGCAGCGGAATACCGACCACCTCCATCGGGCGCGGGTCGCCGGCCGCCGCCTGGGGCAGGGTGACGGGTCGCACCTGTGGCAGGCCCTGCAGCAGGCCCAGCATGCGCGCGTCGACCCACTCCTTGTTGTCCTTGTCGACCACCTTGGGCAAGGGCGTCTTGACCCACTGGCTGGCCAGCTTGCGCGACACCTCGCGGTCGTTGAAGGTGGCCACCCGCTGGTACCAGGCAATGATCTCGGCGTCGTCGGCCAACTTCAAGTCGCTGACCTGGCTGGCGCCGAGCCGCAGGCCCATGGCTTTGAGCTCGGGCTCGACCTGGCGCACCGTCACCGCCAGCAGCGCGGTACCGCCCGGTTCGGCCAGTCGCTCGACCACGCCAAACGGCGCGGCGGCGAACTTCACCAGCGGCGGCATCAGGCCGGTGGCGACCTTCAGCGGGAACGCGCTGGCGTTGGCCGGCGCGCGGCCCGAGGCGTCCACAAAACCGCTGGGCAGCGCGACCGTGTAGGCCGTGTTTTCTGCCAAGGTCGGCGCGAACTCAATGCCTTCGACCACGGCCTCGCCCTCGCTGCCGTTCTCCAGCCTCGGGGCGATGGCCTGGCCAGCGCCCGTGGGCTGCAGGCGCACCGCCAGCGCCTGGCTGGCGGTGACCGGCGTGTTGAAGCGCAGCGACATCGGGCGCAGCGGCAGACAGGCCGACTGGGCGTTTTCGCGTTCACAAGAAAACTCGATGCGGAACGGTTCGCGCACGCTGAAGTTCAGCGTCTGCGCCTGGCGCGTGGCGACGCCGCCGGGCGTGGCCACGCCCTTGCCCAGCACCAGCCGCACCTGGGCCGAGGGCGTGAGCTGGCGCTGGCAGGCGAGCGCCACCAGCTGGTCAGCGGGAGTGTCTTTCGTGTTCCAGCCGCGCGCCTGAATGAGCTGATCGCGCGGCTCGCCGGTCAACAGCCGCACGGCGATGCGCTCGCCCAGCCCGTCCATGGCGCAGTGCGCGTGGGCCTTGACGCTCTCGGGCGCCACCGCTCCGTTGAAGCGCAGCAGGAAATATTGGCCTTCTTCGATGGTGGCGCCGTCGCCAGGGAACGACTGCCGCACCACCGGCCCGCCGGTCTGGAATGCGAAGCGCTGCGTGCCGCTCAGCGCCTGGCCCGCAGCGCTGCGAAAACCGGGTGCCACCTGCAGCGTGCACGTCACCCCGGGCGGCAGCATCTGGTTGAAATCGAAGACCCAGGAGCGGTCCGAGGTCCAGCGGCCCTGGCCGGCCGTGGCGGCCGCATCGTTGCAGCTCAGGCTCAGCGGCGGCGGCCGGTTCTGGCTGCCGAAATTCACGGCTGGGGCGTCGAACTGCGCCACCACCTGCCGCACCTTGGCGACCTCGCCCTGCGGGCTCAGCTGGGTGATCTGCAGCGCCGATGCCGTGCCGACCAGCGCCCCCCAAACACACAGAACTTCCGCACCATGGCGCCAATGGAACAGCATGAAAGTTTCCCCTGTATGAATCAGGCGATGAGCCTAACCCAGTTCAGAGAAACACAGGCCCGGTGCCCGCCCCGGGTCTTGAAATCGGGCGTAGAGCGCATCGCCGGCCAATAATCCACCGCGTAGAACACCGACCGATCCCGCAGCGCGGGCGCCGGTTGTGCCACCTGAAACAAGGACGCTTCATGGAACTGCGGCAGTTGCGCTACTTCGTTCGCATCGTCGAGCTCGGCTCCATGAGCCGGGCGGCGGCGGACCTGGACATGGTGCAGTCCGCGCTCAGCCAGCAGATCACGCGGCTGGAGGGCGAACTCTCCACGCGCCTGCTCCACCGCACGCCGCGCGGCGTGTCGCCCACCGAGGCGGGTGTGGCGTTCTTCCGCGAGGCCCAGCTCACCCTGCGCCATGCCGAGCAGGCCATGCGCGTGGCGCAGCAGGCGCGCCTGTCGGGCACCGTCAGCGTGGGGCTGGCGCCCACCACCTCGGCGGTGCTCGGACTACCGCTCATGCAGGCCATGCGCGAGCGTTACCCGGACGTGCGCCTGCACATGGTGGAGAGCATGTCGGGCCATCTGACGGCCATGCTCAACGCCCGCCAGCTCGACCTGGCGGTGCTGTTCGACACGCGGCTGCACCAGACCCGGCAGGCCGGTGGCGGGCGGCGCTGGGGCGTGCAGCCGCTGCTGGAGGAAGACCTGTTTCTCGTGCGCCGAGCCGCCGCGCCGCGCCTGCCCGCCGAGATCGCCATCGCCGACCTGGCCGACGAGCCGCTGATCCTGCCCACCGGCCCGCACGGTCTGCGCAGCACCCTGGACACGGCGTTTGCCGGCGCCGGCATCGCCCCGCGCGTGGTGCTGGAGGTGGACTCGCTCGCCATGGTGATGGCGGCTGTCGACGCTGGCCTGGGTTCCACGCTGCAGCCCTGGGCGGCCCTGGGCCGCTACCCGGACGCACCGCAGCGCTTCCAGTGCGCGCGCCTCACCGACGCCCCCGCGCGCCGCGTGAACCTGCTGTGCACCCTGTCGGACGACGAGCTGACCCCCGCAGCACTGGCCGCGCGCGTGGTGCTGCTGGACTGCGTGCGCTCGCTGCTGAGCGACGGCCGGTGGTTCGGTGCCACCGCCCTCGCCGCCGCGCCTGCCACCCATCACACTTCGTGATGCCCCCATGACGTGAGCCCGCTGCACAGCGGGCGCTGCTCTTTCTACATTCCCTCATGCGCCGGATGGATTCCGGCGCCCCACGAGAGAAAGCAGAAGGAAACCCATGTCAACGGACCCCGATGTCCTGGTGATCGGCGGCGGCAACGCCGCCCTGTGCGCCGCCCTCATGGCCCGCGAGGCCGGCGCCAGCGTGCTGCTGCTCGAAGCCGCGCCGCGCGAATGGCGTGGCGGCAACTCCGCCCACACCCGCAACCTGCGCTGCATGCACGATGCGCCGCAGGATGTGTTGGTCGATGCCTACCCCGAAGAAGAGTTCTGGCTGGACCTGCTGAAGGTCACCGGCGGCAAGACCAACGAGGCACTGGCCCGGCTGGTGATTCGCGCCTCGGCCACCTGCCGGCCCTGGATGCGCCGCCATGGTGTGCACTTTCAGCCCGCGCTGGCCGGCACGCTGCACGTGGCGCGCACCAACGCCTTCTTCATGGGCGGTGGCAAGGCGCTGGTGAACGCCTACTTCCGCAGCGCTGAAAAACTCGGCGTGCAGGTCCGATACAACGCGCCGGTGGACCGCATCGAGATGCACGAGGGCCGCTTCGTCGCCGCCCACGTGAACGGCGAACGCATCACCGCCAAGGCCTGCGTGCTGGCCGCCGGCGGTTTTGAATCGAACCGCGACTGGCTGCGCGAGGCCTGGGGCCAGAACCAGCGCGGCGAATGGCCGTCGGACAACTTCCTGATCCGCGGCACGGCCTTCAACCAGGGTGTGCTGCTGCGCCACCTGCTCGACGAGCACGGCGCCAACCGCATCGGCGACCCGACACAGGCGCACATGGTGGCGATCGACGCGCGCGCGCCGCTCTACGACGGCGGCATCTGCACGCGCATCGACTGCGTGTCGCTGGGCGTGGTGGTGAACCGCGAGGCCGAGCGCTTCTACGACGAGGGCGAGGATTTCTGGCCCAAGCGCTACGCGATCTGGGGCCGCCTGGTGGCGCAGCAGCCGGGGCAGATCGGCTATTCGATCATCGACAGCAAGGCCATCGGCCGCTTCATGCCGCCGGTGTTCCCGGGCGTCAAGGCCGACAGCCTGCCCGAGCTGGCGCTCAAGCTCGGCCTGGATGTGGACACCTTCATGCGCACGATGGACGGCTACAACGCCGCCTGCCGCGTGGGCACCTTTGACCACACCGCGCTCGACGACTGTCACACCGAGGGCGTCACCCCGGCCAAGACGCACTGGGCGCGGCCGATCGACACCGCGCCCTATTACGGCTACGCGCTCAAGCCCGGCGTGACCTTCACCTACCTGGGCCTGCACACCGACGACACGGCGGCCGTGCGCTTCAACCACCAGCCCAGCGACAACCTCTTCGTCGCCGGCGAAATGATGGCCGGCAACGTGCTGGGCCAGGGTTACACGGCGGGCGTGGGCATGAGCATCGGCACGGCGTTCGGCCGCATCGCCGGCACGAACGCGGCCCGGGCCGCCCAGGCCACCCGCACCACCGCCACAGGAGCCCACCATGCACACGCTTGAAGCCCTCGCGCGCGACGCCAGCGCTCTGGCGAACGGCGAGACCGTGCTGTCCGCCCCCGAAACCGAGGTGGCGCGCCAGATGCAGATCTGCAACGCCTGCCGCTACTGCGAAGGTTTCTGCGCCGTGTTCCCGGCCATGACGCGCCGGCTCGAATTCGGCAAGGCCGACATCCACTTCCTGGCCAACCTCTGCCACAACTGCGGCGCCTGCCTGCACGCCTGCCAGTACGCGCCGCCGCACGAGTTTGCGGTGAACGTGCCGCAGGCCATGGCCCAGGTGCGCGGCCAGACCTACGTGGACTACGCCTGGCCGCCGGCGCTGGGCCGGCTCTACCAGCGCCAGGGGCTCACGCTGTCGCTGGCGCTGGCGGCCGGTCTCGCGCTGTTCCTGGTGCTGGCCGTGGTGCTCAATGGGCAAGGCCTGGGTGCGCTGTGGAGCGCGCCGGGCGGCAACTTCTACGGCATCTTTCCGCACAACCTGCTCGTGAGTCTGTTCGCGCCGGTGTTCCTGTTCGCCACGCTGGCACTGGCCCTGGGCGTGCGCCGCTTCTGGCGCGATGTGACACCTGCCACCAGCGGCGCCCCGCTGTCGGCGCCAGCCACCGCCGAGGCGGCCGATGCCGTGCTGCGCCTGAAGTACCTGGACGGTGGCCACGGCGAGGGCTGCCACAACGAGGACGACGCTTACACGCTCTCGCGCCGGCGCTTCCACCACCTCACCTTCTACGGCTTCATGCTGTGTTTTGCCGCCACCAGCGTGGCCACGCTCTACCACTACCTGCTGGGCCAGCCCGCGCCCTACGACCTGCCCAGCCTGCCCAAACTGCTGGGCGCGGTGGGCGGCGTGAGCCTCGCGCTGGGCACGGCGGGCCTGTGGCGCCTGAACCTGAAGCGCCACCCGCAACACGGCGACGCCGCGCAAAAGCCCATGGACCTTGGCTTCATCGCCCTGCTGTTCCTCACCGCCACCAGCGGCCTGGCCCTGTGGGCCGCGCGCGGCACACCGGCCCTGGCGCTGACCCTGTGCCTGCACCTGGGCGCGGTGATGGCGCTCTTCGCCACCATGCCCTACAACAAGTTCGGCCACGGCATCTTCCGCACCGCCGCGCTGCTGCGGCACGCGGTGGAGAAGCGCCTGCCCAACCCCGTCGGCCTGAGTGCCGACTGAGCCGCAGCGCTGTTCGACCGTTTTCTTCCCCACGATTTCCACCCCAAGAACCTCACCGAGGAGACCTCACCATGCAAAAACGATACTTCCTGCGCGCCACCACGATCGCCCTTTCCTCCGTCGCGCTGGGCAGCCTGGCCCGGGCCCAGGACTTCCCGCCCAAAAAGCCCGTCACCCTGGTGGTCGGCTTCGCGGCCGGCGGCGCCGCCGACGCGGCCGCGCGCCTGATCGCCAAGAAGCTGGGCGAGAACATCGGCCAGACCGTGATCGTGGAGAACAAGGGCGGCGCCGGCGGCAACATCGCGCACCAGTTCGTCGCCAAGGCGGCGCCCGACGGCTCGGTGCTGCTGTTCGGGTCGGTTGGCCCGCTCACCATCGCCCCACATCTGATGAAGCTGGCCTACGACCCCTTTGTGGACCTCACCCCCATCTCGGGCGGCGTGTACTTTCCCAACGTGCTCGTGGTGCACAAAGGCCTGGGCGTGAAGACGCTGGCCGAGTTCGTGCAGCTGGAGAAGAAAAAACCCGGCAGCGTGGACTTCGCCTCTACCGGCCCCGGTTCGGCCTCGCACCTGGCGGGCGAGCTGTTCAACCAGCGCGCGGGCATCGACATGGTCCACGTGCCCTACAAAGGCGGCGCGCCCGCACTGCAGGACCTGCTGGGCGAGCGCATCGCCTCGTACTTCTCGGCGCCGCCCACGGCCATGCCGCACATCGAGAGCGGCAAGCTGGTGCCGCTGGCCACCACCGGCCTCACGCGCCCGGCCTACCTGCCCCACATCCCCACCGTGGCCGAGGCCGGCTACCCCGGCTTTGAGGCGCTGAACTGGTACGCCTTCGTGGCGCCGGGCAAGACCCCTGTCCCACTGCTCGATCGCTGGAACCAGGAGATCGTGAAGGCGCTGAACGACGCGGGCGTGAAGGACGCGTTGAAGCACCACGGACTGACCCCACAGCCCACCACGCGCGCCGAGTTCGCGGCGTTCATGAAGAAAGAATCTGCCCAGTGGGCCGCCATCGTCAAGGAGCGCAAGATCACGGCGGATTGAGCGCTGTCAAGCTCAATCAGTTTTCCACGGCGCCGGAGCGCAACCCAGCTGCATGACGGTGGGCCACCGAGGGCACCGCCGGGCCGGCTTTGCCGGGCGGCCAGTGCCGCCCCCTTTTGAGGGGGTCGCGCGAAGCGCGGCGGGGGTCACTTCAAGGGTGGTTGGCCGCCTCGGTGTGGATCACTCCGCCGCCCAGACAGACCTCGCCGTCGTACAGCACGGCGCTCTGCCCCGGCGTCACGGCCCACTGCGGCTCGGCAAACCGCAGCGTGATGCCGGTGGCGTCGGTCGCCAGCGTGCAGGGCGCATCGGCCTGGCGGTAACGCGTCTTGGCGGCGATGTCGGTCACCTGCGGCGCCTCGCCCGCGACCCAGCTCAGGTCCTCGGCGCGCAGCGCAGGCGAGAGCAGCCAGGGGTGGTCGTGGCCCTGCACCACCCACAGAATGTTCTTCTCCATGTCCTTGCGCGCGACGAACCAGGGCTCGTGCTCGTTGCCGCCTTTCTGCGCGCCCTTTTCTCGGATGCCACCGATGCCCAGGCCCTGGCGCTGACCCAGCGTGTAGAACGAGAGGCCCACGTGCTGCCCGATGGTGCGGCCCGTCGGGTCCTTGATCGGCCCCGGTTCCTTGGCGATGTAGCGGTTGAGGAAATCGCGAAACGGCCGCTCGCCGATGAAGCAGATGCCGGTGCTGTCTTTCTTCTTCGCGTTAGGCAGGCCGATCTCGGCCGCGATGCGGCGCACCTCGGTCTTGGGCAGCTCGCCCACCGGGAACAGCGTCTTGCTCAGCTGCGCCTGGTTCAGCCGGTGCAGGAAGTAGCTCTGGTCCTTCAGCGGGTCCAGGCCCTTGAGCAGCTCGTGTTTCCCGGTGGTGTCATTCAAACGAACCCGTGCGTAGTGCCCGGTCGCGATCTTCTCGGCGCCCAGGCGCATCGCGTGGTCGAGAAAGGCCTTGAACTTGATCTCGGCGTTGCACAGGATGTCGGGGTTGGGCGTGCGCCCGGCCGAGTACTCGCGCAGGAACTCGGCGAACACGCGGTCCTTGTACTCGGCGGCAAAGTTGACGTGTTCGATCTCGATGCCCAGCACGTCGGCCACCGAGGCCGCGTCCACGAAGTCAATGTTGGACGAGCAGAACTCGCTGTTGTCATCGTCCTCCCAGTTCTTCATGAAGATGCCGATGACCTCGTAGCCCTGCTGCTTGAGCAGGTGCGCGCTCACCGCAGAGTCCACGCCCCCGCTCAAACCGACCACCACACGTTGCTTGTTTGCCATGGGGTGGATTATCCCAGCCGGGCCTTTGAGGGGCGGGTCTGGGGCTTAGGCCAATGGCTTGACTTGTTGTCTATGTTGGGTAACATGGCCATTTCAACCAACTTGTGGGTAACGGCATGCAAACCCTCACCTCAGCCAAGGTGCAAGCCAACTTTGGTGCGGCGGCAGATATCGCCAAAAGCGGCGAAGTGGTCACCATCACCCAGTACGGGCGTCCGGCCCTGATGCTCCTGTCTTACAAGGAAGGGGAAGAGCTGCTGCGCCTGCGCGCAGCCGCCACGATGAATCGCTACCTTGAAGGGCGCGCCCAGACCATGCCGCAGGGCGAGCCTGATCTGAGCATGGACGACATCAACCGACTCGTCCATGAGCTCCGTACCTGAAAAGGTCGTCCTCGACACCAGCGTCCTCATCAGCGCCGCCATCTATCCCCAGTCGCCCGCCGCGCAGGCGGTGATGGCAGCTTTGCTGATGGGCCGCGTGTATCGATCAGAGGACACATTCGAAGAACTGCGGTCGGTGCTCACTCGCCCGAAGTTCGACCGCTACTTCATTGAAAAGGTGTTCACCCGGTTTGATTTCCTGGCCAGTTTTGAACAAGCCAGCGAGATCGCGGAGGTCAACCAGGTCTGCACCGATTGCGCGGACCCCAAGGACAACATGTTTCTCTCGCTGGCGGTTTCGGTTGGTGCGGACTGCATCGTGTCCGGCGACAAGGCGCACCTGATCTCGATGCACCCGTATCGGGGGATCGAGATTCTTTCGGTGGGGGACTTTCTGCGGAGGGTGCAGCGGCAGTAGTGCTGCGGCGAATGACCGTCATTTTCACCGCACTAAAAGCGGTGAATGCGGCACATAAATCGGGAAGCAACCCGCTTGCTCAAGATCACACCCGGAAGACGGACTACGCGCTGCAGAAGCATGGGATCGAGGTGAGGAAGTTCAGCCGGCTTCGATGCGTTGTCAATCGTCCAAATGAAGTGGGTGGACGTCTGCCCCGCTCACCTGTACGGAGAAGATTGCATCTGGCCAGACCTCGCCCTTGAACGCGTACAACAGAACGATTTCACCGGACCGCTGAACCTCGATCCCATCAAGTTTTAGCTGCGCCCACAGCATCTCGGGTGAGGTCGGCCATTCTTCTTCCCACAGGCGCTGAGCAACGTACGGTTGCCACAAGGAGAAGGGGGCACTGCGCAGGCGGCCCGAGAGCGTGGAGTAGTTGCCTAAACAGGCCCATACGGCCGTTCCAACGCTGTCATTTGGTGGTTCGCCTGTGCTCTCAATTCGCAGGGAGATGCGTTGCGAGCTGTCCGGCCAAGGCAAGTGGCCGCTCCAGCCACGCCGGTCTTGCGTCAACAACCCGAGGTTGGGATCGGTCATCTGCTTTTTGTTCGACCGGCCAAATAGCCTCATGTGGAGCCCCTTGCAACTCAAGGTGCAGTACCAAACTCTGCCTTGATCGGTGCCGAGCTCAAACGCCAGATCAGCCAGACCGACACCGCCGAAAAGGCCACCGCGATGGCGATAGAAACAATCCACATCGTCGACGCCATGCTCGCAAACTGGGCGTTGAACTCAGGGGGCACGTCTGCCATCGAGGGGATGGCAGAGAAGAACGATTGCTGGATGAAGACCCCGGCAATGTTCCACACGATGCTCAGCCCCATCAGGGCGATGAAGAACAGCCGGGCCCATTCCTTCCGACGAAGAAGGCCAATGCCCGATGCCAGCGAAACCACGGTCATCAGCCAGAACGCCACAAACATCGCGCGCATGTGGGCCAACATGAAGGTGACGAACGCTGGCATCTGCTCCATTTGCGGCCCGGACGGCATGGACATCTGGTCCATCGGCATCACGGTGAAGAAAAAGATGTTTTGCAAGGTCGAAATGACGACACCCAGCCCCGCCGGGATGATCGTGATCCAGGCGAGCGTGGTCACGAAGCTGGATCGCTGGGCGGGTGGGTTTGGTGTGAGCGTTGACATCTGTGTTCCTCCTTGTGTTCTGAGTCTACGGTGGCTTTGAAAGTTGTTGCCATCGGGCAGCGCAGGAGTCTGTTGGCTCAACAAATCGCTGGTTGGCAGGCTTGATATGCCGCATGCGCGAAGTGAGGTCTGAGCTACCGGCACCACGAACAAGGCCCGTTCGGACCTTCAACGCTTTTGACGCCAACCTGCAAACCGCCAGAACCCACGCACCCGGCCTGCGTCCTAAAGTCTGATCCATCGCCGCCGCAAGGTGGCTCTGTGAAAGACCCCCATGACCCGCCTCCCCACCCTGTTCATTTCCCACGGCTCTCCCACCTTCGCCATCGACCCCGGCATCGCCGGCCCGGCGCTCACGGCGCTGGGCAAGACGCTGCCACGCCCCAAGGCCATCCTGATCGTCTCGCCGCACTGGATGACGCGCGAGCCGCGCGTGGCGACCAGTGCCGCGCCGCAGACGGTGCACGACTTCGGCGGGTTTCCGCCTGCGCTGTACCAGCTGAACTACCCGGCCCCTGGTGCGCCCGCCGTGGCGCAGCGCGTGATCGAGGTGCTGGGCGCTGCCGGCTGGCCGGTGGCGGCCGATGCCCAGTGGGGGCTGGACCACGGTGCCTGGGTGCCGCTGCTGTACCTGTTCCCGGCGGCCGATGTTCCGGTGTTCCAGGTGTCGCTGCCCGCGCGGCTGGACGGTGAGCGTGCCTACGCCTATGGCCAGGCTTTGGCGCCGCTGGCGGAAGAGGGCGTGCTCATCATCGGCTCGGGCAGCCTCACCCACAACCTCTACGAGGTGCGCTTCGACGCACCCGACGCGCAAAGCGAAACCTACGCGGCCGAGTTCGCGGCCTGGATTCACCAGACACTGCGCAACGGCGACCACGCGCGCCTGCAGCAGACGATGGCGGCGGCGCCGCACGCCCAGCGCTCGCATCCCACGGCCGAGCACCTCTGGCCGCTGATGGTGGCCGCTGGTGCGGCGGGCGCCGAGGTGCCGGTCACGCGCATTGACGGCGGCATCACCTACGGCGTGCTGTCGATGGACTCGTACCTGTTTGGCGCCATTCCGTCGGTGGCCGAAGCGCCGGCCCTGGCCGAGGCCGCCTGATGGAACCGATGATGAACACCGACGACCTGATCCTTCATCAGCCCAGCGAGGCTGCGCGCCAGCTGGTGCTGCTGTTCCACGGCGTGGGCGCGAGCCCCGAGGGCCTGTTGCCGCTGGGCCAGGTGCTGGCGCGATCCGACCGCTGGGTGGTCAGCGTGCGCTCGCCGTTTCCGTCCGACATGGGCAGTGGCTGGCAGTGGTTTTCGGTGCGCGGCATCGATGAGGCGAACCGTGTCGAGCGCATCGCGGCGGTGATGCCGCGTTTCGTGCAGACCGTGAAGGCCTGGCAGGCCCGCACCGGGCTGGACGCCACGGCCACGGCACTGGCGGGCTTTTCGCAGGGCGCGATCATGGCGCTGGAGTCGACGCAGCAGGCGGTGCCGCTGGCCTCGCGCGTGGTCGCGATGGCTGGGCGGTTCGCCGAGCCGCCGCGGGTGGCGCCGGTTGGCACGGCGCTGCATTTCATCCACGGTACGCAGGACCCGGTGATCCCCGCGGCCCACAGCGTGGAGGCGGCTGAGCGCCTGCGGGCGCTGGGCGCGAGCCCGACGGTGGACGTGCTGCCCGGGCTGGGCCACGGCATCGACGAGCGGGTGCTCGCGCTGTTGGTGCGCGCGCTCGCGCCGGATGCCGTCGCGGCTTGACTTGAGGAGATTGCGATGAACGCCCCTGCCTTGCCCAGCACCCTGCACCTCGCCATCGGTACCGCCGAGACCACGGCGGTGCTGTCGCTGCCGGACGGAAGCGAACAGCGCTGGCGCCTGCCCATCGGGCTCGGCACGCTCTGGCCCGTGCCTGTCTCGAAGCAAGGGCCGTCGGCGTTGGCCATCGAGCACGCGATCCAGACCGTGGAAGACGCGATCCAGCCGCTGGCGGGCCACATTCCCGCGGGTGCCCGCCTGGGGGTCGCGGCCGGGGCCATGGCACCGTTGCAACGCGCTGGTGCCATTTGGGGCCTGACGCACGAGGCCATTCCGCTCGCGCAGATCGAGCGCGAGTACCAGCAGCTGGCGGCGCGGGCGGTGGGTGCGCCCCAGGCGCACGGCAGCGGTTTCGACGATCCAGCGGGTGACGCGCTGGTGCTGATCCTGCGCGAATGCCTGCACCACCTGGGTTTTGACGCGGTGCATCTCACCGCAGCGTGAGCGAGAGCGCCACAGGGGCCGCGGCTGTCACGCGGTTTTCACGGTATTGACTTATGGTGGGCTTTGCCGGATTCTGCGTCTGGCCGTCACCGGGCCCACACGCGCTGTGGCGCCATCCCAACCCAAGCACACCCTGAAAGCGATCTCCCCATGAAGAGCAAGTTGTCCCGCGTTGTTCTGGCCACGCTGTTGCTGGCCGCCGGTGCCGCACAGGCCCAAGACAAGACCCTGCGCCTGCTGACCTGGGCCGACTACGTGCCCAAGGACGTGCTGGAGCAGTTCACCAAAGAGACCGGCATCAAGGTCGAGGTCACGCTCTCGAACAACGAAGAGATGATCTCCAAGCTGCGCGCCACCGCCGGCGCCGGCTTCGACCTCGCCCAGCCCAGCCAGGACCGCATCGCCGGCCCGCAGAGCGAGTTCAAGATCTACAAGCCCATGGACCTGAGCAAGATCAAGTCCGACCAGTTCATCGCGCCCATGCTCGAAGCCACGCGCCTGAACACCAGCATCGACGGCAAGGTCTATGGCCTGCCGCACATCTGGGGCACCGACGGCCTGGTGATCAACACCAAGACCTCCAAGGCGGCCGACTACACCGACCTCTGCGCGGCCGACAACGCCGGCAAGGTCAGCATGCGCCTGAAGCGCCCCACGCTGATCGCCTTTGCCTTCGCCAGCGGCAAGAACCCGTTTGCGCTGTACAGCGACGCCAAGGCCTACGGCGCGCTCATGGACGACGTGGGCAAGGCGCTCACCGAGTGCAAGAAGAATGTGAAGTTCTACTGGGACGGCAAAGACCAGCTGCTCGCCGGCATGCGCTCGGGCGAGCTGACCACCGCCATGATGTGGGACACCGGCGGCTGGGGCCTGAACAAGACCCACGCCGACATCAAGTTCATCGCGCCCAAGTCGGGCGCGCTGGGCTGGGTCGACACCTTCGCCTTGCCGGCCAAAGGCAAGAACGACGAGGCCGCCTACGCCTGGATCAACTTCAACATGCGTCCCGAGATCGCCGCCAAGGTGGCCGGGTCGGCGGGCAACTTCACCGCCAGCAAGGGCGCAGACCAGCTGATGGACCCGGTGCTCAAGAAGCAGTTCGCCGAGAGCTTCCCCGAGGCCGCGATCAAGAACATCAAGTGGTACCCGGCCGTGCCTGCTGGCATTGAAGACATCGAAGGCCGCGTGCTCGACCGCGTCAAAGCCGCCAAGTAAGCCCATGCCCGCCGCCGTGAACGCCACGGACCGCGCGGGCACACCCGATCTTCAGATCCAGGCCGTCCGCAAGCGCTATGGCGCGTTTGCGGCGGTCGACGATTTGAGCTTCGAGGTGCGCCAGGGGTCCTTCTTCTCCATCCTGGGCCCCTCGGGCTGCGGCAAGACCACCTTGCTGCGCATGATCGCGGGCTTCATCGCCCCCGACGCGGGCGACCTGCGCATCAAGGGCGTGTCGATGAACGGCGTGCCCCCTAACCGGCGCCCGGTGAACATGGTGTTCCAGCACCTGGCGCTGTTCCCGATGATGAATGTGGGCGAGAACATCGCCTACGGCCTGGAGCGCCGCGGCGTGAAGGGCGCGACCGCCAAGGCCAAGGTCACCGACATGCTGCGGCGCGTCGGCCTGCCCGGCAGCGAGGGCAAGCGCATCGATCAGCTCTCGGGCGGACAGAAGCAGCGTGTGGCGATCGCGCGCTCGCTGGTGCTGGAGCCCGCGCTGCTGCTGCTCGACGAGCCGCTGGGCGCGCTCGACCTCAAGCTGCGCGAGCACATGAAGGTGGAGCTCAAACAGTTGCAGGCCGAGGTTGGCACCACCTTCGTCTACATCACGCACGACCAGTCGGAAGCGCTGGTCATGTCGGACCAGGTCGCGGTCATGAACCACGGCCGCTTCGAGCAGCTGGGCACGCCCCAGCAGCTGTATTACCAGCCGCAGACCGCGTTCGTCGCGGGCTTTGTCGGCAACAACAACCGCTTTGAAGGCACCATCGAATCGCGCAGCGGCGAGCAGGTCTTGCTGCGCACACCGAGCGGCATGGGCCTGTGGTCGCAGCGCGTGGGCCAGGTGGACGTGGGGCAGCAGGCCCTGCTGTTCATCCGCCCCGAAGCCATCGAGATCGGGCGCAGCGCGCGCGAGCTGCCGGCCGGTGAACCGGCCTGGACAGCGAAGGTGCAGAGCGTGCTGTTTGACGGCGGCAACTCCACCGTGCAGGTGCGCGAAGACAAGAGCGACACAGCGCTGCAGATCGCGCTGCCGCTGACCGGCCGCCTGGCCGACCTGAAGACGGGCGAGACCGTGCACTTCGGTTACCAGCCCGCGCAGGCCTGGTGTTTCAGTGCCTGATGCCATGAGCGACATCGCCACCCACCGCCGCTGGATGCTCGGCCTGCTGCTGGCCCCCGCCTTGCTGTGGCTGGGCGGGCTGGTGATCCTGCCGCACGTGGAGCTGCTCGTGCTCTCGCTGCAGGCGCGCGTCGGCCCCGGCGAGTACGCGGCCAGCCTCGACCAGTACCGCACCTTCGTGGACGAGCCGCTGTACTGGAACACCTTTGTGCGCACGGCCACGGTGTCGGTGCTGGCGACGGTGTTCACGCTGCTGCTCGCGTTCCCCGCCGCCTGGTACATCGCCAAGGTGGCGCGCGGGCGCATGAAGATGGTCTTGCTGGTGCTGTGCCTGCTGCCCTTCTGGGTCAGCGAGATGGTGCGCACGCTGGGCTGGCTGATTTTGCTGCGCGAGACCGGCGTGGTCTCGGGTCTGCTGCAGGCCACGGGTCTGGCCGACCAACCGGTGGAGCTGCTGTACCACGACGCCACCATCCTCGTGGGCCTGGTTTACGCCTCGCTGCTGTTCATGGTGATCCCGCTGGTCAACAGCCTGGAGAGCCTGGACGACAGCCTGATCGAAGCGGCCTACGACCTCGGCGGCAGCACGGCCAACATCGTGCGCCGCATCGTCATCCCGCACGCCGCGCCGGGCATCGCGGCCGGCTGCATCGTGGTCTTCATGCTCTGCCTGGGCAACTACCTCACGCCCACGCTGCTGGGCGGCAAAAACTCGCTCTGGTTCACCGAGCAGATCTACACCCAGTTCATCACCCGCTTCAACTGGAACCAGGGCGCGGCCTTCGGCTTCCTGCTGCTGGCGCTGTCCAGCCTGCTGGTGTGGATCGGACTCCGACTGACCGGGCAGCGCTTCGGTGCCGTCATGAAAGCTTCGTGATGAAAGAGGCTCGCCCATGATCCCCAGTCTGCCCCGTCCCCCGTTGCAACGTTTCGGCCTTGGTGCGTTCGTCGCGGCCTTCTTCGTGTTCCTGTTCGTGCCGCTGGTGGTGGTGGCGGTGTTCGCGTTCAACAACGCCGACTACCCGACCCCGCCGTGGATGGGCGTTACCTTCGACTGGTTCACTGCGAACACCGACGCGCGCACCGGCCTGCTGTTCGACGCCGAGCTGCTGCAGGCTATCGGCGTGAGCGCCTGGGTGGCCGTGTGGGTCACGCTGCTGTCGGTGGGGGTGGGCACCTGCAACGCCTTCCTGTTGGAACGTTTCGAGTTCCCGGGCAAGAGCGCCATTGCGCTGCTGAGCATGGTGCCGCTGGTGATTCCGGGCGTGATCCTGGGCATCTCCATCCTCGCGTTCGCGAGCCGCATCGCCAACTTCGCCGACGAGACCTGGGGCCTGGAGCTGGACTTCCTGCGGCCCGGGCTGCCGCTCGTGATCCTGGGCCAGTTCTGCTACATCGTGACCATCGCCACGCTCACCGTCTCGGCCAGCCTGCGCCGCTTCGACCGCACGCTGGAAGAGGCCGCCTACAACCTCGGCGCGAGCCGCCTCGCGGTGCTCTGGACCATAACCTTGCCCTACCTGCGCCCGAGCATGATCGGTGCGGCCGCGATGGCCTTTCTGATGTCGTTCGAGAACTTCAACACCACGCTGATGCTGGTGGGCTCGGACGCGCCGCTCACCGTGCTGATGTACGGCCGCATGCGCGAGGGCGCGACGCCGGTGCTCAACGCGGTGAGCCTGTTCCTGATGATCGCGTCGGCCCTCTTGGCCGTGCTGATGCTGTGGCGCAGCGGCGCTCGGGCATCCACCGAAAGCGCCTGACCCGTCTCGCTGCGGCGCACCTGTAACGGAGCACACCGGTGCTCACACTTTCACACAGGCTACTTAAGGTTGACTTCATGTGAAACCCTTTCAATACACCCACCAGCACTTGCTGGGTTGCTATTGAAAAGGATGTTCCATGAAATCGTTTGTCGTCTCCGCCCTGTTGATCGCTGCCTCCGGTGTCGCCCTGGCCGGCCCCATCTGCAATGTGCCCAAGGAGAAGTGGATGCCCGAAGCCACGTTCAAGAAGGGCCTGGAAGAGAAGGGTTACCAGATCAAGACCTTCAAGGTCTCCAAGGGTGAGTGCTACGAGATCTATGGCTTCGACAAGGCCGGCAAGAAAGTCGAGATCTACTTCGATCCCGCCACCGCTGCCGTTCTCGAAACCAAGTGATCCCGATTGAGCGATGAAGCCTTCTGCCACCCTTGACGCCAGCCGACCGGTCTGGGACCTGTTTGTCCGCGTGTTCCACTGGACCCTGGTGGTCTGTGTGCTGATGAACAGCTTTGTGCTCGACGACGGCGAGACCGTCCACCAATGGGCGGGCTACCTCGCTTCGGCCCTGGTGCTGGCGCGGGTGGTGTGGGGCTTTGTCGGATCGCGCCACGCGCGGTTCGCTGATTTTTTTCCGACGCCGGGGCGCATCGCGCGCCACGTGCGCGGCATGTTCTCGGGTCACGCCGAGTTTCACTGGGGGCACAACCCGCTGGGCGCGCTGATGATGATGGCGCTCATGGGCATGGTGCTCGCGCTGGGCGTCACCGGCTGGATGCAGGGGCTCGACGCCTACTGGGGCGAAGAGTGGCTGCAGGAGCTGCACGAGGTGATTGGCGAGGCGCTGATCATCCTGGTGGGGCTGCACGCGGCGTCTGCGCTGATCATGGGGCGCATCGAGCGCACCCGGCTGTTGAAGGCCATGGTCACAGGCGTCAAAGAACGCTACTGATCGAGCGCCTCCACCACGGCGTGGCACACTGCCGCGCATGTCCCGCGTCGATCCTTCCGAAGTTGAATTCACCGCCATCCGCGCGCAAGGCGCGGGCGGGCAGAACGTCAACAAAGTGTCCAACGCCGTGCACCTGCGTTTTGCGGTGCACGCTTCGTCGCTGCCCGAAGCGATCAAGGAGCGCCTGCTCGCCTTGAGCGACCAGCGCATCACCACCGAAGGCGTGGTGGTCATCAAGGCGCAGACCAGCCGCAGCCTGGAGCAGAACAAGGCCGAAGCGCTGGAGCGGCTGCAGGCGCTGGTGGACAGCGTGGCCACGCTGCCCAAGGCGCGCAAGCCCACCAAACCCAGTTTCGGATCTAAACAGCGCCGCCTTGAAGGCAAGTCGAATCGCTCGCAAGTCAAACAGCTGCGTGGCCGTGTGGGTGGCGGCGACTGATCAGCCCTTGCGTTGCACCGAGGGATCGGTGTGCACCGTGTTCAGAGGAAAGCGGTGCCCCGCCTGGTGGTCGTCGATGCAGCGCTGCACCAGCGGGCTGCGGTGGCGTTCGGGGCATTCCCGCAACTCGTCGGGCGTCATCCACAGCGTGCGCACGATGCCGGTATCGAGATCGCGTTGCACATCGAAGTCGCCCAGTTCGCCGCAGTAGGCAAAGCGCAGGTAGGTGATGTCTTCGCCGGTGGCCGGGCGCTGAAAACGCGAGAGGTAGATGCCGACCAGTGCCGTGGGCGTGAACCGGTGGGCGGTCTCTTCCAGTGTTTCGCGGGCCACGCCCTGCTCGGGGCTCTCGCCCGGGTCGAGGTGGCCGGCCGGGTTGTTCAGGCGCAGGCCTTCGGGCGTGTGTTCTTCCACCAGCAGGTAGCGACCATCGCGCTCGATGATCGCGGCCACGGTGGCACTGGGTTTCCATCGGGTGTTCATGGCCTGCATTATCCCGACCGACCGTTCGGGTGTTCCTTGGCGCGGGAGGTCTTGCCGCATCGTGAAATGTCCCGTGCGCCGCGTGTGGGTGACGGTCACCGGGCTCCGTGCAAACCCTTATGTGACAAGGGCTTGCGCAGGGCGGGGGTTCCGCGGTCGTCGGTTAAGCTGCCTCGCAACCTTTTTTAACGCCCCTGCATCAAGGACTCTTTATGACTTCTGGCGCTTTGACCGACACAGCCGCCCCCACCCCGCAGCGCATTGGTGTGCCGCGCGAGATCTTCACTGGCGAAAAACGGGTGGCCACCGTGCCCGACGCTGTGGTCAAGCTGGTCAAGCTGGGCTTTGGCGTGGTGGTGGAAAGCGGCGCGGGCGAGCTGGCCCAGCTCAGCGACGACGACTACCGCGAGGCCGGCGCCAGCATCGCGCCGACCGCGGCCGAGCTGTGGAGTGGCAGCGACATCGTCTTCAAGGTGCGCCCGCCCACGCCAGATGAGGTGGCGCTGATGCACGCAGGGCAGACGCTGATCGGCTTCATCTGGCCGGCCCAGAACCCGGAGCTGATGCAGCAGCTCGCGGCCCAAAAGGTGACGGCGCTCTCCATTGACGCGCTGCCGCGCACGCTGAGCCGGGCGCAGAAGATGGACGCGCTGACTTCGATGGCCGGCGTCAGTGGCTACCGCGCGGTGGTCGAGGCGGCCAACGCCTTCGGCCGTTTCTTCAACGGCCAGATCACGGCCGCGGGCAAGGTGCCGCCGGCCAAGGTCTTCATCGCCGGTGCGGGCGTGGCCGGTCTGGCCGCCATCGGCGCGGCCGCCAGCCTGGGCGCCATCGTGCGCGCCAACGACACGCGCGCCGAGGTGGCCGACCAGGTGGTCTCGCTGGGCGGCGAATTCGTCAAAGTCGACTATGAAGAAGAGGGCTCGGGCGGCGGCGGTTACGCCAAGGTCATGAGCGAGGGCTTCCAGCAAGCGCAGCGCGAGATGTACGCGAAGCAGGCGCGCGAGGTGGACATCATCATCACCACCGCCCTGATTCCTGGCAAACCGGCGCCCAAGCTGATCACCGCCGAGATGGTGAAGACCATGAAGCCCGGCAGCGTGATCGTCGACATGGCGGCCGAGCAGGGCGGCAATTGCGAGCTCACCGTGCCCGGCGAAGCGGTGGTGCGCCACGGCGTGACCATCGTCGGCTACACCGACCTGGCCTCGCGCATGGCGCGCCAGTCGTCCACGCTGTACGCGACCAACCTGTTCCGCCTCAGCGAAGAGCTGTGCAAGACCAAGGATGGCGTCATCAACGTCAACATGGACGACGATGCGATCCGCGGCCTGACCGTGGTCAAGAACGGCGAGATCACCTGGCCGGCCCCGCCGCTGGTGGCCGCACCCAAACCGGTGGCCAAGCCCGCCGCCGCGGTGGTGAAAAAAGGCGGTGGCCATGGCGAACCGTCGGGCCCCATGCCCGCGGGCAAGCTGGCCATCGTGGCCGGCGTCACGGCCGTGCTGTTTGCGCTGGTGGGCGCCTACGCGCCGGCCTCGTTCCTGTCGCACTTCACGGTGTTCGTGCTGGCCTGCTTTGTGGGCTACATGGTGGTGTGGAACGTCAAGCCCGCGCTGCACACGCCGCTGATGAGCGTGACCAACGCCATCAGCTCGATCATCGCCATCGGGGCGCTGGTGCAGATCTCGCCCATGGCCAATGCCACCGAGCGGCCCAACACGCTGATCATCGGCCTGGCCGCTGCGGCGCTGGTGCTGACCGCCATCAACATGTTCGGCGGCTTTGCCGTCACCCAGCGCATGCTGGCGATGTTCCGCAAATAAGAAGGAGACCCTGAATGTCTGCAAGTCTGGCCACGGTCTCCTACATCGGAGCGACCATTCTCTTCATCCTCAGCCTGGGCGGCCTGTCCAACCAGGAAACCTCGCGCCGCGGCAACCTGTTCGGCATGATCGGCATGGCGCTGGCCGTGGCGGCCACGGTGTTTGGCCCGCAGGTCACCGCCGCCGGGCTGCCCTGGATCATTGGTGCCATGGTGTTCGGCGGGGCCATCGGCCTCTATGCCGCGCGCACCGTGCAGATGACACAGATGCCCGAGCTGGTGGCGCTGATGCACAGCATGGTCGGCATGGCCGCGGTGCTGGTCGGCTACGCCACCTATGTGGACCCGGAAGCCACCAAGGGCTTCGAGGGTGCGGCGCACACCATCCACGCGATGGAAATCTACATCGGCATCTTCATCGGCGCGGTCACCTTCTCGGGCTCGGTCATCGCCTTCGGCAAACTCTCGGGCCGTGTCGGCGGCAAGCCCATGTTGCTGCCCGGGCGCCACTGGATGAACCTGGCCGGCCTGATCGCGGTGATCTACTTCGGCCGCCTGTTCCTTCAGGCCGAGACGCTGCAGGACGGCATGCTCCCTCTGTTCGTGATGAGCGGCATTGCGCTGCTGTTCGGCATCCACATGGTGATGGCCATCGGCGGCGCCGACATGCCGGTGGTGGTGTCCATGCTCAACAGCTATTCGGGCTGGGCCGCCGCGGCCACCGGCTTCATGCTGAGCAATGACCTGCTGATCGTGGTAGGCGCACTGGTCGGCTCCAGCGGCGCCATCCTGTCCTACATCATGTGCAACGCGATGAACCGCAGCTTCATCAGCGTGATCGCCGGCGGCTTCGGCACCACCGCTGCCGCGCCCAAGGCCCCGGGCGGTGCGGCCGCGGAGCCGGTGGGCGAGGTGACCCCCATCCTCGCTGCCGAAACCGCCGAGATGCTGCGCGAGGCCAAGAACGTGATCATCGTGCCCGGCTACGGCATGGCGGTGGCGCAGGCGCAGCACACGGTGTTCGAGATCACCAAACACCTGCGCGAGAAGGGCGTGAACGTGCGCTTCGGCATCCACCCGGTGGCCGGCCGTATGCCCGGCCACATGAACGTGCTGCTGGCCGAGGCCAGGGTGCCCTATGACATCGTGTTCGAGATGGACGAGTTGAACGACGACTTCCCGGACACCGATGTGACCATGGTCATCGGCGCCAACGACATCGTGAACCCGGCGGCGCAGGATGATCCGACCAGCCCCATCGCCGGCATGCCGGTGCTCGAGGTCTGGAAGGCGCGCACCTCCATCGTGATGAAGCGCAGCATGGCCTCAGGCTATGCGGGCGTGGACAACCCGCTCTTCTACAAGGACAACAACCGCATGTTGTTCGGCGACGCCAAGAAGATGTTGGACGAGGTGCTGGTGGCTCTCAAGAGCTGAGTCCCCGGTCCACCAAAGGAAGGGGCCGTTGGCCCCTTTTTTGTGTTCGCGGCTTGCGCGCCTGGTGCATTCGAAAACATTCTGGCCGTGGCACGTGCGAAGGTGCGGGCGCGTTGAAGCGTGGGGCACGTTCGGCATGAACCAATCCGTGTGTCAGGCTCCCATGACCTAGCGGTCAGAATTCTCCGCGGGCGCTCGCTCGCGCCGGAATGCATCCCACCAGTGCCTGGTGTGCGTGGCCGCATCGTAGGCCTTGCGGCCGGGCACCCGGAGCTCCACCTCGGTGCCGCGCCCGTGCGCGCTGCGGACGTCCAGCTGCCCACCGATGATGGCGGCGCGCTCTCGCATGCCGGGCAACCCGAAGTGGCTGGCCGGCTCCTGGCCTTCGATCGTCGCCGCTTCGATGCCTTTGCCGTCGTCTGCGACCGTCAGCCGGAACTGCCGCACGCCGTAGTGCAGCGTGACGGTGATGTGCCGCGCGCCGGCGTGGCGGAAGCTGTTGCGCAGCGCCTCGCCTGCGATGCGGCACGCCTCCTCTCGCGCGAGCGGGTTCAGGTGGCGCGACGGCCCGTCGACCGCGACGCCGATAACGGGAGCGTCGGCCGCCGGATGGGCATTGGTCAAGTCGGCGCCAATCGCAGCGATCGCCTCGGCGAGGTCGTTGACCTCGACGGTCGAGGCACGCAGGCCCCGCACGGTGTCGCGCCCTTCGACGATGGCCGCCTCTGCACGGTCCAGGGCGAGCTCGAGCCGCTGTTTCGCTTCGATCGGCCGCTCCGGCAGGGCATCGATGGCCGTGCGGAACCAGAGCAGCGACGCCTGGTACGTCTGCAGCAGGGTGTCGTGCAGGTCGCGTGCGATGCGTGCACGCTCGCCGAGTCGCGCATAGAGTGCGATCTCGAACCGGCGGTGCAACTGGCGCACGCGCAAGCGGTACGCGAGCCAGAGCGCCGTGAGCAGCAATGCGGCGACCAGGAGCCGGAAATACCACGTCGCATACCAAGGCGGTGGGACGCGGATCTTGAGCTCGCTGCCGTTCCAGTCTCCGCGGGCACCGCGAGCCTGGACCCGAAACGTGTAGTTGCCCGTCGGCAGCATCGTGTACGTCGCGCTGCGCCGGGCGCTGTCGGTCTCGTTCCATTTCTCTTCGAGCCCTTCGAGCCGGTACCGATAGCGCGTGCGCACCGGATCGACATAGTTCAAGGCGGCGAAGTCGAACGACACGATGCTGCGCGGTTCCAGCTCCAGCGAAGCGGCGGACCAGATGGGCTGCTGTAGCGGCGCGCTTCCCGGCAGCACCGGCTCGCCGAACAGGCGGAAGTCGGTCAGGAACACCGGCAGAGCGGGCTCGCGCGCGACGACCTGCCCGGGGAAGAATGCCACCAGCCCCTTTTGCGAGCCGAAGAACATCTCACCCCCCGAGCTTTGGGCGGCGACCACGGGGTTGGCGAACCGATCGGTCAACAGACCATCCGATGCGTGATAGTTCGTGAAGGTCTCGGCGTGCGGATCGAACCTCGACAGCCCGTTCGGGGTGCTGAGCCACAGGCGTCCGTCGTCTTCTTCCAGGATGCCGATGACCGTGTCTGCCGCAAGCCCGGAGCGCGAGGCGTAGGACGTGAATGTCGCGTTGCGTGGATCGAGCTTGCCCAGCCCGCGGAAGGTCGCGGCCCACACCGTCCCGGAGCGGTCGACGTGAACCGAATTGACGCGGTTGTGGCCGGGCGGTTGCGCGGCGCGGAGCTCGGCATCGAAGACCTTGAAGGTGCCCGAGCGCGGATCGAAGCGGTGCACGCCGCGTGACGAGGTCGCCAGCCACAGCACACCGCTCGCGTCCTCCGCGATCGAGCGGTATTGGACCAGACCTTTCGGTTGCGGCCTGAAGGTCGAGAAGTCCTGCGTCGCTGGCTCCCAGCGGCTCAGGCCGAAATCCGTCCCGACCCACAGGCTGCCACCGCGATCGACCCGCAACGCTGCGACGCGGTTGTGGTTCAGTGATCGCGGGTTGGAGGGATCGTTGGCGAAGTTCGTGTACCCGCCCGAACCGGGATCGAAGCGAACGACACCGTTGCCGTTCGTGCCGAACCACAGATGGCCGGCGCTGTCCTTCGTGATCGCGCTGACGCCTCGCGCGAAGGCCGGCTGGTCGATCTGTGTGACCTGATCCGTCGTGCGATCGACACGGTTCAAGCCGCGGTCGGTGCCGATCCACAGCGTGTCGGGGTCTTCCGCGTACGCCGCAGTCACCGCGCCTTTGCCGAGGCTCTGCGGGACCGCCTGCTGGTGGCGGTACGACCGGAACCGCGGGCGCTCGGTGTCGAAGCGGTAGACGCCCCCCGCTCTCGTCGTCGACCAGAAGCGCCCGTCGCGATCCCTGAACAGGCCGATGACGAGGTCGTCGCGCAAGCCGTCGGGATCGTCGGGGTTGCTCTGGTACCAGATCGCCTGCTTGCGGTCCGGCGTCAGTTTCACGAGACCGAGCTTGTTGGTGCCGAGCCAGAGCGCCCGGTCGTGGTCCTCCTGGATCGACACGACGCCCGAGGACGCGTTCGGCGCCAGTCCGCCGTTGCGAAACTCGTAGACCGTGACTTCGCCGCTGGCGACGTCGACCGAGGCCAGATCGCCTCCGGCGGACAGACCGAACCACAGCTTTCCGCTGCTGTCCTGGAACGGCCTCGATGGAAAACCCGTGCTGACGAACTTGCGTCCGGACGCCGTCTCAAGCTTGATGTGACGCGTGACCTTGCCCGAGCGCCGGTCGAGCACGTAGAGCCCATCGCTGCTGGTGACCCACAGGGTGCCGTCTGGCACGGCCGCCATTGCGATGACGCGCGTCTCGCCGACCCCGGGCGTGTAGCGCGGCCGATGACAGGAGGTCTTTGACGTGGCCGGATCCAGGGCCGTCAGGCCGTCGTCCGTCGCGAGCCAGATCACCCCATCCTGATCCTCGACGATGTCGTGGGCGATCCTGACGGTGCCACAGGCCTCGTTGGGCGACCGGTATTGCGTGA
Source organism: Hydrogenophaga sp. A37 (assembly GCF_002001205.1). GTDB lineage: Bacteria > Pseudomonadota > Gammaproteobacteria > Burkholderiales > Burkholderiaceae_C > Hydrogenophaga. The sequence goes on from NZ_MUNZ01000102.1 coordinate 43,602, forward strand.
AGCTGCCGGTCGCAGGGTCGTATCGATTGAGCGAGTCGTCGGCGCCGATCCACAGCCGACCCGCGCGGTCACTCGCCAGCGACTGGCCGATGATGAAGCCGACGCTGTTCGCGCTCTGGCCATCCGGAACCTTCATGAAACCGTAGCCGTCGTAGCGCTGCAATCCGTCGGCGGCGCTCAGCCAGAGAAACCCGAACCTGTCCTGCGCGATCCGTTGCAGCGGAAGCGGCGCGGAGGGCGCCTGCATCGGGTGAAACTGGATCGGTGCGCCCGTGACGAGCGCAACGTCGACGACGGGAATGTCTTGCGCCCGAGCAAGCCCGCAAGTCGCCAACGCGGCCAGTGCGGCAAGGGTGGAGAACAACGCAAGTGCGTTAAGGCTCCGCCTCTTCTTTTCATGCATCACACGCCTCTCAGCCCTCTGGCAGCCCCAATTCCGCAAATCGAGCGGTGGAACGTGCGTTGACGGCGACTTGAATTTTAGGCGCTTCGGGTAGGCGATGACCAGTGCGGCCCACTTCGAAGTTCTAGTTGCGGCGCCGATTCAAAGGTCGGCACTGTGGTCGACACCAGCCGCCTCCGGCTGCACCACCGGCAATGGCAGCTCCACGCGGAACCGGGTGCCGTGGCCGAACTCGCTGCTCACCTGCACCCGTCCGCCCATGTCGCTCACCAGCGCGCGGGTGATCGCGAGTCCCAGCCCGGTGCCACCGCTGCGGCGCTGCACATCGCCCACCTGCTCGAAGGGATCGAAGATGCGTTCCAGGTCGTCGGGTCGCATGCCGACGCCGGTGTCCTCGACGTCCAGCTGCAGCAGCACCTGCGCCGGGCCTTTCGGCTCGGCATGGGCGCGCAAGGTGACCGTGCCTTGGTCGGTGAACTTGATCGCGTTGCCTATCAGGTTCAACAGCACCTGCCGCAGCCGGCGCTCGTCGGCCAGAACCGCCTGCGGCAAGCCTGCCCCGGCATCGAACACGAACGCCAGGCGCTTCTCTTGGGCCTTGACGTGCATCAGGTTCACCACCGTCTGCAGGGAGTTCGCCAGGTTCACCGGCTCCGGGTTCAGCTCCGTGTGGCCAGCCTCGATACGTGCCAGGTCGAGGATGTCGTTGATCAGCGCCAGGAGGTGCTTCCCGCTCTGGTGAATGACGTCCAGGCGGCGCGCTTGCTGTGAGCTCAAACCGCCCTCCATGGTCAGCAACTGCGCGTAGCCGAGCACGGCATTCAGCGGTGTGCGCAACTCGTGGCTCATGCTGGCGAGGAACTCGCTCTTCGCGCGGTTGGCCGCCTCGGCGGCATGCCTGGCATCGCGCTCGGTCTGGACCATGCCCCGATGGAGTTCGGTTACTTCGGCCTGCTCACGATCCTGGGCATCCAGCTTCGACAGGATGGTTCGCACCTGGCTTTCAACCGTCTCTTCGCTGAGCCCGACCGCTTGCGCGATCTCCTTGTAAGCGTTGCCCTGCGCGATGAATCGCAGGACGCCGATCTCTGCCGGCGTGAGGCCCTCGTCCGTGCCCTGCATGGCCTGCTCGAACGACACTTCCGAGGGCAGCACCTTGCGGCCGGCGTGCACTGCGCGTATGGCGTCGCGCAGCTCCTTGTGCAAGGCTGTCTTCAGCAGGTAACCGCGAGCGCCGGCCTGCAGGGCGCGCTGCGCCTGAGCGTCGTCGGCGTAGGTGGTGAGCACGATGATCCGCGCGTCGGAGAACTCGGCCCGGATGGCGCCGATGGCGTCGAGCCCACCCATCCCGGGCATCTGCAAATCCATGAGCGTGACGTCGGGGCGGTGGGCGCGGAACTGCTCGATCGCCTCGCGGCCGTTGGCCGCTTCGGCCACGAGGGCCATGTCCGACTCCGTGGACAAGAGCATCTCAATACCCTGCCGCACGATCGGATGATCGTCGACACAGAGAACCCGGATGCGAGTCAGTTTTTCGGTCATTTGCAGATATCGAAGGGTGCAGATTTCTTGCGCAGAATGTCCGATCAGGCAGTCGACGATCTACTGTACTCCGCTCCGTCTGGGGCACCAAATTCAGCCTCCCGCTCCGGTCCTGCCGCCATGGGGGCAGTGGGTGCCTTGGTCTGCATTGGGAAAACCAGTATGGTGGGTGGCTGCAACCTGATGCAAACTGAAAAACTCATCATCGCAAGACGCGAGGCACTGTGACACCTCGGGACGAACAAGCCGGTAGAGAAGCGACATCTGACCTGGTAACGGAGTTGCTCCTGGAATGGATCGGCGGCCATGCGTCGCCGGTCATGGTTGCGGATGGGTCAGGGCAGGTGGTGTTTGCGAACGATGCGGCCTGCGCATGGCGCGGCCATGACCGCAAGGAGGTTTTGCAGGAGCGCATTCAGGACATCGATGACGCCCTCTGGCGCGCGTGGTCGGACACCGACCACCCCCATTGGCAGCCGGGGCGATTCTCCGAATGGCAGTCGTGGCACGAAACCGAAGACGGTCGTCGCGTTGCGACGAGCTTTCGCCTTCAGGCGCTGGCATTGCGCGGGCAACGCTTCCTGATGCTGGTGTCCGGCGAACTCAATCCCCATCAGGAGGTTGAGCAGGAGCGATCACTTGCTTTCGTGCAGGGCGGGGACTTCTCTAGGATCGAAACGGGTCTGCTCAACAGTGCCGGCCGCTCATTGACCAGGAAGCCCAGGGGCACCAACGAGTCGACCCCCCTTCAAGGCATGCACGTGTTGGTGGTGGATGACAACGAAATCAACCGGGAACTGGCCACCAGCATCTTGGCCAGCCACGGGGCTACCGCTATCACAGCCAACGATGGACAGGCTGCGGTGAAGATGCTGGAGAGCGACGCGAGTGCTTGCGATGTTGTCTTGATGGATCTGCAAATGCCGGGTATGGACGGTATGCAGACGACTGCGCAGATACGCCAACTGCCTGGATGCAAGCGCCTGCCCATCGTGGCATTGACGGCCAGTGCTTTCAATGAACAGCGTGTGGCTGCGCTGCGTGCCGGTATGGACGCCGTGGTCACCAAGCCGTTTGATGTCAGCGGCCTTGTTCGTCTGCTGCTCCGACTGGTCAGGGGCGTTGCCGGGGATGATGGTCGCGACACCGACAGCTCGTCTGCCCGGCCACCTGCGGTGCCTGCCAGTGCCCCGTTGTTGGTGGACTTCGATGCGGGCCTTGCGTTGTGGCAGGACGCCGAGCAATACCGCCACCACCTTCATCGGTTTGTGAAGGAGCATGAAGGCGAGGCGCAGCGTGCCGGCACGTTGCGGGACGAAGACCTCATCCTTTTGGTGCACAAGACGCGAGGCAGCGCCGCAGCGCTGGCGTTGGCAGCGATTGCCGAGGCGGCCAGCCAATTGGAGGATCACTTGCGAACGGGCGCACGCGACCTCAATGCGATCACCCGTTTTGCCTCGGTGATCAGGCGTACCTGTGTGGCCATCAACAAATACCTGGGCGTTTCTAACACCGATTGACCGCTCCCTTTCGGGCCTGCGCTGATTCGAATCAGCGTTGATAGAGGCAGCGAGTTGAAAAGGGCAGCTTCAAGGCTTGTGTCAGAATTCTGTCAGGGAAAGCACGCGCTCGGGTTGTGGGCCGGAACGTGAGAATGCGTGCTGTACAACAACATCGATCCTGGAGACTTTTTTGATGACTGATTCGACGCAGGCGTCCGCCGTTCGTCCCTGGCTCAGCGCCTATCCGCCTGGCGTACCGGCCGACATCGATGTCGCCCAGTACCCGTCGCTGGTGCACTTGCTCGAAGAGAGCTTCCAGAAAAACGCCAGCCGCCCGGCCTACAGCTTCATGGGCAAGGAACTGAGCTTTGCCCAGACCGACAGCCTGTCGCAGGCCTTTGCGGCCTACCTTCAAGGGTTGGGGCTGGTCAAGGGTGACCGTGTGGCGATCATGATGCCCAACGTGCCGCAGTACCCGGTGGCGGTCGCTGGCATCCTGCGTGCGGGCTTCGTGGTGGTGAACGTGAACCCGCTCTACACGCCGCGCGAACTGGAGCACCAGCTCAAGGACTCGGGTGCCAAGGCCATCGTCATCATCGAGAACTTCGCCGCCACGCTGGAGCAGTGCCTTGCCAACACACCGGTCAAACACGTGGTGCTCGCCGCCATGGGCGACCTGCTCGGCCTGCTCAAAGGCGCGGTCGTCAATTACGTGGTGCGCAACGTCAAGAAAATGGTGCCGACCTTCGACCTGCCCGGCGCGGTGCGTTTCAACGACGCGATTGCCAAAGGCACGCGCGGCACGCTCAAGCGTCCCGACATCAAGCCCGACGACGTGGCCGTCTTGCAGTACACCGGTGGCACCACCGGTGTCAGCAAGGGCGCGGTGCTGCTGCACCGCAACGTGATCGCCAACGTGCTGCAGTCCGAGGCCTGGAACGACCCGGTGATGAAACAGGTGCCGGCCAGCGAGCAACCCACCAGCGTGTGCGCGCTGCCGCTGTACCACATCTTCGCGTTCACGGTGAACATGATGCTGGGCATGCGCACCGGCGGCAAAGTGATCCTGATCCCCAATCCGCGCGATCTGCCGGCGGTGCTCAAGGAACTGAGCAAACACACCTTCCACAGCTTCCCGGCGGTCAACACGCTGTTCAACGGCCTGGCCAATCACCCCGATTTCAACACCGTCAACTGGAAGAACCTCAAGGTCTCGGTCGGCGGTGGCATGGCGGTGCAGGGCGCCGTGGCCAAGCTCTGGCTGGAGAAGACCGGCTGCCCGATCTGCGAAGGCTACGGACTCTCGGAAACCAGTCCCTCGGTCAGCTGCAATCCGACCACCAGCACCGAATACAGCGGCACCATCGGTGTACCCCTGCCCAACACCCTCATGACATGCCTGGACGACGACGGCGTGGAGGTGCCGCAGGGCCAACCGGGCGAGATCGCGATCAAAGGCCCGCAGGTGATGGCCGGCTACTGGCAGCGGCCCGACGAGACCGCCAAGGTCATGACCGCCGATGGTTTTTTCAAGAGTGGCGACGTGGGCATCATGGATGCGCGCGGCTATTTCAAGATCGTTGATCGGAAGAAGGACATGGTGCTGGTCAGCGGCTTCAACGTCTATCCGAATGAGATCGAAGACGTGGTCGCCCAGCTCCCCGGCGTGATGGAGTGCGCCGTGGTCGGCGTGCCCGATGAAAAATCGGGCGAGGCCGTCAAACTGGTCATCGTGAAGAAAGACACGGCGCTCACCGAAGCGCAAGTGCGCGACTTCTGCAAGAGCAACCTCACGGGCTACAAGCAGCCCAAGGTGATCGAGTTCCGAACGGAGCTGCCCAAGACGCCGGTGGGCAAGATCCTCAGGAGAGAGTTGCGCGACAAGAAGTGACGCAGCGCCTGCGACACAATGACAGGGCGGCTTCGGCCGCCTTTGTCTTTTCCGGAGCACCCGAATGACCCTCACCGCCATCGTCGCCGCCTTGCACGACGAACTTGCCAGCGTGCTGGCGCTCATGCCCGACGAACACAAGCAAGTGGTTGGTGGGCGCGAGTGTTGGGTGGGTCACCTGCACGGGCAGGACGTGGTGGCCGTGCTCAGTGGCATCGGCAAGGTGGCGGCGGCCACGACCGCCACGCTGCTCATCGAGCGTTTTGATGTGAAGCGCATCGTGTTCACGGGTGTGGCCGGCGGACTGGGGCAGGGCGTGAGGGTGGGCGACGTGGTGTTGGCGCGCAGTTTCCTGCAGCACGACATGGACGCCTCGCCCCTGTTTCCGCGCCATGAGGTGCCGGGTTACGGCCGCTCGCGTTTTGAAGCCGATGCGGGGTTGACCGATGCGCTGGAGCTGGCCTGCGACCGCATGCTGCACACATTGCCGCAGCGACTCGGTGCAGAGACAGTGGCTGCCTTCGGCCTGCAAACGCCTCGTTTGCACCAAGGCTTGCTCGTCAGCGGCGACCGTTTTGTGGCCACCACCGCCGAAAGCGAGGCCTTGCAGCGCGAGCTGCCCGAGGCGCTGGCGGTGGAGATGGAGGGCGCCGCCTTCGCGCAGGTGTGTCACGATTTTGACGTGCCCCTGGCGGTGGTGCGCACCATCTCCGACCGTGCCGACGACGCCGCGCACGTGGACTTCCCACGTTTTCTGCGCGAGGTGGCCAGCCGCTACAGTGGTGCGGTGATCGAAGCCTTGTTCCAGCCATGAGCACACCCAAGACGTTGGTGGCGGGGGCCGGCAAGCTGGCCAACGAGGTGCGGGTTGGCCTGGGGGCTTCGGCCGGCCACTGGACCGACCGGCATGCCCTGCCGCCGAGCGCGATCAGCAAGGTCACCGCCGTGGTGCACGCTGGTTCGGGGCGTGAGCTGCCCGAGATCGTGGGGTTCTGCCGCGAGCGTGGCGCGGTGTTGATCGAGCTGTCCACCGGCACCGACGTGGCCGCGCTGGCGCAGGGCATGCCCGTCGTCATTTGCCCCAACGCCAACATCCTGATGATCAAGTTCATGGCCATGCTGGCGCGCAACGGGCATTGGTTCAGGGACTGCCAGATTGCCATCACCGAATCGCATCAGGCGAACAAGACTTCGGTGCCCGGCACGGCGGTGGCCATGGCCGAGGCCCTGGGCGTGGCCCCTCAGGCCATTGTGTCGGTGCGCGACCCGGCGGTGCAGACCAGCCAGCTCGGCCTGGCACCAAAAGACCTGGCGCGGCACGCGTTCCACCGTATCCAGATCGACGACGGCGCCTGCGCCATCACCCTGGAAACCCGTGTACAGGGCAACACGCCCTATGTGGACGGCGTGCGGCGCATCATCGGCGCCGCGCTGTCTCACCCGCTGGAGAACCGCCCCTACGATGTGCTTGAATTCATCGACAACGGGTGGCTGTGAGCCGGCGGCGCCCCACTCGGTTTACTTCAACCAGCCGCGTTTGCGGAAATAGAACATGGGCACCACCGCCGACAACACCATGAGCCCGAGCGCAAACGGGTAACCCCATTTCTGGCTCAGCTCGGGCATGTACTGGAAGTTCATGCCGTAGAGGCTGGCGATCAGGGTGGGTGGCAGCAGGGCCACGCTGGCCACCGAGAAGATCTTGATGATCTTGTTCTGGTTGATGTTGATGAAACCGACCGTGGCGTCCATCAAGAAGTTGATCTTGTCGAACAGAAAGGCGGTGTGGCTGTCGAGCGAATCGAGGTCGCGCAGGATCTGGCGCGCGTCTTCGAACTGCTCGGCGCTCAACATGCGGCTGCGCATCATGAAGCTGACCGCGCGGCGCGTGTCCATCACGTTGCGGCGGATGCGGCCCGACATGTCTTCGTGGCGCGCAATGGCCGAGAGCACCTCGCCGGCCTTGTTGTCCGTCACGTTGCCGGCGAGCACCTGGCGGCTGACCTGCTCCAGGTCGTCGTAAATGTCTTCCAGCGTATCGGCGCAGTACTCGGCGTCGGCGTCGAACAGCATCAGCAGCACGTCCTTGGCGTTCTCGATCAGGCCCGGCATGCGACGCGCGCGCATGCGCAACAGGCGGAACACCGGCACGTCTTCGTCGTGGATGGAGAACAGCACGCCCTGACTCTTGAGCTCGGCGTTGTGCTCGTTCAGGATGAAGGCCACGCGGATCGCGCGCGGGTTTTCGTCATCGTCGATCAGAAAGTCGGAGCGGATGTGCCGTTCGCCGTTGTCCTCTTCGAAGAAACGCGCCGACTCTTCGATGTCCTCGTCCATCGCGTCTTCTGGGATGGACAGGCCGAAGTGCTGTTTGACCCAGCGGCGCTCTTCGAGGGTGGGTGCTTCCAGATCGACCCAGATCGGTTTGAACCGGGCCAGCTCTTCGAGCGACTCGATTTCTTCCTGGAACAGGCGGCCATTGGCCAGGGTGAAGACGTTGAGCATGGGTGCTCCCGGGCGGTGGGTCTGAGAAACGCCAGCGCGGGGCGCGCGCGGCGTGGGGCGGTTCGCGGGCGGCGCTTTCAGCCGGCCGTCCGCCTGGCGTCAGACGGGTGCGGGGGAGGCTGAAAGCACACAACTGGGAGGTGTGCTGTCCATGGGGCTCTCGGTGGGTGGAAACTGCGGCGATTATGTCACCGCAGCCTGCGCTGCGGTCTGCGCGGGCATGGCAAAAAAGTCCATCAATTCGTCCTTTCGACGCCAGGCGTCGGCCTCGCCCAGCTGGATCAGCGCGTTGACGAAGTCCGGTTCGAAGAGCAGGTAGCTCGCGAGCGATGCGGCGCTGCCGGCCTCGCCTTTTCCCGTGTTGAGCGCGCCCAGACCGGTGAGGGTGTTGCGGGTGGCGGCGGGCAGGGACTTGACATGTTTGCGCGCCAGTTCGTCGAGCGAAAAGCTCGGCTGCAACGCCAGGACCCGAACCGGGTGGTACGGCAAAGCGCCTGCCAGCTCGGGCGGCAGCCTCGACAGCGTCTGGCTGACGCGCTGGGTCTGCTCCACGTCGGACTGCAAGGTGTCGTGGAACACGCTGGCCATGGCATGGCCAGCGATGGTGCCAGCGGTGGGCTCGTTGGCGATCCGCGCCGCCATGCCCGAACGTTGCGGTTGGCCCGCGCCGATGGCGAGGATCTTTCGCGCACCAAACTGAATGGCTGGTGAGAGTGGCGAGAGCTGGCGCATGGAGCCGTCGCCGAAGTGTTCGCGATGCCCTTCGACCCACAGCGGCACGGCCGGGAACAGGAAGGGGATGGCGCTTGAGGCCATGAAATGCTCGATGGTGAGCGACTGAAATTCGGAGCGTCGACCCGGTCGGTGCCAGGGTCGGACCGGGTGGTCTGGGCGGGTCTGGCAGAAGGTCCAGTGTTCGCCGGTGGTGTAGCTGGAGGCGGTCACACCCAGTACGTCCAGGTGTTGGGCCGCCAGAGCCCGCTCCAGGCTCTGCAGATCGATGGCACGGTGAAGCGTGTCGACCAGGGGCAGAGTGTCGAGCAGCGCGTGATGGCGCCGGACTTGCCGTGCCAGCGTGAGCCCCGCCACGATGCGATTGGCGCGAACCCAGCGAGGGGCATCGAGGCGATAGACCTGTTGCGAGCGCAAGCTGCCCCAGAAGGTCGCCAGGTCCAGCAGGGCTTGCACGCCATGCCCGGCTCGGCTGGCGAGGTAGGCGGCGTTGAGCGCGCCGGCTGAGGTGCCGAACAGCCAGCGAAAGGGAAAAGTGGTGTTGGGTGCACCGTCTGTGGTGGCCCAGTGGCTGTGCATGACCGCCAGTGCTTTGAGCACGCCGGCCTGGTAGGCGGTGCGGGCGCCGCCACCCATCAGCACCAGCGCACAGCCATGGGTGGGCGCAAGCGATGCGCCGGCCGTCAGAAGGTTGTGGGTGATCAGCGTATCAAGGGACACTTGTCAAAAACCTTGTGAAGCGGCGTGCCGGTGCGGGGCGGATACATTGGGCAGTTGCCCAAAATCATGACACATCCCTTGCTCACCCCCCGTCGCGAACGCTGGTTGCTGCTCACCATCGCAGGCGTCCAGTTCACCCACATTCTCGATTTCATGATCATGATGCCACTCGGGCCGCAGTTCACGCGGCTCTTCGGCATCAGCGATGCGCAGTTCGGCCTGCTGGTCTCGGCCTACACCCTCGCGGCAGGCGTGTCTGGCCTGGCCGCGGCGACCTATGTGGACCGCTTTGACCGCAAGCACCTGCTGCTCACTTTGTACGTGCTGTTCGCGCTGGCCACACTGGCCTGCGGGCTGGCGCCGGGCTATGGGTTCTTGATGGTGGCGCGGGTCGCCGCGGGTGTGTTTGGCGGGGTGCTGTCGGCCTTGTCGCAGACCATCGTCGCCGATGTGATTCCGTTTGAGCGCCGGGGCCGGGCCATGGGCATCGTCATGTCGTCATTCTCGGTGTCCACCGTGCTGGGCGTGCCGCTGGGCCTGTTCATGGCCACTCACCTGGGCTGGCAGGCGCCCTTCATCGGCATCGCTGTGCTGAGCGGCGCGCTCGCACTGGGCGCCGCCACCACCTTGCCACCGTTGAACCACCATTTGAAGGCAAAAGACCGGCCTTCGGCATGGCGTGGCATCGGCATCGTGCTGGCCGACCGCAACCACCAGCAAGCCTTCGCTTTCTCTGCGCTGCTGATGTTCACCGGCTTCACGGTGTTGCCCTACCTCACCATTTACATGCAGGCCAATGTGGGCGTGTTGCCAGAGCAGATTCCTTACCTCTACCTCTGCGGTGGCGTGGCCACGCTGTTCACGGCGCGGCTGTTTGGCCGCTTGACCGATCGCATGGGCAAGGTGGTCACTTTCAATGCTCTCGCGGTGGGGGTGATGTTGCCGCTGTTGACCACCACGCTCATGCCCCAGTGGCCATTGTGGGCGGTGCTGGTGGTCTCGACCGGCCTGTTCGTTTTCATGAGCGGCCGCATGATCCCGGGTATGGCGCTGGTCACCGGCGCGGCCAACCCGGCATTGCGCGGCACCTTCATGGCGCTCAACGCTTCGGTGCAGTCCGCCGCCATGGGGCTGGCGTCGTTCGTCGGCGGCCTGATCATCAGCCGCGACGCCGCCGGCCTGGTGCAGCACTACTGGGTGAGCGGTCTGGTGGGGGCGAGTGCCAGCATGATGGCGATAGCGCTGGCGCGGCGCGTGCGCGTGCACAGCACTGCGGGGGGCATCCGGCCAGCGGTGTGAATGCCAAGGTTTGCCTTTTCAGCCTTTGTTGCAGCGCAGGCTTGCGCCGCTGCGCTTTCATGGGCATAGTGGGTCCAGACATCCCAGTGGCCGCCGGGAGGTCTATCCGCCCGGCGGTTTGTGTCAACCCGGAGCATTAGGAGGCTCTTCTATGAACCTGACAATCAGCGGTCACCATCTCGAGGTCACTCCCGCCCTGCGCGGATACGTCACAACCAAGCTGGAGCGAATATCACGTCACTTTGACCAAGTGGTCGACATCAAGGTGCTGCTGACAGTGGACAATTTGAAAGAGAAAGACATGCGGCAAAAGGCTGAATGCAATATTCATGTCAAGGGCAAGGACCTGTTCGCCGAATGTGCCAACGCCGACCTCTACGCCGCGGTCGATGAACTGGCCGACAAACTGGACCGCCAGGTGCTGCGCTACAAGGACAAGGCCCAGGACCACCATCACGACTCGGCCAAGCGCCTGATGTGAAGAGCTGGGCGGCCGCCCCATCGGAGGGCCGCCATGCATGCTGCGATGCAACAAGCCGCTTGCAAAGTCAAGCGGCTTTTTTGTGCCCGAAGTCTAGCCAACGCCGCTCAACTCGGCATAATTTGCGGTCCTAAGAGGCCCCCATGAACCGACTATCCGTGATTTTGCCCGCTCCGCAGGTGCTGGTTGCTGTGGACGCTACCAGCAAAAAGCGCGCGTTTGAAGAAGCCGGTTTGCTGTTTGAAACGCTGCACGGCCTCAACCGGGCGCTGATCACCGACAGCCTTTTCGCGCGCGAGCGACTCGGGTCCACTGGTCTGGGCCATGGTGTGGCCATTCCCCATGGCCGCATCAAGGGTTTGAAGCAACCCCTGGCCGCTGTGTTCCAGCTCGCCAGCCCGATCGGTTTCGACGCGCCGGACGAGCTGCCGGTCCAGCTGATGATCTTCTTGCTTGTGCCGGAAGCAGCGACACAGAAACACCTGGAAATCCTCTCCGAAATCGCCGAGCTGCTCAGTGACAGCGCTTTGCGCGAGCAGATGAAGAGCTCGACCGATGCGGGTGCGCTGCACACCCTGATCACCGGTTGGCAGTCGGCCCACGCAGCCGCGTGACCGGCAGCTCCCAAGCGGTCCAGACCGCACCATGAAGCCCACCGTCGTCAGTGCCGACGTTCTCTTTGAGGACCATCGGGACGCTCTGAAGTGGCAGTGGGTGGCCGGGCTCGGGGCCTCCGAACGCAAGTTTGATGAGGTGGCGATCCGCGAGGCGCGCTCCGGTGCCGATCTCGTGGGTTACCTCAACTACATCCACCCTTACCGCGTGCAGGTGTTCGGTGAACGGGAGATGGCCTACCTCACCAGTGCCAGCGAAGAGGACAACCGTCGGCGCATTGCGCGCATCGTGACGCTGGAGCCGCCGGTGCTCATCGTCGCCGACGCGCAGGCCGTGCCCGATGCGCTGATGGCGATGTGTGAACGGGCTCAGATCCCGATGTTTGCCACGCCCGAGCCGGCGGCCTTTGTGATTGACGTGCTGCGGGCTTACCTGTCGCGCCATTTCGCCGACCGATCATCCATGCACGGCGTGTTCATGGACATTCTCGGCATGGGTGTGATGATCACCGGCGAGTCGGGCCTGGGAAAAAGCGAACTGGGGCTGGAATTGATTTCGCGCGGCCATGGTCTGGTGGCCGATGACGCGGTGGACCTCTACCGCATCAATCAGACCAGTATCGAAGGGCGCTGCCCGGAGCTGCTGCAAAACCTGCTGGAGGTGCGCGGCATCGGCTTGTTGGACATCAAGGCCATTTTTGGTGAGACAGCGGTGCGCCGCAAGATGCGGCTTTCGCTGATCGTGCACCTTGTGCGCAAAGAGACCATGGAGCGTGATTACGACCGCATGCCCCACGAGCCGCTGTACCAGGACGTGCTCGGTGTGCCGGTGCGCAAGGCGGTCATTCAGGTGGTGGCTGGTCGCAACATCGCGGTGCTGGTGGAGGCGGCTGTGCGCAACACCATCCTGCAACTGCGCGGGATCGACACTTATCAGGAATTTGTGGCGCGCCACCGCGCGGCGATGCTGCGCGGGGAGTAGGCGGCTGCCCGAAAAATCCGCTCAGTTCTTGCTGCTGCGGTGAGGGCAGGCGGGCTTGCTGCAACTGGCGTACAGAGACAGCGCGTGTTCTTGCAACACAAAGCCGCGGGTCTTGGCAATCAACTGTTGGCGTTTCTCGATTTCCGGGTCAAAAAACTCTTCCACCCGGCCACAGTCCAGGCACACCAAATGGTCGTGGTGCTGGCCTTCGTTGAGCTCAAAGACCGCCTTGCCCGATTCGAAGTTGCTCCTCGTGAGCAGACCGGCCTGCTCAAACTGCATCAGCACCCGGTAGACGGTGGCCAGACCGATGTCGGAGTGCTCGTCCAGCAACACCCGGTACACATCCTCGGCGGTCATGTGGCGCTGCTTGGCGTTCTGGAACACCTCCAGGATTTTCAGTCTCGGCAGCGTGGCCTTCAACCCCGTGCTTTTGAGTTCATCGATATTGGTCATGGACGGGTGGGGAAACGGGCGGGCAGCACGGCTGCGGGCGGAGCCTTTCGGGACCCCGGGGCTACAATGATCGGATCATATCGCCAGCGCGCGCCGACCGCTGCAATGTCCAGCCGTTCACTGCGGTCGAGCGCGCCTTTTGTGGGTTGCTGCATGCTCCAGTTTTTCTCCCTTCCAGCCTCGCGGTCGCACGCACCGGATCGGGACACATTCCATGTGCGCACGTCGTTGGTGGTCGCCATGTGTCTGTGTCTTGGCGCATGTTCCAGCCTGCGCGAGGGGGTGGTCACGCCCTACCGGATCGATATCCTTCAAGGCAACGTTGTCACGCGCGAGCAGGCCAAGGCACTGCAACCTGGGCTGACCCGTGAGCAGGTGCGCGGACTGCTGGGTTCGCCGTTGCTCACCAGCGTGTTCCATGCCGACCGTTGGGACTACGTGTTTTCCTTCAAACGCCAGGGGCAGGCGGCGCAGCAGCGGCGTCTGACCGTGTTCTTCAAGGGGGACGTGCTGGAGCGTCACGAGGCCGACGAACTGCCCAGCGAATCCGAGTTCGTGTCTTCGTTGGACGCCCGTCGCAAGGCCGACAAGGTGCCCGTGCTGGAGGCCACCGAAGCGCAGCTGAAGGCGTTCGAATCAAGCAACACCACTCCTGGTGCAGCGCCCGCTCCGGCGCCCGCCGCCACCCCGGCCACCGACTACCCTCCACTGGAAACCCCCGGAGCCACGCGATGAGCGCTGAGCCCCAGAGCCCGCACCGCGTGTGCGTGGCCGGTGCCAGCGGCCGCATGGGCCAAATGCTGGTCGAAGCGGTGCAGGGCAGTGGCGACTGCCTGCTGTCAGGCGCGCTCGACGTGTCCACCAGCCCGGCCATCGGCTTGGATGCGGGCGCGTTTGCGGGTCGTACCACCGGGGTCGCGATCACCGCCGACCTGAGCGCAGGCCTGTCGGGCAGCCAGTTCCTGATCGATTTCACACGCCCCGAAGGCACGATGCTGCACCTGCGGTCGTGCGTGGAGCACGGTGTGAAGCTGGTGATCGGCACGACCGGTTTTTCCGAGGCGCAGAAGGCGGAGATCGCCGAGGCCTCCCAATCCATCGCCATCATGATGGCGCCCAACATGAGCGTGGGCGTGAACGTGACGATGAAGCTGCTGGAGATGGCGGCCAGGGCGCTGTCCACCGGTTACGACATCGAGATCATTGAAGCGCACCACCGCCACAAGGTGGACGCGCCCAGTGGTACTGCGCTGAAGATGGGCGAGGTGATCGCCGGTGCGCTGGGCCGCGACCTGAAAGACTGCGCCGTCTATGCCCGCGAGGGCGTGACCGGCGAGCGCGATCCGTCGTCCATCGGCTTTACCACCGTGCGCGGTGGCGACATCGTGGGTGACCACACCGTGCTGTTCGCCGGCATTGGCGAGCGCATCGAAGTGACCCACAAGTCCAGCAGCCGATCGACCTATGCCCAGGGCAGCCTGCGCGCGGTGCGCTTCCTGGCCGGCCGGTCCAGCGGTCTGTACGACATGTTTGACGTGCTCGGCCTGCGCTGAGCCAGCACCCTTTTCGTTCTTCAGGAGATTCACACATGGGCGGCGTCTGGCAAACCATTTGGCAGGGCGATGCGATCAGCCGCAGCGTGGCCTTGCTGCTGCTGGCCATGTCGGTCTCGAGCTGGGTGGTGATTCTCTGGAAGGGCTGGCTGCTGCGCCGAGCGGTGCGCGACGTGCACACCTCCACCGCCGCGTTTTGGCAGGCCGGCTACCTCGACGAAGCCCAGCAGCGCCTGAACAGCTTCGACCCGCGCCGCCTGGTGCTGCCGCTGCTGGAGGCCGCCCGCACCATTGAGCAAGCACCGCCGCAATCCCTGGCTGCTGCGGGCGACCGCTCGCAACAACTCACGCGTGTGCTGCGCGACGCCTTGCACCGTGTGCTGCACCGGCTGCAATACGGTCAGGTGCTGCTGGCCACCGTGGGTTCCACGGCCCCGTTCGTGGGCCTGCTGGGCACGGTCTGGGGCATCTACAACGCGCTCACGGCCATCGGCGTCGACGGCAAATTCCGCATTGAGCAGGTGTCGGGCCCGGTGGGTGAGGCGCTGGTCATGACCGCCGCCGGTCTGGCGGTGGCCATTCCCGCCGTGCTGGCCTACAACGTGCTCGGTCGCCAGATCGGGCGCATTGAGGCCGACCTCGAGGGCTTTGCCCGCGATCTGCGCGAATTGCTGGTGCACAGCGAGGCGCCGCGATGAGCTTCGGCCGGCTGGAAAAGCCCGCGCGGCACGAGCCGATGAGCGACATCAACGTCACGCCGCTGGTCGACGTGATGCTGGTGCTGCTGGTGATCTTCATCATCACCGCGCCGCTGATGTCCAGCCGCCTTGAGCTGGAACTGCCCAAGGCCAGCGAGCCGGTGGCCGCATCGGCCGAGCCCGAGGCGTTCATCTCGATCAGCGTGGACCCCCAGGGCCAGGTGTTCTGGGACGAGCAGCCGGTCGACCCCGCCGAGCTGAAGAAGCGCCTGACGGAGACCGCACAGCGCAACCCCGAGACCGAGCTGCAACTGCGCGCTGACACGGCCGTGCCCTACGGGCGCGTGGTGCAGCTGATCGGTCTGGCACAGAGCGTGGGCCTGTCGCGCATCGGTTTTGTGGCCGATCCGGCCACGGGTGAGGCCACCGCACCGGCGCCGACGCGCTGAGTGCTGCTTCGCTGGTGAAGGGCAGGGTGCCCCAAGCCCTAAAATCGGGGGCTACGCAGCGCGCTGCCCCTTTCATTCGCCGGCCCGGTCCGGCCCCTGGTTCATGCAAGAAAAATACGCCCACAAGGATGTCGAGCGCGCCGCGCACGCCCACTGGAACGCCACCGACGCCTACCGCGTGACCGAGGTCGCCGGCAAGAAGAAGTTCTACGCCTGCTCCATGCTGCCCTACCCCAGCGGCAAGCTGCACATGGGCCATGTGCGCAACTACACCATCAACGACATGCTCACGCGCTACCTGCGCATGAACGGCCACAACGTGTTGATGCCCATGGGCTGGGACGCCTTCGGCCTGCCGGCCGAAAACGCGGCGCTGAAGAACGGTGTGCCGCCGGCCAAGTGGACCTACGAAAACATCGCCTACATGAAGCAGCAGATGCAGGCGATGGGGCTCGCCATCGACTGGTCGCGCGAAGTGGCCACCTGCGACCCGAGCTACTACAAGTGGAACCAGTGGCTGTTCCTGAAGATGCTGGATAAGGGCATCGCCTACCGCAAGACCCAGATCGTCAACTGGGACCCGATCGACCAGACCGTGCTGGCCAACGAGCAGGTGATCGACGGCAAGGGCTGGCGCACCGGCGCCACGGTGGAAAAGCGCGAGATCCCGGGTTATTACCTGAACATCACCTCGTACGCCGACGAGCTGCTCGACCACGTGCAGCTGGGCAACCCCAGGGCCACGCTGAACGGCTGGCCCGACAAGGTTCGCCTGATGCAGGAGAACTGGATCGGCAAGAGCGAAGGCGTGCGCTTCGCTTTCCCACACACCATCAAAGGTGCGGATGATGCGCTGATCGGCGACGGCAAGATGTACGTGTTCACCACGCGCGCCGACACCATCATGGGCGTGACCTTCTGCGCCGTGGCCGCCGAGCACCCGCTGGCCCACCACGCCGCCTTGACCAATCCTGCGCTCGCTGCGTTCATCGAAGAATGCAAGACCGGTGGCACCACCGAAGCCGAGCTCGCCACGCAGGAAAAGAAGGGCATGGCCACCGGCCTGTTCGTCACGCACCCGCTGACCGGCGCCCAGGTCGAGGTCTGGGTCGGCAACTACGTGCTCATGAGCTACGGCGATGGCGCCGTGATGGGCGTGCCGGCGCACGATGAGCGCGACTTCGCGTTTGCGTTGAAATACGACCTGAAGATCCAGCAGGTGGTGGCCGTTGAAGGCGAGACGTTCATCAATACTGCCTGGGCCGACAGCTACGCCGACAAGCAACGCGGCGTGTGCGTCAACTCCGGCGTGCTGGATGGTTTGACCCAGAAAGCCGCCGTCGACAAGGTCGCCGAGCTGCTGGCCGCCCAAGGCCTGGGCGAAAAGAAAACCACCTTCCGCCTGCGCGACTGGGGAATCAGCCGCCAGCGCTACTGGGGCACGCCGATCCCCATGATCCACTGCGCCGAACACGGTGCGGTGCCGGTGCCTGAAAAAGACCTGCCGGTGGTGCTGCCTCAGGACTGCATCCCCGATGGCTCGGGCAACCCGCTGCACAAGCACGAAGGCTTCCACGCCGGCGTCACCTGCCCGATCTGCGGAAAAGCGGCGCGGCGCGAGACCGACACCATGGACACCTTCGTGGATTCGTCCTGGTACTTCATGCGCTATTGCGACCCGAGCAACAGCGAAAAGATGGTCGCCGAGGGTGCGGACTACTGGATGCCGATGGACCAGTACATCGGGGGCATCGAACACGCGATCCTGCACCTGCTGTACGCGCGATTCTGGACCAAGGTCATGCGCGACCTCGGCCTGGTGAAGGTGGACGAGCCGTTCAGCAAGCTGCTGACCCAGGGCATGGTGCTCAACCACATCTACTCGCGCCGCACCGAGAAGGGTGGCAAGGACTACTTCTGGCCGCAGGACGTCGAACATGTGTTCGACGAGGCCGGCAAGGTGGTCGGTGCCAAGCTGATCAAGGCCGTGGGTGATTTGCCCGTGGGCACGCCCATCGACTACGAGGGCGTGGGCACCATGTCCAAGTCCAAGAACAACGGCGTCGATCCGCAGGACCTGATCGAGAAGTACGGCGCCGACACCGCGCGCCTGTACACCATGTTCACCGCGCCGCCCGAGGCCACGCTGGAGTGGAACGACACCGCCGTGGAAGGCAGCTACCGATTCTTGAAGCGGGTTTGGTCAACTTGCAGCTTTGCACTTGAAGATGCCAACGCGCACCCGGAAGCACGCTTTGCGGCGATTGACTCGAACGCCGTTAAAGCGGACATGGGCAAAGCGCGTCGTGAGGTGCATCTAATTCTCAAGCAAGCGTCCTACGACTACGAGCGTATGCAATACAACACCGTGGTGTCGGCTTGTATGAAGCTTCTAAACGTCATCGACAGCCCTGCGATGCAGATGGCCTTAGGTCGTGCAGTTGTTGGCGGAGATGAAGAAAAAACTCACCAGAGCCGCGATTTGGTAGCAAGGCTGCGAACGACGGTAGCTTTTGAGGCAATCGGCATACTTTTGCGTTGCTTGTACCCAGCTTGCCCGCACATCGCCCATGCGCTTTGGATTGAGCTCGGTTTTGTTGGGCAATATGGTGATTTGCTTGACGCTCCTTGGCCAGTCGCAGATGAAACTGCGTTGGTGCAGGATGAAGTCGAGCTCATGCTGCAGATCAACGGCAAGCTGCGTGGCAGCATCACCGTGCCGGCCAGCGCCGACAAGGCTGCCATCGAAGCCGCGGCGCTGGCGAGCGAGGCCTTTGTCAAGCAGGCCAATGGCGCCGCCCCG
This sequence comes from Hydrogenophaga sp. A37, assembly GCF_002001205.1. Lineage (GTDB taxonomy): Bacteria > Pseudomonadota > Gammaproteobacteria > Burkholderiales > Burkholderiaceae_C > Hydrogenophaga. The sequence continues at coordinate 62,232 of NZ_MUNZ01000102.1, forward strand.
AAAAAGGTGGTGGTCGTGCCGGGCCGCCTGGTCAACGTGGTGGTATAAAAGTCGCGTCATGAAGCCCAACACCCCCTTCGCCCCCCAGTCCTCCCGCGAGACGCCGGAGCCTTCCAACTCCGGGCGGCGCGTGGCGCTGAGGACGCTGGCCAGCGCGGGCGCACTGCTGGCGACCGCTGGTTTGGGTGGTTGTGGTTTTGCCTTGCGCCAGGCGCCCAAGTTTGCGTTCGAATCGGTGTTGGTGACCGGGTTCGAGAACACGCAGGTGTCCCGTGCCCTCCAGCAGGCCATGGTGTCGGCGGGCATCCAGGTGGCCAACGCCTCCAAGGCCGCCCAGGTCACTCCCGGTGTGGCGCCCGCGCAGGTGATGTTGCAGGTGAACCGTGACCACCACGAGCGCGTGGTGTCGGGGCAGACCGACTCGGGACAGGTGCGGGAGCTGACGCTGCGTGTGCGGTTCCGCTTCCGCCTGAGCACGGCGGCGGGCAAGGTCCTGATCGACGACACCGAGCTGCTGCTGGAGCGCGACATCAGCTTCACGGAAACCGCCGCGCTGGCCAAGGCGGCGGAAGAAAACACCATGTTCCACGACATGGAAGGCGACATCGCGCAGCAGGTGTTGCGCCGCCTGGCCGCCGTGAAGTCGCTCTGAAGCCATGCAGGTGGCGGCCCCGCAGCTGGCCGGGCAATTGCAGCGCGGGCTCAAGTCCCTCTACACCCTGCATGGCGACGAGCCGCTTCTGATCCAGGAAGCGGCCGACGCCATCCGCGCCGTTGCACGCGAGCAGGGCTACACCGAGCGCACCGTGCACACGGTGGCCGGGGCGCACTTCGACTGGAGCGAGGTGCTCGCCAGCGGGGGCTCCATGAGCCTGTTCGCCGACAAACAGCTGATCGAAATCCGGGTGCCTTCGGGCAAGCCGGGCAAGGACGGCTCGCAGGTCCTGCAGCAGTTGGCCGAGGCCGCGCGGGACAACGACAGCACGCTCACGCTGGTGCTGCTGCCTCGCCTGGATGCCGCCACGCAGAAGGGCGCCTGGTTTACCGCGCTCGACAGCTTTGGCGTGACCGTGAAGGTGGACCCGGTCGAGCGCCAGGCGCTGCCGGCCTGGATCGCGCAGCGTCTGCAGCAGCAGGGCCAGCGCGTCGCGTCGGGCGAAGAAGGCCAGCGCACGTTGCAGTTTTTTGCGGACCGCGTCGAGGGCAACCTGCTGGCCGCGCACCAGGAAATCCAGAAGCTCGGGCTGCTGTACCCGGCGGGTGAGTTGTCGCTGGAGCAGGTGGAAAACGCGGTGCTCAACGTGGCACGCTACACCCCGTTCAAGCTCGCCGAAGCCGTGCTGGGCGGGCAGGTGCTGCGCGTGCAGCGCATGCTCGACGGCCTGCAGGCCGAAGGCGAAGCGGCGGTGCTGGTGCACTGGGCGCTGGCCGAAGACATCCGCACCCTCAACCGCATCCGCAACGCGATGGACGCCGGCCGCCCGCTGCCGATGGCGCTGCGTGAAAACCGCGTCTGGGGCCTGAAGGAAAAGCTGATGGAGCGGGCGCTGCCGCTGATCCGGCCGGCCCAGCTGGTTCAGTGGTTGCAGGACGCCCACACGGTGGACGGCATCGTCAAAGGTCTCAAGCAGCCCGACTGGCCGGCCGACCCGTGGGACGCGCTGCACCGCATGGCGCTACGCGTGGCCCAGGCCTGCGCGCTGCGCTGAATCAGACCGTTGCCGACTGTCGCAACGCGGTGTCCCGGAAATCGCTGGGCGGGAGCCCCGCATGTTCGCGGAACACGCGACTGAAGTGTGCGCCGTTGCTGAACCCCCAGGAAAACGCGATGTCGGTGATGGTGCGCTGCGCCAATGCCGGGTTTTTCAGGTCGCGCATGCAGGCCTGCAATCGGCGCCGCAGGATGTGGTGCGCGAGCGTGTCGTCCTCGGTGCTGAAGGCGTTGTGCAGGTGGCGTTTGCTGCAGTTCATCGATTGGGCGATGCGTTCGATGGACAGGTCCGGATCGCGCAGGTGGTGCCCGATGTGTTCGCGAATGCGATCTCGAAACGCTTCGAGCTGGGTGGTGGCGCTCTCGCGGCCCGCCAGTTCCTGCAGCGACAGGCGCACCAGCTCGATGATCATTTCACCCGCGCCGCGGGCGGTGGTCTCACTCATGGCGGGCAGCTCCTGGTAGGTGCTGCGCATGGTCTCCAGGGCCACCCGTGAAATGCCGCTGGCGCCGCCCACATGGCGCGCCATCAGGGGTTCCAGCCGCAGCCCCCGTTCGATGAACTGTTGCTTGGGCAGCATCACGATGAGGTGTTCTACCCTTTCCGGGTTGGTGATCTCGTAGCTGCCGGTGGTGTCGTAGATGGCCCAGCCGCCTGGCCGCACCCAGGCCTGCCGCCCTTGCTGTTCAACCGCCGCACTGCCTTGCCAGGGCGCCACGATCTTCAGGTAGTTGGTGTCACTGGCGCTGGCCAGCTTGGGGCTGCGCAGAACGCGGTGGCGGTTCGCCTCCAGCTTGGTCAGCACCACGTCGCCGGCTTGCGAGGCGCTCATGTGGCCGTCAAAAACAGTGTCGCCGTACAGGTCGGACTCCAGGCCGCCGAAGTGCCGCCACACCCAGTCGCGCCACGCGGCGGCGCGTTCGCCGGGTGCGACAGCGTCGGTGCTCATCACGGGCAAAGGGATCATGCGGACTCCAGCAAGGGATGGCGGAAATTATGGTGGGGCACCCGCATCCCTGGGGTGGGC
>NZ_MUNZ01000071.1 GCF_002001205.1 Hydrogenophaga sp. A37
GCCGATGGCGCCCACCATGATCCACCAGGCATTGATGCGCGAGCTGAGGTTGTCGATGACGGTGTGCGGCGCCCCCCTCAGCGCCCGCGAGCCGCGAAACCCAGACACCCGGGAGCGGCGCATGAACGCAGACACTTTCTTTCACCTCTTCACGCCTACGGGCTGGTTGTTCGTCGGCGTCACGGGCGTGCTCGTGCTCGCCTCCAGCATCGCCGCCATGCTCAAGTGGCGCGTGGCCCACGGCGCGCCGCACACCGTCATCGACAACCTCAGCTCGCGCATCAATGCCTGGTGGATCATGGTGGGCGCCATCGGCATCGCCTTCCTGTTCGGCAAGAACGGCGTGGTCGTGCTGTTCTTCCTGATCTCGTTCCACGCGCTGCGCGAATTCCTGAGCCTGGCCTACACCCGGCGCGGCGACCACACCGCCATGGCCGCGGCCTTCTACGTGGCCCTGCCCATGCAGTATTTCCTGGTGTGGACCGAGTGGTACGGCATGTACTTGATCTTCATCCCGGTCTACGCCTTCCTGCTGCTGCCCATCCTCGCGGCCACGGGTGGCGACACCCAGCGCTTCCTGGAGCGCGCCTCCAAAGTGCAGTGGGGCCTGATGGTCAGCGTGTTCTGCATCAGCCATGTGCCGGCCCTGCTCACGCTGCCCGTGACCGGTTTCGAAGGCAAGAACATGCTGCTCATCGCCTTCCTGGTGATCGTGGTGCAAGGCAGCGACGTGCTGCAGTACATCTGGGGCAAGCTGCTGGGCAAACACAAGGTGGCGCCCGTGCTCTCGCCCTCCAAGACCTGGGAAGGCCTCATCGGCGGCGTGGCCAGCGCCACCTTGCTGGGCGCGGCCCTGCATGGCATCACGCCCTTCTCACCGCTGCAGGCCGCCGGCATGGCGCTGCTGATCTGCCTGATGGGTTTCTTCGGTGGCCTGGTCATGTCCGCCATCAAACGCGACCGTGGCGTGAAAGACTGGGGCAGCATGATCGAAGGCCACGGCGGCATGCTCGACCGCACCGACTCCGTGATCTTCGCCGCGCCGGTGTTTTTCCATGCGGTGCGGTACTGGTGGGTGCCTTGACGCGGTTCTCTTCAACCATCGCGCAATCGCCCCTGTCATGAAATGTGCCAAGGCTGAAGCCAGGAAGAACCCAGATATGCACGACATCATCTGCCCACACTGCCGCAAAGCATTCAAGATCGACGAGGCCGGGTACGCAGACATCCTCAAGCAGGTGCGCGACAGCGAGTTCGATCAGCAACTGCACGACCGGCTGGAACTGGCCGAGCAAGACAAGCGCAACGCCGTCGAGCTGGCCACCACCAAGGTCGCGGGTGAACTGCAGAAGGCCGCATCCGCCAAAGACTCGGAAATCCAGGAGCTGAAAGCCAGGCTCGATGCCGGCGAGGTCGCCCGCAAGCTCGCGGTGGCCGAGGCACTGAGCACGGTGGAGAAGCAGCGTGACCAGCTCGCCAACGAACTGGAGCAGGCCAGGCGCGACAAGCAAGCCGCATCCGATCTGGCCGAAGCCAAACTCGTCAACGGACTGCAGCAGGCGGCGGCCACGAAGGACGCTGAAATCCAGGGGTTGAAAGCGAAGCTGGATGCCATTTCGGTGGCGCAGAAGCTGGCGATCAACGAGGCCGTGGGCTCGGTCGAGAAAGAGCGCGACGAACTGAAGAGCAGCCTCGCACGCGCGGAGCTGGAAAAACAGCTGGCCGAAAAGTCGCTCAAGGACAAATACGAAACGCAGATCAAAGACCGTGACGACGCCATCGAACGCCTGCGCGACATGAAGGCCCGCCTGTCCACCAAGATGGTGGGCGAAACCCTGGAGCAGCACTGCGAGACCGAGTTCAACCGCATCCGGGCCACCGCATTTCCACGGGCCTACTTCGAAAAAGACAACGACGCCCGCACGGGCAGCAAGGGCGACTACATCTTCCGCGACACGGACGAAGCCGGCACAGAAATCGTCTCCATCATGTTTGAGATGAAGAACGAAAACGACCGCACTGCCACCAAGAACAGGAACGAAGACTTTCTGAGGGAACTCGACAAAGATCGCAGCGAGAAGGGCTGCGAATATGCGGTGCTGGTCTCGCTGCTGGAGCCCGAGAGCGAGCTCTACAACACCGGCATCGTCGACGTCTTCCACCGCTTCCCAAAGATGTATGTGGTGCGGCCGCAGTTCTTCATGCCCATCATCACGCTGCTGCGCAATGCGGCGATGAACTCGCTGAAATACAAGTCAGAGTTGGCGCTCGTGAAGTCGCAAAACATCGACATCACCAACTTCGAAGCCGGCCTGGAGGAATTTAAGAGCGCCTTCGCGAAAAACTACGACCTCGCCTCCCGACGGTTCCAAACCGCCATCGACGAGATCGACAAATCCATCGATCACCTGCAAAAAACCAAGGACGCCCTGATGGGCACCGACCGGAACCTGCGGCTGGCCAACGACAAGGCGCAGGACGTGACCATCAAGAAGCTGACGCGCGGGAACCCGACGATGGCGGCGAAGTTTGCTGAACTCAAGGAGCAGAAACCTGCGGATGGTGGGTAGGCAGGGTCTCGGTCGTGAGTGCGTGGGGAATGGGATTTCGGTGGCGGGTTAAGGCTGGGAGCTGTCGTAAGAAGCCGGTTCGCGACCACACAGTCCCGACCTACATAGGAAAGTAGAGTACCGCTCCTGCGCGCTGCGGCTGGGTCTGCCCTGATGACGACTGTGCTCGACGATCTCTTTATAAGAAAAGGGCCTGCGTCGCCGCAGGCCCTTGTGTAGAAGGTGACCATAGTCACCCAGCCGTCGAGGACGGGTAGCCGCGCAAGGCCTAAGGCCTCACTTCTTCTTGTCGTCGTCGACCCAGAAGCGGAAGAATTGACCCTTCTTGGGGTAGATCACGCGCCCATTCTTGCGAATGGAGCGACAGTAGATCCACCGGCCATTAGGGCTATGTTCGTTGGTAGTCATTTGACACCTCAACATCAGTGGGGTTACCCGGGATTTTTCGATGCCGAGGGTGATTCATGGGTAGAATCGCGCCGTCCGCCAAGACAGCTCCCCTCGGTGATTTGGAAGACCCGCTTCACCAAACCAAAAGCCTCAAAGGTCACCCCCTTTGGGGCTTTTTCCTTTTCTCGATCGCTGATCTGATTTCCTCTTCAACACTGGGGGACATTGAGATGAGCCCCCTATCCAAGAGTTTGTAGAGGCGGACCAGGGCAGCTGAATAGCTGACGCCACACAGCTCCATGAGAGCTTGCACCGTGCCAACGCGAGAGCACGCTTGCCTGGACATCATCACGGCCGAGGTCAGTGAATTGGCCTGCCACTCGGCATCTTCATAGACCGGATGATTTCCAAGCTGTGCGCCGCGATGCAGCGTGACGTGGTGACGCAAAGCGATGTGAGCCACTTCGTGCACTGCGGTGCTAGCCGAGAAGCAGCTGCCGGTGAAAAGCCCGTCGTAGACATCCTGTCTGAGGGCGATCAGCTTGTCATCGGGAACGGTATAGCCCGCGCAGTCAACCATCTCGTGGATGTCCAGCACCCGGAAGTCGTATCCCGCGCGAGTCATGGCAATCTCAAGCAGACGCCAAGCGTCAACCTTGAAAGGCATCCCCTTCACCGTAGGGATGCCCGGAGCCAGCTCGATTGCCACGCCCTCCAACGACATGAATCCCTGGGGCGCAACACGATGGCCCCTGATCTTCAAGTCATGCTTACCGTTCTCGAATGTCGTCATGCAGTTTCCTGGTTTTTTGAACTTACATCTGGCTCTCAATCCACCGGTCAACAGAAGCGTTTACCGGTTTGCCGGCTCGCAGCGCTCGCGCAAAAGCAGCAACACGTCTGCGAGACTCGCTGGTCAAGTCTTCAACGCTCACGGAAGCCATCGACTCACTGATCGCTGCACGCAAGCGTCGAATGTCTTGAATGGGCGCGCCACACTGCGTGAAAAACACACAGGTTTCCTCGCCCACCTTCTCCGTCAATCTCTTGTCCCCGTACTCGATGCCACTGAGGTACGCGGAGCTGATCTCCAAAAAATCGGCCATTGCTTTGAGCGGCTGGTCGTACGCCAACCTCAGCTCACGGACAACTCGACCAAACGTTGTCAATTTCATTTCAGTTCTCCTGGTATTCGCCCGGCCTTTCCTCGGACCGTTGATGGTTGAACCTGACCTACCGGGCGATAAAAGTATATCTAAGTTCTTCTCCATTTGGATAACTTTTTTTCTGTTCAGAGCAGTTGCACAGAACCCGACCCGGAAGGAAAGTCAAAAGAACGACGCTGAGTGCAGGTGAACGTCTGCGGTAGCGGGTACACAGCACCAACTGAACAGATTTTTCAGCGGGGAGGTTAAGCCCATGGCCGCAGGCATCGCCTGCATTGCTCTGGGCCACTCAAATGGCCAGCGGCTTCTTGGTTGCTCGAATGCCAGCTTTGCCGCATGACGATGAACTGCGCTGCGACCACCAACGACCGGACTCGCTGCAAAGCGACCTTAAAGACTCAAGATGCGTTCCGTCCAAGACTGCCCAGTGCCAATGGCTGCCGCCGCTGGCAACGGGTCTTCAGCGTCGTCAAAGTCCCGCTGCACTCAACGTGATCCACGTTGCGCCGGGCTGCTTTTCCACCACGATCTGCCCGCCCTCCAGCCTGTAGGTCAACTGGCAGTTGTGCCGTGGGTCGGAAAGCACGGCAGGGTTGAAGATGGCCAGGTTTTCTCCAGCAGGTCGGCGTACCGACTGCGTCAGCAGCCCGGGGTGGCCCTCGCGGTGAATCCGAGCCCCAACGGTCTGGCAAAACGTGTAGTCCGATGGGTGCAAGAGGTCTGGTTGGGCGGCCGCAGCTTGGCGGAAATCGAGCAGCGCCGCGTTGCAGGCCACCCAATACACCTTGCGCTCTGCGATGACCGCCATCTGCTCAAAGCCTGCATCTCCGAGCAAGCCCCGATACCAGTGGTAGGCCGACTCATGGACCGTGGTTTCAACCGATTCCGACCCGTACCAGACACCAAAAGAGCCATCAGAAAACCGGCTGGTCTGCCAGTGTTTGAACGGCCAGTTGATGGCGTTGAACCAATGCGCATCTTCGAATGGCCGGTCAATGATGGGCTTGTGCGATGAATACGGTGGTGGCTTGACCGCGTCTTCCACCTTCTGCGCCAGCAGCCACTCGGCTGGGTCGTCTGTCAGGTCATCGAAGAGGTCTTGCGATGCTTGCAGGGACACGATGTTGCGAGCCACATCCTGGTGAATATCGGCCAGCTTGATGTGGGCAAACAGCGAGTTCATTCAGTGGCTCGTTCAAACGCCACGCGCGCGGTCAAGGTAGCCACGCACCATCAGCAAGCCCGCAAACCCCCACTCCTTCACCACCTCGACGGGCGTGAGGTTGTCGAAGGCCTTGTTGCGGGTGGTCATCCAACGGTAGGCCAGCTCACGGTTTTGAGGAAACAGCAGGCGCAGGTTCTTGTGGATACCCAGCAAGTGGCCCACGCGCTCGTACTGGTCGCGGCTGGTGCCAATGGGTTTGCCACTGCGGTAGTTGGACAAGGCTGCCCGGTTGCTGGTGGCAATACCCAGCAGTGCTGCCTGATCCTCGGTGCTCAACTTCCAGTGGTCGAGCAAGGCCATGACCATCTTGGCCAGAGCGCCACGGTCTTGTGACGCGGTCACTTCACGTTCAGCTGTTGCGCCCATGATGGGCTCCTAGTCTTGGCTTGTTCTGGCCCAGCAGGCTAGCACAAAGTTCTTTATCAAACAAATATTGTTTTGATAAAAACAAGCTGGCATTTCGCCCACGCAGCGGAAAGCGGGAAAGGTACCGGATATCGATCCTCAAAGAGCCAACATCTGATTCCGGTACACAAGGAAGGCCTTTCCCGCTCACGCCCGCCCCACCATCCGCCCCATGTTCAACAACCCACCGAGGTTTCACATGGCAAGCACCCGTTCCCCCCTCATCGTGATGCGCGACAAGCGCCAAGGCATGACACGTTCTTTTCTGACCAAGACTTTTCTCGCCGCCGGCCTGGTGCTCGCTTTGGCTGCCGGCCCGGCGCGAGCCCAGAGCGAAGCTTCGCTGGTGCTCTCGGCGTTGCCGGTGGCGTCGGTGGTGGGGGTGGCGGGCAGTGCCGCCGCGGGCGCGGTGGCGGTGAGTGCGCTGCCGGTGGCGCTCACGGTGAGTGGCGCGGTGCTGGTGGTGAAGACGGTCGAGGTGTCTGCGCGCGGCACGGTGATCGTGCTGGAGCGGGCGTCCGACGGCGCGCGGGCCAGTGTGGAGCTGACGGGGCGCGCCGCCTCGGGCGTGGCCGCCAGCGCGGGCACGGCGGTGGCGGTGAGTGTGATCGGCACGGGCGTGCTGCTCTCGGCGGCGGGTGAGGTGCTGTGCTTCATCCCCAACGAGCTGGGGCGGGCCTTGCTCCACAACGAACGCATCACCTATTGATAGAGGGTCACCATGAACAAGACACTTCAAGCGATGCCCACCGCGCTGGCCCTGGCCGCCGCGCTGCTGATGGTGCCCGCCGCGCACGCCGGCCGCTCGTGTGAGCAGCGACCGGTGACGCCGCAGACGCTGACGCAGGGCCTGGCGCTGGCGCAGCAGACGGCGCAGGCGCTGGACGCGGAGTTCGCCCGCAGCGGCGCACGCGTGGTGGTGCTGGGCCGCGCGGGGCAGGACCTGGGCAAGTACCAACTGCGCTACTCGCACCTGGGCTGGGCCTACAAGACGGCCGAAGGGCCGTGGCGCGTGTTGCACAAGCTCAATCAGTGCGGCACCGGCACCGGTTCGATTTACCGCCAAGGCCTGGGTGAGTTCTTTCTGGACGACCTGTGGCGGCACGAGGCGGTGTGGTCGGTGCCCGCGCCCGCGTTGCAGGCGCCGCTGTTGGCGCTGCTGACCGATCCGGCGCGCAGCCTGCGCCTGCATCAGCGCGACTACAACATGGTGGCCTACGCCTGGGGCACGCGCTACCAGCAGTCCAACCAGTGGGCGCTGGAGACGCTGGCGATGGCGGCGGAGCCGGGGGTCACCAGCCGTGCGCAAGCGCAGGCCTGGCTGGGCTTCAAGGGCTACCAGCCGAGCACGCTGCGCCTGGGCGCGCTGACCCGGCTGGGCGCGAGCGCCGGTTCCGCGCACATTCGCTTCGACGACCACCCGAACGACAAGCGCTTCTCGGACCGCATCGAAACCGTGACGGTGGACTCGGTGCTCGACTGGCTGGCGCGCACCGGCCTGGGTTCGGCGCCGCAACGGATCGCGCTGTGAGCGGGTTCACAATGCCTTCGATAACTTTGTCTTGGAGGGAAACAACATGAGCAAGACCCTGCGTCTGTCCGAAAAGTGGTTCCACCGCGGCCTCTGGTTGGTGGCGTTCCTGTTTGCGTGGTTCCTGACCGGGCTGGGCAGCACCATCGTGGGCGATCTGCCGCAGGTGGAGCAGACCCGCTCGCTGGAAGACTTCATGGACCCGCAGCGCACGCCCGTGCTCAAGGCATCCATCAAGACCGCCGAACGCGCCGCCGAAGAGGCGCAAGCCGCGCTGGACCAGGCGCAGCTCAAGCTGCAGACCGCGCGTGCCGACAACCGCGCCGCGCGCGAGACCTTCGACAACTGGCTGGCGACACGCCGCGTGACGCAGCGCGCGGAGCAGGACGAAGAGGTCTTGCAGCGCACGCGTGAACTCGACGGTCTGCGGCAGGCCGAGCGCGTCGCGTTGACGGCCGTGGAAAAACAGCAGCAGGTCGCGCTGGACGCGCGTCAGGCGCAGCAGCGTGCGCAGGCCGAGTTGCGCACCCTCGAAGACGCGGCCCGCAGCACCTATGTGGACGAGCAGCGCGCGCAGGAGCTGCGCGTGTTCGGCTACCGGTTGGCGCTCACGCTGCCCTTGCTGGCGCTGGCCGGCTACCTGTTCAAGAAGCACCGCAAGGGCTCGTCGTGGCCCTTCGTCTGGGGCTTCATCTTCTTCGCGCTGTTCGCGTTCTTCGTGGAGCTGGTGCCCTACCTGCCGAGCTACGGCGGCTATGTGCGCTACATCGTCGGCATCGTGCTCACGGTGATCGGCGGGCGCTACGCGATCCAGGCGCTGCAGCGCTACCTGGAGCGGCAGAAGCTGGCCGAGGCGCAACCGGCCCAGACGCGCCAGCGCGAGATGGACTACGACCAGGCGCAGGCGCGCATGACGAAGAACATCTGCCCGGGCTGCGAGCGCACGGTGGACATGAAGGACGGCAAGACCGACTTCTGCCCGCACTGCGGCCTGTGCCTGTTCGACCACTGCGGGCACTGCAGCACGCGCAAGAACGCGTTTGCGCGCTACTGCTTCTCGTGTGGGGCGTCGGCGAAAGAGCCGGTGGCTGAGTCGGGGAAAGTTGCGGCGGATCTGCCGCCGCAGGCGCCCGAAGGCGCCGCTGCCGCCTGACGGCCGCAGCGGCTGTGCCGGTTTATTCGGCCGCTGCGCCGTCGATCTCGGGGTGGGCGCTGCGGAACTGCGCCACGTCGCGGATGTTCTTCTGCACCGCGACCGCGCCGAACAGCGCCAACAGGAAGGCCATGGCGTAGAAGCCTTTTTCGCTGGCGGCCAGCGTCGCGTTCCACAGGCCCACGGTCAGCAGCGACACCGACAGGCCCAGGGACACCCAGCACAGGCCGTAGTAGATGCCGGTGACGGGAATGCCCTCGATGCGGTCGCGCACCGACTTCTGCAGCGACACGGCGGAGAACAGGCCGTACATCAGCAGCGTGAAGTAGTAGCCCTTTTCGTTGAGCAGCATCTGGGCGTTCCACAGACCCAAGAGGTAGACCACGGCTCCGAGCAGCAGGGCGGCCCAGGAGGCACCAATGAAGGCGCCGGTGGGGCGCTGGGCGGCGTAGACGGGTGTGGGCATGGGAGTCCTCCAGGGTTGTTGGTGGCCGGACTTTACCGGAAGCCTGTAACTTTTTGTCGCTCTTCGCGCACCAGCCGCCACATGGCCCACAGCCCCAGCGCCGGGCCGAGCGCCAGCCACGGCAGCAGCGCGCCCAGGCGGGTGGTTTCAGCCAGCGAGACGAACAGCAGGATGCTCACGATGGAGATGCCGAAACCGATGCTGTTGGTGAGCGTGAGCACGCTGCCCACGGCCTGCGGCGGCGCGTTGCGCGCGGTGAGGGTAGAAAACTGCGGCGAGTCGCCAGAGACGGTGATGCCCCAGAGCACCAGCCAGCCGTAGAACAGCAGCGCGGGTGCGTCGATCACGAACGGCGTGGACAGGCAACACAGGCCGCTGATCGCCAGCTGTGTCGACGCCACGCGCGCGCTGCCCCAGCGCAGCGCCACCCAGCCGCCGCCTGCGCAGCCGATCACGCCCGCGCCCAATACCCAGAACGCGGCCCACGACAGATCGGCACCCTGCAGCCGGGTGGCCAGCACCAGCGGCACCATGACCCACATGGTGTAGAGCTCCCACATGTGGCCGAAGTAGCCCAGCACCGAGGCGCGCACGCGGGCGTCGGTCCAGAGCGCACCGAGCGCGCGCCACTGCAGCGTGCTCACGCGGGCCTGCGCGTGGGGCGGGTCGTTGGTACCGAAGTACAGCAGCAGACCACCCGCTGCGGCGAGCGCGGCCACCCCGAGCATCAGCGTGGGCCAGGGCAGGGCGCCGCTGAGCGCGCGCAGCGCGTGTGCACTGGCCGAGCCGAGCACCAGCGCGCCGATCAGCAGGCCGAGCGCAGCGCCCAGGCCCTTCGTGTACCACTGCGCCGCGATCTTCATGCCCACGGGGTAGATGCCGGCGAGGAACACGCCGGTGAGAAAGCGCCAGACCAGCAAGGCTTCGTAGTGCGTGACCATGGCCCACGCGCCCACGGTGCAGGCCGCGCCTGCGAGCGCGCAGAACAGGAACACGCGGCGCGGCGCGAAGCGGTCGGCGATGGCAAGCAGGGCGAAGACCAGCGTGCCGACGATGAAGCCGAACTGGAGCGCCGAGGTCAGCGGCCCCACGGCGCTGGCCGGCCAGCCCAGCTCACGCTGCAGATCGGGCATGACCGCATTGACCGCGAACCAGAGGGACGTGCCGGCGAACTGCGCTGTCACCAGCACGGGCAGGATGTGGCGGGGAACTTGAGGCTGCGTCATGGCGCGCAGCTTATCCGTGTGCGGTGTGGCTGTCGTGCCGCGCAGGCGTCAGACGCCGCGCGCGCGGTCGGCCTTGAACTGCGCGCGGAAGGCTTCGAAGCGGCCGGCGTCCAGTGCCTCACGCACCTCGCGCATGAGGTTGAGGTAGTAGTGCAGGTTGTGGATGGTGCTCAGCATCGGGCCGAGCATCTCGCCGCAGCGATCGAGGTGGTGCAGGTAGGCGCGGCTGAAGCCGTCGCGTCCGCCCGCGTCCCAGCTGACTCCAGCGCGGCCGGCACAGGCGTGGCAAGTGCAGGTGGTGTCCAGTGGCTGGTGGTCGGTCTTGTGGCGGGCGTTGCGGATCTTCAGGTCGCCGTAGCGCGTGAACAGCGTGCCGTTGCGCGCATTGCGCGTGGGCATGACGCAGTCGAACATGTCCACGCCGTCGGCCACGCCCTGCACCAGGTCTTCGGGTGTGCCGACGCCCATCAGGTAGCGCGGCTTGTGCGCGGGCAGGCGGTGGGGCGTGTGCGCCATGATCTGCAGCATCTGCTCTTTGGGCTCGCCCACGCTCACGCCGCCCACCGCGTAGCCGGGGAAGTCCATCTCGACCAGCGCCTCCAGCGACTCCTGGCGCAGGTGCTCGAACATGCCGCCTTGCACGATGCCGAACAGCGCGTTGGGGTTTTCGAGCCGGGCAAATTCGTCTTTGGAGCGCACGGCCCAGCGGCGGCTCATCTCCATGCTCTTGCGGGCTTCGGCCTCGGTGGTGAGGTGGCCGTTGGTCTCGTAGGGCGTGCACTCGTCGAGCTGCATCACGATGTCGCTGTTGAGCCCGGTCTGGATCTGCATGCTGACCTCGGGCGACATGAACAGCTTGTCGCCGTTGACGGGGGACGCAAAGGTTACGCCTTCTTCGGTGATCTTGCGCATGGCGCCGAGCGACCAGACCTGGAAACCACCCGAGTCGGTGAGGATGGGCTTGTGCCATTGCTCGAAAGCGTGCAGGCCGCCGAAGCTGGCCATGACCTCGCGGCCGGGGCGCATCCAGAGGTGGAAGGTGTTGCCCAGGATGATCTGGGCGCCCATGTCGTGCAGGCTGGCTGGCATGACGCCCTTGACCGTGCCGTAGGTGCCCACGGGCATGAAGATGGGGGTCTCGACCACGCCGTGGTTGAGGGTGAGGCGGCCACGGCGTGCGTGGCCTTCGGTTTTGAGCAGGTCGAACTGGAGCATGGGGCGAATTGTCGCCGAGCGCCCGACGCCGTCGCAGACCGCCCATGCCTGTCCGGAGCGCGTGCCCCATCCAGCAAGCGCCGAAGATCCGGCTTTTCCGGTCCAAGGGCGCTGTTCCCCTCGGGGAAAGCCGCGTCAGCGGCGCAGGGGGGTTACTTCAACCCGAGGATCCACGACACCAGCTTGGCGGCGTCTGCTTCGGTGATCGCCACCTTGTTCGGCGGCATGGCCAGACCGCTGACCTTGTCTTTCCAGTGGCTCTCGTAGGGGCTGGAGCCGGCCAGCACGGTGGTGGTCAGCTGCTTCTGCGCGCCCTTCTGGTTCTTGTATTTGGCCGACACGTCGCGCCAGGCCGGGCCGATGGGTGGCAGGCCGTTGGGGCCCTTGGCGCCGGGCTCGATGTGGTGGCAGGTCATGCAACCGCTGCCGGTGGCGAGTTTGAGGGCGGCCTCGTCGTCGACAGGGGCGGCCCAGGCGGGGGCGGCCAGCAGAACAAGGGACAGAGAAAGCAGGCTGCGTTTCATGGGGAGCTCCGGTGGTTTTTGAGGGAATGTCCTCAGGCTATCAGCAGGTTTTCGCTCCGGATTGATCCTTGTCAAGTTGCGCCACCTGCGTCGCAACTTGAGACACACGGTGGCCTGCACGCCACGGCGCCGGGCTACTGGGCCACGGGCGCGCTGTCGGGGGCCACCACCAGCACCGTGCGGTTGCGGTCCTCGACCACCCAGAGCCGGCCCTGGCTGTCGAGCGTGATGCCGGCGGGGTTGCCCTGCGGCCGCAGCCCGGGCATGGCCATCCAGCCCGAGACGATGTTCTCGCGCTCGCCGGTGGGGCGGCCGTCCGGGCCGAGCCGCCAGGCAACGATGCGATGCCCTTGCGAGCGGTAGCCATGCCAGACCGCGAGCAGGCGGTCGCTCCAGGGTTGCTCCGCCTGGCCCGCCGGCACGGGTGGCACGGCCAGCAACTGCAGTGGGGCCACATGGGCCGGCCAGGCGGCGAACGGCACCTGGTGGTCGGGCTTGTCGCATTGGGCGCGCTTCTCGTAGCCGCGCGCTGCCAGACTGCGGCCGGCTTCGCTGCTCACGCAGTAGGGCCAGCCGTGGTGGGTGCCGCGGCGCAGTTCATTGAGTTCTTCGGCGGGCAGACGGTCGTCGCTGTAGTCCACCGAGTTTTCGGCTTGCCAGAGGCGTTCGTTGCCGTTGGTCTTGTCCTGTGTCAGCGCCAGACCCAGCGAATTGCGCAGGCCCAGCGAAAACGGCCGGAACACCTGCAGCTTGAAATCGGGGCCGCCCAGGTGCACTTCGTACACCGCGGCGCGTGGGCGCGGGCTGGCGGCCTCGGGGCAGGGCAGGGCCTGCTGTTGCTGCCCGTCGCGGCAGGCGTCGGTGGCCGAGCCCATGTTCAGGAAGAACCGCCCCCTTCGCCCGAACACCAGCTCCTTGAGCGGGTGGGCGCCATCGCTGGGCAGGTCGCGCAGCACGTCTTCGCGCTCGATGTGGGCCAGCGGCGTGCGCCAGATGGTGCCGGCCTCGCCGATGTAGATACGCCCGTCGGGTCCTTTTGCCAGACCGTGCGGCCGGTCCAGACCCTTGGCCAGTACCCGCACGCGGCCCTTGTCGCCGGCCTGTCCGGCGGTGTTGAGTTCCAACAGGCGACCGCGGTGCAGGTCCCAGCTGCCCATGTCGGTGATCCAGAAACGCCCGGGGGCCACTTCGAGCAGGCGCCGGGGCATCAGCAGGCCGTCGCGCGCGTCGGCCACCAGGCCCACGCACCAGCCCTTGGGCGCGGTCAGCGCCACGCGCGGGTAGCCAGCGCATTGGCCCTGGGTGGCGTAGGCGGAAGCGTCGGCGGCGTGGGTCAGGGGCGTCCACCAGGCGCCCAGCAGCAGGCCCAGTGCAGACAGGAGGGGGATCAGACGGGAGGGAAGGGAGCAGGGCGGCCGCATCGCCCGATTCTAGGCATGGGCCTGGCGCGCCCAATTCCCTCCCAGCCTCTCAGTGCAGGGGCGCTGGCTGGATGATGGGACCGTTGGCTGTGGCGGGCTGCTGGGCGGTCACGGTGTCCGAGCTGTCCCAACCCCAGGCCAACAAAAGCGCCAGGCTCAGAGACAGGAGCAATGCAACACCCAGGCGGAACAACATTTCAATCACAGAGGCACTCTCGGCGGAGTTGAGGACAGGCGCCATTGTGCCCGTGGCGCCTGCGCGTCCCGCCTGGGTTCGCTGCCCCGGGGCCTCAAATGCAGCGGTCCCAGTGGAACAAGTACCACCTTTGTGGTGTTTTGACACCAACCGATGCAGGTCTTCCTTTTGGTGACGTTGCTTTGCCCCCCCCGCGTCCTTGTTGCACGCGGCCGGCGTTACCCGGCGGGCGTGTCGGCGGCGCCCGCGACCGCCGTTCCAAAGCGCCGCGCCACCAGGCCGCGCAGCCACTGGTGGCCGGGGTCGCGGTGCAGGTGGGCGTGCCAGAGCTGGGCGATGGTGCTGCTCGGCAGCTTGAGCGTGAGCGGGCGGGCGACCAGGCCGAAGGGCGCGCAGGCCCGCTCGGCGAAACGCTCGGGCACGGTCGCCACCAGGTCGGTGCTGCCCAGCACATGGCCGAGCGCCACGTAGTGCGGCACGGTGAGCTGCACCGTGCGCGCCATGCCCAGCCGCTCCAGCGCAGCTTCCACCTGGCCGTGGCCGGTGTTGGCCGAGACCACGCGCACGTGGGTGGCCTGGCGGTACTGGGCGGTGGTGAGGGGTTTTCGTGCGGCCAGCGGGTGGCCCTCGCGCATCAGTGCCACGTAGCGCTGGCGAAACAGCGCCTGCTGGAAGAAGCCGGCCTGCAGCTGGGGCAGCGAGCCCAGGGCCAGGTCCACCCGGCCGGCGGCCATGTCCTCGCGCAGGGCGGCGTCGGCCACCTGCACGCAGCGCAGCGTCACGCCCGGCGCCTCGCGGGCCAGGGCGTCCATCAGCACCGGCAGGAAATAGATCTCGCCCACGTCGGTCATGGCCAGCGTGAAGCAGCGCTCGCTGCGCGCCGGGTCGAAGCTGGCGCGCACGTTCAACGCGCCCTGCAGCACCCGCAGCGCCTGCGCCACGGGCTCGGCCAGCTGCAGCGCGTAGGGCGTGGGCGCCATGCCGGCCGGCGTGCGCAGGAACAGCTCGTCGTCCAGCAGGTCGCGCAAGCGCCGCAGCGCGTTGCTCACCGCAGGCTGGCTCAGGCCCAGCGACTCGGCCACGCGCGAGACCCGGCCGTCCTGCACCAGGCGGTCGAACACCACCAGCAGGTTGAGGTCGATGTCGGTGAGTTTCATGTCGGGCCTGTATTCATGATGTGAATACAGCGTATCACGCCGATTCCCTTGCCGGATGGGGGCGTGCCGGCCATCATTCGCAGCACAAGCGCACCCACGGAGACAGCCATGAACCAGACCAGCGGGCCGGACGCCCTGCATTGGGAAGCCGGCGGCACCAGCCGCATTCCCTTCGCCGTCTACACCGACCAGCAGCGCCACCAGCGTGAGCTGGACCGCTTTTTTTACAAAGGCCACTGGTGTTACGTGGGCCTCGAAGCCGAGATCCCCAACGCCGGCGACTTCAAGCGCACCGCGGTCGGTGAGCGTTCGGTGATCATGACCCGCGCCGCCGACGGCGCCATCCATGTGGTGGAAAACGTCTGCGCGCACCGCGGCATGCGCTTCTGCCGCAAGCGCCACGGCAACCAGACCGAGTTCGTCTGCCCTTACCACCAGTGGAGCTACGCGCCCAACGGCGACCTGCAGGGCGTGCCGTTCCGGCGCGGCGTGCGGCAGGACGGCAAGGTCAACGGCGGCATGCCGGCCGACTTCAACCCCAAGGACCACGCGCTGACCAAGCTGAAGGTGGCGGTGCGCGGTGGCGTGGTGTTCGCCTCGTTTGACCATGAGGTCGAGTCGCTCGAAGACTACATGGGGCCGACCATCCTGCAGTACTTCGACCGCTTGTTCAACGGCCGCCAGCTCACCATCCTGGGCTACAACCGCCAGCGCATCCCGGGCAACTGGAAGCTGATGCAGGAGAACATCAAGGACCCGTACCACCCCGGCCTGCTGCACACCTGGTTCGTCACCTTCGGTCTCTGGCGTGCCGACAACAAGAGCGAGCTGCGCATGGACGCGCACCACCGTCACGCGGCCATGGTCTCCACCCGCGGCAGCATGGGCCAGGCCAGCGGCCAGGCGTCGCAGGTGACACAGGTCTCCAGCTTCAAAGAGAGCATGCAGCTGGAGGACCCGCGCTTTCTGGACATCGTGCCCGAGCCGTGGTGGCAACTGGGCGAGAAGATGCCTACCGCTGTCATGACGACCTTGTTTCCGAGCGTGATCTTCCAGCAGCAGGTCAACAGCGTGAGCACGCGCCACATCCAGCCCGACGGCCACGGCGCCTTCGACTTCGTGTGGACACACTTCGGCTTCGCGGACGACACAGCAGAGATGACCGAGCGCCGCCTGCGCCAGGCCAACCTGTTCGGCCCGGCCGGCTTCGTGAGCGCCGACGACGGCGAGGTGATCGAGTTCTCGCAGCAGGCCTTCGAGAGCAAGCCACAGCACCGCGCGCTGGCCGAGCTGGGCGGGCGCGAGGTGGGTGAGACCGATCACATGGTGACGGAGACGCTGATCCGGGGGATGTACGAGTACTGGCGGAAAGTGATGGAAGCCCCGGAAAAATCGGCTGGGGGTACGGCATGAGCGCGCTGGTCAAAGTGAACTTCGACACTTGGCAGGCGCTGCAGCAGCTCTACAGCGACTACGCATCCGCCGTGGACAGTGGCCAGTGGGAGCTCTGGCCGGAGTTCTTCACCGTGGACGGTGTCTACAAGCTGCAACCGCGCGAGAACCACGAACGGGGCTTTCCGTTGTCCACCCTGGCCTTCGACAGCCAGGCCATGCTGCGCGACCGCGTCTACGGCATCAAGGAAACGCTGTTCCACGACCCGTACTACCAGCGCCACGTGGTCGGCGCGCCGGTGGTTCGGCAGATCGACGAACAGGGCCGGTGGCACTGCGAGGCCAACTACGCGGTGTTCCGCACCAAGCTGGATGGTGCCAGCAGTGTGTTCAATGTCGGGCGCTACTTGGACATCGTGGTCAACACGCCGCAGGGCTTCAAGTTCGCCCAGCGCCACTGCATTTACGACAGCGAAATGATCCCCAACTCCATCATTTACCCCATCTGATCATGAGCAACTGGACCGACGTGGCCGCCGAGGCCGATCTGTTTGAAGGCGCGGGCATTCCGGTGGCGCCGGGCGGGCGCGACATCGCGCTGTTTGCCGTGGACGGCGAGGTGTTTGCCACCGACAACCTCTGCACCCACGGCAACGCCCGGCTGTGCGATGGTTTTGTGGAAGGGCACGAGATCGAGTGCCCGTTCCACCAGGGCCGCTTCGACCTGCGCACGGGGGATGCGACTTTCGCGCCCTGCACCGAGGCCATCAAGGTCTGGCCGGTGAAGGTGGAGGGCGGGCGTGTGCTGCTGGACCTGGGCTGATCGCGGGCCGGGTCAACCGCCCCACGGAACAGGCAGGTCCGGCTTCATGACCATCAACGCGAACACCGCCAGCATGGCCACAAAGGCCGGGTAGCCCAGGCTTTCCCACCAACGCGCAAAGCGCCAGTAGCGCTCGGGCAGCTCGCCGCCGCTGCCTGCGGTGTGCGCCGCCATGCGTGCCATCTGCAGTTGCAGCCACACCACCGGCAGCCACAGGGCGCCGGTCAGCGCATACAACGCCAGCGACCAGCCGATCCAGGGCGTGTTCAGCGGCCAGCCCGCCAGGTGCGCCATGGCGATGCCCGTCACCGGCTGCACGATGACCGCGGGCGTGGTGAACCAGAGGTCGGCGCGCACCACCAGCCGCGACACCACAGCCTGCGCCGCCAGGTTGCCGCTGCGGTTGGTGAAGAACATGAAGAACGCGGTGCCCAGGCCGGTGCCCACCAGCAACACGCTGGAGACGATGTGCAGGGTTTTCAGCAGCAGGAAAGTATTCACAGGGCTACCCTCCGTGCTGCGCACTTCGGGGCTGAGCGCCTTCGGAGCGGCCGGGCGGCGCTCATGCGCGTGTGTCCAGGCGCCACAGCAACAGCAGCGCAGCGGCGATGGGGATGTTCTTGCTGAGCGGCCCCAGCGGGTGCAGCCACCAGCCGGGATCGATGGCCGTGGCCAGCAGCGTCATGAGCCCCATGACGATCAGCGCCGCACCGTAGGCGGGGCGACCGGGGCGCCACCACAGCCACAGGCCCAGCAGCGCATCGGTGGCGGCACCGGCGGCGATCAGGGCCGGCTTGAGCCCCGGCCAGGTGTCGGGCAGCGAGGCCAACAGCGCCAGGCTCTGGCCGTGCCATTCCCACAGCGAAACGAAGGCCGTCCACAGCCAGACAAAGACCAGGCTGAAGCGCAGCCAGCGAAGTTCGGTGTGTGCCATGGGCGTCAATCGGTGTCGGTGACCATGCCCCAGCGCGCGAATTCCGGGGTGAAGTCGTCCAGCGCCAGCAAACCCGTGGCCGTGTGGGCGCCGGGTGCCGGGCCGTCGCCACACGCGAGGCGCCGCGCCAGCAGGATGGCCGCCATGCAGGGGATTTGTGGGCCGTGATCGTGGTCGGCGGCGATGTCCCAGCGCGTGTCGGCGTGCTGTCCTTGCGCATCCAGCCCGGCCACCTGCACGTACATGCCGCCCAGCGCGCTGCCCCATCGGTCGAACAGCGGCGCCCCGCGCAGCAGCCAGGGCGCCAGGGCCTGCGGGCGCGGCAGCAGGCCCCAGTGGCGCAGCGCCGCCAGCCAGGCGAAAGCGGTTTGAGACAGCGGCACTTCCAGCGCGGCCCGGAACACCACCGCTTCTTTCACCTGGTAGTGCACGGGAAACAGTTCCAGGTCGGGGATGTCGCACAGCGCGGCCCGGCGCGGCTGCATGCGCGGGAACCGAACCGGCACCGGGTCGGCCCAGCCCAGGGCCTGTTGCCAGCGCCCTTCGCGCCAGATGTCCACCGGCGTGCCGCAGTAGCTGAGCACGGACGCCAGCGTGGCGACACCGCGCGGGGCGGTCTGGGCCGGGGCGATGCAGACGTAGATGCTGTGGATGGCCTGCCAGCCCTGCGTCAGGTGGTCCACCACCGCAGAGGAGAGCGCCGGCACGGTGCTCGCGCCGCTGACGGCACAGCGATGCGCCGCGGCGAAGCGCGCTTGCATGGCCGCAGGGAAGTCGCACACGAAGCGGCGGCCGTCGGCCAGGTCGATGTAGTGCGCACTGGCGTCGGCGCAGGCCTCGGCCACCGTGTAGCCCTGCGCCTGAAAGGGGCCGGCGGTGTGGATCACCAGACCGACTTTTGCAGCCTTCAGCCGCGCGGCGAGGTTCGCATCGGTGGCGTCGATCACCATGGCTTGGGCGGCCGATCCGGTTTGTTGGGCCAGCGCTTTCGAACGGGCCTCGTTCCGTCCGCCGATCAGCAGCTGGATGCCCGGGTCGTTGGCGAGCGCCTGGACGATGCGGGTGCCGAAGTTGCCGTAGCCGCCCAGTACGAGCACGTTGAGGGGTGGGTGGGTGAGCGTCTGTGGCATGGGGTGATCTCAGCGGCGCCGTTCCAGCAGCATGGCGTCGCCATAACTGAAGAACCGGTAACCCTGCGCCACCGCGTGGCGGTACAGCGCCATCACATGTTCGTACCCGGCGAAGGCGCTGACCAGCATCATCAGCGTGCTCTTGGGCAGGTGGAAGTTGGTGACCAGCACGTCCACCACCTGGAAGCCAAAACCCGGTGTGATGAAGATGTTGGTGTCGCCGCTGGTTTCGCCGGACCGCGCCCAGCTCTCCAGCGTGCGCACGCTGGTCGTGCCCACCGCGACCACACGGCCACCGCGTGCACGGCAGTCGGCAATGGCTTGCACGGTCTGGGGCGGGATCGCGTAGCGCTCGTGGTGCATCACGTGCTCTTCAATGCGCTCTGTCTTCATGGGTGCGAAGGTGCCGGCGCCCACGTGCAGCGTGACGTTGGCGCGCTGCACACCGTGCGCTTCCAGCGCCGCCAGGACACCCTCGTCGAAATGCAGCGCGGCGGTGGGGGCGGCCACCGCCCCCGGCACGCGCGCAAACACGGTCTGGTAACGGCGCTCGTCGTCGGCATCGTCCGCGTGCGTGATGTAGGGCGGCAGCGGCACGTGGCCGTGGCGCGCCATCAGTTCGTAAGGCGTTTCGCCGGCTGGGCCCTGCAGGCGCAGGCGGAACAGTTGCCCTTGTTCATCGGGCCAGCGACCGATGAAGACGGCATCGAAACCGCCGCCATTCAGTCCACCGGCGAGGTGCAGCAAACCACCGGGTTGTGGCTTCTTGCTCACGCGGATGTGCGCCACCACTTCCTGCCCCGAGCCGTCCAGTGCCTCGTGCGGCAGCAGCACGCGCTCGATCAGGATCTCGAATTTGCCGCCGCTGGCCTTCTCGCCGAACAGCCGGGCCTTGACCACTTGCGTGTCGTTGAACACCAGCAGGTCGCCGCGCTTCAGAAGGCTGGGCAGCTCGCGGAAGATGCGGTCGACAGGCGGGGCGCCCGTGCCGTCGAGCAGGCGTGAGGCGCTGCGTTCGGCGGCCGGGTGCTGGGCAATCAGGGCGTCCGGAAGGATGAAATCGAAGTCGGCGACGGTGAAGGCGCGGGTCGGCGGGGTGGTGGATGTGGACATGCTGCTTGAGGGCCGGACAAGGCCCGTTCCAAGTGAAAGAGACAAAAGAGGTGGATAAAAAGACAGGCAGAATTGTCCCATGCCCGACGCCAAGCCAGCCCCAGCCAAGGCGCTCTCTGCCCCACAGAAAGCCCTGCACAAACTGGGGCTCACGCGCGACATCGATCTGGCGCTGCACCTGCCGCTGCGCTATGAAGACGAAACCCGCGTGGTGCGCCTGAGCGACGCGCGCGAGGGCCAGACGGTGCAGGTCGAAGGCACGGTGACGCACCAGGAGATCACCATGCGCCCGCGCCGCCAACTGCTGGTGACGCTGGAAGACGGCTCGGACACCTGCACCCTGCGCTTCTTCAGCTTCTACCCCTCGCATCAGAAAGCACTGGCCGTGGGCGCGCAGGTGCGGGTGCGCGGCGAAATCCGCGGCGGCTTCATGGGCCGCACCATGATGCACCCGGCCTTTCACGCGGCCGGCGGCGAGCTGCCCGACGCGCTCACCCCGGTCTACCCGACCAGCGCCCAACTGCCCCAGGCCTACCTGCGCAAGGTGGTGGCCAGCGGGCTGGGGCGGGCCGATCTGTCAGAGACCATCCCGCCCGAACTGCTGGGCAGCCTGCAGCGGGCGGTGCACGGCACCTGGACCCTGCGCGACGCGCTGCGCTACCTGCACCACCCGGGGCCGGACGTGTCGCTCGACGCGCTCGAAGACCGCAGCCACCCGGCCTGGCAGCGCCTGAAGGCCGAAGAGCTGCTGGCGCAGCAACTCTCGCAACTGACGGCCAAACGCGAACGCGATGCCCTGCGCGCGCCAGAGCTGCGCACGGCGCCCGGTGGTCTGCACGAACAGTTGCTGGCCGTGTTGCCATTTGCCTTGACCGGTGCGCAGCGCCGCGTGATTGAGGAGATCGCTCGCGACCTGGCGCGCCCTGTGCCCATGCACCGCCTGCTGCAGGGCGACGTGGGTTCGGGCAAAACGGTGGTGGCCGCGCTGGCCGCCGCCATCGCCATCGACTCGGGCTGGCAGTGCGCGCTGATGGCGCCCACCGAAATCCTGGCCGAACAACATTTCGCCAAACTCATCGGCTGGCTGGAGCCGCTGCTCGCGCCGCTGGGCAAACGCGTGGCCTGGCTCACCGGCAGCCAGAAGAAAAAGCAGCGCACCGAGATGCTGGGGCTGATCGCCAGCGGCGAGGCCGCGCTGGTGGTCGGCACACACGCGGTGATCCAGGACCAGGTGGTGTTCCAGAACCTGGCGCTGGCGATTATTGACGAGCAGCACCGGTTTGGCGTGGCGCAACGGCTGGCGCTTCGTTCAAAGATGACCGAGGGCGAGGACGGGCAGGCGCGCGAGCCGCACCTTCTGATGATGTCGGCCACGCCGATCCCGCGCACGCTGGCCATGAGCTACTACGCCGACCTCGACGTCTCCACCATCGACGAGCTGCCACCCGGTCGCACGCCCATCGTGACCAAGGTCGTGTCCGACCAGCGCCGCCACGAGGTGATTCAGCGCATCCGCGCCCAGGTGGCCGAGGGACGGCAGGTCTACTGGGTCTGTCCGCTGATTGAAGAGAGCGAGGCGCTGGACTTGTCCAACGCCACCGAGACGCATGCTGAACTCTCTCAGTCCCTTCCAGGCGTTCTGGTCGGCCTGCTGCACTCGCGCATGCCGGTCGCGGAAAAGAAAGCGGTGATGTCGCTCTTCACCAGCGGTCACATGAGCGTGCTCGTGTCCACCACCGTGATCGAAGTCGGCGTGGACGTGCCGAACGCTTCCTTGATGGTGATTGAACACGCCGAGCGCTTCGGCCTCAGCCAGTTGCACCAGTTGCGCGGGCGCGTGGGGCGCGGCGCGGCGGCCTCGGCCTGCGTGCTGCTCTACACCCCGCCCGACGGCGGGCGCCTGGGCGAAACCGCGCGCGAACGGCTCAAGGCCATGGCCGAAACCAGCGACGGTTTCGAGATCGCTCGCCGCGACCTGGAGATCCGTGGCCCGGGCGAGTTTCTCGGTGCCCGTCAGTCGGGCGCCGCGCTGCTGCGCTTCGCCGACCTCGCCACCGACGGCCACCTGCTCGACTGGGCACGCCAGGCTGCTGCACAGATGCTGGCCCAGCACCCGGCCGCCGCCGAAAAGCACATCGCCCGCTGGTTGGGCGGGCGAAGCGAGTTTCTGAAGGCCTGAGATGATCAACGTCTGACGGTGGCGCGGCTCATGTCAAGCGTGGTCGGGAATCCTTCGGCGTCCACGGGAGAGCCTTCTGGTGATTCGAACCAGCGGTCGCCCTCGACGTAGTGGATGTCCTTTTCAGCGTTGTTGCCGAGCGTCGCCGTGACCTTGTCGACTGTCTTGCCGCTGGCAGAGCCCGTGCCATGAATGGTCAAGGAGGCGGGAAGTGTCTCAGTGGCGGACGGTGTGCCCCCGCAACTTGCATTGGCGAAAGCACGCCAAGTCAGCGTTCCAGATACGAGGTTGTCATTGGACTTGTTCAAGGTGACTTCGCCGGCGACTGACGACGATCCGTCAACCTCGCACGGAATGTCCCAGACGCCCACGTACTTGCCGGCCGGCGAGCTGTCTACCGGGTCATCACCGCCAGGGCCGCAGGCGCTCAGCAGCAGGGGTGTGGCGAGGGCGAGCGCCCAGAAGTGCTTTTTCATGTTCATGTCCTCCATGAGGGGTTGGTGTTGTAGAGCCGTTCCAGCAGCCCCGTTGCGGGCAATGTGCGGCACGGCAATATAACAATTTGTCACCAAACGCCTCTTGATCGAGCACAAGTTTGCTCATGGGGGAGCGGGTTCGGAGTCAGCGCAAAATACCGGCCATGACCCTGACCGAACTCAAATACATCGTGGCCGTGGCGCGCGAAAAGCACTTCGGCAAGGCCGCCGAGGCCTGTTTCGTGTCGCAGCCCACGCTGTCCGTCGCGATCAAGAAGCTCGAAGAAGAGCTCGAACTCAAGATCTTCGAGCGCAACGCCAGCGAGATCGCGGTCACGCCGCTGGGTGAAGAGATCGTGCGCCAGGCCCAGACCGTGCTGGAGCAGGCCGCGGCGATCAAGGAGATCGCCAAGCGCGGCAAAGACCCGCTGGCCGGCCCGCTGCGCCTGGGCGTGATCTACACCATCGGCCCGTACCTGCTGCCCAACCTGGTGCGCCAGGTGATCGAGCGCACGCCGCAGATGCCGCTGATGCTGCAGGAGAATTTCACCGTCAAGCTGCTGGAGCAGCTGCGCCTGGGCGAGATCGATTGCGCCATCCTGGCCGAGCCGTTTCCGGACACCAACCTCGCCATCGCCCCGCTCTATGACGAGCCGTTTCTGGCCGCGGTGCCGGTGGGTCATCCGCTGGCCCAGCAGAAAAACATCACCAGCGAAGAACTCAAGCGCGAGACCATGCTGCTGCTCGGCACGGGGCACTGCTTCCGCGATCACGTGCTGGAGGTCTGCCCCGAGTTCGCACGGTTCTCGAACGACGCCGAGGGCATCCGCAAGAGCTTCGAAGGCTCGTCGCTGGAGACCATCAAACACATGGTGGCCGCCGGCATGGGCGTGACACTGGTGCCGCGCCTGTCGGTGCCCGGCTCGGCGCTCGATGGTTCGCCCGCGAACGCGCACGATTTCGGCGATTCGTCTTTTGTGCGCTACCTGCCGTTTGAGGGCGAGCCACCCACGCGCCGCGTGGTGCTGGCCTGGCGGCGCAGCTTCACGCGCTACGAAGCCATAGCCGAATTGCGCAACGCCATCTATGGGTGTGAGTTGCCCGGGGTGATGCGCTTGTCTTGATTTGAGTTCCCCCCTGCGCCGCTTTGCGTCTTCCCGGTGTGTGCGGGTCCATCGTGCGCTCACGCCTCTGGAATGCTGACCATGTTTGATCGTCTGAATCTCTACCTCGACCTGATCCGCTGGAACCGCCCGGCGGGCTGGCTGCTGCTCTTGTGGCCCTCACTGTCGGCGCTGTGGGTGGCGGCGGGTGGTTTCCCCGGCGTGCATCTGCTGGCCGTGTTTGTGCTCGGCACCATCCTCATGCGCAGCGCCGGCTGCTGTGTCAACGACGTGGCCGACCGCGAGTTCGACAAACACGTCAAGCGCACCGCGCAGCGGCCCGTGACCAGCGGGCGCGTGGGTGTGAAGGAAGCGCTGGGCGTGGGCGCGGTGCTCGCGTTCGCGGCCTTCTTGCTGGTGCTCACCACCAACGTCGCGACCATGGTGTGGTCGTTCCTGGGGCTGATGTTGGCGCTGGTCTACCCCTACGCCAAGCGCCATGTGTCCATGCCGCAGGCGGTGCTGGGCGTGGCCTTCAGCTTCGGCATTCCGATGGCGTTTGCGGCGGTGAACGGGGGCCCGGCGCTGGAGCTGTTCGGCGGCACAGCGCCGTGGACTTCACAGGGGTTCTGGGCCGGCGTCTGGCACAGCGTGCCGCCGCTGGCCTGGGTGTTGATGGTGGGCAACCTGTTCTGGGTGCTGGCCTACGACACCGAGTACGCCATGGTCGACCGCGACGACGATCTGCGCATCGGCATGAAGACCTCGGCCATCACGCTGGGCGACGCCGACGTGCCGGCCGTGACGGCGTTCTACCTGGTGTTTCTGGGCATCTGGACCGCCGCGCTGTGGGCGGTCGTGAACCCCCTGGTCTGGGGCGGGATGCTGCTGGTGGCGCTGGGCCAGGTGGTCTGGCACTGGCGCCTGATCAAAGACCGCACGCGCGACGGTTGCTTCAAGGCCTTCCGCCAGAACCACTGGCTGGGCTTCACGGTGTTTGTCGGCGTGGTGCTCGGGCTGGTTTGACGTGCGATGCGTTTCTGTCGTGGCGTTACTTCGGCCCACGCAAGCGCCGCGCCCTGCTCCGCGGCTGTCCCCCGGCGGCTGGAGCCGCCTCCTCCTTTATGCCGCTGCGCAGGGCACGCCGCTTGCGTGGGGCGCTGCTGCTGGCGGGCCCGCGGCCAGGCGGTATTGGCGCTGTACGGTGACGTCTATCGGCCAGGAGCGGAAGTCATAAATAGCCTAAAAGTATCGAAGCAGTAGAGTTTTCAATCCGAGTTCAACCATCGGTCCTATTTAGGCATTGACTGAGCCTGGTGGGCCGGCAAAAAATTGGCCACTTTGGGGAATTAATTTTTCTTAAATTCCTTGACGCGGTAGGCGAGGTATTTGGCCTGTGTACGATTCTCATCTCCATTGCATTCGGAAAATGTTTTTGCCCATAGGCCGCGGTCAATATTGCCCGATTCAATTTCGTCGAGAACTTGGGCGTATAGAGTTCGTTCATCAATTCTTTCTGGTGTAGATGATGTCTCACTCCTGTGATCTTGTTCAATCACCTGCGGGTGGTTCCAACGGTTTCGGAGGTAAATGCTATTGATGATCCAAAGCAGCGGATTTAGAGTGAGTACGGTTGCAATAATAAATGCCCAGCGGTTCTTTGTAAGCAGCGTGAGCGACAGCACTATGTGAAATAAAACGTAGAGCCAGATCCAGCCTTCCATCTGGCGATGAAAATAAACGGGGACGAAAAAGCCCCCAATAAATTGAAGTCCTCCCCAAATGTTCCACCATGTCATTCCAAGCGGTGGAGATTGGGTTTCCTGTTGGTCGCAGAATTCATGATTTAGAAAGTGAATTGAAGACGTTATTTTGCCATTTTCGAGATTTGCTGAGACTAACCGCTTAGATGATCCTCTTCGGGTCGATTCCGGTCTTCGCTCGCCAATCCCTCTTGCGGATGCGGTGTGCTTTGCGCAGCGGCATCAAGGAGGAGGCGGCTCTAGCCGCCGGGGGACAGCCGCGGAGCAGAGCGCACCGTATCCGCGAGCCGCGCAAAGACTACTTGCCGAATTCGGCGCCCAGTTCGGCGGCGCGGGTCTGCGCCGCGACCAAGGCTTTTTCGAACAGCGCCTTCATGTCCGACGCTTCCATCGAAGTAATGGCCGCATAGGTGGTGCCGCCCTTGGAGGTGACGCGCTCGCGCAAGGTTTGCAGCGGGTCGGTGGAGCGCTGGGCCAGCGTGGCGGCGCCTAGAAAGGTGCCGATGGCGAGTTGCTGGGCCACCTCGGGCGCGAGGCCCATCTTCGCGCCCGCGTCGCGCATGGCTTCGAGGAAATAGAACACGTAGGCTGGGCCTGAGCCCGAGATCGCGGTCACCGCGTCCAGGTCCGCTTCCACGTTCACCCAGACCAGTTCACCCGTGGTGCGGACCACGCGCTCGACCAGCGCCTTGTCGTCTTCGGTGACGGCGGCGCGCGCCATCAGACCGGTCATGCCCAGGCCGACCAGGGCCGGTGTGTTGGGCATGGCGCGCACGATGCGCTGTGTGCCCAGCCAGGCGGCCATGCTCTCGCTGGTGATGCCGGCGGCCACGCTCAGGTGCAGGGCCTGACCGAGGAAGGGGGCGGCGGCCAGCGCCGCGTCTTTGAAGGTCTGGGGCTTCACCGCCCAGACCACGAGCTCGGAGGGTTTCAAGCTGGCGCCAGCGGTGGGCAGCACGGTCATGCCCGGGAACTGCTGCGCCAGCTTCGTGCGCTGCTCGTCCCAGGGTTCGACCACCTGCAAGGCGGTGGTCGGGTGGCCCTGGCGGACCAGGCCGCCGATGATGGCGCTGGCCATGTTGCCGCCGCCGATGAAGGTGATGAGGGGGTGGGTGGATGGATTCATGCGGCGATTGTCGCTGCCACCGGCGCTCAAACTGCCGTCGTCTGCCTGACAGCGTGTTCCCACTCGGCCATTTTTTCGGCGGCCCGCTCGCGCGACAGCGTCGGATGAAACGTGCGCTCGGCGCGCCACTGTTTGGAGAGCTCGTCCTGCCCGGCGTACAGACCACACTGCAGGCCGGCCAGGTAGGCCGCGCCGAGGGCGGTGGTCTCGATCACGGCGGGGCGCACCACCGGGATGCCCAGCAGGTCGGCCTGGATCTGCATCAGCAGGTCATTGACGCAGGCACCGCCGTCCACGCGCAGCTCGGCCACCGGCACGCCGCCGCTGGCGACAGCGTCGCGGCTCATGGCGTCGAGCAGGGCGGCGCTCTGGAAGGCGATGCTCTCCAGCGCGGCGCGCGCGATGTGGGCGATGGTGCTGCCGCGCGTGAGGCCGACGATGGCGCCGCGGCTCTCGGGCTGCCAGTAGGGCGCGCCCAGGCCGGTAAAGGCCGGCACCATGATCACGCCGCCGGCGTCGGGCACGCTCTCGGCCAGCGCCTGCACCTCGCTGCTGGAGGGGATGGCACGCAGCCCGTCGCGCAGCCACTGCACCACGGCGCCCCCGATGAAGACGCTGCCCTCGAATGCGTACTGCGGCTTGCCGGGCGGCTGCGCGGCGGCAGTGGTGATCAGGCCGTTCTGGCTGGTCTGGAAACGCTCGCCGTTGTGCATCAGCATGAAGCAGCCGGTGCCGTAGGTGTTCTTGGCCATGCCGGCCTGGAAGCAGGCCTGACCGAACAGCGCGCTCTGCTGGTCGCCCGCCACGCCGCCGATCACCAGCGGCGCACCCAGCCACTCGGAGCGCACCTCGCCGAAGTGGGCGCTGGAGGGCAGGGCGGTGGGCATCATGGTCGCCGGGATGTGCATGGCTTGCAGCAGCTCGTCGTCCCAGCGCTGTGTGTGGATGTTGAACAGCATGGTGCGTGCCGCGTTGCTGTGGTCGGTGACATGCGCCGCGCCGCCGGTGAGCTGCCAGATCAGCCAGCTGTCCACCGTGCCGAAGGCCAGCTCGCCGGCCTCGGCCTGGGCGCGCGCGCCGGGCACGTGGTCGAGGATCCACTGCAGCTTGGTGCCCGAAAAATAGGCGTCGATGCGCAGGCCGGTTTTCTGCAACACGGTGTCAGAGAGCCCGCGCTCGCGCAGCGCCACGCAGGTGCTTTCGGCGCGGCGGTCCTGCCAGACGATGGCGTTGTAGACCGGCTCGCCGGTCTTGCGGTTCCAGACCACGGTGGTCTCGCGCTGGTTGGTGATGCCCACGGCACGGATGTCGGCCGCCTTCAGCCCCGCCTTGGCCAGCGCCTCGCGCGCCGTCTCCAGCTGCGTGGTCCAGAGATCGCGCGGGTCGTGCTCGACCCAGCCGGGTTGTGGGTAGATCTGGCGGAACTCGCGCTGCGACATGGCGACCACGCGGCCGGCGGGGTCGAACACGATGCTGCGCGAACTGGAGGTGCCCTGGTCCAGGGCCAGCAGGTAACTCATGGGATGTCTCGTCTGTTGTGTCGAAAGGGTCAGGCGACGACGCATTCCACGTCGCCCTGGGCCAGCAGGGTGTCGAACGGCGGGGGCGGGGTCTCGTCGGTGAACACCACGTCCACCTCGTTCAGCCGCGCCAGCTCCACCATGGCCGGGCGGTTGAACTTGCTGCGGTCGGCCGCGAGCCAGACCTCGCGCGACTGTTCGATGATGGTTCGCGCCACTTTGACCTCGCGGTAGTCGAAGTCGCGCAGCGTGCCGTCGGCCTCGATGGCGCTGATGCCGATCAGGCCGATGTCGACCTTGAACTGGCGCATGAAGTCCACCGTGGCCTCGCCCACGATGCCCTGGTCGGCGCCGCGCACCAGGCCGCCGGCCACGATGACCTCACAGTCCGGGTTGCTGCTCATCAAGGCGGCCACGTGCAGGTTGTTGGTGATCACGCGCAGACCCCGGTGGTGCATCAGCTCGTGGGCCACGGCCTCGATGGTCGTGCCGATGTTGAGGATCAGCGAGCAGCCGTGGGGCACGCGCTGCGCGATGGCGCGAGCGATGCGCGCCTTGGCGTCTGACTCCATCGCTTGCCGCTGGCGGTAAGCGATGTTTTCGGTGGTCGAGCCCGGCAGGCGCACGCCGCCGTGAAAACGCGAGAGCAGCCCGGCCTCGGCCAGGCGCTGCACGTCGCGGCGCACCGTCTGCAGGGTCACGCCGAAACGCTCGGCCAAAGCTTCAATGGTCTGCGGACCGTGGGTGCGCACCACGTTCAGCAGCAATGTGTGTCGGGGGGCCAGGTTCATGAGGTGAGAGCAGTCAGAAAGCTATGACCCGAACATAACGGAAAAGGAAAATCGCCGGTTAAGGGTAAATACCGAAACTAGAAGAACATAAACGAACAATAGAATCGCCGAAACGAAAACAAAACAACGGCCTCAGGCCCTTTTCTGGACGATCCATGCAGTTATCCCTGGAGCAAGTGGGCAAGACGGTCGGGCCCGCGGCCCACCTCTATCCCATGAGCCTGATCCCCGCGCCGAACGCCGTCACGGTGTTGCTGGGTGCGACGCAGGCGGGCAAGACCAGCCTGATGCGCATCATGGCCGGCCTCGACGTGCCGACCACGGGCCGCGTGCTGGTGGACGGGCGCGACGTGACCGGCATGCCGGTGCGCGAGCGCAACGTGGCCATGGTCTACCAGCAGTTCATCAACTACCCCTCGATGACGGTGTTTGACAACATTGCCTCGCCGCTCAAACTGAGTGGGCAATCCAGGGCCGACGTGGACCGCCGGGTGCGCGAGCTGGCCGATCGGCTGCACATCGACATCTTTCTCGACCGCCTGCCCGCCGAGCTCTCGGGCGGCCAGCAGCAGCGTGTGGCCTTGGCGCGCGCCCTGGCCAAGAACGCGCCGCTGATGCTGCTCGACGAACCCCTGGTGAACCTGGACTACAAGCTGCGCGAAGAACTGCGCGAGGAGCTGACCCAGCTGTTCGCCGCTGGCGACTCCACCGTCATCTACGCCACCACCGAGCCGGGTGAGGCCCTGCTGCTGGGGGGCTACACGGCGGTGATGGACGCGGGCGAGCTGCTGCAGTACGGCCCCACGGCCGAGGTCTTCCACCGTCCCAACTCGCTGCGCGTGGCGCGGGCCTTCAGCGACCCGCCGATGAACCTGCTGTCGGCCGAGGTCGCAGAGGGCGGCGCGCGTCTCAGTGGCGGCCTGCTGCTGGCGGTGAACCTGCCGCCCCACGCGAGCCGCGCATTGACCCTGGGCATCCGCGCCAGCGCCGTGCGCGTGGCGGCCCGCCCGGGCGACGTGGCACTGCCAGGCACCGTGGAGCTGGCCGAAATCTCCGGCTCCGACACCTTCGTGCACGTGCACACAGCGGTCGGCGAGATCGTGGCCCAGCTCACCGGCGTGCACGACTTCGCGCTGGGCAGCGCGATCACGCTGCACGTGAACCCCGCGCAGGTGTATGTCTTCAATGACGCCGGCGACCTGCTGTTTGCCCCCGAGCGCCGGAAGGTGGACATGGCGCCCCCACGTTCACTTCGTTCACTGCCCCCCGAGGGGGCGCAAGCCTCCCTTGGGGCGGCCCGGCGGGAGTCCTGACATGAGCCGCATCGACCTCGACCTCGCCCACTCCTACAAGCCGAACCCGAAGGCCGATGGCGACTACGCGCTGCTGCCTTTGAAGATGAGCTTCGAAGACGGCGGCGCCTACGCCCTGCTCGGCCCCTCGGGCTGTGGCAAGACCACCATGCTCAACATCATGTCCGGCCTGCTCGTGCCCTCACACGGCACGGTGAAGTTCGACGGCCAGGACATGACGCGTGCCACACCGCAGCAGCGCAACATCGCCCAGGTGTTCCAGTTCCCGGTGATCTACGACACCATGACCGTGGCTGAGAACCTGGCCTTTCCGCTGAAGAACCGCAAAGTGCCGGACGAGCAGATCAAGACCCGCGTGGGCCAGATCGCCGAGATGCTGGAGATGAGCCACCAGCTCGACATGCGCGCGGCCGGCCTCTCCGCTGACCAGAAACAGAAGATCTCGCTGGGCCGTGGCCTGGTGCGGCCAGACGTGTCGGCCGTGCTGTTCGACGAGCCGCTGACCGTGATCGACCCGCACCTGAAATGGCAGTTGCGCCGCAAGCTCAAGCAGATTCACCACGAGTTGAAGCTCACGCTGATTTATGTCACACACGACCAGGTCGAGGCCCTGACTTTCGCGGACCAGGTGGTGGTCATGACACGCGGCAAGGTGGTGCAGCTGGGCACACCCGACGCGCTGTTCGAGCGCCCGGCCCACACCTTCGTCGGTCACTTCATCGGCTCGCCGGGCATGAACTTCCTGCCCGCGAGCGTGAGCGGAGGGCGGGTGCAGGTGGACGGGCAGGCCATGCCCGACGGCGGTCAGCGCTTGCCCGACGGCGAGCTGCGTCTGGGCATCCGCCCCGAGTACCTGGTGATCGGCCCGCAGGGCCAGCCCGGCACGCTGCCCGCCACCGTGCGCCAGGTGCAGGACATCGGCACCTACTTTCTGGTGACGCTGGAATCGGCCGGTCAGGCGGTGAAAGCCCGACTGGCGCCCGACGCGGCCCTGCCGGCCCTCGGTGCCGCCGTCGGTTTGCAGGTGGTGGGCGAACACACCTGCTATTACAAGAACGAGGAGCTCGTCGCATGAGCGCAGCGCAGGGCCGCCCCAAGCAAGCTCGCGCCGCAGTGCAACGCACGGAGGTATTCGAATGAGCACAACAACCAAACCTGTCAACCAGAAGGCCTGGTTCCTGATCCTGCCGGTCCTGGTCTGCGTGGCCTTCTCGGCCATCCTGCCGCTGATGACGGTGGTGAACTACTCGGTGCAGGACATCATTTCGCCCGAGCGCCGCGTCTTCGTCGGCACCGAGTGGTTTGCCGCCGTCATGCGCGACGAAGACCTGCACGCCGCGCTCTGGAACCAGTTGAAGTTCTCGGGTGCCGTGCTGCTGGTGGAGATTCCGCTGGGCATCGCGCTGGCGCTGTCCATGCCGGCCGACGGCTGGAAGGCCTCGGCCACGCTGGTGATCGTGGCGCTGTCGCTGCTGATCCCGTGGAACGTGGTGGGCACGATCTGGCAGATCTTTGGCCGTGCCGACATTGGGCTGATGGGCCACACGCTGCAGACCCTTGGCATCGAGTACAGCTACACCGGTGACGCCTTGCACGCCTGGCTCACCGTGCTGCTGATGGACATCTGGCACTGGACGCCGCTGGTGGCGCTGCTGGCCTACGCCGGACTGCGCAGCATTCCCGACGCCTACTACCAGGCCGCGCGCATCGATGGCGCCAGCAAGTTCGCGGTGTTCCGCTACATCCAGCTGCCCAAGATGCGCGGCGTGCTGATGATCGCGGTGCTGCTGCGCTTCATGGACAGTTTCATGATCTACACAGAGCCCTTTGTGTTGACCGGCGGCGGACCCGGCAACGCCACGACCTTCCTCAGCCAGTACCTGACGCAGAAGGCCGTGGGGCAGTTCGATCTCGGCCCCGCCGCCGCGTTCTCGCTGATCTATTTCCTCATCATCCTGCTGTTCTGCTTCGTGCTCTACAACTGGATGCAACGCCTCGGTGAAGCAGAGAAAGAGGTGCAATCGTGAACGATCGCAGATTCAAAAAGAGGACGTTGTTCCTCATCGCCTACTTGGTCTTTGCCTTGCTGCCCATCTACTGGATGGTCAACATGAGCTTCAAGACCAACGAAGAGATCGTCTCCAGCTTCAGCCTTTGGCCGCAGGCGTTCACCTGGGACAACTACCAGCTGATCTTCACCGACGAGAGCTGGTACTCCGGCTACATCAACAGCCTGATCTACGTGGGCATCAACACGGTGATCTCGCTGACCGTGGCGCTGCCGGCGGCCTACGCGTTCTCGCGCTACAGCTTCCTCGGCGACAAGCACGTCTTCTTCTGGCTGCTCACCAACCGCATGACGCCGCCGGCGGTGTTCCTGCTGCCGTTCTTCCAGCTCTACACCACCGTGGGACTGATGGACACGCACATCGCGGTGGCGCTGGCGCACCTGCTGTTCAACGTGCCGTTGGCGGTGTGGATTCTCGAAGGCTTCATGTCGGGCATCCCGCGTGAAATTGACGAGACCGCCTACATCGACGGCTACAGCTTTCCGCGCTTCTTCCTGACCATCTTCCTGCCCCTGATCAAGGCCGGCGTGGGCGTGGCGGCCTTCTTCTGCTTCATGTTCAGCTGGGTGGAGCTGCTCATGGCGCGCACGCTCACCAGCGTCAACGCCAAGCCCATCGTGGCCACCATGACGCGCACCGTGAGCGCGAGCGGCATGGACTGGGCCACGCTGGCCGCTGCCGGCGTGTTGACCATCGTGCCCGGCGCGATCGTGATTTGGTTCGTCCGGCACTACATCGCCAAGGGCTTCGCCATGGGGAGAGTTTGATGTTTGAGTGGATGGCTTGGACCACGCCGGTGGCCGTTTTCTTCACCTGCATCGTGTTCATGCTCGCGGGCATGACGTTCTGGGAGCTCAAGTCGCCCACCACGATGCGCAAGGGTTTTCTGCCGATTGCCACCACACGTGGCGACCGGCTCTTCATCGGCCTGCTTAGCGCGGCCTACATCAACCTGGCTTTCGTCGGCATGTCGGGCCACTTCGCGGAGTGGTTCTCGCTCTCCGAGGATCCGAGCATCTGGTTCAGCTTCGTGTTGTCCATGGCCGCACTGGCCCTGGTGATGCGCAAAGGCTGAGTGGTTCGAGGGAATACGGCCCGGCGCTGCCCCGGGGCCGTGGTCACCCACCGCCATGCGGGGCAGCAACACATTCATCCACCCGAAAGAAGGAGACATTCATGAAGTTTCGTTACTCCACCCTCGCGCTGGCAGCCGCCTGCGCCGTGGGTTCCCAGGCAGCGTGGGCCGATGAGGCCGCCGCCAAGAAGTGGATCGACGCCGAGTTCCAGCCCTCAACGCTGAGCAAGGACCAGCAGACCGCCGAGATGAAGTGGTTCATCGATGCTGCCAAGAAGCTGCAGGCCAAGGGCGTGAAGGAAATCTCGGTGGTGTCCGAAACCATCACCACCCATGAGTACGAGTCCAAGACCATGGCCAAGGCCTTCGAGGAGATCACGGGCATCAAGGTCAAACACGACCTGATCCAGGAAGGCGACGTGGTCGAGAAGCTGCAGACCTCGATGCAGTCGGGCAAGTCGATCTACGACGGCTGGATCTCCGACTCCGACCTGATCGGCACCCACTACCGCTACGGCAAGGTCCTGAACCTGACCGACTACATGGCCGGCGCGGGCAAGGACTTCACCAACCCCGGCATCGACATCAAGGACTTCATCGGCACCAAGTTCACCACCGCGCCCGACGGCAAGCTCTATCAGTTGCCCGACCAGCAGTTCGCCA
This sequence comes from Hydrogenophaga sp. A37, assembly GCF_002001205.1. Taxonomy (GTDB): domain Bacteria; phylum Pseudomonadota; class Gammaproteobacteria; order Burkholderiales; family Burkholderiaceae_C; genus Hydrogenophaga. The sequence continues at coordinate 34,116 of NZ_MUNZ01000071.1, forward strand.
ACCTGTACTGGTTCCGCGCCGACCTGTTCGAGCGCAAGGACATCAAGGACAAGTTCAAGGCCAAGTACGGTTACGACCTGGGCGTGCCGCTGAACTGGAGCGCCTACGAAGACATTGCCGAGTTCTTCACCAATGACGTGAAGACCATCGACGGCAAGGCGATCTACGGGCACATGGACTACGGCAAAAAGGACCCGTCGCTGGGCTGGCGTTTCACCGATGCCTGGCTGTCAATGGCCGGCACCGCCGACATCGGCGCACCCAATGGCCTGCCGATCGACGAGTGGGGCATCCGTGTCGCCGACGACAAGTGCACGCCCGTGGGCGCCTCGGTCGAGCGTGGCGGCGCCACCAATTCGCCGGCGGCCGTGTACGCGCTGACCAAGTACGTGGACTGGATGAAAAAGTACGCGCCCAAGGAAGCTTCGGGCATGACCTTCGGCGAAGCCGGTCCCGTGCCTGCTCAGGGCCAAATCGCGCAGCAGATCTTCTGGTACACGGCCTTCACCGCCGACATGACCAAAAAGGGTCTGCCGGTGGTGAATGAGGACGGCACGCCGAAGTGGCGCATGGCTCCAGGCCCCAACGGCCCGTACTGGAAGCAGGGCATGCAGAACGGCTATCAGGACGTGGGTTCGTGGACCTTCTTTGCCAATCACGACGCCAACAAGACGGCCGCCGCCTGGCTCTACGCCCAGTTCGTGACCGCCAAGACCACCAGTCTGAAGAAGACCATGGTTGGCCTGACCCCGATCCGCGAGTCCGATATCCAGAGCAAGGCCATGACCGACATGGCGCCCAAGCTGGGTGGCCTGGTCGAGTTCTACCGCAGCCCGGCCCGCGTGGCCTGGAGCCCGACCGGGACCAATGTGCCCGACTACCCCAAGCTGGCCCAGCTGTGGTGGAAAAACGTGGCCCAGGCCGTGACGGGTGAAAAGACCCCGCAGGGCGCGATGGACAACCTGGCCAAAGAGATGGACGACGTGATGGCCCGCCTGGAACGTGCCGGCATGGCCAAGTGCGCGCCCAAGCTCAACAAGAAGGAAGACGCCGCCAAGTGGCTGAGCACCAAGCAGGCGCCGTGGGCCAAGCTGGCCAACGAAAAGCCCAAGGGTGAAACCATCGCCTACCAGTCCCTGCTGGACGCCTGGAAGGCCGGCAAGGCGCGTTGATGCGTTCCTGTTGATCTGACGTTGTTGCAACCCACCGCATGCGCTCAGCGGCGCATGCGGTCACCTCCCCATTCATGACACGCGCAGAACTGCTTCAATCGCTGGCCCAGCAAGCTGTTTTCGACCTGGTGGTGGTCGGTGGCGGCGCGACAGGCTTGGGCGTCGCACTCGATGCAGCGCTGCGCGGTTTCTCCGTCGCCTTGCTGGAGTCCCAGGACTTCGCTGGCGGCACCTCTTCCCGCTCCACCAAGCTGCTGCACGGCGGCGTGCGCTACCTTGCACAGGGCAACGTGGCCCTGGTGCGCGAAGCCTTGGCCGAACGCGCCACGGTGCTGCGCATCGCGCCCCACCTGGCCCAGCCGCTCCCCTTTGTCATGCCGTCCTACGGCTGGTGGCAGACGCCGTTCTACGGCGCGGGGCTCAAGCTGTACGACCTCATGGCCGGTCGTGCCGGCCTGGGCCGCACCGCCTTCCTGTCACGGGCCGAGACCCTGGCCGCGCTGCCCGGCGTCAACCCGCAGGGGTTGCGTGGTGGTGTGCGCTATTGGGATGGGCAGTTTGACGACGCCCGCCTGGCGCTGACGCTGGCCCTTACCGCAGAGGCCGCTGGCGCCCGGGTGGTCAACTACGCGCAGGTCACGGGCATCCAGCGCCAGCCCGATGCCTCGCCCGCCCTGACCGAGCTGGAGGTGCGTGACGTGCTCACCGGCGATCTTCACCGTGTCAGAGCCCGGTGTGTGGTGAATGCCACCGGGGTCTGGGTGGACGATCTGCGCGCCAAGGCCTGCCGCGTAGGCCAGGACCCGCTGCCCGAGCGCATGGTGAGCCCGAGTCAAGGTGTTCACGTCGTGGTGGACCGCGAATTCATGCCGGGTGACCACGCCCTGCTGGTACCCAAGACCCGCGACGGCCGCGTGCTGTTCGCCGTGCCCTGGCTGGGCAAGCTGATTCTCGGCACCACCGACACACCGCGCCAGGATCTACCGCGCGAGCCGCAGGCGTTCTCCGAGGAGCTCGATTTCATCCTCGGCGAGGCGGGCAGGGTGCTGAGCCGCCCGGTTCGCACCGAGGACATCCGAAGCATCTGGGTGGGCCTGCGTCCCTTGGTCGCGCCACCGTCCACCGCCGAGGGTGGTACCAAGGTGTTGTCGCGCGAACACACCATCGTGGTCGACGGCAATGGGCTGGTCACGGTCACCGGTGGCAAGTGGACCACCTACCGGGCCATGGCCGAGGACGTGCTCCAGCGTTGCTTTGCCAGTGCGCTTTTGCCAGCCCGCGCAGGCGGATTGAGCGAGCGCCACACCCTGGTCGGTGCGCCCGACGCGCGAACCCACGCCACGCCCTTGCACCAGATGCCCGGACCCCATATCTACGGCACCCGGGCGCATCAGGTGGCCCGGTGCCCGGGCGTTTCGCGCGAACTGGGCATGGGTCTGACCGAGGCCATGGTGCGGTACGCCGTTCGATGTGAGCACGCACACACAGTGGAAGACGTTCTGGCCCGCCGTTGGCGCGCCCTATTTCTCGATGCAAGAAGGGCCGCCAGGATGGCTCCCGCGGTGGCAGCGATCATGGAAGACGAGCGCTGCACCGCGCCTGCCTTGGCCTATTTCGAGGCGCTGTGCGCCCACTATCTGCCCGCAGCCACACATTTGTGAGTGCAAAACACGAGAGTTGGTTGACAAGCTAAAAATGCAGTGCAATAATCTACGGCTTCGCTCCTAAAAGTGAAGTATCCGCCCAGCGACGCTGGTTGTGACTTGGTGAGCAGTAAGTCTGCAAATCAATCGTGACTGGCAACGACGGGCCCAAGACTGATCACTTTCGGCCGTGGTGGCCGAAGGGATTCAAGTTGGGACTTAAATCAAATGATCCAAACGCAATCTCGACTCGATGTTGCTGACAACACGGGTGCCAAATCCGTGATGTGCATCAAGGTGCTCGGTGGCTCCAAGCGCCGGTACGCCAGCGTTGGTGACGTCATCAAAGTCACCATCAAAGAAGCAGCGCCCCGTGGCCGCGTCAAAAAAGGCGAGGTGTACAACGCTGTGGTGGTTCGCACCGCCAAGGGCATCCGTCGTCAAGACGGCGCTCTGATCAAATTCGATGGCAACGCAGCTGTGTTGCTCAATGCCAAGCTGGAGCCCATCGGCACCCGCATCTTCGGACCGGTGACGCGCGAGTTGCGCACTGAAAAGTTCATGAAGATCGTGTCCTTGGCGCCTGAGGTTCTCTGAGGAATCACCATGAACAAACTCCGTAGTGGCGATGAAGTCATCGTGATTGCCGGCCGCGACAAGGGCAAGCGCGGTAAGGTGGTGCTGCGTGCCGACGACAGCAAGTTGCTCGTCGAAGGCGTCAACATCGTGAAGAAGCATGCCAAGCCGAACCCCATGAAGGGTGTGACCGGCGGCATCGTGGAAAAGACCATGCCGATTCACCAGTCCAATGTGGCCATCTTCAATGGCGCCACGGGCAAGGCTGATCGTGTGGGCATCAAGCTTCTGGCGGACGGCAAAAAAGTGCGCGTCTTCAAGTCCAGCGGCGACGAAATCAAGGCGGCCTGAACATGACACGCTTGCAAGAAATCTATCGCGACAAGATCGCTCCTGGCCTGGTCGAGCAGTTCGGCTACAAATCGGTCATGGAAGTGCCTCGCATCACCAAGATCACGCTCAACATGGGCGTGAGCGAGGCGGTTGCCGACAAGAAGGTCATGGACAACGCCGTGGGCGACCTGGCCAAGATCGCTGGCCAGAAGCCGGTGGTGACCAAGGCCCGCAAGGCCATCGCGGGTTTCAAGATCCGTGAGCAGCAGCCCATTGGTTGCATGGTCACCCTGCGCGGCGCCCGTATGTACGAATTCCTCGATCGTTTCGTCACCGTGGCGCTGCCCCGGGTGCGCGACTTCCGCGGTATTTCGGGCAAGGCATTTGACGGCCGTGGCAACTACAACATCGGCGTCAAAGAGCAGATCATTTTCCCTGAGATCGAGTACGACAAGGTGGATGCCTTGCGCGGCCTCAACATCAGCATCACGACGACCGCCAAAAACGATGCAGAGTGCAAGGCTCTGTTGGTTGGTTTCCGTTTCCCGTTCAAGAACTGAGGTGGCGCGTGGCTAAACAAGCACTACTCCAACGCGAAATCAAGCGCGAAAAACTCGCAGCCAAGTTCGCCAAGAAATACGCTGAGCTCAAGTCGGTTTCGACCAGTGCCAAGCATTCTGACGAAGAGCGTGATGCAGCCCGTCTGGCGCTGCAGAAGCTGCCCCGCAACGCGAACCCGACCCGTCAGCGCAACCGCTGCGAGATCACTGGTCGTCCGCGTGGCACCTTTGCCCACTTCGGCCTGGCTCGCGCCAAGGTTCGCGAAATGGCTTTTGCCGGTGAAATTCCCGGCATCACCAAAGCCAGCTGGTAAGCACTAGGAGAACCACAAATGAGCATGAGTGATCCTATCGCTGACATGTTGACCCGCATCCGCAACGCACAAATGGTTGAAAAAGCCAGCGTCACGATGCCGGCCTCCAAGGTCAAAGCCGCGATTGCCCAGGTCCTGAAGGACGAGGGTTACATCGACGGATTCCAGGTCAAGAGCAATGATGGCAAGAACGAACTTGAGATTGCTCTCAAGTACTACGCTGGCCGTCCTGTGATCGAGCGCATTGAGCGCGTGAGCCGTCCTGGTCTGCGTGTCTACCGTGGCCGCAACGCCATCCCCCAGGTCCAGAATGGCCTGGGTGTGGCGATCGTCACCACGCCCCAAGGTGTGATGACCGACCGCAAGGCACGCGCCACCGGTGTCGGTGGTGAAGTCCTGTGTTACGTCGCCTGATGCGGGCATTGAGGAGCTACTGAAATGTCACGTATTGGAAAGCAGCCTGTTTCTGTCCCTGCCGGGGTGGAAGTGGCCGTCAACGACAACCTGATCAACGTCAAGGGTGCCCTGGGTGCCCTGGCGCTGGCGCAGAACGCGCTGGTCAAGGTGGAAAACAACGCTGGCTCGCTGTCGTTCACCCCGGTGAACGAATCTCGCGAAGCCAATGCCATGTCCGGCACCATGCGTCAGCTGGTGAACAACATGGTCAATGGTGTGAGCAAGGGCTTCGAAAAGAAGCTGACGCTGATCGGTGTGGGTTACAAAGCCCAGGCTCAAGGCGCCAAGCTCAACCTCACGGTGGGCTACTCGCACCCCGTGGTGATGGACATGCCAGCCGGCATCAAGGTGGAAACCCCCACGCCGACCGAGATCCTAATCAAGGGATCGGACCGTCAGCGCGTGGGCCAGATCGCTTCTGAGGTGCGTGCAGTGCGCCCTCCCGAACCCTACAAGGGCAAGGGCATCCGTTATGCGGATGAGAAGATCACGATCAAGGAAACCAAGAAGAAATAAGGATCAGGATCATGTTGACCAAAAAAGAGCAACGTCTCCGCCGCGCCCGTCAGACGCGCATCCGCATTGCGCAACAGGGCGCTGTCCGCCTGACCGTGAACCGCACCAACCTGCACATCTACGCCAGCGTCATCTCCGACGACGGCTCCAAGGTGCTGGCATCGGCTTCGACGGCCGAAGCAGAAGTGCGTGCCCAGATCGGTGGCGCTGGCAAAGGCGGCAACGCCGTTGCTGCTGCCCTGGTTGGCAAGCGCATCGCTGAAAAGGCCAAAGCCGCAGGTATCGAGAAAGTGGCGTTTGACCGCTCCGGTTTTGCTTACCACGGCCGGGTGAAAGCCCTGGCAGACGCGGCCCGTGAAGCCGGTCTGCAGTTCTGATCAAACGGAATACACAAAATGGCTAAATTTACGGCTAATGTAAAAAACGAAGCGAGCGACGACGGTCTGCGCGAGAAGATGATCGCGATCAACCGCGTGACCAAGGTGGTCAAGGGTGGTCGCATTCTCGGCTTCGCAGCACTGACCGTGGTCGGTGACGGCGATGGTCGCGTTGGCATGGGCAAGGGCAAGGCCAAGGAAGTTCCGGTGGCCGTGCAGAAAGCCATGGAAAAGGCGCGTCGCAACATGATCAAGGTGTCGTTGAAGAACGGTTCCCTGCACCACAGCGTGCACGGCGAACACGGTGCTTCCAACGTCATGATGTTGCCTGCGGCAAAAGGTACCGGCATCATTGCTGGTGGCCCAATGCGCGCCGTTTTTGAAGTGCTGGGCATCACCGACGTCGTGGCCAAAAGCCATGGCTCAAGCAATCCCTATAACTTGGTGCGGGCCACGCTGGACGCATTGCAGAACTCGACCACGCCGGCCAGCGTCGCCGCCAAGCGCGGCAAGTCGGTTGAAGACATCCTGGGCTGATTGGAACGATCATGACCACACAAAACACCGTCAAGGTCCAACTGGTGCGCAGCCCCATTGGTACCAAGCAGTCGCACCGCGACACCGTGCGTGGCCTCGGCCTTCGCAAGCTCAACAGCACCAGCGAGCTGCAGGACACGCCTGCCGTGCGCGGCATGATCAACAAGATCAGCTACCTGGTCAAGGTACTCTGAACCGGAGTCGCAAGACATGGAACTCAATAGCATCAAGCCCCAAGAAGGCGCCAAACACGCCAAGCGTCGCGTGGGTCGGGGTATCGGCTCTGGCCTGGGCAAGACCGCCGGTCGCGGTCACAAGGGTCAGAAGTCGCGTTCGGGTGGTTACCACAAGGTGGGCTTTGAAGGCGGTCAGATGCCTTTGCAGCGTCGCCTGCCCAAGCGCGGTTTCAAATCTGCGCAGCTGCAGTTCAACGCCGAAGTGACGTTGGCCGACATCGACGCCCTGAATGTCGCGGAAGTGGACATTCTGGTGCTGAAGCAGGCAGGCCTCGTGGCCCACCTGGCCAAGCGCGTCAAGGTCATCAAGACCGGCGAGATCACGCGCGCTGTCACGCTCAAGAACATTGGTGCCACCGCTGGTGCCAAGGCCTCGATCGAAGCCGCCGGCGGCACGCTGGCCTGATCGGACGCGAGCGGAAGAACGCTGTGGCAACTGCCTCCCCTACCCTGGCCAAGACAGGCAAGTTCGGCGACCTGCGTCGCCGGCTTGTGTTCCTGCTGCTGGCGCTGGTGGTGTACCGCATCGGTGCGCACATTCCTGTGCCTGGCATCGACCCCGCTCAGCTCGAACAATTGTTCAAGGGCCAGGCGGGCGGCATCCTGAGCTTGTTCAACATGTTCTCCGGCGGAGCGCTGTCACGGTTCACCGTGTTTGCCCTGGGGATCATGCCGTACATCTCAGCCTCAATCATCATGCAGCTCATGACCTATGTGGTCCCCACGTTTGAGCAGATGAAGAAAGAAGGCGAAGCCGGGCGTCGCAAAATCACGTCGTACACCCGGTATGGCACTTTGGGTCTTGCCATCTTTCAGGCCGCCGGCATCGCGCTCGCTTTAGAAAGCCAGGCGGGTCTGGTCATTGATCCTGGCATGGGTTTCCGTCTGACCGCCGTGGTGAGCTTGGTGGCCGGAACGATGTTCCTGATGTGGCTGGGTGAGCAGATTACCGAGCGCGGCTTGGGCAATGGCATCTCGATCCTGATCTTCGCGGGCATCGCGGCAGGCCTTCCCAGTGCGGTTGGGGGTTTGTTGGAGCTGGTTCGTACTGGCGCCATGAACATCCTGGTGTCCATCTTCATCATTGCGCTTGTGGTCCTGGTGACCTATTTCGTCGTGTTTGTGGAGCGTGGTCAGCGCAAGATTCTGGTGAATTACGCGCGCCGTCAGGTGGGCAACAAGGTGTATGGCGGCCAGTCGTCTCACCTGCCGCTCAAGCTGAACATGGCCGGTGTAATTCCGCCGATCTTTGCTTCCAGCATCATTTTGCTGCCGACCACGGTCGTCAGCTGGGTGAGCACTGGCGACTCCACCCGTTGGCTTCGTGACATTGCTTCTGCATTGTCGCCAGGGCAACCCATTTATGTGGCGCTGTACGCGGCGGCCATCGTGTTTTTCTGCTTTTTCTACACCGCGCTGGTGTTCAACAGCCGAGAAACCGCTGACAACCTGAAGAAGAGTGGCGCGTTCATACCCGGGATTCGTCCAGGTGACCAGACGGCTCGCTACATCGACAAGATTCTGCTGAGATTAACGCTGGCGGGGGCGATCTACATCACTGCGGTTTGTCTGCTTCCTGAGTTTTTGATACTGAAGTACAACGTGCCGTTCTACTTTGGTGGCACGTCGCTGTTGATCATCGTGGTGGTTACCATGGACTTCATGGCCCAGGTGCAAAACTACATGATGTCGCAGCAATACGAATCATTGTTGAAGAAGGCCAGTTTTAAGAATTGATCCTGCTTTTGGTCATATGTCTAAAGACGATGTGATTGAGATGCAAGGGGAGGTGATTGAAAACCTGCCCAATGCGACCTTCAGGGTCAAGCTGGAAAACGGACATGTGGTTCTGGGCCACATATCCGGCAAGATGCGGATGCATTACATCCGGATTCTGCCGGGTGACAAGGTCAAAGTGGAGCTCACGCCCTACGACCTGACCAGGGCGCGGATTGTGTTCCGCGCGAAGTGACAGGTCAGCGGTTGAATGTTTTGAATATCTAGGAGAAGACTATGAGAGTTTCGGCGTCGGTCAAGAAAATGTGCCGCAACTGTAAGATCATTAAGCGCAAGGGCGTCGTGCGAGTTATCTGCACGGACCCGCGCCACAAACAGCGTCAAGGCTGATTCGGAAGTTCAGAGGACCCAACATGGCTCGTATTGCAGGCATCAACATTCCGCCGCACAAGCACGCCGAAATCGGCTTGACGGCAATTTTTGGCATTGGCCGTACCCGCGCCCGCAAGATTTGCGAGGCCTGCGGTATCGACTACACCAAGAAGATCAAGGATCTGAACGACGCGGAACTCGAAAAAGTCCGTGACCAGGTCGGCGTCTACACGATCGAAGGCGATCTGCGCCGTGAAACCACGATGAACATCAAGCGTTTGATGGACATCGGCTGCTACCGTGGTTTCCGTCATCGCCGTGGTCTGCCGGTTCGTGGTCAGCGCACCAAGACCAACGCTCGCACGCGCAAGGGCCCCCGCAAGGCCGCCCAGTCGCTGAAGAAATAACCGGATTGAAGGACCCTTATGGCCAAGTCTCCCTCCAGCGCCGCATCTGCTCGCGTTCGCAAAAAGGTTCGCAAGAACGTTGCTGACGGCATCGCGCACGTGCACGCATCGTTCAACAACACGATCATCACCATCACCGACCGCCAAGGCAACGCTTTGTCCTGGGCATCGTCGGGTGGGCAGGGGTTCAAGGGCTCACGCAAATCCACCCCGTTCGCTGCCCAGGTGGCATCGGAAGTGGCAGGTCGCGCCGCCATTGAACAAGGCATCAAAAACCTGGACGTTGAGATCAAGGGCCCAGGTCCGGGGCGCGAATCCTCGGTGCGCGCTCTCGGCGCGTTGGGTATCCGCATCAACTCCATTGCTGATGTAACCCCCGTGCCCCACAACGGTTGCCGCCCTCAGAAGCGTCGCCGCATCTGACCCACCGTTTACGGTGGTGCCGCTCGCGCGGTACAATCAAAAGCTTTTTTGAGCGCCACCGCAGTCACCTGCGGTGGCATTTTTTGCTAAGCCCACCGCCATCCTTTGCGAAGGAAGGCTCCCGCGACATCTTGGTTGCGGCAGAAACCATAGGACATCAACGTGGCACGTTACCTCGGCCCCAAGGCCAAACTTTCCCGCCGTGAAGGCTCCGACCTGTTGCTCAAGAGCGCCCGCCGCTCCATCAGCGACAAGGCCAAGTTCGACTCCAAGCCAGGCCAGCATGGCCGTACCTCGGGTCAGCGTACCTCCGATTTCGGTCTGCAGCTGCGCGAAAAGCAGAAAGTCAAACGCACCTACGGCGTGCTGGAACGCCAGTTCCGCCGCTACTTCGCTGAAGCTGATCGCCGCCGTGGCAACACCGGTGCCAACCTGCTGTTCCTGCTGGAAGCGCGTCTGGACAATGTGGTGTTCCGCATGGGCTTTGCCTCGACCCGCGCTGAAGCGCGTCAGATCGTGTCGCACAAGGCGATCACGGTCAACGGCAAGTCCGTGAACATCCCCTCCTACTCGGTGAAGGCCGGCGACGTGATCGCGGTGCGCGAGAAGTCCAAGAAGCAGGCGCGTGTGATCGAGGCCCTGGAACTGGCCAAGCAAATTGGTTTCCCTGCGTGGGTGGATGTTGCCTCTGACAAGGCCGAAGGCGTGTTCAAGAAGTCACCCGACCGCGATGAGTTTGGTGCCGACATCAATGAATCGCTGATCGTCGAACTGTATTCGCGTTAATTTCGTTCCCGGTCTCCGCCTGTGGGTGGTGGCCGGGCCATGCTCCGTCTGCCTTATCGGTGTAACGAGCCGAGGGTACTGAAGGAAGTCTGAATGTTGAACAATCTGCTCAAGCCCAAAACCATCAACGTCGAGCAACTCTCGACCAACCGCGCCAAGGTGACCCTGGAGCCTTTCGAGCGTGGCTATGGTCATACACTGGGCAACGCGCTTCGCCGCGTGCTGCTGTCTTCGATGGCCGGCCATGCGCCGACCGAGGTCACCATCGCTGGTGTGGTGCACGAGTACTCTTCCATTGACGGCGTCCAAGAGGACGTGGTCAACATGCTCCTGAACCTCAAGGGTGTGGTCTTCAAGTTGCACAACCGCGACGAAGTCACTCTGAGCCTTCGCAAAGATGGCGAAGGGCTGGTCACTGCCGCCGACATCCAGACCCCACACGACGTGGAAATTGTCAATCCGGGTCACGTGATTGCCACGCTGTCGGCCGGCGCCAAGCTGGACATGCAGATCAAGGTGGAAAAAGGCCGCGGCTACGTGCCCGGTAGCCTGCGTCGCAACGACGACCAGTCGCGTTCGCTGGGTCGCATCGTGCTCGACGCATCGTTTTCGCCGATCAAGCGCGTAAGCTACACCGTCGAAAGCGCTCGCGTTGAGCAGCGCACCGATCTGGACAAGCTCGTGCTGGAGATCGAGACCAACGGTTCCATCGGTCCTGAAGAAGCCGTGCGTGCATCGGCCAAGATTCTGGTGGAGCAACTCGCTGTGTTTGCGCAGCTCGAAGGTGTGGAACTCTCCGCTTTCGACGCACCGGCGCAGCGCAGTTCGCAGCAGTTTGACCCGATCCTGCTGCGTCCGGTGGACGAGCTGGAACTCACGGTTCGTTCGGCCAACTGCCTCAAGGCCGAGAACATCTATTACATCGGTGACCTGATTCAGCGCACCGAGAACGAGCTGCTCAAGACCCCCAACCTGGGTCGCAAGTCGCTCAACGAGATCAAGGAAGTGCTCGCCTCTCGCGGGCTCACCTTGGGTATGAAGCTCGAAAACTGGCCGCCGGCTGGTCTCGACAAACACTGATCCCGTCGGTCAACGTCGGACGAACTCCCAGTACCTGATCCGGCTGGGGGCAAAACACTGAAAAGGAAATCACCATGCGTCACGGACACGGACTTCGCAAACTCAACCGCACCAGCGAGCACCGCCTCGCCATGCTGCGCAACATGATGAACTCGCTGCTCACGCACGAAGTCATCAAGACCACGGTGCCCAAGGCCAAAGAGCTGCGTCGCGTGGTCGAACCCATGATCACCCTGGCCAAAGTGGCCACCGTGGCCAACCGCCGCCTGGCATTTGACCGCCTGCGTGACCGCGATGTGGTTGTGAAGCTGTTCAACGAACTGGGCCCCCGCTTTGCAGCGCGTCCCGGTGGTTACACCCGCATCCTAAAGATGGGCTTCCGCGTGGGCGACAACGCTCCGATGGCGCTCGTTGAACTGGTGGATCGCGCAGAAGAGGCTGCCCCGGCGGCAGACGACGCGAAAGCGTGATAGAATACAAGGCTTGACGCGGAGTGGAGCAGCCTGGTAGCTCGTTGGGCTCATAACCCAAAGGTCGCAAGTTCAAATCTTGCCTCCGCAACCAATCTGGAACTGACCAGAGTTCCTCAACAAAGCCCGCTTTCAGTGGGCTTTGTTGTTTCTGCATGGTGGTCGATGGAGCCCGTGGTGTGCCTCGTGTTGCTCCCTATGGATCGGTGCATCAATCCGGCAGCACCGCTGTCACTTCGATCTCCACCTTGGCTCGCGCTTCCACCAGGCGACTGACTTCCACGCAGGTCATGGCCGGAAAGTGTTTGCCCATCACGTCTCGGTAAGCCGATCCCAGCTCGCGCAATCGGGTGTTGTACTCGTCGCGGTCGGTGATGTACCAGGTCATGCGCACCATGTGTTCGGGACTGGCACCGGCGCACGCCAGCACGGCGTGGATGTTCTGCAGGGCCTGCTTGGTCTGGTGGATGAAGTCGTCGCTCTCGAATTGTTGGTCACCGTTCCAGCCGATCTGGCCACCGACGAAAACCATCGTTCCGCGCGCGGCAATGCCGTTGGCGTAGCCCTTGGGAGTGGCCCAGCCGGGCGGGTGCAGGTGTTTCATGGGTTCTTCTTTGCTCAGGTTCGGGCTTCGGTTGCCATCTTGCGCAGCGCAAAGCGCTGGAGCTTGCCGGTCTCGGTGCGCGGGAGTTGGGGCACGAACACCACGTCGCGCGGGTACTTGTACGGTGCCAGTGTTTGCTTCACATGGTCCTGCAGGATCTTCACTTGCGTGCTGTCCCCGGTCTCGCCGGGCTTGAGCACCACGTAGGCCACGATCACCATGCCACGTTCTTCGTCCGGTCGCCCTACAACGCCGCATTCGGCGACCGAAGGATGCTGGAGCAATGCGGCCTCCACCTCCGGGCCGGCGACGTTGTAGCCGGCGGTGATGATCATGTCGTCGGTGCGTGCCTGGTAGACGAAGTAGCCGTTGTCGTCCTGGCTGAAGGCGTCTCCGGGGAAGTTCCAGCCGCCTTGCACATAGTTGGACTGGCGCGGATCGTCCAGGTACTTGCAGCCGGTCGGGCCTTTCACGGCGAGGCGGCCAACTTCACCGCGTGGCAGTTCTTCGCCTTGCTCGTTGACGATCTTCGCTTCGTAGCCTGGCACCACAAGGCCGATGGCGCCACGCTTCACATCGGCTGGCGCGGCCGAGATGAAAATGTGAAACATTTCGGTGGCGCCGATGCCGTCCAGCATTTCCAGGCCGCTGGCTTCCTTCCAGAGCTGGCGCGTGGCGTCAGGCAGGCCTTCACCCGCGCTCACGCTGATGCGCAGCCGTCCGATGCCGTGTTGCCTGGCAAACGCCGCCATCTGGCGGTAGAAGGTGGGCGCTGTGTAGCAAATGGTGGCGCCCACCTGGCCGATGAGCTTGACCATGGCCTCTGGTGTGTACGGAATGCTCGGGAAGTAGACCGAGGCGCCGACCCACATGGGAAAGACCAGCAGGCCGCCGAGGCCAAAGGTGAAGGCCAGCGGTGGCGAGCCCATGACGATGTCGTCGGGGGTGGCGCGCAGCACGTGGCGCGGCCAGGTCTCGCAGGCCGCGAGCACGTCGCGGTGCGTATGAACCGCCGCCTTCGGGCTGCCGGTGGTGCCGGACGTGAAAACCAGCAGCGCGATGTCGTCGGCGCTGGTGGGGCAGGGCGTGGCGCTGTCGCTCTGTTGGCGGGCCAGGGCTTCGAGCGAAAGACTTTGAGCCCCCAACCCTGGCGAAGCCAGGCCCCCCAAGGGGGTGCCATCGTCCTTGGCGCGGCCCAGCGGACGCTGGGGCAGCACCACGGCCGTGTCGCTGGTGTTGAATAGGCGCAGCGGCATGCTCGCCGCTTCCGGGCTCAGCGCCAGGGCGGCTTTGAGCTCGTCCTGCAGCTTCACGTCGCACAGTGCGGCTGAAGGCTCGGACTTGTCAATGATCGCCTTGAGTTCGGTCGCGCGCAGCAGCGGCATGGTGGCCACGGCGATCAACCCGCTCTGTACCACGGCCAGCCAGGCCAGCGCCATCGCCACCGAGTTGCCTCCGCGCAGCAGCACCCGGTTGCCGGGCTGCAGCCCCAACTGCTCCAGCACATGTGCCATGCGGTTCACCTCGGCGCGGGCCTGTGCGTAGCTCAGCGTGCGCTCGTCGCTGCGCAAGAACGGCCGGTCAGCGTGGCCGCTGGCCGAGGCGCGATCAAACAGCGCCTGCACTAGGTTGAGCTGCGCGGGCAGCTGTTGCAGTTCCGGCAGGTCGTAGCGCAGCTCAGGCCACTGCTCGCGCGGCGGCAAACGATCATGGACGAAGCGGTCGGTTTGGGCGGAAGGATGTGGGGCCATGGCGGTCTCCGTGTCAGGCCTTCAAGGCGTGTTTGCCCAGGATGAGCAACTGCACCTCGCTCGCGCCTTCGTAGATGCGCAGCGAGCGGATGTCGCGGTACAGGTGTTCGATGGTCTGGCCCACCTGCACACCACGGCCGCCAAACATCTGCAGCGCCATGTCGATGACCTTCTGCGCGTTCTCGGTGGCGGTGAGCTTGGCGCTGGCTGCCGCGGCGGTGTAGGCCGGTGTGCCGGCGCCGCTGGTGCTGCTGCTGTCGCGCATCCAGGCGGCGCGGTAGGTGAGCAGTGCGGCTGCGTCGATCAACGCGCACATCTCGCCCAGCTTCGCCTGCGTGAGCTGGAAGTCGGCCAGGGTCTGGCCGAACATCTTGCGCGTCTTGGCGTGGGCCACGGCCTCGCTGAAGGCGCGGCGCGCCATGCCCAGCGCGGCGGCGGCCACCGAGGCGCGGAAGATGTCCAGCGTCTGCATGGCGAGCTTGAAGCCGCCGTTGACGCTGCCCACCAGGGCGTCGCTGCTGACGTGGCAGTCCGTGAACGTGAGCGTGGCGAGCGGGTGCGGGGCCATCACCTGGATGTGCTCGCTGGCGTCCAGACCGGGTGCATCGGCGTCGGCGATGAAGGCGCTGATGCCGCGCGCACCAGCGTCTGGATCGGTCTTGGCGAACACCAGGTAGAAGTCCGCCATGCCGCCGTTGCTGATCCAGGTCTTCTGGCCATGGAGTTGCCAGCCGGTGGGTGTCTGCGTGGCGCGCAACGCCATCGCGGCCACGTCGGAACCTGCGTCGGGTTCGCTCAGCGCAAAGGCGGCGATCTTCTCGCCGCTGGCCACGGCGGGCAGATAGCGTGCTTGTTGTGCGGGCGTGCCCGCAAGCGTGATGGCGCCGCTGCCCAGTCCCTGCATGGCGAACGCGAAGTCGGCCAGCGGGGAGTGGTAGGCCAGGGTCTCGCGCAGGATCACCAGCGCGCGCGAGTCCAGCGCGGGCAGGGCGCCGCCGTGGGCCTCGGGCACGCAGTAGCGCAGCCAGCCGGCCGCGCCCAGGCGTTGTACCCACTCTTTGCAGGCGGCGCGGTCGTCGGATTCGTCCACGCGTTGTTCGCGCGCCCAGGCCCCGAGGCCGTTGGCCAGCGCGCGGTGGGCGTCGTCGAAGAAGGGCAATTCGAGGTGCGCGGTCGGCGCCAGCGCGCCGTGCGGGTGGGGGTGTTCAAAGGCGACCATGGACGTCTTCCCTGATGCGGTGTGTCACCCGCAGCGATTGAAGTGAGGCTTGGCTGGCGGGCCCCTCACCCCCGCCCTCTCCCCGGAGGGGCGAGGGAGTGAAGCCCCCTCGCCCGCTGGCGGGAGAGGGTTGGGGTGAGGGTGTTTGCGTGCGGTGGCGCGGGCAAGGTGTCATCTCAATCCCCCTCAAAGGCTGGGCGCTGCTTGGCCGCAAACGCCTCGTACGCGCGCCGGAAATCCTGCGTCTGCATGCAGATGGCCTGGGCCTGGGCCTCAGCTTCGATCGCCTGGTCCAGCGTCATGGCCCACTCCTGGTGCAGCATGGTCTTGGTCATGCCGTGTGCAAAGGTGGGCCCTTGTGCGAGCTGGGTCGCGAGCTTGTGCGCGGCGGGCAGCAAGGCATCGCTCTCGTGCAGTGCGTTGAAGAAGCCCCAGGCCTGGCCTTCGGTGGCCGACATGGCGCGGCCGGTGAACAGCAGTTCGCTCGCGCGGCCCTGACCAATCATGCGCGGCAGCAGGGCGCAGGCACCCATGTCGGCGCCGGCCAGGCCGACGCGGGTGAACAGGAAGGCGACCGTGGCGCCGGGCGTGCCCAGGCGCAGGTCCGAGGCCAACGCCATCATCGCGCCGGCCCCCGCGCAAACGCCGTCGAGCGCGGCCACGATGGGCTGCGGGCAGGCGCGCATGGCGCTCACCAGTGCGCCGGTCATGCGGGTGAAGGCCAGCAGCTCGGGCATGCTCATCTTCGTGAGCGGGCCGATGATTTCGTGCACGTCGCCGCCCGAGCAGAAGTTGCCGCCCGCGCCGGTGAGCACCACGGCCTTGATGTCGGTGGCGCGCTGCAGGGCCAGGAACCAGTCGCGCAGCTCGGCGTAGGAATCAAACGTCAGCGGGTTCTTGCGTTCGGGGCGGTTGAGCGTGAGCGTGGCCACGCCGTCGGCGACGCTGAGGGCGAAGTGCTTGGGCGTGGCGCCGGCCATCGCGCTGTACTGCGCGCGCATGGGGTTGTGATCGGGGATGGGGTGTTTCATTCGGGCCTACTCTGCTTCGGTGACGATGCGTTGGTTGATGTCCAATTGATGCTGTTTGACCTTGCCCAGCAGCTTGTGCAGGCTGTCGAGGTCGCGGGGTGACAGGCCATCGAAGGCCTCGACGATCCATTGTTCGTGTTGCGTCGCCATGTGTTCAAAGGCGCTGCGGCCCGCAGGTGTGAGCCGCACAAGGAACGCCCTGCGATCCCCTTCGACCGCCATGCGTTCCACCAGGCCTTCGGCCACCAATTGGTCGGTGATGCCGGTGACGTTGCCGCCGGTGACCATGAGCCGGTGCGACAGTTCCTTCATCTTCAGACCCTCCGGGTGGCGTTCGAGCTGTGCCATCAGGTCGAAGCGCGGCAGCGTGGTGTCGAACTGCTCGCGCAGCCCGCCCCGCACGCGTTTTTCGATCAGCTGCGAGCAGGTCAGCAGGCGCAGCCAGAGGCGCAGTTCCTGCGCGTGTTCGCTGTGGGCGCGGGCTTCGAGATCGAGGGTGTCGGTGAGCATGGGCATTCCTCCGTTCCATCGGGTTGTGGTGCGAGCTTGCTTGGGGCGGTCCTGCGCTGCGCTCATTGGGCTTCCGCCGGGTCGGTGGTGGCGGTCGCTACCAGCAGCGCCTGCTGGCGCGCGATCTCGCGGTACAGCTGATCGCGACCACTCAGGTAGGGCTGTGGCCAATCGATGGCGCGGGTCTGCAGCTTGGCGGCCTCATGCAATGTCCAGGCCGGGTCGGCCAAGTGCGGCCGGGCCACGGCGCAGAGGTCGGCGCGGCCGGCGCCGATGATGCTGTTGGCGTGGTCGGCCTCGCTGATCGCCCCCACGGCCATGGTGAGGATGTCCACCTCGTTGCGCACGCGGTCGGCGAACGGTGTCTGGTACATGCGGCCATAGACCGGTTTGGCCTGGCGCGTGGTCTGGCCCGAAGACACGTCGATCACGTCGCAGCCGGCGGCCTTGAACAGCCGAGCCATGGCCACCGCGTCATCGGGCGTGTTGCCGCCAGGTGCCCAGTCGTGCGCCGAGATGCGCACGCTCATGGGCTTGTCGGCTGGCCACGCGGCGCGCATGGCGGCGAACACCTCCAGCGGGTAGCGGCAGCGGTTGACCAGCGAGCCACCGTATTCGTCGGTGCGCTGGTTGGTGAGTGGACAGATGAAGGCCGAGAGAAGGTAGCCATGGGCGCAGTGCAGTTCCAGCCAGTCGAAGCCGGCGGCGGCGGCGCGCTGGGTGGAGGCGACAAAGGCGGCGGTCATCGCGTCCATGTCGGCGCGGTTCATGGCTTTGGGCACCTGGTTCTGTTCGCCGTACGGCACGGCGCTGGCCGAGAGCAGCGGCCAGTTGCCGTGTTGCAGCGGTTCGTCGGTGGTTTCCCACCCCAGCTGTGTCGAACCCTTGGGGCCGCTGTGGCCGATCTGGATGCCGATCTTGGCGCTGCTGTTGCGGTGTGTGAAGTCCACGATGCGCTGGAAGGCGGCCTGTTGCGCGTCGTTCCACAGACCCGGGCAGCCGGGGGTGATGCGGCCTTCGGGTGTCGGGCTGGTCATCTCCACCATCACCAGCGCCGCGCCACCCACGGCGCGCGCGCCCAGGTGCACCAGGTGCCAGTCGCCCGCCACGCCGTCGGTGGCTTTGTACTGCGCCATGGGCGAGACGACGATGCGGTTCTTCAGCTCGACGCTGCGCACCTTCAACGGCAACAGCATGGGCGGTGTCGGGTGCTTCTTCGGCGCGTTGCTGGGTACGGCCTTGGACTCCAGCCAGCTTTCGTAACCTTCCAGCCATTCCGGATCGCGCAGGCGCAGGTTCTCGTGGCTGATGCGCTGGCTGCGCGTGAGCAACGAGTAGCTGAACTGTTGAATGTCCATGCCGGTGTAGCGGTCCACATTTTCGAACCACTCAGTGGAGTTGCGCGCCGCGTTCTGGATTTTCAGAACCTCCACGCTGCGGCGGGCTTCATAGCCTTGCAGCACGGTGGCCATGTCGGCGCCCGCGTTCTTCGAGAACTCGTCCGCCAGATCGATCGCGTCTTCCAGCGCCAGTTTGGTGCCGCTGCCGATGGAGAAGTGCGCGGTGTGCGCCGCATCGCCCATCAGCACGATGGGAATGCGGCGGCCGCGGTCCGGCGCTGGGCCGCCCCGAGCCGGACCAGCCCCCTCGGGGGGCAGCGACCCGCGCAGCGGTGGAGCGTGGGGGTCGGCAATGTCCTGCCAGTGCACCCAGGTGTCGCAAATCACGCGCGGAAAGCGGATCCAGTTGGCCGAGCCGCGCAGGTGTTTGGCGTTGCTGATGAGGGCGTTGCCGTCCAGGTACTTCGCGAACAGCCTTTCGCAGAAGGCGACGCCGTCTTCCTGGCTCATGTCCTCGATGCCGTGCGCCTTCCACACGGCTTCCGGTGTCTCGACGATGAAGGTGGAGGTGTCGGCGTCGTACTTGTAGGCGTGGGCCTGGAACCAGCCGTGTTCGGTCTGCTCGAACGCGAAGGTGAAGGCGTCAAAGGTCTTCTTCGTGCCGAGCCAGACGAAGCGGCACTGGCGCGTGTCGATGTCGGGCTGGTAGGTGCTTTCATAGCGTGTGCGGATGCGGCTGTTCAGGCCGTCGCTCGCGATCACGAGGTCGGCGTTGTACTGTGCGGCCAGCGCCTGGTCGTCGGTCACGTCGGTCTCGAACACGAGTTCCACGCCCAGCGCCAGACAGCGTTCCTGCAGGATGTTGAGCAGGCGCTTGCGGCCGATGCCGATGAAGCCATGGCCACCGGATCGCACGCGACCGCCCTTGTAGAAGACTTCGATGTCGTCCCAGTGGTTGAAGGCATCGGCCATCTGTTGGGCCGACTCCGGGTCCGCGCGACGCAGGTTCTGCAGAGTCTGGTCGGAGAACACCACACCCCAGCCGAAGGTGTCAAACGGGCGGTTGCGCTCGACCACCGTGACGGTGAGCGAAGGGTCGCGCCGCTTCATCAGCAAGGCAAAGTACAGGCCCGCCGGGCCGCCACCGATGCACAGGATGCGCCGCAGCGCTGGATGAGGTGTGTTCATGTCTAATTAGTTTAGACCTGAAATATATCCGGCCAACCGGGTAAACCCCAATCGCATCGCTTGAATCGGTATCTTCTGCTGACCGGCAGTGCAAGAATGGCCCATCCACCCTAGGAGTTCCACATGTCCCTGTACCGATTCAAATCACGCGAAACCGGCGATCTTGTCATGCTGCAGCCCACTGGCAAACGCATTCTGGAAGTGCTGGGCAAAGACCCCGCTGCCCCCGGCATCCTCCAGCCGGCCGAGTACCCCGGCGCCGTGATCGCGTTGCGCGCGGCGGCGGATGCTGAGGAAGCCTTGCACCGGCGGCTCAAAGACGAGGCACGAGCCAACGGCGAGCCCGAGCCGCAGTTCGAGACGGTCAGTTTCCACATGCGTTGTGTGCCCTTCATCGAGATGATGAAGCGCTGCGAGAAGGCGGATGTGGCAATCGTCTGGGGTATCTGATACAGGGGCGGATCAGCGCGCGGTCGACGCGCACAAAAAAGCCGCCCGAAGGCGGCCTTGTTGCGTGCACCTGCTCCCTGTTGGGGGTGGGTGCGCTGGGTGTCATCAGTCGGCGAACTGGCCCGCTGCATCGATCACCGCCTTCAGCTTGGTGATCTCGCTGGTCACAAACGCCTTGTGGCCTGCCGGGGTCACGCGGTTGTCGCTCACGACAATGGCTCCGAGTTCGTTTTGTTTCTTGACGAACTCGGGGTCCTTCAGGGCCACCAGCAGGGCGTCGTTGAGCTTCTTCTGCACATCGGCCGGTGTGCCCTTGGGCGCGTACATGGCGTGCCAGATCGTCAGGTTGAAGCCCTTGAGGCCCATTTCCTGGAGCGATGGGTAGTCTTTGAGCAGCTTGTGGTTGCTCAAAGGTTTGGCGGTCGTGACGGCGAAGGCCTTGACGCGGCCGGCTTCGATCTGAGCGGTGGTGTTGGTGGTCTGGTCACACATCACGTCCACCTGGCCGCCGAGCAGGTCGTTCATGGCCGGGCCCGTGCCCCGGTAGGCGATGGTGGTCATGGACTTTTCCAGTTTCATCGCCGACTGCCACATCAGGCCACACAGGTGCGAGGCGGAACCCAGACCCGCGTGGGCCAGGTTGAGCTTGCCACCGTTGGCCTTGATGTAGTTCTCGAAGTCGCGGTAGGTGGCGGCGGGCAGCTTGGGGGCACCCAGCAGCGTCATCGGCACGTCGTTGATCATGCCGAGGTACTCGAAGTCTTCCAGCGGCTTGTAGGGCAACTTGCGGTACAGGCCGGCGGTGGCGGCCATGCCGATGTGCCAGACCAGCAGGGTGTGACCATCGGGTGCGGCGCGCGCCACCTTCGCGGCACCGATGGTGCCACCGGCACCGGCCGCGTTTTCCACCACCACCGTGGCGCCGCCCAGCGGCTTGCGCATGGCTTCGGCCAGCTGGCGCGCGACCAGATCGGTCGGGCCGCCGGCGGCAAAAGGCACCACCAATGTGATGGGCTTGCTGGGGAAGGCTTGGGCAAAAGCGCCGGCCGAGACGGCGGCGGTCAAGGCAAAGGCCAGGATCTTTTTCATGCGGGTGCTCCTATGAAGGGGTGATGTGACGGTGCATCGTAGCCTTCAATGCAAGCGCTGAAATGGCGGAAATTACTTAGCCAGCCACAGGGGAAAACCCTTTCGTGGCAGGTGTTTGCGTCAGATCAACGGTAGCTGCGCGCGTCCTCGATCACCTTGCCGTCGTTGGGCAGGCTGCCCGGTCGCACCACCTGCACCTGCCCGCGCAGTTTGGTGATCTCGCGCATCGCGATTTCGATCTGTTCGCGCAACCCGTCGCCCACTTCGCTGGCCTCCACCTGCAGGCACATCTGGTCATTCGCCATTTCGCCGCTGACCACCAGTCGGGCCTTGTGCACCTGTGGAAAGCGCTTGGCAATGTCGGCCACTTGGGCCGCGTGCACGAACATGCCCTTGACCTTGGTGGTCTGGTCGGCGCGGCCCATCCAGCCCTTGATGCGTGGCGCGGTGCGCCCGGTGGGGCAGATGCCCGGCAGGATGGCCGAGAGGTCGCCGGTGCCGAACCGGATCAGCGGGTAGGCCGGGCTGAGCGAGGTCACCACGAGCTCGCCCACCTCGCCGTCGGGCACGGGCGTGCCGGTGCCCGGGCGCACGATCTCGACAATCACGCCCTCGTCCAGCACCAGGCCTTCGCGCGCGTGTGTCTCGTAGGCCACCATGCCGAGGTCGGCCGTGGCGTAGGTCTGGTACACGTCCACGCTCTGTTCCTTGAACCAGGCTGTCAGGCTCGGCGGACAGGCTTCACCACCGACCGAGGCCTTGCGCAGGCTGCGGATGTCCGCTCCAGCCTCCTTGGCTTTCTCCAGCAGGATGCGCAGGAAGCTCGGCGTGCCGGTGTAAGCGTCGGGCTTGAGGTGCTGCATCGCTTCGAGCTGCTGCTCGGTCTGGCCGGTGCCGGCCGGGAACACGGTGCAACCCACGGCGTGCGCGCCCGATTCCAGGATGAAGGCGCCTGGCGTCATGTGGTAGCTGAAGCTGTTGTGCACCAGTTCGCCCGCGCGAAAGCCTGCGGCGAAGAGCGCGCGGCCGGCGCGCCAGTAGTCCTTGGCGGCGCCTTCGGGTTCGTAGATGGGGCCGGGCGACGCAAACACGCGTGTCATGTCGCGGCCCCAGTGCAGCGTGGAGAAGCCGCCGAACACGTTGTGCTCGCGCTTGGCCTTCTGGCGCTCCAGCAGCTCGTGTTTGCGCGTCACCGGGATGCGCGTGAGCGCGGCGCGGCTGTGGATGGCCGCCGCGTCGATGTCGCTCAGGATGTCGGCATACGCCGCGCTGTTCTGCTTCGCGTGCGCCACCTGCAACGGCAGCGCCGCCATCTGGGTGGCTTCACGGTGATCCTGCGAACGGGTTTCCAGAGTGTCAAAGAAGTCGGTCATATTCAAAACCACAAAAGGTGGATAGAGGTGTCTCAAACCAAGAACGCGGCGGAACCGGCTTTGCCGGGCCGCATCGCGTTGCCCCCTTGAGGGGGTGACGCCGAAGGCGGCGCGGGGGTGCTTCTTTCACGCGAGCCAACGCTTCCTGCGCTTGTAACTTTTGACGTCCTTGAACGACTTGCGTTCGCCACCGCCCATGCCGAGGTAGAACTCTTTCACGTCCTCGTTGTTGCGCAGGTCCGAGGCCAGGCCGTCCATCACGATGCGGCCACTCTCCATGATGTAGCCGTAGTCGGCGTACTTCAGCGCCATGTTGGTGTTCTGCTCGGCCAGCAGGAAGGTGACCTTCTCCTTGGTGTTCAGGTCCTTCACGATCTCGAACACCTCTTCCACGATCTGCGGCGCCAGGCCCATGGAAGGCTCGTCGAGCAGCACCACGCTCGGGTTGGCCATGAGCGCGCGGCCGATGGCGCACATCTGCTGCTCGCCGCCCGAGGTGTAGGCCGCTTGCGAGGTGCGGCGCGTTTTGAGGCGCGGGAAGTAGGTGTAAACCTTCTCCAGGTTGCGCGCGATCTCGGCCTTGTCGGTGCGCGTGTACGAGCCCGTCATCAGGTTTTCTTCGATGGTCAGGTGGGCAAAGCAGTGCCGCCCCTCCATCACCTGCACCACGCCACGGTTCACCAGATCGGCGGGCGTGAGGTTCTCAATGCGCTCGCCGCGCAGTTCGACACTGCCCTTGGTGACCTCGCCGCGCTCGGCCTTGAGCAGGTTGGAGATGGCGCGCAGCGTGGTCGTTTTGCCCGCGCCGTTGCCGCCCAGCAGCGCCGCGATCTTGCCCTCGGGCACATTGAGTGAAACGCCCTTCAACACCAGGATCACATGGTTGTAGATGACCTCGATGCCGTTGACGTTGAGAACGATGTTGGGTGTACTCATGTTGCTTCCTTAGGGATCCCTTGTCTGGACCATTCACAAGGCGCAGCACGCCAGCCTTGTGAATGGCAACTGAATTCAGTTGCCGGGGGAAAGACCCGCCGCGAGCGAGATGACCCTTCCAGGGACACCAAGGGTCCGGCTTCGCCGGCCCAAGGTGTCGCCCCCTTGAGGGGGTGACGCGCCACAGGCGCGGCGCGGGGGTGGGCTTAGCTCTGACAGTCTTGACCCGTTCTGCGCGTCAGCTTCTTCTCGGCCGCGTACTTGTCGGCCGCGGCCTTGACCATGGGCTTGAGCACCTGCTCATCGGCCTGCAGCCAGTCGCTTGTGAACTGCCACTTGCTGCCGTCCCAGGTGTGCACGCGGGCCCAGCTCGAACCCATGTGGTCCTGGCAGCTGGTGGAGATGGGGCGCATCACCCCCTTGAAGCCCAGCGCGTCCAGCTTGGCCTGCGTCAGGTTCAGGTTTTCATAGCCCCAGCGGGCCTGCTCGGCGCTGACCCACTTGCCTTTGCCGAAGCGCTCTTGGGCAGCGCGCACGCCTTCCACGGCCATCATGGCGCTCATGGCACCGCGCATGTACAGCACCGTGCCCACCTCTTCCTTCGGACCCGTGCCCTGGGCCTTGCCGTGCACCTTCTCCAGAATTTCCTTCACCACGGCGGAGTTCGGCTCGGCACCGTGCTGCATGGTCACGGCGTTGTAGCCCTTGGCGCCTTCGCCCACGTCTTTCACGTCCGGCTCGGCACCCGACCACCACACGCCGTACATCTTCTCGCGCGGGTAGCCGGTGGCCTGCGCTTCCTTCAGCGCGGTGGAGTTCATCACTCCCCAGCCCCAGAGCAGCACGTAGTCCGGGCGGCTCTGGCGCACCTGCAGCCAGGTCGATTTCTGTTCGATGCCGGGCGCGGTCACGGGCAGCAGTTGCAGTGTGTAGCCGTGGGCGGCTGCGCGCTCCTGCAACACAGGGATCGGCTCCTTGCCGTACGGGCTGTCGTGGTAGACCAGCGCGATTTTCTTGCCCTTGAGCTTGTCCAGGCCGCCTTCCTTCTTGGCGATGGTCTGGATCAGCGCGTCGGCGGCCAGCCAGTAGGTGCCTGCGAGCGGGAAGTTCCACTTGAACACGCCACCGTCTTGCGACTCACTGCGGCCGTAGCCAGCGGTGATCAGGGGGATCTTGTCGACCGGGGCCTTTTCGGTCAGCGCGAAGGTGATACCGGTGGACAGGGGCTGGAACACCGTGGCGCCGCCGTGTTTGCCCTTCAGGCGCTCGTAGCATTCCACGCCGCGCGCCGTGTCGTAGCCCGTATCGCACTCTTCGTAAATGATCTTCACGCCGTTGATGCCGCCGCGCGCGTTCGTCAGCTTCAGGTAGTCGGAATAGCCGTTGGCCCATGGCACGCCGTTGGGGGCATAGGCACCTGTGCGGTAGGGCAGGCCAGGGAAGAACTGCTCTTTGGCCTGGGCGAAGGCGTTGGACGTCATCAGCGTGGCGCAGGCCAGCGACACGGAAAGAGCCAGGTTACGTACTTTCATCATTTGTCTCCTAGAAGGAAAAGTCAGACACACACAGGAAAAACGGACATCAATGGGGAAAAGGCCAGAGGCGAAGCTTTTGCTTGCCAATGCTCCAGAGCTTGGCCAGACCGTGGGGTTCCACGATCAGGAACCAGACGATCAGCGCGCCGAACACCATGAACTCGGTGTGCGAGATGGCAGCGGTGGAAATCTCCACGCCAAACAGCGAACCCACGGCCGGCAGGAACTGGTTCAGGAAGATGGGCAGCACCACGATGAAGGCGGCGCCGAAGAAGCTGCCCATGATCGAACCCATGCCACCGATGATCACCATGAACAGCAGCTGGAACGAGCGGTCGATGGAGAACGCGGCAGGCTCCCAGGCGCCCAGGTGCACAAAGCCCCAGAGCGCACCCGCCACGCCGACGATGAACGAGCTGACCGCGAACGCGCTGAGCTTGGCGTACATCGGGCGGATGCCGATCACCGCGGCGGCCACGTCCATGTCGCGGATCGCCATCCACTCGCGGCCGATGGCCGAGCGCACCAGGTTCTTGGCCAGCAGGCCGAACACCACGAGAAAGCTCAGGCAGAACAAATACTTCTGCAGCGGCGTCTCGACGGCGAAGCCGAACACCTGCATGTTGGACACCGACACCGAGCCCGACGGGTTGTTGTTGGTGAACCAGCCGATGCGCAGGAAGGCCCAGTCGCAGAAGAACTGCGCGGCCAGCGTGGCCACCGCCAGGTAGAGGCCCTTCACCCGCAGGCTGGGGATGCCAAAGAACATGCCCACCAGCGTGGCGAAGAAGCCGCCGGCCAGCAGCGCCAGAATCAGCGGCATGCCCTCGATGCGGATGTAGGTGTTGTAGGCCATGTAGGCCCCCACAGCCATGAAGGCGCCCGAGCCCAGCGAGATCTGGCCGCAGTAGCCCACCAGGATGTTCACGCCCAGCGCGGCCAGCGCCAGGATCAGGAACGGGATCAGGATGGCGCGGAACATGTACTCGTCCACCAGAAACGGCACGCCGACGAAGGCGAAGGCGATCAGCGCGAGGATGGCCCAGCGGTCCTGTGCGATCGGGAAGATCTGCTGGTCGGTGCGGTAGGAGGTCTTGAATTGACCGTTTTCACGATAGAACATGGTGCGAGCCTTTTCTTTGCTTTTGTTGTGGCGTCAGACGCGGTCGATGATTTTTTCGCCGAACAAACCTTGTGGGCGAAACAGCAAAAAGACGAGGGCCAGCACATACGCGAACCAGATCTCGATGCCGCCACCGACCATGGGGCCGAGGTAGACCTCGGAGAGCTTCTCGCCCACGCCGATGATCAGGCCGCCGATGATGGCGCCGGGCACCGAGGTGAGGCCGCCCAGAATGATCACGGGCAGGGCGCGCAGGGCCACCGTGGTCAGCGTGAACTGCACGCCGAGCTTGGAGCCCCAGATGATCCCGGCCACGAGTGCCGTGATGCCGGCCACGAACCAGACGATGACCCAGATGCGGTTGAGCGGGATGCCGATGGACTGCGCCGCCTGGTGGTCGTCGGCCACGGCGCGCAGCGCGCGCCCGGTGCTGGTCTTCTGGAAGAACAGCGACAACACGATCACCAGCAGGGCCGCCACGCAGGCCGCATACACGTCTTCCAGGTTCACCAGCACGCCGCCTTCGAACATGCCTTCCAACAGGAAGACGGGGTCCTTGGGCATGCCCACGTCGATCTGGTAGATGTCGCTTCCGAAGATGGTCTGGCCCAGGCCGTCGATGAAGTAGGTGATGCCCAGCGTGGCCATGAGCAGGGTCACGCCTTCCTGGTTCACCAGGTGGCGCAGCACCAGGCGTTCGATCAGCCAGGCCAGTACAAACATGCACGCTGCCGCGACGGCGAACGCGAGCACGTTGCCCAGGAATTTGTTGTCCAGGCCCAGCCATTGCGGAATCCATTGCGAGAAGCGGGCCATGGCCAGCGCAGCGAACAGCACCATCGCGCCCTGCGCGAAGTTGAAGACGCCCGAAGCCTTGTAGATCAGCACGAAGCCCAGCGCCACCAGCGAATACAGCATGCCGGCCATCAGGCCGCCAAGGAGAGTTTCTAAAAAGAATGCCATCTGGTTGTCTCCGTGTTCAGTGGCTTGTGCCGAGGTACGCGCTGATGACTTCTTCGTTGTTGCGCACCTCTTCGGGCGTGCCGTCACCGATCTTCTTGCCGTAGTCGAGCACCACCACACGGTCGGAGATGTCCATCACCACGCCCATGTCGTGTTCGATCAGCACGATGGTGGTGCCGAACTCGTCGTTCACGTCGAGGATGAAGCGGCTCATGTCCTGTTTCTCTTCCAGGTTCATGCCGGCCATGGGTTCGTCGAGCAGCAGCACCTGCGGCTCCATGGCGAGTGCGCGCCCGAGGTCCACGCGCTTCTGCAGGCCGTAGGGCAGCTGGCCCACGGGCGTCTTGCGGAAGGCCTGGATTTCCAGGAAGTCGATGATGTGTTCGACGAACTCGCGGTGCTGTTCTTCTTCGCGCTGCGCCGGCCCGATGCGCAGCGCTTGCAGGAACAGGTTGCTTTTGATGCGCAGGTTGCGCCCGGTCATGATGTTGTCGATCACGCTCATGCCCTTGAACAGCGCCAGGTTCTGGAAGGTGCGGGCGATGCCCATCTCGGCCACCTGCCGGCTGTTCATGTGCTTGAAGGTCTGGCCGCGGAAGCTGATGCTGCCTTCTTGCGGCTGGTACACGCCGTTGATGCAGTTGAGCATGGAGCTCTTGCCGGCGCCGTTGGGGCCGATGATGGCGCGCACTTCGTGTTCCTTCACGTTGAAGGAAATGTCGGTCAGCGCCTTCACGCCGCCGAAGCGCAGGCTGATGTTTTGAACGTCGAGGATGACGTCGCCGATTTTCTTGGTCATGCCGCAGCTTTCACAGGAGCAAAGGTCTTGGCATCGCGCACTTGCAAGGTGGCGCTCACGCTGCCGGTGCGGCCGTCTTCGAACTTCACCTGGGTTTCGATGTACTGCTCGGTCTTGCCGCTGTAGAGGGCGTCGATCAGCGCGCTGTATTTGTCGGCGATGAAGCCGCGGCGGACCTTGTTGGTGCGGGTCAGCTCGCCGTCGTCGGCGTCCAGTTCTTTGTGCAGCACCAGGAAGCGGCTGATCTGGCTGCCGGCGAGCAGCTCGTCGCGGCTCAGATCGACGTTGACCTTCTCCACGCATTCGCGGATGAGTTCGTACACCTCGGGCTTTTGCGCCAGATCGGTGTAGCCGGCGTAGGGCAGGTTGCGGCGCTCGGCCCAGTTGCCCACGGCATCGAAGTCGATGTTCACCATCACACAGACCTGATCGCGCTGGTCGCCATAGGCCACCACTTCCTTGATCTGCGAGAAGAACTTGAGCTTGTTCTCCACGTACTTGGGCGCGAACATGGCACCGTCGTTGGCGCCGCCCTTGATGCGGCCCACGTCTTTCACGCGGTCGATGATTTTCAGGTGGCCCGAGGCGTCGATGAAGCCCGCGTCGCTGGTGTGGTACCAGCCGTCGGCGGTCAGCACCTCGGCCGTGGCCTCGGGGTTCTTGTAGTAGCCCTTGAGCAGGCCGGGCGACTTCACCAGGATCTCGCCGGTTTCGCTCAGCTTGATCTCCACGCCCTCGCAGGGCACGCCCACGGTGTCGGCGCGCGCTTCGTGGTCGGGCTGCAGGCAGACGAACACGGCCGTCTCGGTCGAGCCGTAGAGCTGCTTCAGATTGATGCCGATGCTGCGGTAGAAGCTGAACAGATCAGGGCCGATGGCTTCACCGGCCGTGTAGGCCACACGCACGCGGGAGAGCCCGAGGCTGTTGCGCAACGGCCCGTAGACAAAGAGGTTGCCCAGCGCGTACTTGAGGCCATCCAGGAAGCCGAGCGACTTGCCGTCCATCTTGGTGGGGCCGACGCGGCGCGCCACCTCCATGAAGGCGTGGAACATCTTGCGTTTGATCGTGCCCGCGTCTTCCATGCGGATCATCACGGTGGTCAGCAGGCCTTCGAACACCCGAGGCGGCGCGAAGTAATACGTGGGCCCGACTTCCTTCAGGTCGATGGTCACGGTGGCGCCCGACTCGGGGCAGTTCACCACGTAGCCGGCCACCAGCCACTGCGCATACGAAAAGATGTTCTGGCCGATCCAGGCAGGCGGCAGGTAGGCCAGCACCTCGTCTTTTTCGGTCAGCTTGTCGAAACGCGCGCCCACGGCGGCGCGGTCAATCAACGTGTTGTGGGTGTGCACCACGCCCTTGGGGTTGCCGGTGGTGCCCGAGGTGAAGAACATCGCGGCCACGTCGTCGGGCTGGGCGGCCTCCACCTGTTCGGTGAACAGCTGCGTGTGGATTTTCGCAAACGCCTGACCGGCGCCAATCAGCTCTTCCAATGCGGCCAGGCCCGGCTGGTCGTAGTTGCGCAGGCCGCGTGGATCGTCGAAGTAGATGTGCGAAAGCTGCGGGCAGCGGTCGCGGATCTCGAGCATCTTGTCGACCTGCTCCTGGTCTTCCACCACCGCGAAGCGCACCTCGGCGTTGTTGATCGGGAACACGCATTCGCCGCCCACGGCGTCCTGGTACAGCGGCACGGGGATCGCGCCCAGCGATTGCGCGGCCAGCATCGTGGCGTAGAGGCGCGGGCGGTTGGCGCCGATCACCACCATGTGCTCGCCGCGCTGCAGGCCGGCCTGGTGCAGGCCGCAAGCAATGGCTTCCACCAGCTGCGCCATGGCGGCCCAGGTCGTGGTTTGCCAGATGCCGTATTCCTTTTCGCGCATCGCCGCCGCGGTGGGGCGGCGTTTCGCGTGTTCCAGCAAGAGCCGGGGGAAAGTGTTTTGCATGGCCAAAATCTCCTGAGTCCGAGGGTCGTGGCAGACCGCTTCCGGGGCCGATGGGCACCCCACGTTCAAATCATTCTGGACGCGATGTTAGGCAGATGTTTGACGCCATGTTGTCGGTGCGACGACAATTGAAGGGTCTGCCCTCCTGGGACTTTCCCTAGGGATGTCCCGCAAAACGCGCTCGCGGAGGGCAGGCTGAGGCTTCAGCAGCGGTTCGCGCCTGCAGGGCCTGGACGCGGGGAACAAGACGCAGGCCGCCATGGCAGCGCAAGCGGTCCAACCGCGAGAAAGCACCACGAAAAACCGCGCATGATTTTTTTCATTTCCCTCTCGTTGATGCTTTGGGTCTCGCTGCGTTGGGCCTCGCGCCTCGCCAGTTCACCGGCCGACGGCTACTGGATCTTTGTGGGCATCCTGATGCTGCAGGTCGGCGCGATCACCGGCCTGACCTCCCTGGTCCATCAGCTGACCTCGGCGGGGTGGTTGCTGGTTCAGGGGTTAATGGGCGCACTGACCTTGTGGTTCACGGGCGGCTGGCGCCGGCCCACGCTGCTGGGTGTCGAACAGGCTGGGCTTCGGC
>NZ_MUNZ01000150.1 GCF_002001205.1 Hydrogenophaga sp. A37
CCCCAACAACCGCCCCAACAACCGCTGCGGCACCGCTGCCAGCGTCGCCACCAGTCACCGCGCCCCTCACACCGCCGGCCGCCACCCCCAGCGATGCGCCAGCCGTCGACCCGGCCAGCGCCGCGATGAAGATCGCGCAGGCCCAGATCGACGCCGCTGTGGCCAGCGCCGCCGCAGCCGCCCAGGCGGCCGTGGCCGCCACCTCCAACGCCGCCGGGTCGCAGGCCGCAGCGCAGGCGGTCGCCCAGGCCGAGGGTGCGCTGCAATCCAACGTATCGGCCATGCAACAAGCCATGCAGCAAGCCATCGATGCGCAAACCCAGGCGGTTGCCCAGGCCCAGGCGCAGGTGCAGGCGGCGATGGCGGCGGCCAGCGCGTCGCTGGCCAACAAACCGCCAGCGCCACCCGCCGCGGGCAGTTGATCGCCCACACCAGGGACACCCCATGCCGGAATCCCCACTGGTTCGATCCATCCGCCGCGACCTGAGCCGTCAACTCACGGGCGCCATCAACGATGCCGCCACCTACCCCGCGGTGCGGATCACCGTGCTGCAGTCCCTGTCGACGCTCTGGGGACGGTTGCTCTCATTAAAGGACGCGCTCTACCAAGACCTCGGCCTGAACCCGGAACAGCCCCTGTTCTACTTCTACATGAAGGGTGGCAATGCCTTTGACTGCGTCATCAACCCGGCCGGCCCGGCGGTGACGCAGCAAGGGGGCGGAAAGTCCGACTGGGACACCCAGATCGTGGTCGACCCCTGGGCACCGATCCCGATCCAGAACCACATCTACGCGGTGATCGAAGACCTGATCCTCGATGAACTGCGCAACTGCGCCGTTGAAATCGCCCGCTGGAAACCAGAGATCACGTCACCGGATCAGCGCCGGAGCCAGCAGTCGGCGCTGCTGTACCTGTACGAGGTCACCCGCGACGAGCAGCAGACCATCCGCCAGGTCTTCGATCACAACCGAACCGGTCTGTGGCTGAACATGCAACGCAAACTCACCGACACATCGATGCCCGGAGCGGAGCTTCCCGGCATGATCTTCAACGACGGCATCGAACCGTTTCTGCTCTTCAGGCTGGGCTACACCTGGCACGCGAAACCGCTCGAATGGCCGGCGCCCTTGCTCCCGGGTCAGGCGACGGGGCCGCAAATCGAGCGCCCGCTGCTGATGGAACTGATCGACGTGACGCTGCCACGCATGAACACGGTGGAGGCCGTTGAAGTGTGGGAAGACCTGCGCTCGGGCCACATGCAAATCGACCCCATCGGCGTCTCGCTCCTGTACCAGGGGACGACGATCACGCAAACCCTGCCCCTGCCCTCGCTGGTCTACCACTTCGACGAGCAGGTGCTCATGTTGTGCGAGGTGGCCGCGGGCGTGTCCAAGAGCGTTGACAAGGTGTCCAGACGCTTTGCCCGCCTGGCGCTGATCTACAACGCGGGCACGCCGCTGCAGCAGGCGGACTATCAGGCGCGCATGGCGGCCAGCGCCGGCATCCCGGTGGCGCAGCTGCCGGTTCGTCCGCCCGTGGTGGGGGCGGTCAATACGCTGCTCATCAACAACGGTGCCGGTGCCGACCTGGCCACTGGCCCAGGCACGCCGGAATACCTGGCGGTCAACATGATGTACCTGGTGGCGAGCCGGCAGATGCCGTACGACGGCGCGCAGGCGCTCGCGGGTCGGCAGACGATGGGCCTGATGATCGCCGGCCTACTGCCCCCCCTGACCATCAGTGATGTCGGGGCCAGCGACGACCTGGCGCTCTATTCCACCATCGTGCGCAACGGCTACATCTCGACCGACGCATTCCCCGGTTCCGGCATCGACATGGCGGCGTGGTTGCGGGTCCGTGATGCCAGCAAGCTGGAAGACACCGCACACCTGCTGCGCGACAACCTGCCCCGCTGGCTCGCCAACCGGGCGACACAGGCGAATGTTCCTCCGCTCACGCCGCTCAACCAGTGGATCACGCAGACGTTTTTCGGCAAGGTCATCCGGGTTGAACTGCGCGAGCACACCACGCTGCGCCAGCCAGGGACGAGCCGTGAACAAACCCTGGTGGTTTTTTGCGACGACCGGGCTGTCGCCTGCATCACCCTGACCACCGCCATCGCCTCACAGGCGCCGTTCATACCCGATCCGCTGATGCCCACGGTCTATCTGGCATCTGTGCTGGACATGACCGAACAACACAAAGTCGCCGCCGCAGCCATCAAGGACTTCTGCATCCGCAATGCGCTGTCCAAGCAGTTCAACATGCTCAACCGACTCTTCCCCAGGGTCTGATGCCCGATGAACCCACACGCCCAAGACGCAGTTCCAACCCCACAACGCCACGCAGCGCTGCGCAGGCTCTGCATCCCCTTGCTGCTGGTGGCCCTCAGCGCCTGCGAGCCGCGCGCACCCTCGGTGGCTGAACCGGTGAGCGCCCCTACTGCCCCTATTGCCCCTGCGGCGCCGGCACCGCTGCCACTGGCTTCCACGCCTGCGCCAGCGCCCGCCAGCGTGGCCGAGGGTGTCGACGGGGTGGACCTGTCCAACTGGCAAGGCGGTGAAGTGAACTTTGTGCAGATCAAACAGGCCGGCAAGCACTTCGTGTTCGTCAAGTCGAGTGAAGGCGCCACAGTCGTCGACCCCGACCACGCCCGCAACGTGCAGCGGGCCCGCGCCGCGGGCCTGGCGGTGGGCAGCTACCACTTCTACGAGAGCGACGACACGCCGCAGGCCCAGTTCCGCAACTTCGCCGCGCAGCTGAGCCTGAAACCGGGCGATCTGCCCCCGGTGGTGGACATTGAGCGGCTGAGCAAGGGCGACGCCCAAGCCCTGGCGCCGGCACTGCAACAGTTCCTTGGCCTGCTCGAACAACAGGTCGGCGTCAAACCCATCCTCTATTCGGGCGAGCACTTTGCCAACGAGTACCTCTCTGTCTTTGCCGACTACCCGCTCTGGCTGGCCGAGTACAACAGCAACGCCAGCCCGCAGCTGCCCAAGGGCTGGACGCGCTGGACCTTCTGGCAGCACAGCCAGAGCGGCAGCGTGGCCGGTGTGCCAGGCCCGGTGGACCTGAACCGCTTCAATGGCGGTCCGGCCCAGCTCCAGGCGCTCACGGTCCGATAGCCAGGAAAGCCCGGCCCAAGCGATTGCTGACACCCCGAAGGACTGAACCATGCCCTGGATGACCGACCTCTTTTACGATCCTGCGCTGGAAGGGGCTCCACTGGGCCCCTTCCAGAATCGGTCCCTGCACCAGATCACGCTGCCCGGCACCCACGACTCGGGCTGCTACCGGGACCAGCGGATTTCCAACGTCTACTCCGCCACGCAGACCCAGGACATCTTTCAGCAACTCGCCGGTGGGGTGCGCTATTTCGACCTCCGGCCCTGCGCCAGGGGCACCGAGTTCTGGACTTACCACGGCCAGCTCTACTGGGGCGGGGAGTTGACCGGCGCCGACGGGATCCTGCAGCAGATCAGAGACTACTTTGACAGCCTGGCCCCGACCGACCGCGAGCTGGTGATCTTGAACGTGTCGCACTTCTACAAGTTCACCAACCTGATGCATGCCAACCTCGTCGCGGCCATCCGCGCCGCCTTGGGGCCTTATCTGGTCGAGTACACCCAAAACAACATCGACCTGTGCAACTGCCCCTTTTGGCAACTCCTGTCCACGCCGCCCATTGCCAACGGGCCACCTCCAGGCGCCGTCGCCGGCGCCGTTCTGCAGTCGCGTGTGCTGGTCCTGTACGACGGCGCGCTCGACACCCCGCAGGAGGCCTATGTCACGGGCCTGCCTTTCACCGCACCACCCAATGGCATCCCGGGCTTTTTCGTCTTGGCGCCCAAGTACGCAGCACCCGCCAACCCGATTGAACTGTTTGACCAGTATTCCAACCTGGGTCGGGTGGAAGATGGTTACGTGCTCTCCGGCATGCGCACCGACCAGCTCAACAAACTGCGCAACCGGCAAAATTTTGCCTACACCACCCAGCCCTTCAACCCGGGCAACTGGACGCCCAATGCGGTGGGCGGCGTGGCCAGCACACTGCACCTGTTGTCGTGGACGCTGACGCCGCAGTTCTCATTGACCCTCACCGGCACTTGGGACCCGCTGGAGGCCGCGCAACAAGTCACCAACCCCTTGCTGCTGAACCTGTTCTGCGGCCCCAATCGCGGCTGGGCCGGTGTTTGCTACAACGCGGCCCTGGACCCCCAGATCAACATCATCTATGTGGACGACTACGACTCCACCAAACACCAGAACGCCGGGTCACCCTGGAATGGCATGGCAATCCCCGTGGCCATTGCGGCGCGCATGAATGTGGGGCCGGTGGGGGAGAGAAATACTTGGTGATTCGGGTTCAGGGCGGGCGTCACTGAGATCCTGATCGCGGTCGTTCTTCCAAGCGACCGAAGTGACGCCGAACCCGCTTTCGCGTCGCTCAGTTCTACCCGATCAAAGCCACCGCCTTGATCTGCGCCCCATCGCCTGCCGCAAAAGGCTGCCCGAGCGGTTGCACCCAGCGTGCCAAAGCGCTCGCACCCGAAGTGTTACGGCATTGAGCCTCGCGCTCTCGCGCTGCTGGACACCACACACCCCCGACCGTCATCAGGCCCGAAACCCCGATCACACCAAGCATCGACTTTCTCCGCCATACATGCGCACCACTTAAGCACGGCTTAAATTCGGCAAATTGCGCCACACAGCGGGATGAAAACCCCGTTCCGTGCAATCCGGCATTGAGCCATGTCAAGTTCCATGCAATCCGGCATTGAGCCAGTCGGACTTGCGGATTATCCTGCCGTTCGAGTTGGGGAAACACTTCGCCGTGCTGCGCACGTGCTTAACTGGATTTCCTCCATTTTCGACAAAGCATGCTCGCCACTTGGATACCGTCTTACTTGATCACGCCTTGCCGCGCCGTTTTACGCACACGCGACACAACAAAGTGGCGACCATTAAATTCATTCAGTGCATTTCCGGCTCAGGACACCTGCGCATGCATGAAAACAAACTCACCTGTGGAAAAAACCTAAACATTTGCAAAAGGCGAAATAGTCGTGAAAATTCTAGTTACCGGGACAGATGGTTATATTGGAAGCTTGCTGGGCTCGGTCCTGTTGGAGCGTGGTCATGACGTGGTGGGCATCGACACCGGTTTCTACCGGGATGGCTGGCTGTACAACGCAGTCAAACAATCGCCACGGTGGATAAGAAAAGACATTCGCGATATCACAGAAAAAGACCTCGAGGGTTTCGATGCGGTGGCGCACCTGGCCGAGTTGTCCAATGACCCATTGGGAAAACTCAACAGCGACATCACATATGAAATCAATCATATGGGCTCGGTGGAGCTGGCCAAGAAATGCAAGAACGTCGGTGTCAGCCGCTTCGTCTACACCTCTTCTTGCAGTGTGTATGGCATTGGTGGTGACGATTTCAAAACCGAAGAATCTGCCACCGACCCACAAACCGCCTACGCCAAGTGCAAGGTAAGGGTCGAGCGCGATGTATCGCCACTGGCATCGGATCACTTCAGCCCGACTTTTCTGCGCAATGCCACAGCCTATGGGCCTTCGCCCCGAATGCGCTTTGACATTGTGCTGAACAACCTGTCCGGACTGGCATGGACAACCAAGGAAATCAAGATGACCAGCGATGGACAGCCGTGGCGACCGCTGGTTCATGTGCTGGATATTTGCGATGCCATTGCCTGTGTGCTGGATGCGCCGCGCGAGAAAACTCACAATCAGATTTTCAATGTGGGCGCCACATCGGACAACTACCGGGTAAAAGAGATCGCCGAGATCGTTGCCGAGACCTTCACCGGTTGCTCGCTCAGCTTTGGCACAAATGATGCCGACAATCGAAGCTACCGGGTTTCATTTGACAAGATCAGCACCCAGCTGGGCTTCAAGTGCAAGCGAAATGCCAAGATTGGTGCAGAACAACTCCACGAGGTGTTCAAGAGAATCGACATGCCGCCCGAGATCTTCAATTTCCGGGCCTTTACCCGCCTCAAGCAGATTGAATACCTGATCCGCACCCGGCAGATTGACGACAAGTTCTTCTGGAGCGTTTGATGATATTCACCGAAACCAAGCTGGCAGGGGCATACATCATTGACCTGGAAAAGCGCGGAGATTCCCGCGGTTTCTTCGCCCGGTCTTTTTGCCAGGACGAATTTGAGCGGCATGGTCTGGTGAACAAAGTGGTGCAAACCAATGTTTCGCTGAGCAAACATCAGGGCACATTGCGTGGCATGCACTATCAGGAATCACCCTATGCCGAAACCAAATTGGTACGATGCACCCAGGGCGCCATTTACGATGTCATTGTAGATATTCGCCCTGATTCCCCAACCTTCAAACAGTGGATTGGGGTTGAGCTCTCAAGCAGCAATCACCGCATGCTGTTTGTGCCGCAACACTTCGCGCACGGGTTCATTACGCTGATGGATGACAGCGAAGTCACCTACCAGGTTTCACAGGTTTATCACCCCGGTTCGGAGCGCGGCCTCCGGTACAACGACCCGGCCCTGGGCATCGTCTGGCCGCAAGCGGTTAATGTGATTTCCGACAAAGACGCCGCCTGGCCAGACATGAAACAGTGAGCCGGGCGCTCGCCCTATCAGCCCCACCATGCTCGGGTGACGCATTCAGAATCAACAGACAAAAATCATGATCATCATTGACAGCGCGCTGAAGAAACGCCAGGCCGAGAACAACCCGATTCGGGTGGCCATGGTGGGTGCAGGGTTCATGGGTCGCGGGGTTGCCCTGCAAATCATCCAGTCAACCCCGGGCATGAAACTGGTGGCGGTCTCCAACCGCAATATCGATCTGGCCCGGCGCGCTTACAACGAAGCCAATGTCCAGGACGTGGTGGTCGCAGAAAGCCTTTCGCAACTGGAAGATGCCATCGCAAATGACCGCTACGCGATCACCGATGACGCCTTGCTGCTTTGCCAGGCGGGGGGAATCGACGCCATCGTCGAGGTCACCGGCGCCGTGGAATTCAGCGCCCAGGTGGTGTTCAAGGCCATTCAACATGGCAAACATGTGATCATGATGAATGCCGAACTGGACGGCACAGTCGGCCCGATTCTCAAGGTGTATGCCGACAAAGCGGGCGTGGTGCTCACCAACGTCGATGGCGACCAGCCTGGTGTCATCATGAATCTGTACCGGTTTGTCAAGGGAATCGGCGTCAAGCCCGTCTTGTGCGGAAACATCAAGGGCTTGCACGACCCCTATCGCAACCCGACCACACAAGAAGGTTTTGCCCGGAAATGGGGGCAAAACCCCGCGATGGTGACCTCGTTTGCCGACGGCACCAAAATTTCGTACGAGCAGGCCATCGTGGCGAACGCGACCGGCATGCGGGTGGCCAAGCGCGGCATGTTCGGGCCCACGGTTGAAGCCGGCACCCCGATCACCGAGGCCGCCAACTGGTATCCGCACGAGGAACTGCTGCAAGGCCCGGGAATCGTGGACTACGTGGTGGGAGCCGTTCCGGGCCCAGGTGTATTTGTGCTGGGCACCCATGATCATTCCCAGCAAAAACACTACCTCAATCTGTACAAACTGGGCGAAGGTCCGCTGTATTGCTTTTACACGCCCTATCACCTGTGCCACTTTGAGGTGCCCAATACGGTTGCGCGGGCGGTGTTGTTTGCCGACGCTGCCATCGCACCCATTGCGGGGCCGTGCGTTGATGTGGTCGCCACCGCGAAGATAGACCTGAAGGCAGGCCAGATCATTGATGGCATTGGCGGCTACATGACCTATGGATTGGCCGAAAACTCGGCTGTCGTCAACCAGGACCATCTGCTCCCGATGGGTTTGGCCGAGGGATGCCGTCTCAAACGCGATGTCCCCAAGGATCAGGTGCTGTGCATGGATGACGTCATCGTGCCCGATGGCCGCCTGAGCGACAAACTCCGCGCCGAGCAAAACGCGTATTTCAGCCATTGAACCCGGGTTTCCTGCTGCACAGCCGATCTGAGGCTCCATATGAACAATACTCCGCTGGTTAGCATTGGTGTACCGGTGTACAACGGTGAAGAATCCCTGGCGCGCACCCTCGATTGCCTGCTGGGACAAACCTATCAAAATATTGAACTGGTTTTGTCTGACAACGCCTCTACCGATGCAACAGCGCAAATTTGCCAAAAATATTGCGCTCAGGACAACAGAATCAGGTACGTGCGGCAAGAAAAGAACCTCGGGCTACACGGCAACTGGACGTTTGTTGCAGACCAGGCCCAGGGCGAATTTTTCATGTGGGCGGCGGCAGATGATTACTGGGAACCGGAATTCATAGAGGTACTGGTTAAAAAACTGCAGGCCGAACCTGAAGCCATTTCGGCATTCTGCCCCTACCGCCTTTTCAACAAAGAGACGCAGCAATATGAAGGCGAAGCGGTTCTCGAAGACTACGGGCACCGCAACGCTTGGGTGAGGGTCTACAAGCTCACCAAGCTGTTTCTCGACCGCAGCAATCACGCACTCATCCGGCGACAGCGTGCCAAAGACATTGAATACAAGCTTTGGCTATTCCCGAAAATGACAACGGTCTACAACATCGCCTTTCCGTCGTTGTATTTTCTTGTCGCCAAGGGAAACTTCGTTTTAACTTCCCTGGACAAGCCCTTGTGGCGCAAGACCATGACCAGCAAGCCGGCTCATGATTTGCCCCACGCCCGCAACCCTGCATTGACCTATCTGGGCCATGTCATTCGAAAAATACACCTGTTTTTTCGATCGTTGGCTTACATCAGGCGCGGGGCAGATTCAACCCTGTTCATGCTGACGTGCGTACCGATCCTGTTTGCCAGAATGGCTTTCGACATTGTCATGCCGGTGTGGGTGGTGCTGAAAGTTCTGCTCTCAGGCAAGAGCATCAAGGGTTTGTCTCCCCATGAATTTTGGAAGATGGGCGTTCGCTGACCACAGCGCGCTGAATTTTCAAAAGATCATTCACACAGACAGATCAGATATCCCAACCTAGGACACATGGATATGAAAGCGGTCATTTTGGCAGGCGGCTATGGAACCCGGATCAGCGAAGAAAGCGCCACCAAACCCAAACCCATGATTGACATTGGCGGAAAGCCCATGCTCTGGCACATCATGAAGATATATTCCAAAGCAGGAATCAACGACTTCATTATCTGCTGCGGCTACAAAG
Source organism: Hydrogenophaga sp. A37 (assembly GCF_002001205.1). Classification (GTDB taxonomy): domain Bacteria; phylum Pseudomonadota; class Gammaproteobacteria; order Burkholderiales; family Burkholderiaceae_C; genus Hydrogenophaga. The sequence continues at coordinate 9,200 of NZ_MUNZ01000150.1, forward strand.
GCTATGTGATCAAGGAGTATTTCGCCAACTATTTCCTCCATACGGCCGACTTCACTTTCGATATCAAGAACAACAAGATGGAGGTGCACCATACCCAGGCTGAGCCATGGCGGGTAACGTTGGTCGATACCGGCGAAGCAACCATGACCGGCGGGAGAATCAAGAGAATCAAAGACTATGTCGCTGGTGAACCTTTCTGCCTGACCTATGGCGACGGCGTGTGCGATATGGATATGAATCAGCTGCTCGCATTTCACCGTGAGCAAAAGACGATCGCCACTCTCACCGCTGTGCAGCCACCGGGACGCTTTGGAGCTTTTACGCTAAAAGAAGACGACAGCAAAATCCACAACTTCAGTGAAAAGACAAAAGGGGACGGCGCGTGGATCAATGGTGGCTTTTTTGTCATGGAACCTGAGGTATTTGATTATTTTTCGGGCGACGAAAGTGTTTTAGAGCAAGAACCACTCATGCAGCTGGCCCATCAAGGCAAGCTGGGGGCTTATCGTCACGACGGCTTTTGGCAAAACATGGATACCCTTCGGGACAAGAACTACCTTGAAAGTCTCTGGGCTGGCACCAAAGCACCCTGGAAGATCTGGTAATTGTTGCCGTCTGATCACCTGCGCAAAGCTATCCAATCAACGCCACCGCCTTGATTTGCGCCCAAACCGGCTGCCCCGGCTGCAACCCCAGCGCAGCCGCCGAGCGTCGCGTCAAACGCGCGAGCAGCGACGACGACGTCCCCACCTGCAAGCGGCACAAGGCCAGCGCCGGATGGTTCTCGTCGGCCAACTGGTCCACCACCACCGGCAGGCTGTTGAGCAGGCTCGTGTCGGTCGCGGGCGAGAGCGCCAGGCTCACGTCGCGCGCCAGGATGCGGATGCGCACCGTGGTGCCCTGGGTTTGCCCGCCGTCGCGCACCCAGAGGCAGCCGCCGGGGAACGCCACCCGGGCCAGGCTCCAGGCCGCGTCGCGCTCGACCACCACGCCCTCCAGCACCACGCCCGCGTCTTCGCCCAGGCGGATCGGCAGGTCCACCCGCGACAGCACCTCGGCCAGCGGGCCTGAGGCCAGCACCCGGCCCGCCTCCATGGCCACGATGTGGTCGGCCAGGCGCGCCACCTCGTCGGGCGCGTGGCTCACGTAGATCACCGGCACGTCCAGCTCGCGGTGCAGGCGCTCCAGGTAGGGCATGAACTCGTTCTTGCGCGCCAGGTCCAGCGCGGCCAGCGGCTCGTCCATCAGCAGCAGGCGTGGGCTGGTGAGCAGCGCGCGCGCGATGGCGATGCGCTGGCGTTCGCCACCCGAGAGCCCGGCGGTGCGGCGCTCCAGCAGGTGGCCAATGCCCAGCAGCTCAATGGCGCGGTCCCATTCCACTTGCTGGGCGGCGCCTGCGGTGCGCTTGCGGCCGTATTGCAGGTTCGCGCTCACGCTCAGGTGTGCAAACAGCGCCGGTTCCTGGAACACGTAGCCCAGCGGGCGCTGGTGCGTGGGCAGCGCCTGGGCGCCGTCTTGCCAGACCTCGCCGTTGACCACGCAACGGCCGCTGGGCGCGGCGTTGAGGCCGGCGATGCAGCGCAGCAGAGTGGACTTGCCACAGCCCGAGGGGCCGAACAGCGCGGTCACGCCGCGGCCGGGCAACTGCAGGTCCACGTCGAGCGTGAAGCCGGGAAACGTTTGTCGAAAACGGGCTTCGATGGTCATTGGACTGCCCTCCGTGCTGCGCACTGCGGGGCTGAGCGCCTTCGGAGCGGCCGGGCAGCGCTCATGGCGACCGGTTCCAGCCGCGGCTGTTGAGCAGCAGCAGCACGGCGAAAGAGAACACCAGCATGCCGCCGGCCAGCCAGTGGGCGTTGTCGTATTCCATCGCCTCGACATGGTTGTAGATCGCCATCGACAGCACCTGGGTCTTGCCCGGGATGTTGCCGCCGATCATCAGCACCACGCCGAACTCACCCACGGTGTGCGCGAAGCCGAGCACGGCCGCCGTGATGAAACCGGGCCGCGCCAGCGGCAGTGCCACGGTGAAGAACGCGTCCAGCGGCGAAGCGCGCAACGTGGCCGCCGCCTCCATGGGTGCGCGGCCGATGGCGGCAAAGGCCTGCTGCAACGGCTGGATCACGAAGGGCATGGAATACAGGCACGAGGCCACCACCAGACCAGCGAAGGTGAACGGCAGCTGCCCCAGGCCGAGCGCCTGCGTGAGCCGGCCCACCGGCCCCTGCGGCCCCATGAGAACCAGCAGATAAAAGCCCAGCACCGCCGGAGGCAAGACCAGTGGCAGCGTGACCACCGAACCGACCAGGCCTTTCAGGCGCGAGGGCGTGCGCGCGAGCCACCACGCAACCGGCGTGCCCAGCGCGAGCAACAGCACGGTGGTGAGTCCGGCAAGTTTGACCGTGAGCCACACGGCGGCCAGGTCGTCGTTCGACAGCATGTGATTCAGCCTGTGAGCGTCAGCCGCCCCGCCTCACAGCGCGATCTCGTAGCCAAAACTCCGGATCACCGCCTGCGCCTTGGCACCCTGTAGGTACTTCAACAGCGCGGCCGCGCCGGCCTTGCCATTGCCCGGGGTCAGCAGCACCGCATCCTGCCGGATGGGGGTGTAGAGGTTGGCAGGCACCACCCAGGCCGAGCCTGCAATCTGGCCGTCTTTGAGCACCTGCGACAGCGCCACGAAACCCAGCAGGCTGTTGCCGCTGCTGACGAACTGATAGGCCTGGGCGATGGTTTCGGCGGTCACGAATTTGGGGGTCAAGCTGTCGAGCACGCCCATGGCTTTCATGGTTTCCATGGCCGCCGCGCCGTAGGGCGCGAGCTTGGGGTTGGCCAGCGCGATGTGGTCGAAGCCGCCGCCCTTGAGCACCTCACCCTTGGCGTCCACCACGGCCGGCTTGGCCGACCAGAGCACCAGCTTGCCGATGGCGTAGCTGTACTGGCTGCCCGCCACCCCGGCGCCTTCCTTGATCAGCTTCGCCGGGGTTTCGTCGTCGGCCGCGAGCAGGATTTCAAACGGCGCGCCGTTCTTGATCTGCGCGTAGAACTTGCCGGTGGAGCCGAAGGACGACACCACTTTGTGGCCGGTTTCCTTTTCGAACTCGGCGGCGATCTTGTTGAACGGCGCGGTGAAGTTGGCGGCCACGGCCACCGGGATTTCGTCGGCGCGGGCCGCCGTGGCCACCAGCAACAGGCCGGCGAGCAGCGAAGAGACGAAGGGTTTGAAGTTCATGGAAACGCTCCTTGGATGGATGAAAGAAGAAAAGAAAAATCAATGGCTGGAAAACAGGTCGCGCACCTTGCACAGCGCGGTGGTCACGTCGAAGCGCGTGTCGGGCAACGCCTCGCCGGCCAACACCTTCTGCAGCGCAGCGCGGGGGTCGGTCTCGCCGGTGAGCAGCACCTGCGCACCCCAGCCCGCCATGTGGCGCAGGAAGCCGTCGCCCGCGCTGCCCGCGATCAGCAGCTGCACGCCATGCAGCGGGTGCGGGCCGTCGTCTTTGAAGTGGTGTGGCAGCTGTTCCTTGGTGAGCGTGATGCGCTGCGGCTCGGGCAGCGGCTGGTCGCTCTGGCAATGAAACAGCAGCCACTCGCGGGCCTGACCCGCGTGGCCGCTGACCTGGCTCCAGTCTTTATGGGTGGCGATGGCGACTTTCATGAAGGGCTTTCAGAAGAAGAAATCAATCGGTGGAGACGAGGAAGACGCTGGAGGCCTTGAAGATCGCGGTCGCCGGCTGGCCCACCGCGAGGCCCAGGCGCTCCACGCTCGGGTCGGTGACCACGGCGGTGAGCACGTGGTGGCCACCCGGCAGGTCCAGCGTGACCTCGGTGTTGACGGGGCCGTGGTGGATCTTCTGCACCAGGCCGCGGAAGCGGTTGCGGGCCGAGACGCGCGCGCCCTCTTCTTCCACCATCAACACGATGGACGAGGCCTTGACGAAGGCCAACACGTCGCGGCCCTCGGCCAGGCCGAGGTTCTGCACCGACTCGTTGGTGACGATGGCGGTCAGTTCCAGCGACGGCCCCAGCTTCAAGATGACCTCGCTCTCGACCACGCCGGAGCGGATGGCGGCTATGGGGCCGGCGAACTGGTTGCGGGCACTGGTTTTCATGGTGAGCCTCCGGAGGACTTGGCGGAATTCGGCGATGTCGGGTTCACCGCGCTGCGCGAGCTGGCCGCTCAGGCGCGCCAGCGCGGCCTGCGACTCCTGCTCCAGCGCGCGGTAGAAAGCAATGAGGCGGCGGCCAAACGCGGTCAGCTCGCTGCCACCGCCGTGGCGCCCGCCGGTGGCGCGCAGCACCAGCGGCTCGGGCGCCACGTTGTTCATGTCGTCAACCGCGTCCCACGCAGCCTTGTAGGCCATGGGCACGGCCTTGGCGGCCTGCAGGATGGAGCCGTGTGCAGCAATGGCTTCGAGCAGGCGGATGCGCTTGTCGCCTAGGAAGCTGCCCATGGCGGTGTCGATCATCAGCTTGCCCATCAGGGGCGTGCCCGTGTTTTTCATGCTCGTCTCCGGCCTGTCACCAGGCCCCAGCAGCGCGCCCAGAAACGGCGCTGGGCTTGAAAAAACACAGCGCCTTCAAACAGACTGCCCACAGACGCCACCTCCGGCGTCCATCCCAACATACAAGGAAGTTCTCCATGCCCATCAGCGCACGCAATGGTTTCAAGGGTTCGGTCACGGCCATCAAGGAAGGCCCGATCCACGCCGAAGTGGTGATCACCACGCCCGGAGGCGACAGCATCGTCGCCACGCTCACCGAGGCCAGCGTGGTGTCGCTGGGTTTGAAAGTGGGCAGCCCGGCCATCGCGGTCATCAAGGCGCCGTGGGTCAGCCTGATGAGCGGCGCGCCAGAGTACCGCTTCAGCGCGCGCAACCAGCTCAATGGAACGGTCAGTGCCATCCACGCGGGAGCCATCAACAGCCAGGTCACGCTCACGCTGGCCGGCGGCTCGAAGCTGGTCGCCGTGGTCACCAACGAGGCGGTCTCCGAGCTGGGCCTGAAGCCTGGCGAGGCTGCTGTGGCCTTGTTCAAGGCGGGCAGTGTGCTGGTCGGTGTGCCGGTCTGATCGCATGCTCATGTCCTTTCAGCGGCAGCCACGCAGGGCCGGGTGGCGCACCTGGCGCAACACCCACTCATAGGGGTAGCGCGGCGCGCGCTGAGCCGACTGCGAGGTCATGCACAGCGACCAGGCCACGGCCCAGGTCCAGCAGGCCTTGCGCTCCCGCTCGGACAGCTCCGAGCGGTCGAGCGAGCGCATGAAATCGAACAGCCAGGCCTGGCGCTCGACGGCGCCAACCAAACCGACCTCGCGGAACGCGGCGTTCATCGCGGCATGCCCCTGCTAAGCGAGAGCCGGGGAATGACGGCGCCAGCGCCAAAGCGGTTGATCACCTTGTGGCTGGCGAGCCAGCGGTTGTCGGGCAGGCGCCAGGCGGTCACGGTTTCGGCGTAGACCGGGGCCTCGTAAAAGATCTCGTCGTCGTCCGAGCGCAGCGCCGTCTGCACATAGCGGAAAGCGCAGAAGCAGGCCTGGCCTTCGGCGTCCAGGCCGAGGCTGCGGTCGGCCGCGATCTCGTGTTCCTGCTCGACAGCAAAGCTCACCGGCGCCACGACCAATCCGACCAGGTCGGACGGCAGTTCTTCCATCCACGCCACCGGCGCCTGACCACGCGCGGGGCAGGCGTTGGGTAGCGGGCTGTACAACGGTTGGGGCATGACGGGCTCCTGTATCGATCACGACATAAACAACGGATCTCACGACAGCGTTGTGTGCTTTGCTACACAACGTCCACGTTTGCGTGGTTTGTGGGTCTGGTTTGCAAAACGTGGGCCAGCTTTTGGAAGAGAAGGCTTGTTTCTTTCTCTGTGTTTTTTGGTTGAGCGCAGATGTCGTTCGTGGCGGTTCGCGTGCTGCGGCAGGCGCTGTGTGGTGGGGGCTTCCGGGGTGGTCGGCTGCGCCGACTTCGCTGTGTGCGCCCGTCTGGGGCCGGCGCGGCCAAACTCGCGCCGTTCGCTGCGCTCTCTCTGCTCAAACAATGGCCGCGAGTCAGACAACGATGCGCGCACTTGCGCGCCCGGCCCCAGACGGGCGCACACAGCCACCCCGGAAAATCGCCCCCACCGCACAGCGCCTGCCGCAGCAACCAACGTGTGGGTGTTCCAACGGTGGCACGCCAACACCTTTGGTTGCCAAGGCGTGTGCGCTCAGGCCGCAGCGCGCCTTGTGAGGCGCCGAGAAGCGCAGTGGCCGTGGCCGCGCGCGCAGCGCGCTTCGTCAACTGATTCGTCGCCATGTCTGAGCAGAGAGAGCGCAGCGAACGGCGCGAGTTTGGCGACGTGGCCACGGCCGCGAGCATCGCAGGGCAGTCGGTGCGCAGCGCCGACCGCTTCACTCAAGCGCTGCGGCCTGAGCGCACACGCCTTGGCACGCGAGGTGCCACGAGTGAGATCGACGGCTCACCCAGAGAGAGTGCCAACGCCTTCAAGCCAGACTCATGCGAAACAGCTCGGGCTGGCTCTGCCGGTACACCCGCAACCACAGCAGCGTCGCGGGCACCAGCGACTGGCTGGCGAACCACAGGGCTTCGTCCAGGGTTTCGCCGGGTGGGCCGGCGAGTTGCACTTGCATCAGCGCCCAACCCCACCAGTCGAGTTCGGGCATGGTGGCGCGCTGCTCGGGTTCGATCTGCGCCACGCTGGCGGCCAGGGTGGCGAGCTGGCGCTGCACCTCGGCGCGCGTGAGGCGCGAGCGCATCAACTCCTCGCGCGGCAACTGTTCGACCAGGATCAGCACCGATTCGCAGGCGCCCTGGATCAGGCCCAACAAGGCGCTGTGCAACATGGGTTGGCTCATGATCGTTCAGGCGCTGAGCGCCATGGGTTGGGCTTGCAGCAACCGGGTGTTGAGCTCGATGGCGAACTCTCGCCAGGCAGCGGCCAGGTCGAGCGTGATGGCGCGCTGGGTCTCGGCGTCGGGTGCCTGGTCTTGCGCGAAGTTCGACAGCGCACACCAGCCGGCGTTGAAGGCCAGCGCGGCCTGCAGCAAGCCCTTGTTCCAGCCCGCGAACGGTGCCAACAGCTGGGGCGTGAGCGCGTGTTGGCCTTGCGCCACCGCGGCGTCGGCGGCGTCGAGCGCCGGCAACAGCGCGTCGATCTGCGCCAGGCTCTCGCTGTAGACGCGGTCCACCGTCGCCAGCAGCGCGCGCTGCGTGAGCAGATCGCGTTGCTGGCTGGAGAGGAGGCGCGTGAGGTGGCGGCGGTACTGGTCGGGTGCGGCGGCGGCGCGCGCGGACACGCCCTCGGCAAAGGCTTTCAGCGCTGCTTCGCGGTCCTGGGCCACAGGCTCGCGAGTGACGGCGGTGGGCGCCTTCTGGCGCAGCAGCGCGTGGGCGATGCGGTCGGCCGCTTCGAGCGCGCCTTCCATGTGGCCCGCACCGTGTGCCGCTGTTTCGCTGCCGCCCAGAAACACCCGGCCGCTCCACAGCGGCTGGCGCAGCAGCGGGTCGGCCAGCGGCGGTTCGGGCGGGGTGGCGCGGTCGGTGTCGCTGCAGGTCCAGGGCTCCAGCGACCAGTCTTGCAGCTGCAGCCGGCCGCTCTGCGCGGCCTGGCCGTAGAGCTGCGCGAGCTGGCTGTCGATGAGCAGCGGCAGGCCGCGCTGGAAGTGCTCGCGCTGCGCCGGGTTCAGCGCCACAAAGCCGCCCAGCGCTGCGCCGTTGGCGTCGTCGCAGGCGTCGAACACCTCGCCCAGCACGGCCTGCGGGTGGCGCACGAAGGCGTTGCCCGACTGCCCGGCTTCGCGCCAGAAGGCGTGGTCAAAAGCGACCAGGACCTTGGCGTGTGTTGCCATCCAGGTGGCGGTGTTTTCCATCGCGTCCCAGACCGTCGCCGGCATGGGTGGATCGAACAGCATGCGGTCATGCACCAGGCGCGGCGGCAGCGCCAGCACGACCTGGCGCGCACGCAGCGGTGCGCCGGTCTCCAGCATGACTTCGATGTGGGAACCGCGGTCACGCAGCACGCGCACGGGCTTGCCGAGTTGCAGGCAGCCATCGGGCAGATCGGCGGCCAGCGCGTCCACGAGCCGGGCCGCGCCACCCTGGATGCGCCGTGCGCCGGCGTGCACACCTCCCTCTTCCTGCCGCCACTCGGGCTGGCGATTCGGGTCGGTGAGCCAGAGCGAGTCGCCCGGATCGTGTTGGGCCAGCGAGGCCAGACCCAGCTCGTCCAGCAGCGCGCTGATGCGCGGCTCGGTCTCGGGCCAGTACCAGGTGGCGCCCAGGTCGAGCGTCTGGCCGGTCTGCGCATCGGTGCGGGTCAGCACCCGACCGCCGATGCGCTCGCGCGCTTCGAGCAGGGTCACGCTCAGGCCGCGCGCGACCAGGCTGCGGGTAAGCGCCAGGCCACACAGGCCCGCACCGACCACCAACACGTCGGCCACGTTCTGGGTAGGAAGTTGCAGCAGATGGGCCATACAGGAACCTCACTCAGTAGCGAGCACAGCGGCGCGCGACACCTTCCAACCGGGAACACCGCGGAACCGGCTTTGCCGGGCCGCAGGTGTTGCCCCCTGGAGGGTGCGCCGCAGGCGCGCGGGGGGTGCTTACGTTGTCATCAAGAGCTCGACCGTGATCGGGTCTTCGCCCAGCACCGCCTGGCAAGCCAGGCGCGAGGCCGATCCGATGCCGACCATGCCGTCGAGCTTTTCGTTCTCCTTCGGCTGGATGCGCGACAGGCTCTTGCGGCCGCTGGTGACGAAGACGTGGCAGGCCTCGCACTTGGCGTCACCGCCGCATTTGCTCATGACCGGCTCGCCGACGCCGAGCAGGGCTTTGAGGATGGTGGTGCCGGCGGCGACTTCGTAGGATTTGCCGGAAGGAAGGACGGTGATCGTGGTCATGGTTGTGGCCTCATGGCTGGGGGTTGGGAAACGGGAAAAGTCAGTGGCTCAGGCGGCCAGTGCTGGCTGCATCGCGTCAATGAACGCCGCCGAAAAATCGGCCAGCGGCATGTTGATGCGCCTGATGCCCTGCTCTTGGAGAAAACGCGCTTCCATGCGGGTGGGCTCGTTGGGCAACACGGCCCAGTGCAGGTCGCTGGAGCGTTTCATGATCTGGCGCGCGAAGCAGCGCGTGAGCTGGTCGTCGAAACGGCAGCCGAGGAACAGGAAGCTGCGGCCGGTGCGCCAGGCCTGCACGGCGGCGGGGATGGGGGTCTGGATGTCGATCTCGGTCAGCACCTCGACGTAGTCGCTGTCGGACACCAGATAGTTGCCGGCCGGGCTGTGGCCGCCCCAGGGTTTGTAGTGCGTGGGCGCCACGGGCAGGTCTTCGAGCGCCTGGCCCTGGGCGTCGTAGGCGCCGGTCCACTGGCCGAAATGTTCGGACTGCGACAGGCCCTGCACCTGGTTCCAGCCATTGCCACCACGCATCCGGGTCAGCGCGTTCAGCATGGTGTCGTCGTACCAGGTGTCGACCCAGAGGCCGGCGTTGCTGCCCGCCAGGGCCAGCTGCAGGGCCGAAGGCTCGGGCGAGCTGGCAAAGGCTTCGTTCATCAGGTGCACCACCGATTTGCGGTGCTTGAAGTTCTCGATGAACTGGGCCGCCTGCGTCAGGCGGTGGCGCACCTTGTGCGGCACGCTGACCTTGGCCGTCATGAAGGTCGCCAGGTCCAGCGGCGTGGCCGGCACCTTGCCGGGTTCACACAGCGACAACATGTCCGGGCCCATGTAAGGGATGACGCTGCCGGCGTCGAGGCGGCTGGCGATGTCTTGGATCAGGTCGGTCATGGGTTTTCCTTAGAGGTAAATGGCGGCGCCGGCACCGACGTTGGTGGCCGTGTCTTTGAGCGTCGTGACGATGTACTGCACCTGGACCGCGTCCATCTGGGTGTGCAGCGGCAGGGCCAGGGCGCGGTCGCCGATGCGGTCGGTGTCGCGCAGCAGGCCTCGCTGCTGGCCGATGGACTCGGTTGCGTTCATGTAATAGAACTGCTGGTGCAGCGGGTGGCTGTAGGCGGCGGTCTCGACGCCGCTGGACGCCATGTCGTCCACCATCTGCGCGCGGGCGCTGGCGGTGAAGCGTTTGCCCAGGTGCACCACGTAGAGCATCCAGTGCACCTCGTCCACGTTCTCGGCCAGGTAGGGCGGCTTCACGCCCTCGAAGCTCTGCATCTGTTCGTGGTACCAGAGCTCCACCTGCTTGCGCTCCAGCAGCCGGTCGTCCAGGCTGGCGAGCTGGGCCAGGCCGAGCGCGGCGGTCATCTCGCTCATGCCGGCCTGCAGCGGCACGCGCGAACCGACCGAGACCGAGTGCCGGTCGCTCACGCGGCGCTGGCGCAGGTAGCGCAGCTCGTGCACCAGCACGTCGTCGTCGGTGACCAGCATGCCGCCCTCGCCGGTGCACAGGGCCGAGGGCTGCGAGAAGTCGAACACCGAAACGTCGCCGAAGCTGCCCACGGTCTGGCCCTTGTAGCGCGAGCCCAGGGCTTCGGTGCTGTCTTCGATCAGGTGGATGCCGTGCGCTTTGGCGAGCGCACGCAATGGGTCCCAGTCGGCTGGGTGGCCGTTGGTGTTGCCGGCCAGGATGGCCCGGGTCTGCGGCGTGATCTTGAGCGCGGCCTTCTCGGGGCTCAGGCAGCCGGTCCAGTAGTTGATGTCGGCGAACACCGGCGTGGCGCCCGCGAGCGTGATGGCCTGCGCCACCTGGTGCCAGGCGTGGCTGCTGCAGACCACCTCGTCGCCCGGGCCGATGCCGTAGGCGCGCAACGCGATCCAGGTGCCCAGGGTGCCGCTGCCCACCGCGACCGCATGGCGGCGCCCGGCCCAGCCGGCGAAGGCGCGCTCAAACGATTCCAGCATGGGGCCATCGCCCCAGCGGGCCGAATTCAGCACGGCGGTGACGAGTTCAATCTCGCGCTCGCCGCACTCGGGCTCGTAGAGGGAGATGGCATCGATTTCCATGATTTTCAACTCGTTGAAAAGGTGCGAAGCGCAGGGCCGCCCCAAGCAAGCACAGCCCCCTCGGGGGGCAGCGCAGTACACGGAGTGACAAGCGTGGGGGTCATGTTCACTCCTGGGTGAGGATCAATGCATCGGCTTCTTCGGGCTGCTCGGTCACGCTCCAGCAATGGCCGTTGGAAGTGGCCAGGTAGACCTTGCGGGCGCCCAGCAGCAATGCCGGTTTTTCGTCGCGCATGTCCATCGCATCGACCAGCACCACCTTCATGTCGGGGTGCTGGGAACGCCAGATCGAGGCCGCGTCGCGCAGGGTGGCGGCAGCGCCCACGAGTTCGCCGGCCGCGCGCAGGTGTTCGGTGCTGATGGACATGGTGCTCAGTCCTCGGAGACCGAAGAGGCCAGGCGGCGCGCTTCGACGGTGATGGGCAGGGTTGTGCCTTCGGGCATGACCGGCAGTTCAAGCTGCCAGCCGTTGCCCAGCGTGACCAGGCCACCCCACATGCCGGGATTCACCATGTCAACGATGGGCTCCTCCAGGTCTTTCTTCGGCACATAGGCGCTCAGCACACCTTTGGCATCGCGGCGGATCATCACTTTCATCATCGGCTCCAGTAGGCAAACAAAATTCAAGACGCAGCGGTTTCGGCGCTGAGCAAGGGTTCGAGCAAGGCGGGCAGGCTGTTCAGCAGCAAGGCAATGTCTTCAGCGCGGGTTTCATCGCCGAGCGAAAAGCGGATGGCGCACAGCGCCTCGTCGCGCGGCACGCCCATGGCGGTCAACACGTGCGATGGCTCGCTGCCACCCGAGGAACAGGCCGCGCCGCTGCTGGCGGCCACGTTGAGGCGCGAGAGGCGCTGCAGCACGACGTCGGCGTCCACCTGGCCAAAGCGCAGGTAGCTGGTACCCGGCAGGCGCGGCACACCCTGGCACCACACGTGCAGGCCCGGCAGTTCGGCCAGGCCGCGTTCGAGCGCGTCGCGCAGGCCGGCCACGCGCTGGGCTGAGTCCTGCAGATCGCCCAGGCGCTGCAGCGCCGCGGCCAAACCGACGATGGCCGGCAGGTTCTCGGTGCCACCGCGGCGGCCTCGCTCCTGGCTGCCCGGCACCGGCGACACGAAGGCCAAACCCTGGCGCAGCAACAAGGCGCCCGCGCCCTTGGGGCCGTGGAATTTGTGGGCCGAGAGCGACACCGCGTCGGCCGGGTATTCGGCAAATGAAAACGGCAGCTTGCCGATCCACTGCGTGGCGTCCACGTGCATCGGTGCGCCGGCCGCGTGGGCCAAGGCGGCAACCTCGGCGACGGGCATGAGCGCACCGGTTTCGTTGTTGGCCGCCATCAGCGAGACCACGGCCAGGTCCGGGCCCATCAGGGCCGCAGCGGCGGTGAGGTCGATGCGCCCCTCGGGCGCCACAGGCATGAAGTCCACGGGCACGCCCTGCTCGGCCAGCGAACGCGCCAGGCGCAGCAGCGCCGAGTGTTCGACCGCGCCGATCAGCAGGCGGGCGCGGCCTTGCGCTTTGGCCGCCGCGAGCAGGCCGGTCAAGGCCATGTGGTTGGCCTCGGTGGCGCCGCTGGTGAAGATGAGTTCACTGGTCTTGCAGCCCAGCGCCTTGGCCGCCGTGGCGCGGGCCGCGCCGAGCACCCGCTTGGCGTCCTGCCCCGGGCCGTGCTGCGACGAGGGATTGGCCCAGGCGGTGACAAACACCGGCCCCATCGCATCCAGCACCTCGGGCGCGGGCGGTGTCGTGGCGTTGTGGTCGAGGTAGATCATGGCCAGAACTGGCGTTCGCTGTCCAAGCAGAGCAAGTCCAGCAAGGGTTCAATCTGGTCGGCCCGCTCTTTCTCCACCCAGGCTTGCTGTTGGTGGTCGCGTGCGCACAGCGTCCAGCAAGGGTGCTCGCCCACGGGCGGCTTCAGCAAGGCAATGGCTATGGTGCCGCCGCTCGAGTCCACGTTGCGCGAGCAGCAAGGGCTTTCAACACGGTAGCCCTGCTCGTCGATCAACACGGTGGGTTGCACGAAGCGGTAGCGCACGCGTTCCTTCAGCGCCCGCTCCAGGCGGTGCAGCGTCAGGTCACGCGGTGCGCGGGCAGCGTTCATGCCAGCTCGTCTTCGGTCTCGGGCAAGAGGCCGGCCGGGGCGGGCACGAGTTCGATCTCCAGGCAGCCGACCACACAGCCGGGGAACTGCACCAGGTAGACCGGTTCGTTGAGGTCCTGCGCGTGGCCGATGTTGACGATCTCACCCACCGTGCCGCGCGCGGCGAGCAGGGCGTCGGGTTCGCGTTCGGGGTGGCTGCCGTCGTTGATCAGGTCGTCCAGCGCGATCACGCGCTGGCCCCAGGCGTAGGCGGGTTCGCGGGGTTCAATGCCGTTCATGGGGCCTCCGTGGCGGTGGTGGTGTGGGTGGGTGTGGCTTGGCCGAGGGTGGTGATGGAAGCGGCCTTCTCGCCGAGCTGCGCCAGCACCTCGTCGGGCAGGTTGTCCAGGGTGCAGAGTTCTTTGGCGCGCATGCCGACGCGGTGGCCGGAGTCGACGAAGTCGACGGCGTAGATGTAGAACTGCTGCAGGAAGGTGTTGATGTTGATGACGTAGCCGATCTCGCCCTTGTTCACCAGCACCTCGCCGATGTCCTTGCCGTTGTAGGTGCCGTCGTTGCGCACCACGGAGCGCGCGATCACGCGTTCGCCGTACTGGAAGCGCGGAGGGAAAGCGAGTTCGATCTCGGCGTCGTCGCGGTTGATGTCAGCCATGGGGCGCTCCCGGAACCAGTGAAAGGGCCTGGCGCGTGTCCTGGCGTTCGAGCACGCACTGGCGCACCAGGGGGTCGTCGTCCTCGCGCAAGGGGTCGAGCAGGGACGGGTCGGCGCGCTGCGCCACTTCCCAGCGCACACGCCAGTCGGTGTCGGTCATCAGGCGCGGCAACAGGGGCGCGGGCAGGCGCTCGGCGACCGTGCGGCGCACCTCGGGCGACTTGTCGCTGAGCAGGATCTGCAGCGCAGGCATCTCCAGGCGCTGCGCCACGATCAGGCGCACGGCGCGGTCGGGGTCGCGCGCCATGGTCGGCAACAGCGCCAGCGGCAGGCGCCGCGCCACCCATTCGCGAACGCCGTAATCGGTGTCGTTGCGCATGGCGGCCAGCTCCGCCGTTTCCAGGCGCTGGGCGACGCGGATGCGCACCTCGCGGTGCGGGTCGTGTGCCATGCGGCCGAGCAGTTGCTGCGGCAGGCGCAGGGCGATCTGCAGGCGCACGGTTTCGTCCGGGTCGTCCATCAGCGAGGCCAGGCGGAACACGTTGGCGTGGCGCGCGGCGATGGCGCGCACCTCGAAGTACGCATGGCCGAGCTGGCGGTCGCCCTGCTCCGGATGCCAGCGGAAGAAGCGGTCGATGCGGCGCGCGTACACGTCCTGCATGCAGGCGTGTCCCGGTTCGCAGCCCTGTTCGGCCGGGCGTTCGCGCAAGGCCTGGTATTCGCAGGCGCTGCAGTCCACCGGGCCACCCTGCCAGTGCGAGGCCTCGATGTCACCAGCGGGGGCGCGGGTGCCGATGAAGTCGCTCAGCGCAGCCACCGTATGACCTCCGCCCTGCGGGCTGCGGTGCGAGCTTGCTTGGGAACGGCCCGGCGCGGCGCTCATAACTTGGCCCCAGTCCCGCTCCAGCCGCGCACCGGGTAGGCGCTCAGCGGGTCCACTGCGTCGGGCGTGTCGGCGGCCTCGCGGCGCGCCAGCACGTGCGAGAGCAAGGCGCCACCCAGGTGGTCTTTCGGGTCGAGCTGGCGCAGCGCGGCCAGCATCAGGCGCGCCTCTTCAAAGTCGCCCAGGCGCAGGTTCAGGTAGGCCAGGCCCTTGAGCGTGAACAGGTAAAAGCGCACAGCCGGGTCGTGGCGCAGGGCGTCGTCGTTGGGCGGCTGGTCGCCAAAGTTGGGGCCGAGCGCGGCGCGTGCGATGGCCAGCGCGTCTTCACCCACCGCACGGGCCTTGTCGAGCGCGTGGCCGTAGAAATGAAACCGGTAGAGCGCGATCAGCGGGCCGGGGTGGCTGGGCGCCAGCGCCCTCGCCTTTTCCAGCAGTGCCAGGGCCTCCTCAGGCTGGTCGCGCTTAAGGCCCGCTTCTTTGATCAGCGCATCGACCTCCGGACTGACCGC
The DNA here is from genome assembly GCF_002001205.1 of Hydrogenophaga sp. A37. Lineage (GTDB taxonomy): Bacteria > Pseudomonadota > Gammaproteobacteria > Burkholderiales > Burkholderiaceae_C > Hydrogenophaga. The sequence goes on from NZ_MUNZ01000150.1 coordinate 24,305, forward strand.
ACCGCCAATCGCACCGGCGCCGAACGCGTCGAGCGCGTCGTCCAGCCCCAGGTTGACGACGGCAGCGTTCATGGCCCGTGCCTCAGGAGGCCAGCGATGCCGGACGGCCGCGCCCGATGGCGCCGATCTCGATCTTGGTCACCCCCACGGTGGGCGCGCTGTCGGTGGAAGCGCTGCTGCAGCCGCAAGCGGCCTGGTTCGGGTTGGTGAAGGTCAGGCCCGACTGCGTCGGCGTGTCGGCGAAATCGACGATCACGCCTTCGAGCATCAAGCGGCTCTCGGCCCCCAGGAACAGGCGCAGACCTTCGATCTCCAGCACCTGCTCACCCGGGCCGGGCGCGGCTTCGGCGCTGAATTCCGAGCTGTAGCCCGAGCAGCCACCCGGGCTGACCGCCAGACGAAAACCCGCGCCCGCCGGCAGGCCGGAGAAGCGCACGATGCGCGAAATGAACTTGACGGCGGCGGGCTTGAGGACGATGTTGGGCAGCATGGTGGTGGTCTCTGTGGATTGGGAACAAAGGTCTGGTTTCAAGCAACAACTGCAAGCGCCGCGATGCCCTTCCAAGGGCACCCGCGGAACCGGCTTTGCCGGGCCGCCAGGTGCGCCCCCTTGAGGGGGTGACGCGCCCTTAGGCGCGGCGCAGGGGTGTTCAGACTTTTACGATGCAGCCGTCAACGGGGCAGACCGCGACGCACTGCGGCTCGTCGTAGTGGCCTTCGCAGTCGGTGCACTTCTTGGGGTCGATGACGTAGGTGCCGCCTTTTTCGCGGATCGCGACGTTGGGGCACTCGGGTTCGCAGGCCGAGCAGGCGGTGCAGGTGGAAGCGATGATCTTCATGGGCATGGTGGCTCTCCTTCTGGGGGACGTCGTGGGGAAATGAGGGTCAGGCGGCTTCGGCGATGCCGCCGGTGAAAGCGCCCTGGCGGATCTGCGCGTCGCCGCGCGGCTGGTGCGTGATGGCGCCGCTGGCGATGCGGCTGCGGTAGTCGTTGAACCACTCCAGTGCGGCCTTTTCGATGAACTCGCCGACGTACTGGTCCACCGGTTCGACACCGGCGGCCAGCAACTCGTCGCGCGGGCAGGCGCCGATCTTGGCGACCAGCACGGCGTGGCAGTCGTTGATGGCGTTGACCACCGAAGGCAGCTGCTCGTCGTCGCCGTGGCCACCCTGGCAATACAGGTCGACGCGGCGGTGGCCGACAAACAGGGCCTGCGCGGCCGAGACTTCAAACACCTGGAATTCGGTGACGTGGCCGAAGTGCTCGTTGACCCGGCCGCCGCCCTTGGTGGCGACCGCGACCAGCACCTTCAGGTCGTCGTCCACGCCCACGGCGTTGGCCGCGGCGGCCAGGGCTTGATGTTTGGCGGCCTGTTGCGCCTGGCGCTCGACCTCGACCTTGTCCTGGTAGCTCTTGCGCTTGTCCAGGTCGTAGACCACTTCCATCTGCTCCAGCTTGTCGAGCGTGAACTCTTCCGAGCGGTCTTCGCCCAGCAGGCCCACCGCGTCGGCGCGACACTGGCGGCAGTGGCGCATGAGGTTGGCGCCGCCCATGCAGGCGTCCTGCACGGCCTTCAGCTCAGAGGCGGTCGGGCCACGCTGGCCGGTCAGGCCGAACACCGTGCCGTGTTCGGCTTCGGAGATGAGCGGCATGATGTTGTGCAGGAAGGCGCCGCGCTTCTTCACTTCGCGGTTCACCTCGATCAGGTGCTCGTCGTTGATGCCGGGGATCAGCACCGAGTTGATCTTGGTGAGCACGCCGCGCGCGGTGAGCATTTCCAGCCCGAGCATCTGGCGCTCGTGCAGGATCTTCGCGGCCTCGTAGCCGGTCACGCGCTTGTGGTTCCAGAAGATCCAGGGGTAGATCTTTTCGCCCACGGCCGGGTCCACCATGTTGATGGTGATGGTCACGTGGTCGACGTTGTATTTGCAGATCTCGTCGACCTGATCGGGCAGCGCCAGGCCGTTGGTGGACAGGCAGAGCTTGATGTCGGGCGCCTGCTCCTGCAGCATGCGGAAGGTGTCGAAGGTCTTGGCCGGGTTGGCCAGCGCATCGCCCGGGCCGGCCACGCCGAGCACCGTCATCTGCGGGATCTCGCTCGCCACGGCGACCACTTTTTTCACGGCCTGTTCGGGCGTGAGCTTTTGCGACACCACACCCGGGCGCGACTCGTTGCTGCAGTCGTACTTGCGGTTGCAGTAGTTGCACTGGATGTTGCAGGCCGGCGCCACGGCGACGTGCATGCGCGCGTAGTGGTGGTGCGCCTCTTCGGAGTAGCAGGGGTGGTTCTTGACCTTGTCCCAGACTTCCTGTGGCATGTCGTCCGGTCCGTCCGACGTGCCGCAGCTGGCTTTGCCTTCACCGCCGGAGGTGCCGCAGCCACCACCGGCGGCGGGCAGTTCTGGCGTGGCGCCCAAGGATTTGATCTGGCCGATGCCGATGTAGGTCTTGGCCGGCAATGAACCACTGGCTGCGCTGGTTTGCATGGGAACCCTTTTCGCGTCCGACACTTGGCCGCATGAGGGGACCTATAGCCAAATCCGTGCCACGGAAAAATCGTTCTAAATCAACAGATCCAGAGGTTTTTCGGTTGTCGGATATGGGACAGGGGCGACGCACAACGCGGTGGGCGCGTCGGGGTTGCGACAAAGGGCACAGCGGCGCCGAATGCGCCACCCTCCCCCTGTAACTGCTCCACCAGGACGACCCAGCTACCTGGGCGAGGCTATGTACGACTTGCTGGGGTCCATGCTGTTCGCCAACGGCACGCCGGCGCGCAGCATCGATGCGGACGTGGGCAGTGCCCGTTTGCTTGAACGCGCGGTGGCCTACATCGATACGAACCACACCGACAGCGAGTTGACCATCCAGCGCATGGCCGTCGATCTCAAGGCGTCGAGCCGCCAGCTGCAAAGGGCCTTCACCTCACTGGACATCACGCCCACCGAGTACCTCTTGCAAAAGCGCCTGGCCAGCGCCTGCGAAGCCCTGAAGCAGCAGCGCATGCGCCGATGCGGGGCCGGACTGCCTTCCGATGTGAGCCGCACCGATTCAAGCCCGAGGGCTATTTTCTTGCCGACCGAATCTTGCTGAGTTCATTGGTCATGCTGATCCAGAGGCTCAGACCGGCCTGTTGAGCGATCGGCGCAATCACGCGCTCCAGCCGACGTTCGATCAGCACCCGTTCACCGATCTCAAGATCGGAAACCTTGACGCCAGCGTCCTTGATGACTTTCAGCGCCTCGTCGGTTGCCCGCTGCGACTCCGCCCGCTGAAACTGCCGGGCATCCACCAGTGCATCGCGAACGATGGTCCGGTCCGCCTCGCTCAGCGTGTCCCACCACTTCTTCGACGCCATCACGCCGTAGATGCCGTACAGGTGCTTGGTGATGGTCAGGTATTTCTGCACCTCATGCAGTTTTGCCGAAACGATGGTGGGCAAAGGATTTTCCTGCCCATCAAAAGCGCCTGATTCCAGCGCCGGTCGAAGCTGTGGAAACGGCAGAGGCTTGGCGTCGGCCCCCAGTCGCTTGAACGTGCTGATGGCCAGCTCGGTGGGCATCGTGCGCAGTTTCATCCCCTGAAGATCGGCCAGGTGGGAAACGGGGCGGAGGTTGTTGGTCAGGTTCCGGAAACCAAGCTCCCAAAATGAAAGCCCCACCAAGCCACCCACCGAGACGCCTCCCAGCAGTTCCTGGCCGACCTTGCTATCCAGCAAGGCATGCGCCTCTTCCCGACTCGCAAACAGGAATGGCGTATCGAGAATCGCCAGCGGTTTGTGAACAGGAACAATCCAATCGGTTTGAGCACCAGGCGGCCCGCCGACTCCCGGGATATGCGTTCGGCGGCCTTGGTCAACGCGCGGCCGACGTGCGAGTCATCCGACAGCGCATGGGCAACACGAATCTCCACGGCCCCCGCGGCCTGCACCGCGGTGGCAAGGGCCACAAGGCAGAAAGCGCGCGACCAATGGCGCTGCTTGAACACCACCCCAAAAAAGGCACCAAAAGTATTTATTTTTAGACTCAATTACATCTCCTGATAATTACATTTATTTATTCATTTGATTAAAATCCCAAACCAATGGGATTGCCGAGGATATTGGAACCTCATGCCATTTGGAATATCGGGTGAACCCTATAGGTTTGCCATTTCACAGGCAAACATGGGCACTTCTGGAAATTGCAGGGATTTCCATCAAACAGCTTGAACCCAGGGCTTCGACAGCATGGGTGCGCCCCCAAAACGAGCCGGGGGACGGGCGTGGGGGCGATGGGTGCAAGGTGGCCTGAAAAGCGGCCAGAAGCGCATGGGGCTGCGACGAAAACCGGCGTCGAATGCGGCTTCTGCCGCACAACCGTTCAGTCGTTCAATGACGGGGCGCGTGCCTTGCGGCCATGGCACGTCCCGAAGTGCCCCGCTGGGATTCGCTGGTCAAAACTTCCGCACCTCAATGCCGTGCTTCTGCAGCGCATAGCCCATCTGCCGGGGGGTGATCTTGAGCAGGCGCGCCGCCTTGGCCTGCACCCAGCCGCTGCGCTCCATGGCCCAGACCAGGCGCTCGGCTTCGCCTTCGGGCTTGCCATCGACGACGGCGATCGGCGTGGCGGCGGCCGGCTCAGGCGACACCTCGATGGGTGTTGACACGGCGGCCTCGGCCCCGGCTGGCGCCATGGGCCGCTCCTGGATCGGGATCTCCGTCAGCCGGCTCGGCCGCACCGCGTCTTCGCGCTCGATGTGGTGCAGCACCTGCGTCAGGCAGCGGTTGCCCTGGCAGGGAAAGGCCAGGTCGGTGATCACGTCGCTGTGCGCCATGGTGGCGGTGCGCTCCACGCAGTTCTCGAGCTCGCGCACGTTACCCGGCCAGTAGCAGCTGCTCAGCACCCGCATGGCCGTGGGGCTGAACTGGGTGGACCGTGCGTTCTCGCGGTTGAAGCGCTCCAGAAAATGTTTGGCCATGGCCGGAATGTCTTCGCGGCGCTCGCGCAGCGGTGGCAGCTGGATGCTGACCACGTTGATGCGGTAGTACAGGTCGGCGCGGAACTCGCCCGCCTTCACCATGCGCTCCAGATCGCGGTTGGTGGCGAGGATCAGGCGCACGTCCACCTTCACCGGCGTGCCGCCACCGACCCGCTCGAACTCGCGCTCTTGCAACACGCGCAGCAGCTTGGCCTGGAACGAGGCCGAGATGTCGCCGATCTCGTCGAGGAACAGCGTGCCGCCGTGTGCCATTTCGAAACGGCCCTTGCGTTGCCCTTGCGCGCCGGTGAATGCACCCTTCTCGTGACCGAACAGCTCGCTCTCCAGCAGCGACTCGGTGAGCGCAGCGCAGTTGACGCTCACGAAGGCTTCGCGCTTGCGCAGCGACAGGCTGTGGATGGCGCGCGCGATCACCTCTTTGCCGGTGCCGCTCTCGCCGCGCAACAGCACGGTCGTGCGCGCCGGGGCCACCTGGTGCACCTGGTCGAACACCTCCAGCATCGGCGCTGAGGTGCCCACCACGTGCTCGATCTTGTGGCCCGGTTTGCCGCTGTGGTTGAGCGCCTTGGACATGCGGCGCACCTCGTCCTGGATGTTGTCGTGGGCCGCGCTGACACTGCGGTGCAGCAGCAGCGCCTGGCCCATCAGGGTGGCGACCATCTTGAGCAGCTGCAGCTCGTCGCCGAAGTGGCTGCGGGTCTCGGGGTTCAGGTAGTCCACCGCCAGCACACCCACCGTGCGCCGGTCGGCGCGGATCGGCACCGCCAGCATGCTCACGCAGGCGCCGGGGCTCTGGTCGGCGCCGCCGGTGCGGTTCAGGAACAGCGGCTCGGCGCGCAGGTCGGGCACCGAGTACGGCACGCCGGTGGCGTACACCCGGCCGACGATGCCTTCGCCGGGCAGGAATTTCAGGCGCTGGCTCTCATCCTGGCTCAGGCCCACGGCGCACAGGCCTTGCAACTCGGCGGAGCCCGGTTGGGACACCACGACAAACGCCCGGCGCCAGTCCAGGGCCTGCAACAAATAGTTCAGGGCTTCGCGAAAGGTTTTGTGGACATCGAGCGAGGTCGCGAGCGTCTTGCTGATCTCGTAGACCACATTCAACTCACGCCGCGCTGCGGTCACTTGTGCGTTCATCACCATGGTGCGCTCCGGGTAGGTGCAAGGCAGGACCTGTGAAAGGCAACGTCGGGTCTCGCGCGGTCGGTGAGCACCAACGCTGGGATTTCTGACGCTAAAAACCACCTTCTGAACCTGGCCCACGCAAGAACCGAACCAGCGGCGCCGCTGCGAGCGCCGCCGGTCGCCTGCCACCCGGCTTTCCGACAAACCGGACAGGTCTGTCAAACCGACCGGCGGTGCACGCCAACAAAACCAACAAAGCGGGCCCAAAAACGTCGCGAACGGGCATCAAAAGGCATGGCACCGAAATTGCGGAAAGCGTTGCGGCCCCCTACTTTTTCTGGAGTCCTCCATGTCGCTCAGCAGCCGTGATCCCGCCCCTACCCGCTCTGCCGCCAGCGTCTACCTCGACTACGCCGCCACCACCCCGGTGGACCGCCGCGTGGCGAACAAGATGATTCCTTATTTGACGGAGCTTTTCGGCAACCCCGCGAGCCGCTCGCACGCCTTTGGCTGGGCCGCCGACGAGGCCGTGGAGCTGGCGCGCGAACAGGTCTGCTCGCTGATCAACGCCGACCCGCGCGAAATCGTCTGGACCTCGGGCGCCACCGAATCGAACAACCTCGCCATCAAGGGCGCGGCGCATTTCAACCGCGCCAAGGGCAAGCACCTGATCACGCTCGCTACCGAACACAAGGCGGTGCTCGACAGCATGCGCGAGCTGGAGCGCGAAGGCTACGAGGTCACGGTGCTGCCGGTGCTCCCCAGTGGCCTGCTCGACTTCGCGGTCTTCGAGGCCGCCATTCGGCCCGACACCGTGCTGGCCTCGGTGATGATGGTCAACAACGAGACCGGTGTCATTCAAGACATCGCCGCGCTCGGCGCCCTGTGCCGCGAGAAGGGCGTGGTCTTCCACGTGGACGCCGCCCAGGCCGCTGGCAAGGTGGTGATCGATCTGGACGTGCTGCCGGTGGACCTGCTCTCACTGTCGGCCCACAAGCTCTACGGCCCCAAGGGCATCGGTGCCTTGTACGTGCGCCGCAAGCCGCGCGTGCGCATCGACGCGCAGATGCACGGCGGTGGGCACGAGCGCGGCATGCGCTCGGGCACGCTGGCCACGCACCAGATCGTGGGCATGGGCGAGGCCTTCTGGCTGGCGCGCGAAAGCATGGCCGCCGACAACGCCCGCATCAAGACCCTGCGCGACCGCCTCTGGGCCAGCTTCCAGAAGCTGGACTGTGTGGCGCTCAACGGCGACGAGACCCAGCGTGCCGTGCAGTACCTCAACTGCAGCTTCAACTACGTCGAAGGCGAGTCGCTGCTGATGGGCATCAAGGGCGTGGCGGTGTCCAGCGGCTCGGCCTGCACCTCGGCCAGCCTGGAGCCCAGCTACGTGCTGCGCGCCATGGGCCGCAGCGACGAACTCGCGCACAGCTCGGTGCGGTTTTCCATCGGCCGCTTCACCACCGTTGAAGAGATCGATTTCACGATTGCCCAGGTCACCGAGGTGGTGAACCGCCTGCGCGCCATGAGCCCTTTGTGGGACATGGTTCAAGCCGGCATCGACCTCAGCACGATCCAGTGGTCTGAACACTGATCTGGTCCCCATTTCATTTGTCACACACCCTCCCGGAGAAGCACCATGGCCTACAGCGAACAAGTCGTCGATCACTATGAAAACCCGCGCAACGTGGGCGCCTTCGACGCCAACGACGCGAGCGTTGGCACCGGCATGGTCGGCGCGCCGGCCTGTGGCGACGTGATGCGCCTGCAGATCCGCGTCAACGCCCAGGGCGTGATCGAAGACGCCAAGTTCAAGACCTACGGTTGCGGCTCGGCGATCGCGTCGAGCTCGCTGGTGACCGAGTGGGTGCGTGGCCGCACGCTGGACGAAGCGCTGGCGATCAAGAACTCGCAGATCGCCGAAGAACTGGCCCTGCCGCCCGTGAAGATCCACTGCTCCATCCTGGCCGAAGACGCCATCAAGGCGGCCGTGGCCGACTTCCGCTCGCGCCAGGCCACGGGCGAAGCCACCACCCTGGTCTCGGAGCAGCCCGCCTGCGCCTCCAGCACGCGTTAAACCCCTGTCACACCCACCGGAGTCACCACCATGCAAGTCGCTGCCGCTGCCTCAACCCCCGCCGACCCCATCGCCATGCCGCCCATGCTGGAGTTCACGCCAGCGGCCGCGGCCAAGGTGGCCGAACTGATCGTCGAAGAGGGCAACCCCAACCTCAAGCTGCGCCTGTACGTGACCGGCGGCGGCTGCTCGGGCTTCTCGTACGGCTTCGCCTTTGACGACCAGGTCAACGAAGACGACACCCTGACCGAGACCGCCGGCGTGGCCCTGGTGGTCGATGCCATGAGCCAGCAGTACGTGCTCGGCGCGCGGGTCGATTTTGAAGACGGCCTGGAGGGCTCGCGCTTCGTGATCCACAACCCGAACGCGGCGACCACCTGCGGATGCGGTTCCTCGTTCTCCGTGTGAGATGGAACAGCCCTTTGCGCCTCTTGCTCCCTCGCCCCTCTGGGGAGAGGGCTGGGGTGAGGGGCCAGCCAGCCAAAGAAGAAAGGAAACCCCATGCAAGTTTCACTGACCCCCGCCGCCGCGCGGCACGTTGAAAAATCGCTGGCCAAGCGCGGCAGCGGCATCGGTCTGCGCCTCGCCGTCAAGACCAGCGGCTGCTCGGGCTTCGCCTACGCGCTGGAGTTCGTCGACACACTGAACGCCGACGATCAGTGCTTCGAGACCCAGGGCACCAAGCTCATCGTCGACGCCAAGAGCCTCGCCATGCTGGACGGCACAGAGCTCGACTTCGTGCGCGAAGGCCTGAACGAAGGCTTCAAGTTCAACAACCCCAACGCTAAAAATAGCTGCGGCTGCGGCGAATCCTTTGCCGTGTGAAGGCGCTTCACTGTCTCGCCGTTCCGGCCGATCCGACCTGAGCAACAAACACCATGGCCCTGCTTCAAATCGCTGAACCTGGACAAAGCGCTGCGCCTCACCAGCACCGCCTGGCCGCAGGCATCGACCTGGGCACGACCAACTCACTGATCGCCAGCGTGAAGAGCGCGGTGGCCGAGTGCCTTCCCGACGAACACGGTGCCATGCTGCTGCCGTCGGTGGTGCGTTACCTGGAAGACGGTGCCACGGTGGTCGGGCGTGATGCCCAGGCGCAGCAGGCCATCGACCCGCACAACACCATCGTCTCGGTCAAACGTTTCATGGGCCGCTCGCTGGCCGATCTGAAAGACGCGGCCGCCCTGCCCTACCAGTTCAAGGACGGGCCGGGCATGGTGGGACTGCACACCGTGGCGGGCGAGCGCTCGCCGGTGCAGGTGTCGGCCGAGATCCTGAACACGCTGCGCCAGCGCGCCGAAGCCTCGCTGGGTGGCCCGCTCTCCGGCGTGGTGATCACCGTGCCGGCCTACTTTGACGACGCGCAGCGCCAGGCCACCAAGGACGCGGCGCGCATCGCCGGCCTGCACGTGCTGCGCCTGCTCAACGAGCCCACCGCCGCGGCGATTGCCTACGGCCTGGACCAGCAGGCCGAAGGCACCTTTGCGGTCTACGACCTCGGCGGCGGCACCTTCGACATCTCCATCCTCAAGCTCACCCAGGGCGTGTTCGAGGTGTTGTCCACCGGCGGCGATTCGGCCCTGGGTGGCGACGACTTTGACAGCGCCATTGCGGCCTGGTTCTGCGCCGAGCACGGTTTGAACGGCGTGGCCGCGTTGCCGCCGTCGCAACAGCGTGCCCTGCTGACGGCGGCACGCGCGGCCAAAGAAAAACTCTCCAGCCACGACAGCGCCGAACTCTGCCTCATGCTGGCCGACGGCCAGTCGCTCGCGGCCATCCTCTCGCGTACCCAGTTCGCCACGCTCGGCGCACCGCTGATCGCGCGCACGCTCAGCGCCACCAAACGCGCGCTGCGCGACGCACAACTCTCCACCGCCCTGATCACCGGCGTGGTGCTGGTGGGCGGCTCGACCCGCATGCCGATCACGCGCGACGCGGTGCGCGACTACTTCGGTCTCGAACCGCTGGCCGACCTCGACCCCGACCAGGTGGTCGCCATCGGCGCCGCCCTGCAGGCCAACGTGCTCGCCGGCAACGGCAGCGGCGACCAGTGGCTGCTGCTTGATGTCTGCCCACTCTCTCTCGGCATTGAGACCATGGGTGGCCTGGTGGAGAAAGTGATTCCGCGCAACTCCACCCTGCCCACGGTGCGCGCGCAGGACTTCACCACCTTCAAGGACGGCCAGACCGCGATGTCGCTGCACGTGGTGCAAGGCGAACGCGAGTCGGTCGCCGACTGCCGATCGCTGGCGCGCTTCGAGCTGCGCGGCCTGCCCCCCGCCGTGGCCGGCGCGCTGCACATCCGCGTGAGTTTCCAGATCGACGCCGACGGCTTGCTCTCGGTCAGCGCGCGCGAGCAGAGCAGCGGCATTGAGGCGCACATCGAGGTGAAGCCGAGCTACGGCTTGGGTGATGAACAGATCGCATCCATGTTGCAGGACGCGATTGCGGCCTCTCAATCCGACATGCGGCTGCGCGCGTTGCGCGAGGCGCAGATCGACGCGCGGCGGCTGCTGGACGCGACCGAAAGCGCGCTCGCAGAAGACGGCGCTCTGCTCAACCCAAGCGAACTCGACGCCATTCACAAAGCGCTGTACGCGGTGGCCGACAGCCTGGAGACCGAGGCCCCGGTGGAAGCGCTGCGCCAAAGCACCAACGCGCTCTCCGCCGCCACCGACGCTTTTGCGGCGCGGCGCATGAACGCCTCGATCCAGAAAGCATTGGCAGGCCGCGCCATGGACAGTTTGATTCCCTAGGAACCCCATGCCCAAAGTCCGCCTGCTGCCCCACCCCGACCTCTGCCCCGAGGGGCGCGAGATCGAACTGCCCAAGGGCGAGTCCTTGTGCGAGGGTTTCCTGAACCACGGCATCGCCATCGAACACGCCTGCGAGATGGTGGCCGCCTGCGCCACCTGCCACGTCTACGTGCGCGAAGGCGGCGCTTCCTTGTCAAAGCCGAAAGACGACGAGGAAGACCAACTGGACCACGCCTGGGGGCTGGACGCGCAGTCGCGCCTGGCCTGCTGCGTCAAGCTGCGCGAGGCCGATCTGGTGATCGAGTTTCCGCGCCACACGCGCAACCATGCGCGCGAGCATTGATCTTGCCTTCTTGCTTTTTGCTTTATGGGTAGGCCGCAGATTTCGTTCGTGGCGCCTCGCGGCCAAGGCGTGTGCGCTCAGGCCGCAGCGCTTGAGTGAAGCGGCCGGCGCGGTGCGCCGACTCCCCTGCGATGCTCGCGGCCGTGGCCCCGTCGCCAAACTCGCGCCGTTCGCTGCGCTCTCTCTGCTCAGACATGGCGACGAATCAGTTGACGAAGCGCGCTGCGCGCGCGGCCACGACCCCTGCGCTTCTCGGCGCCTCACAAGGCGCGCTGCGGCCTGAGCGCACACGCCTTGGCAGGAAAGCTGTTGGCGTGCAACCCTTGGAACACCCACACGTTGGTTGCTGCGGCAGGCGCTGTGCGGTGGGGGCGATTTTCCGAGGTGGCTGTGTCCGCCCGTCTGGGGCCGGGCGCGCAAGTGCGCGCTTCGTTGACTGACTCGCGGCCACTGTCTGAGCAGAGAGAGCGCAGCGAACGGCGCGAGTTTGGCCGCGCCGGACCCAGACGGGCGCACACAGCGAAGTCGGCGAAGCCGACCACCCCGGAAGCCCCCACCGCACAGCGCCTGCCGCAGCACGCGAGGGGTAACGAACGAGAGGCTCCGCATTGAGAAGCACCGCGGCTGTCCGAAACAACACATTTCCGACAGAGGCAAAGCAAGGGCAGAACACACCCAGCAGACCAGACCCGACAAACCGGCCCCACACGCCGCGAGAAAGCGGGTTTTGAAGCGTCCAAACAGGTGGCACGGTGCTTGCGATCAAGCCCACCAAAGGATGCTGCTCACATGCCACGCAATCTCATCATCAACGACACCACGCTGCGCGACGGCGAACAAACCGCCGGGGTGGCGTTCACAGTGTCCGAGAAATGCGCCATCGCCACGGCCCTCTCGGCCGCGGGTGTGGCCGAGATGGAGATCGGCATCCCCGCCATGGGTGAAGAGGAAATCGCCTGCATCAACGCCATCGCCGCACTCAAGCTGCCCGCCAAGCTCATGGTCTGGGGCCGCCTGACAGAGACCGACCTGGCCAGCGCGCTGCGCTGCGACGCGCAGATCGTGCACCTCTCGATGCCGGTGTCTGACATCCACCTGCAGTACAAACTGCGCCAGTCGCGCGAATGGGTGCTGGAGCAGGTCACGCGCCTGATCAGCAAAGCCGCACAGAGCGGGCGCCAGATCTCGTTCGGCGCCGAAGACGCTTCGCGCGCCGACAGCGACTTTTTGATCGAGGTCGCGCGCCGCGCCCAGGCCTGCGGCGCCAGCCGCATCCGCTTTGCCGACACCCTGGGTGTGCTCGACCCGTTTGCCACCTTTGATGCCATCGCCCGCCTGCGCGACGCGGTGGAGATCGACATTGAAATGCACGCCCACGACGACCTGGGCCTGGCCACCGCCAACACCCTGGCCGCCGCGCGCGCTGGTGCGAGCCACGCCAACACCACCGTCAACGGCCTGGGCGAACGCGCCGGCAACGCCGCGCTGGAAGAGGTGGTGATGGCCGCTCGCCACCTGCAGCAGACACACACCGGCGTCGACACCCACGCTCTGCTCGGTATTTCGCAACTCGTGGCCCGCGCCTCGGGGCGCTCGGTGGCCTTCAACAAGAGCATCGTCGGCGAAGCCGTGTTCACCCACGAGTCGGGCATCCACATCGACGGGTTGCAGAAGCACCCCTCGACCTACGAAGGTTTCGACCCAGGCGAGCTCGGCCGCGAGCGCCGCACCGTGCTCGGCAAACACTCGGGCTCGCAGGCGGTTCGCCTAGCCTTCGGCGCCATGGGCCTGACCATCGAAGACGATGCGCTGACCGAACGCGTGCTGGCCCGCATCCGCGAACACGCCATGCGCGTGAAGCAGGAAGCCACACCCGAAGAGCTGCGCGGCTTTCTGATGGACGCGCACAACCTGGCCCACGTGGCCCCGGCCTGGGGACGGGCATGAACGCACAGGGCAGCAGCGACACCACGGCCACCGGCGCAGCAGTGCCCGCAGGCTGGTGGACCCTGCTGCGTGAAGACGCGCGCTGCGTGCTGAAGCGCGACCCGGCCGCGCGCAGCCTGATCGAGGTCTGGACCATCTACCCCGGCCTGCAGGCGATCGCCCTGCACCGCCTGGCCCACGCGCTGTGGACCCGCGGCTGGCGCTACCTGCCACGCTGGCTGTCGTTTGTGTCGCGCCTGCTGACGCAGATCGACATCCACCCCGGTGCCCGCATCGGCGCCCGCTTCTTCATCGACCACGGCACCGGTGTCGTCATCGGTGAAACGGCCGAGATCGGCAACGACGTCACGCTCTACCACGGCGTCACGCTGGGCGGCACGAGCTGGCGCGCCGGCAAGCGCCACCCGACGCTGGGCCACCAGGTGGTGGTGGGCGCCGGCGCCAAGATCCTCGGTCCGATCAAGGTCGGCGACGGCGCCCGCGTGGCGGCCAATTCGGTGGTGATCGAGGCCGTGCCGGCCGGTGCCACCGTGGTCGGCATCCCGGGCCGCGTGGTCGCGCCGGCGCGCCGCACCACGCACGGCTTCGACCTCGAACACCACCTCATCCCCGACCCGGTGGGCAAGGCGATTGCCTGCCTGCTCGACCGCGTGGCCCAGCTGGAACGCAGCCTGGCCCACAGCCAAGGGCTCGCCAGCGCCGACAGCGCCTGCGGTCTTTGTGACGATCAATGTGCCGAACCGGGGTTCGCGACCGCGAAATCCCATCTACAACCCGCCACCGTGGAGTAACGCCCAATGGAAAACTTCGTTCAACAGCTCAAGGCCCTGTCATCGGCCGAGGACTTTCTGCAGTACTTCGGCGTGCCGTTCGAGCAGTCGGTGGTCAACGTGAGCCGGCTGCACATCCTCAAGCGCTTCTTCCAGTACATCCGCCAGCAGACCCTGCCTTCGGCCGACGACGAGCTCGCGCTCTACACCGTCTACCGCGAACAGCTGGTCAAGGCCTACGCCGATTTCGTGACCTCCACGCCGGCACAGGAAAAGGTGTTCAAGGTGTTCCAGGACGTCGGCGGCAAACAGCACGTCACGCTGGACAGCCTGAAAACATCGCTGCCGCAACGCGCTGTCGCCTGAACCCCGCAACGGAGAAAACCATGCACATCGTCGTCTGCATCAAACAAGTGCCGGACTCGGCACAGATCCGGGTCCACCCGGTCACCAACACCATCATGCGCCAGGGCGTGCCGGCCATCGTCAACCCCTACGACCTGTTCTCGCTCGAAGAAGCCCTGCGCCTGAAGGACAAGTTCGGCGGCAAGGTGACCGTGATGTGCATGGGCCCGCCACAGGCCGAAGAAGCGCTGCGCAAATGCATCAGCTTCGGTGCCGACGACGCGGTGCTCGTGACCGACCGCGCCTTCGCCGGCGCCGACACGCTGGCCACCTCCTATGCGCTGGCCGCCGGCATCCGGCAGATCGCCAAAGAGCAGGCGGTGGACATCGTCTTCACCGGCAAGCAGACCATCGACGGCGACACCGCCCAGGTGGGCCCGGGCATTGCCAAACGCATGGGTCTGCAGCTGCTGACCTATGTGTCGCGCATCGTCGAGACCGATCTGGACGGCCGCACGATCACGGTGGAGCGCCGCGCCGAAGGCGGTGTGCAGGTGCTGAAGACCGCCCTGCCCTGCCTGATCACGATGCTGGAGAACACCAACGAGATGCGCTTCGCCAACCTGCCCGCCATGATCCACGCCGCCGCCTACCCGGTGCGCAAATGGAGCAAGGAGGACGCCGCCATCGAAGACCTCGGCAAGATTGGTCTGAAGGGTTCGCCAACCGTGGTGAGCAAGGTTTTTGGACCTTCTCCGCGCACCGAGAAGGTGGAGATGCTGGACCTGGAAACCTCCAACCTGCGCGACATCTCGCTCAACCTGCTGCAGAAGGTTTTCACCCGCCACCCAACACTCGAAGCCGATTTGTTGATGAAGGAAATGTCATGAACAAGACCACCCCCGTCGCTGCGCTCCGCCCCTCAAGGGGCAACACCAGAAGCCCGGCAAAGCCGGTTCTGCGGTGTTTCCCGGTTGGCTTCCCTTCGTTCGCTGGAGATCTGAAATGACCGAACCTGCTGCACCCGCCAAGCGCCCCGCCGGCCGCGGCCGCAACCTCGAACTGTCGGAAGAGCTCAAGGCCTACAAGGGCGTCTGGGTGTTCGTCGAACACGACCGCGGCCATGTGCACAGCGTGTCGTGGGAGCTGCTGGGCGAAGCGCGCAAGCTCGCCGACACGCTGGGCAGCCCGGTCGGCGCGGTGCTGCTGGGCGGCGCCGACGAGCACCTGGACAAGTTCGCGGCCGAGGCCATCAGCTTCGGCGCCGACACCTGCTATCTGATGACCGACCCGGTGCTCAAGGGTTACCGCAACGAGCCCTTCACCAAGGGCCTCACCGACCTGGTGAACAAGTACAAGCCCGAGATCCTGCTGCTGGGCGCCACCTCACAAGGCCGCGACCTCGCGGGATCGGTGGCCACCACGCTGCTCACCGGCCTGACGGCCGACTGCACCGAGCTCAACATCGACCCGGTCTCCAAAGCCCTGGCCGCCACACGCCCCACCTTCGGCGGCTCGCTCTACTGCACCATCATGACCCTGGCCTACCGGCCGCAGATGGCCACGGTGCGTCCGCGCGTGATGCTGATGCCCAAGGCCGACAGCAGCCGCAGCGGCACTCTGGTCCACGACATGCTGGGCATGGTGGAGACACAGATCGTCACCAAGCTGCTGGACTTCATCGCCGACGCCCACAGCAACAAGATCAACCTGCCCTACGCGGACGTGATCGTGAGCGGCGGCAAGGGCCTGAAGAACCCCGACAACTTCAAGCTGGTGTTCGAGCTGGCACGGGTGCTGGGCGGCGAGGTGGGTTCCACCCGGCCCTGCGTGCAGGCGGGCTGGGTCGAGGCCGAGCGCCAGGTGGGCCAGACCGGCAAGACGGTGCGGCCCAAGCTCTACATCGCCGCCGGCATCTCGGGCGCGGTGCAGCACCGCGTGGGCATGGAGGGATCGGATGTGATCGTCGCCATCAACACCGACCCGAACGCGCCCATCTTCGAATTCGCGCACTACGGCATCGTCGGCAACGCGATGCTGGTGCTGCCGGCTTTGACGAAGGCGTTCGCCGAACACCTGTCCAAGCGCAGCGCACAAGTTGCCTGATCCCATACACCTTCGGGGAACGCCATGAAAAAACCCTCTCAATTCGACGCCATCGTGGTGGGCGCGGGGCCCTCGGGCAATGCCTGCGCCTACACCTTGGCCAAGGCCGGCCTCAAGGTCCTGCAGATCGAACGCGGCGAATACCCGGGTTCGAAGAACGTGCAGGGCGCCATCCTCTACAGCGACGCGCTGGAGAAGATCATTCCCGACTTCCGCGACGACGCGCCGCTGGAGCGCCACATCATCGAACAGCGCGTCTGGGTGCTCGACGACAACAGCTTCGTCGGCACGCACTACCGCAGCGATGAATACAACAAGCCGCCCTACAACCGCTACACCATCATCCGCGCGCAGTTCGACAAGTGGTTCAGCTCCAAGGTGCGCGAAGCCGGCGCGCTGCTGATCTGCGAGACCACGGTCAACCACCTCATCATGGACGGCGAGCAGGTGGTGGGCGTGCAGTGCGACCGCGAGGCCGGCGACGTGTACGCCGACGTGGTGATCCTGGCCGACGGCGTGAACAGCACGCTGGCGCGCAAGGCCGGTTTCCACGGCGAGATCAAGGACAGCAACGTCGCGCTCGCGGTGAAAGAGATCCTCTTCATGCCCGAAGACACGATCCGCCAGCGCTTCAACATCGGTGAAGAAGAAGGCGTGGTGATCGAGATGGTCGGCAAGATCACCGACGGCATGATGGGCACGGGCTTCCTCTACACCAACAAGGAATCGCTCACCATTGGCATCGGCTGCATGCTGGGCGATTTCAAGGGCAGCGTGAACAAGACCAGCCCCTACGCCCTGTTGGAAAAGCTCAAACAGCACCCGTCCATCGCCCCGCTAATCCAGGGCGGTGAGATGAAGGAATACGCCGCCCACCTGATCCCCGAAGGCGGCTTCTACGCCATCCCCAAGGTCTATGGCAACGGCTGGATGATCGTGGGCGACTCGGGCGGCTTCGTCAATGCGGTGCACCGCGAGGGCTCCAACCTGGCCATGACCACCGGGCGCCTGGCGGCCGAGACCGTGATCGCCGCCAAGGCCGCCGGCAAACCCATGAGCGAAGCGGTGCTCAAGACCTACAAGAACGAGCTCGACAAGAGCTTCGTCATGAAAGACCTGCACAAGTACCGCGACATGCCCGAGGTGTTCCACAAGAACAACCAGTTCTTCACCACCTACCCCGAGCTCGTGTCCAAGGCCGCGCACAAGATGTTCACGGTCGATGGCGTGGACAAGAAGACCAAGGAACGCGAGATCCTTTCCAGCTTCCGCACCTCGCGATCACTCACCGGCCTGGTGGGTGACGCCGTCAAACTCTGGAGGGCTTTCCGATGAGCGCCGCTGCCGTACATGTGAATGTCGAAGAGAAACTGTTTCAGAACCGCTACCGCGTGGATGCGGGCCGGCCGCACATCCAGATCAAGGATGCCAGCATCTGCGCCAACGACTGTGCGCAGAAGTCATGCACCTATGTGTGCCCGGCCTCCTGCTACAAGACCGAAGGCAACGGCAGCGTGACCCTGATCACCGACGGCTGCCTGGAGTGCGGCAGCTGCCGGATCATCTGCTCGGAGTTCACCAACGTGAACTGGGAGTACCCGCGCGGCGGGCACGGCATCTTGTTTAAATTCGGTTGAACAGGTTCGACCCCGTTGCTTGCTCGCTGCGCGTAGCCGCATCCCCCTTCCAGGGGCAATGCCTGCGGCCCGGCGAAGCCGGTTCCGCGGCATTTCTAGTTGAGACATCGGCACTTCGATCACACCAAAGGAACTCCCATGCCCCGTCCTGCCCGCCACGTCTTCGTCTGCACCCAGAACCGTCCGCCGCAGCACCCGCGCGGCTCGTGCGCGAGCAAGGGCGGCACCGCCGTGCTGCAGGCTTTCTGGGCCGAACAGCAGAAGCGCCAGGCCTACGACCAGCTGTCGGTGACCTACTCGGGTTGCCTGGGCCCTTGCGATCAGGGCGCGAATGTGCTGATCTACCCGGAGGCGGTGATGTACCGCAACGTGACCGAAGCCGACGTGGCCGAGATCTTCAACAGCCACCTCGACGGCGGTGTGCCGGTCGAGCGGCTGCTGGCGCCGCAGACGGTCTGGTGAACCTGCTGACGGGGGGCCTGTTCGGTGGTGCGGTGTCGCCGGCCATCGAACGGCTGGTCGCCCAGCGCGCTGAAGGCCGCGTGCATGAATGAAGCACAATGCCTCATTCAGTGACCACTGCCCACCCCACATGAACCGACTGCTCGCCCTCTTCGCCGCCCTGCTCGTGACCGTGTCGGCACCCGCGTGGTCCCGCGACGAACCGCAAACCAACCTGCCGCGCGTGACATTGACCGCTGGCATGCACCTGATCCATGCCCAGGTGGCGGCCACGCCGACACAACGCGCGATCGGGCTGATGTTCCGCCAGGACATGCCCGCCAACGAGGGCATGGTCTTTGTGTTCGATGAGCCCGCCGGTCAGTGCTTCTGGATGAAGAACACTTTGCTGCCGCTCACCGCCGCCTTCGTTGCCGACGATGGCACCATTGTCAACCTGGCCGACATGAAGCCGCAAACCGAGGACTCGCACTGTTCCGCCAAACCGGTGCGTTACGTGCTGGAGATGAACCAGGGCTGGTTTGCCAAACGGGGTTTGAAAGCAGGAACGAAGCTCAGCGGGTCGCTGTTCGAGCCACGCCGCTGACAGCACCACCTGCACAACAAAACAGCCCGGATCGCTGACGCGAATCCGGGCTGTTTTGTTGGGGGGCTGCGCCGTCCATTGGGCGGTGCAGCCTGGCCGATCAGGCCTTGGCTGCCGCCTCCAGGACCGCGTTGAGCGTCTGGCTGGGGCGCATCACCTGCGAAAGCTTGTCGAAATCTGGCTTGTAGTAGCCACCGATGTCCACCGGCTGGCCCTGAACGGCCGCGAGTTCGGCCACGATGGTCTTCTCGTTGTCGGCGAGTTGCTGGGCCAGTGGCGCAAACTTCGAGGCCAGCGCGGTGTCCTCGGTCTGCGCTGCCAGCTCCTGCGCCCAGTACAGGGCCAGATAGAACTGGCTGCCGCGATTGTCGAGCTGGCCGGTTTTGGGCGACGGGTTCTTGTTGTTGTCCAGCAGCTTGCCGGTGGCGCTGTCCAGCGTCTTGGCCAGGATCTTGGCCTGGTTGTTGCCGGTCTTGAGACCGAGGTCTTCGAGCGACACCGCGAGCGCGAGGAATTCACCCAGCGAGTCCCAGCGCAGGTGGTTTTCCTCCACCAGCTGCTGCACGTGCTTGGGCGCCGAGCCACCCGCACCCGTTTCGTACATGCCCCCACCTGCCATCAGCGGCACGATGGACAGCATCTTGGCCGAAGTGCCCAGCTCCATGATGGGGAACAGGTCGGTCAGGTAGTCGCGCAGGATGTTGCCGGTGGCGCTGATGGTGTCCAGCCCGCGGACCACGCGCTCCAGCGTGTAACGCATGGCACGCACCTGGCTCATGATCTGGATTTCCAGACCGGCGGTGTTGTGCTCGTGCAGGTACATCTTGACCTTGGTGATCAGTTGGGCCTCGTGCGGACGGTAGGCGTCGAGCCAGAACACGACCGGCATGCCCGAGTTGCGCGCGCGGTTCACGGCCAGCTTGACCCAGTCGCGAATGGCGGCGTCCTTGACCTGGCACATGCGCCAGATGTCGCCCTTCTCCACGTTCTGGCTCAGCAACACTTCGCCGGTGGCGAGGTCGGTGATGTTGGCCACGCCGTCTTCGGTGATCTCGAAGGTCTTGTCGTGCGAGCCGTATTCCTCGGCCTGCTGGGCCATCAGGCCGACGTTGGGCACCGTGCCCATGGTCTTGGGGTCGAAGGCGCCGTGCCACTTGCAGAAGTTGATGATCTCCTGGTAGATGCGGGCAAAGGTCGACTCGGGCATCACGGCCTTCACGTCCTTCAGGCGGCCGTCGGCGCCCCACATCTTGCCGCCGTTGCGGATCATGGCAGGCATCGAGGCATCGACGATGATGTCGTTGGGCGAGTGGAAGTTGGTGATGCCCTTGGCAGAGTCCACCATCGCCAGCTCAGGGCGGTGCTCGTGGCAGGCGTGCAGGTCGCGCTTGATCTCGTCCTGCTTGCTTTGCGGCAGCGTGGAAATCTTGTCGTACAGGTTGGCCATGCCGTTGTTGACGTTCACGCCCAATTCTTCGAACAGCTTGGCGTGCTTCTCGAACGCATCTTTGTAGAAGATCTTGACGCAGTGGCCGAACACGATGGGGTGCGAGACCTTCATCATGGTGGCCTTCACGTGCAGCGAGAACATCACGCCCGTCTTGTAGGCGTCGTCGATCTCTTTCTCGTAGAACTCCATGAGCGCCTTCTTGCTCATGAACATGCTGTCGATGACTTCGCGGTCAAGCAGCGACACCTTGGGCTTGAGCATGATGGTCTTGCCGCTGGCGGTGATGAGTTCCATCTTCACGTCGCGGGCCTTGTCCAGCGTGATGGACTTTTCGCCGTGATAGAAGTCGCCGTGGTGCATGTGCGAAACGTGCGAACGCGAAGCTTGGCTCCAATCGGCCATGCTGTGCGGGTTCTTGCGCGCAAACTCCTTCACGGCGCGCGGCGCGCGGCGGTCGGAGTTGCCCTCCCGAAGCACCGGGTTCACGGCGCTGCCGATGCAACGGGCGTAGCGGGCGCGAATGGCCTTCTCTTCTTCCGTCTTGGCCACTTCGGGGTAGTCGGGCACGGCATAGCCCTTCTCTTGCAGCTCCTTGATCGCAGCGATCAGCTGCCCCTGAGAGGCGCTGATGTTGGGCAGCTTGATGATGTTGGCACTGGACTGCAGCGTCAGCTTGCCGAGTTCCGCCAGGTAGTCAGGCACCCGCTGCTCTTCGGTCAGGAAGTCCGGAAACGTGCCGAGAATGCGCGCAGCAACCGAGATGTCGCTGGTCTCCACATTCACACCTGCCGGCGCGGTGAACGCGCGAATGATCGGCAGAAAAGCGCTGGTGGCCAACAGCGGCGCTTCGTCGGTCAGCGTGTAAATGATGGTGGATGGTTGGGTGCTCATGAGATGGCTCCTGATGTCGTTGTTGGAGTTCCGCTGATCCGTACGAGGATCGGCCGAACCGGGAGATGGTGTGAGATTTTGCTTTCAGTCCTCTGACCTCAAACCCAAAATTCGAATCGTTATCCCATATAGCGAAAATTGCTGGCAAATAGTTGAACTTTTTTTCGCAGCGCAAAGCAAAAAGGGCCCGAAGGCATGGCCTTCGGGCCCTTTCAACCAGCGTGCAATCCGATCAGGCGAAGTTGGCTTCGGCGAACGACCAATTGACCAGCTTGTCGAGGAAGGTTTCGACGAACTTGGGGCGCATGTTGCGGTAGTCGATGTAGTAAGCGTGTTCCCACACGTCCACTGTCAGCAGCGCCTTGTCGGCGGTGGTCAGTGGGGTGCCGGCGGCGCCCATGTTGACGATGTCCACCGAGCCGTCGGCCTTCTTCACCAGCCAGGTCCAGCCCGAACCGAAGTTGCCCACGGCGCTTTTGACGAAAGCTTCCTTGAAGGCGGCGTAGCTGCCGAACTTCGTGTTGATGGCCGCAGCCAGTGCACCGGAAGGTTCGCCGCCGCCGTTGGGCTTCATGCAGTTCCAGAAAAAGGTGTGGTTCCAGATCTGGGCCGAGTTGTTGTACACGCCGCCGCTGGACTTCTTGATGATGGACTCCAGGTCCATGGCTTCAAACTCGGTGCCCTTTTGAAGGTTGTTGAGGTTGACCACATAGGCGTTGTGGTGCTTGCCGTGGTGAAACTCCAGCGTTTCCTGGGAGTAGTGAGGCGCCAGGGCGTCGATGGCGTATGGCAGTGGTGGCAGGGTGTGTTCCATGTGGGGTCCTCTTGTGTGGAAAGTGAAAAAGGAGCGGTCGGTGTTGAGTCAGGCCGCAGGGTGCTGGGGCATTGTAGGCAAGACCACGCCCGGCTGCAGGCGACGGAAATTCCGGCGCCGGCACGATGGTCTTAATGGTCGACCGTGATGCCCAGTTCGCCGTCGGCCAGCGTGGCCCGCAGCGCTTGCCCGGGTCTGGCCTGGCTCTTGCGCATGATGGCCAGTCCTTGTGGATCGGTCAGGAACGCATAGCCGCGCTCCAGCACCAGGCGCGGATCGAGCAGCGCCAGCGCGGCGGCGCTTTGGTCGATCCGCCGCGAGTGCGCCTCCAGCGCCCGGTGCGCGCCTTGCGGCAGAGACCGCTGCAGCACATCCAGGCGGTGGTTCTGGTGTTGCCGGAACAGCATCAACGCACTTTGTATCCGGTGCTGCACCCCAGCAAGCTGCTGGCGACTGTCGTGCAGGCGGCCAGAGGGCCGTCCCAGGCGCTGAGCCAAACGGTCCAATCGCTGGGCGCGCTGATCGACGGCGCTGTAGACGGCCTCATCGAGGCGATCCTGAAGGTAGACCAGTTCGCCGAGCCGGGTCTCACGCGACGGTGCGCACAGCTCGGCCGCGGCCGTCGGTGTGGGCGCACGCAGATCGGCCACGAAATCGGCCAAGGTGAAATCGGTCTCATGCCCGACACCACAAACCACCGGCATGGGCGCGCGGGCCAGGGTGCGCACCAGCGCCTCATCATTGAACGACCAGAGGTCTTCCAGCGATCCGCCGCCCCTCACCACCAGCAACACCTCGCTCTCGCCGTGCACTTGGTGGCGCTGGTAAACGGCTTCAAGAGCGCGACACAGTTCGGCGGGCGCCTGCATACCCTGCACCGCGGCGGGATAGATCAACACCGGGATGTGGGGCACGCGCCGCCGCAAGGCCGTGACCACGTCCCGGAGCGCTGCAGCCCCCAGCGAGGTGACAACCCCGATGCTGCGCGGCTGGGCTGGCAACGGGCGTTTGCGCGCCGGGTCGAACAGGCCCTCGGCTTCCAGCTTCGCCTTGAAGCGCAGGAACTGCTCGAACAGCGCTCCCTGTCCGGCGGGCTTGAGGCTCTCAACGATGAGCTGGAGATCACCCCGGGGACCATAGACATCAAGCTTGCCTTGTGCCTCGACCAACAAGCCATCGCGGGGGGTGAAGTTCAGTTGCTCCGCAGCGCGCTTGAACATGGCGCACCGCACCTGCCCGCTGTCGTCCTTCAGCGAAAAATAACAATGGCCGCTGGCTGCACGTGAAAAGCCCGAAACCTCGCCGCGCACCGCCACTGGATTGAATCGCACCGACAAGGTGTCAGCAATGGCGCGCATCAGGGGACCAACCGCCCAGACACGCCGCGTCAATGGGGTCTCCGCGTCGAAAAATGGCTCAGACACAGGCGTCTCCGGGGAGATTGTGTCCACAGACTGCGCAAACACTGAGGTTTTCGCATCCAGAAGGGCTCGAGGCCAAAGCGGTCGGGCAAGCCATTGATTTCAAACGATTTTGCACTGCCTGTTTGGTCATCGAAATGTGGAATTCCAGCCAGGCTGCGGGATTGGAGCGAATGGGGCAGTGGTTCTGCACAAAGTTATCCACAGAATCTGTGCATGACCCAAGGGTCACAAAACACATGGGCTTCGCCGAGTTAACCGGGCCTGCAGCCGACCGGACGGGGCCAGAGCCTGAGACATAATCCCACGATTGCACTGGAGCCGCGACGCGGCTGTTTGTCTGGAGCCCTGATTTTGTTTTCCATCATACAAGCCGCTGGCTGGCCGATCTGGCCGCTCATTTTCTGTTCCGTCGTCGGTCTGGCCTTGGTCATCGAACGGTTCATCAGCCTCAAAAGCGACAAGATCCTGCCGCCCAAATTGCTGGACGAAGCGATCATGGTGTCCCGCAACGGTGTTCCCGGGCCCGATGTGGTGACCCAGCTGGAACAGAACTCCGCCTTTGGCGAGGTGTTGGCCAGCGGTTTCCGTGCCCTCAACAGCAACCCCCGCGCCAGCGAGGAGGATCTGCGCTCCAGCCTGGAAGGCGCGGGGCGCATGGCGGCCGCCAAACTGCAGCGGTACCTGGGCGCGCTCGCGACCATCGCCTCGGCCGCGCCGCTCTTGGGTCTTTTGGGCACCGTGATCGGCATGATCGAGATCTTCGGCTCCCAGGGCGGCGACGGTGGCATGGGCACGGTGCCCGGCGGCGGCAATCCGGCTCAGTTGGCCAATGGCATTTCGATCGCGCTGTACAACACCGCCTTCGGTCTCATGGTGGCCATCCCTGCGCTGATCTTCTGGCGCTATTTCCGCGGACGGGTGGACGAGTACCTGCTGGGCATGGAGTTGGCCTCCGAACGCTTTGCGCGCCATCTTGTCACGCTGCGCAAATGATCTGCACCCACCTGCGCATGAAGACGATCAAACCACTCCCGCCAAGGACGTCAGCATGAACTTCCGCCCGGGCACCCGTGATGAACCCGAGATCAACCTGATCCCGTTCATCGACATCCTGCTGGTCGTGTTGATCTTTCTGATGCTCACCACGACCTACAGCAAGTTCACACAGCTGCAGGTGAACCTGCCGGTGGCCGACGCCCAAGCGCAACGAACCACGCCCAAGGAAGTGATCGTGTCGGTGAGCAGCGACGGCCGCTATGCCCTCAACCAGGACGTCCTGGACGGTGTGAGCGTCGAGGTCCTCACCCGCGCTTTGCAACAGGCCGCGCAGGACACGCGCGAAGTCGTGATCATCATCAGCGCCGATGCGGCCGCAACCCACCAGTCGGTCATCAACGTGATGGACGCGGCCCGGCGCGCCGGGCTGGTGCAGATCACCTTCGCCACCCAGCAGTCGGGCACGGCTCCCTCGCGCGGCAAGAAGTCCTGATCTTTTCAGCGCCAACATGAGTCGCGCAGAAGCACAAGCCCGCTGGCACTCGATCTGGGCGCGGCGAGGCTGGCAGGCGACGATCCTGTGGCCGCTGTCGCTGCTGTACGGGGCGCTGTCCAGCGGCCGACGAAGGCTCTACACCCTTGGCATTTTTCGCACGGAGCGTTTGCCCGTGCCGGTCATCGTCGTGGGCAATGTGGTGGTCGGAGGTGCCGGCAAAACACCCACGGTGTTGGCGCTGCTCGATCACCTCAAAGCGCGTGGCTGGACGCCCGGCGTCGTCTCGCGCGGCCATGGTCGCCAAGGCCATGACACTCGGGAGGTGCTGGCCGACACCACTGCCGACGATGGGGGCGATGAGCCGACCCTGATCCGTCGTGCCAGCGGCCTTCCGGTGTTTGTGGCGCGGCATAGGGTGCAGGCCGCGCAGGCTTTGCTGGCCGCTCACCCCGAGGTGAATGTGCTGCTCTGCGACGACGGTCTGCAGCACCTCGCGCTGGGGCGTGACCTCGCCATCGCCGTGTTCGACGACCGGCGCACCGGCAACGGCTGGCTGCTGCCTGCTGGCCTGCTGCGCGAACCCTGGCCACCAAAGTCCGGCCAAATCTACGCACCCGACATGGTGTTGCGACAACAGCGTGAAGGCGCTGGAGAGCCCGGCCCTTTGGCGCTGCCCGACGGTGTTGCCGCGTACTGGGCTCCACGGCGGCTGGCTGACGAGGCGCTGGGGCCCCACGGTGAGCGGTGCGCCCTGACTGCCTTGCAAGGCCAACCCCTGACGGCCGTGGCGGGCATTGCGCGACCCGAGGTGTTTTTCGAGATGCTGCGTGAACGTGGGTTGACCCTGAACCGCACGGTGGCCCTGCCCGATCACGCCGGGCCTGAGCATTTCCGCGATCTTCTGTCCACGTCGACTGGCACCTTGCTCTGCACGGAAAAAGACGCCGTCAAACTGTTCGCTTGTCTGCCAGGCTTGAGCGGAAACCAGGCGCCTGCCTGCTGGGCCGTTCCCCTGCAGCTTCGTCCCGAAGCGGCCTTCTTCGATGCCCTTGATCAACGGCTGGCGGCGCTGCCGCACGCCCGACTATCATCGACGCATGGACACCAAACTGCTTGAACTTCTGGTCTGCCCGGTTACCAAGGGCCCGCTGGTTTTTGATCGCGAAAAACAGGAACTGATCTCGCGCAGTGCCCGTCTGGCCTACCCGCTGCGTGATGGCATCCCCATCCTCCTCGAACACGAAGCCCGCACCTTGACCGACGAGGAAGCGGCCCGCCCGCCCGCCCCCTCCGCATGAACCGAAGCGCTGGTTTCTGCGTGCTCATCCCGGCGCGCATGGGCTCCAGTCGCCTGCCCAACAAGCCGCTGGCCGACATCGGGGGCGTGCCCATGGTGGTTCGCGTGGCCCGGCAGGCCGAACAGAGCGGCGCGTCGCGCGTAGTGGTCGCGGCCGACGACGAACGCATCGTGCAGGCCTGTGCCACGCACGGGGTCGCTGCACTGCTCACGCGGACCGACCACGCTTCCGGCAGTGACCGCTTGGCCGAGGCCTGTGAGTTGCTGTCTCTCAGCGATGAAGCGGTGGTGGTCAATGTGCAAGGCGATGAACCTCTGATCGATCCACAGCTGATTCGGGCGGTGGCCGACGAGCTCGAACGGCGGCCCGACTGCGTGATGAGCACCGCTGCCCACGCCATTGATCGATTGGCGGACTTCATCAACCCGAACGTTGTCAAGGTGGTGACCGACCGGCATGGCACCGCGCTGTATTTCAGCCGCGCCCCCATTGCCTGGTGGCGCGATGGCATGGCCGGCGGGACGCCGTCAGATCTCCCCACCCCGGCGCCCTTGCGCCATATCGGCTTGTACGGTTACCGGGCAGGCTTCCTTCGCCGATTTCCCACCATGGAGGCGGCGCCGATGGAACGCACCGAAGCGCTGGAGCAGTTGCGCACACTCTGGCATGGCGAGCGCATCTCCGTGCATCTGGCCGCTCATGCACCCGGTCCAGGTGTGGACACCACCGAAGACCTTGAGCAGGTGCGCGCGCTGGTCGCGGGCCGTTCACGGCTTCTGCTGTAAGCCAGCGTCGAGGTCGCCCATGCTATCCTCAAATGATCGCCCCCTCCCTGCGAAACAGGGAGCCGCTACCGGAGACCGGCGGTCCCGATTGAAACGCTGAAAAGGAAGACGATGAGACTGATTCTGTTGGGCGCTCCCGGTGCCGGCAAAGGCACCCAAGCCACCTTCATCTGCCAAAAATACGGCATTCCCCAGATATCCACTGGCGACATGCTTCGCGCTGCGGTAAAGGCTGGCACGCCACTGGGCCTGCAGGCCGATGCGGTGATGAAGTCGGGTGGTTTGGTCAGCGATGACCTCATCATCAATCTGGTCAAGGAGCGCATCGCCCAAGCCGACTGTGCCAATGGTTTCCTGTTCGATGGATTTCCCCGCACCATTCCCCAGGCCGACGCCATGAAGGCCGCTGGCGTGAAGCTGGATTACGTGCTCGAAATCGACGTGCCCTTTGACGCCATCATCGACCGCATGAGCGGCCGCCGTTCACATCCAGCCTCAGGCCGCACCTACCACGTCAAGTTCAATCCGCCCAAAACCGAAGGTCTGGACGACGTGACCGGCGAACCGCTGATCCAACGCGAGGACGACAAGGAAGAGACCGTCAAGAAGCGCCTGGAGGTATACAGCGCCCAGACGCGTCCACTGGTGGACTACTACAGCAACTGGGCCAAATCCGACGCTACCGCCGCACCCAAGTACCGCGCCATTGCCGGGACAGGCTCGGTGGAAGAAATTACCGCCCGGGCCTTCGAGGCTTTGTCGCGCTGACACCGTCTTCCTTCAAAAAAACCCGGTCTTGGCCGGGTTTTTTGTTGTTGCAGATGATCTCACCTCATTCACTCAAAAGGTCCAGCGCCAACGCCAGGCGGGCCTTGACCGGCGACAGACCGGCCGAGTCCCGCAACGGGTTCTTGGCATCAGGGATCACGCGTCCGCGCGCGCAACGCGTGGAACGAATCACACGAACGCCGCGCAACTGCGCTTCGCGCAAGGCCGCCTCCAGGTCACGGTGAACGGTGCCGTTGCCCGTCGCAGCGACCACCAGGCCGCGTGGCAGATGTGCAGCATCCACAGCGCTCGCGGCCAGCAGCGCGCGAACCAATCCACCGTCGGTGTCAGCATGACTCGTCACGATGTCAACTCTGGGCAATGCATCGGCACTCAGAACCTGCTCCAGCAACGCCGTGCCGCCCGCGGCGTACGCAGATCCCCGACGGGACGAATGAAACCAGCGCACTTCACCCTCTTCAACGCAAGCCACAGGACCGGCGTCCCCCGAGTCAAAGGCATCAACCCGATAGCTGTGCACCTTAACCACGTGTTCCGCACGGTGAACCATGCCCGCACAAACCACCACCACCCCTGAAAGGTCGACGCATCCCGCCACATTCACGGCGTCGAGCAGGTTCTGTGGCCCATCTGGCACCAGCGCCGTGGAAGGACGCATGGCACAGGTGAGCACCACGGGCTTGTTCGGCCGCAGCACCTTTTCCAAAAAGTAGGCCGTTTCCTCCAGCGTGTCTGTGCCATGCGTGATCACCAGGCCGGCGACATCCTCTCGGGCCAAGTGGTGGGCAACCCGCTCCGCCAACCGTTTCCACAAACCAAAGTGCATGTCCTTGCTGTCAATCTGATCCACCTGCTCGACCTCCAGAGACATGTCAGACAACGCGGGAATGCGCGCCATCAGGTCTTCTACCCGCACCTCTCCGGCCACATATCCCACGTTGTCGCCCTGCCGGTCTGATCGCCCGGCAATGGTCCCGCCCGTGCCCAAAATCACCCGACGCTGCACTTCTTTTGTCCTAGCCACTTGCCAAGCCTTTGAAACTGGTTAAAAATACAGATACTGGATAAGAAAACAGTGATTTACCCAGCGCCATCAGTCCAACCACGAGGTTTTCATGATCGAGTCGTTTCCGCCCAAACTCACCGCCCGGCAACAGCAGATTCTGGAATTGATCCAGAACGCCATTGCTCGCACCGGCGCACCACCGACCCGTGCAGAAATCGCTTCTGAGCTGGGGTTTAAATCGGCCAATGCGGCAGAGGAGCATCTGCAAGCCCTGGCACGAAAAGGGGTGATCGAACTGGTCAGCGGCACCTCCCGTGGCATCCGCCTTCGCAGCAGTGACCTGCGAACCATCAACGAGCAACGGGCGCAGCAGCTTACACTGCCTCTGCCCAGCCTGACGCAGCTCATGCTGCCTCTGATTGGGCGTGTGGCGGCAGGCTCCCCCATTCTTGCCCAAGAGCATGTGGATCAGACCTATCACGTTGAGCGCAGCCTGTTCCAGCGAACGCCGGACTACCTGCTGCGGGTCCGAGGCATGTCCATGCGAGATGTCGGCATCATCGACGGCGACCTTCTGGCAGTGCAATCCTGCAAGGATGCGAAAAACGGCCAGATTGTGGTCGCCCGCCTGGGGGATGACGTGACCGTGAAACGGTTCATGAGGCGCGAGCATCAGATTGAGTTGCACGCCGAAAACACCGACTACAAGACCATACTGGTTCAACCCGGAGAGCCATTTGAAATCGAGGGTCTTGCCGTGGGCTTGATCCGCAACAGCTTCCAGATCTGACCCGACGGGTCGGTATTGTCTCAGCAGGTGGCGGGCGTTTGGTCCATCCGGCCTTTGTGCCGGCAGGACACATCCCTGTGGAGACAGCCATTCCGTCAATCCTGCCTGTGTTCAACCCCTAACAGGAGTTTCGCATGGGAATCCGCATCAACACCAACACATGGCGCGCGCCGCTTCAATTGATCGACAGCTGGCTGCCCGCCCCGGCACCCAGAACCGCCACACACCGCAGCCTTCCCCAACTGGTTCAGCGTTTCACTCGTGCAGGGTGGTTGGGGCGAAACCGGATCGCATCGGGCATCAGCACCCCTGAAATGAATGGGTTACCGCCAACGACTTGTGTGCTCACGTCATCCCGCGTCGGCCGGGTACGGGTCGTTCCCGGTGGGGGCAGCGGTTTGCGCAATGACGCACGGATGGTGATCTCCGGTCGCATGGCAGATGTGTGTGCTGAACTGGATCGACTTGCTGCGGAGGAGCACCAGTCGACCGAAACCGCTTGCAACTGAAGCCAGTTGAAGGAGCTTTCAGACCTGAGCAAAGGATGTTGACCCTCCCTTGTCGCACCTGATCCTGGTAGATCCTTGCGGGCACAATAGCCCTCATGAACATTGTCATTCTCGACGACTATCAGGACGCAGTGCGCAAGCTGGAGTGCGCTGCGCGCCTGGAGCCCTATCCCGCCAAGGTTTTCACGAACACGGTTAAAGGCGTTGGCCAACTATCTGTGCGCTTGCGCGATGCAGATGTTGTGGTCTTAATACGAGAGCGGTCGCAGATTTCACGTCTGTTGATCGAAAAGCTGCCGCGCCTCAAATTGATCGCCCAAACAGGACGTATCGGTCATCACATTGATATGAGCGCTTGTACCGAGCGCGGCATCGCAGTGGCCGAAGGCAAAAGTTCACCGATCGCCACCGCCGAGCTCACATGGTCCTTGATCATGGCCTCCATGCGGCGTATCCCCCAATATGTAGCCAACCTCAAACACGGTGCGTGGCAGCAGTCCGGGTTGAAGGCATCATCCATGCCCGCCAACTTTGGCTTGGGATCGGTATTGCATGGCAAGACGCTGGGCATCTGGAGCTATGGTCGCATCGGGAAACTGGTGGCAGCCTATGGTCGGGCATTCGGCATGCGGGTGATCATCTGGGGAAGCGACGACACTTTGGCCTTGGCCATGTCGGACGGCTACGAAGTGGTCCAGAGCCGCCAGGCCCTTTTTGAACAATCTGATGTTCTGAGCTTGCACTTGCGTCTGAGCGAGCGCAGCTCTGGGTGCGTGACGTTGGAAGACCTGTCTCAAATGAAGCCCACTTCGCTGCTGGTGAACACCTCTCGGGCCGAACTCATCGAGGCCGAGGCGTTGTTGGCAGCGTTGAACCGGGGCCGTCCTGGAATGGCCGCCATCGACGTGTTTGAGTCAGAGCCCATCCTACAGGGTCACGCCTTGCTTCGACTCGAAAACTGCATCTGCACACCGCACATCGGATATGTTGAACTCGATAACTACGAGACCCTGTTTTCGACAGCGTTTGACAACGTCGTGAATTTTATCAAAGGGACGCCCACGAATATCGTCAATCCGGGCGCATTGCAAGTTCGCCGCTGATTGACCTACTCGAATTTGAAAAATCAATAAAAAAGCCGGGCAAACCCGGCTTTTTGTTGTGGATAAAAAACTCGGGCCCTTTGCCTTTATTTATCGACATTCTTTGCATCAGGAATGTCATCTGGGGCCATGAAATCCAACACCTCAAAGTCGATCAAATTGCCATCCTGCACCTCCGACGACCGCGTACCTGGTGGGGGTGCCGGTTTGGCCGTGGCCTCCACAGGTACAGCCACGTCGGGCAGAGAAGCCTCAAAGGCCGACATCTCCGACAGTGCGTCCAAATCCACGTCGAGTCCAAGGTGAAGCGAGGCAGGCGGCAAATCGTCAAGCGGCTGAGTGGCGCGCCCTTCTCTTGATTCGGTGGCAACGGCAGAAGCCAAGGCTTTGTTCCCCGCGGCTTTCAATGGCTTGATGGCGGTATGCTGGAAGTCTGCCCTTTGCGACGAACTGTCGGAATCCCGATTGATCATGTCTTTGGCAATGGCGTGCAGCAGCAGCAGTTCGCGGTAGGCCTCCAAATCAAACACCTCTGCCTCAGTGTCGTTGGCATCTTTGAAAATGGACTGTTCGATGACATCCAGAACCTTGGGTTGAGGCCACAACGCCTGGATTCGCCCAAATGCAGTTTCATAGGCTTCCAAGCCACTACTCTCGTCCGTGTATTGATCGAACAGAGGCGCGCCTGCGTTGAACTGGCGGTTGAACTCTTCTCGCAGTTTCTTGTAGTCATCCCGACGCCCCAGCTTGTGATAAAGTTTGAAAAGGTCAAGATAGGCTAGCGCACTGGGTTCCTGGCTCTCGCTGAGGTGGTTCTTCAACACCTCAATGGCTTGGTCGTACTCACCCAGCGACACAAAAAAATCAGACTGCTGCTGAACATCGAACAGCTCTTCGGTGGCCACGGAACGCGACACGCCTGGCTGACTGGATGGAAAATCGCGCCGATCTGTCGCCGACAGCACCGGGGCACGGCGCTCTGACCCACCATCGAGCAATTGCTTCAAATCATCAAAGCCGGATTCATCATCCAGGTTCAAGTCAATATCGATGCCTCGGACAGAAGCGACCGCAGCGCCCGTCTTAAGTGAGGACACCTTGGGTTTCTCCTCCGATCCACCTGCCCACCAGTCCCTCGCCCCGGATGTGGTTGAAGAGCTCCCACGGCGACGCCATAAGAAAAAGGCTCCCAAAAGGCTCAACAACAGGAGTCCGCCCAGAAGATAGGCCAGCCACGTCATATAACGTGCCTGGTCCACCTGAGCTTGCATTTCCTGAAGTGCAGTCCTGTTATGCGTCTCCTGCTCACGCAGCCCTTTGGCCTCTGCCTCCAGAACAGACAACTTTTGTGCGTCGCGCAGCACCTCCTCTGGCGAAGCATTGAGGGCCTTCCACAGTTGCGCAGCAGCTGTGCGCTCCTGCTCGTTCGAGGTGGGCTCGCTGAGCAAGGATAGCGACAACTTCAACTCCGGATCCCGCTCAATTGCCAGGCTCAGATCCACGGGGTCAAGTTGAAGGCGTGGCGTGGCGTCCTTAGTGGGCTCTACCAGGCGCCGAACCACACTGGCAGGCTTGACGGGCTTGGCCAATTTGGCCACTCGTGCTTCTGTGCCCCCCTTCGATATCACTTCGGAAGATGGACTTCCCTCGGCCGGGGTCGCACCACGGCGCGTGGGCGTGGCTGCTGCCAAGGCGGGTAGGGGGGATTGTGTGCCCTGGCTGGCAGGTGCCACCGGTGTGCCCTGCTGCGATCCGGACACCACCGCTGGCTCGGACAACGGATCTGCCAACAACACATACCGGCGCGAAAACGCGGAGACGCAACCAGCGCGTACCACCACGCTGACGAGGGGCTCGTTGACCGCCACGGTGGTCTGAACTCGTATAGACGCTTCGGCATCAGGTGCGCTGCGTTGGGTCGAGGTGCGCACGGAGGTTGGTGCCAACTGGGCATCTCCAAAAAACACGTCAGCCTGCACGCACAACGACCCCGTATCCTCCTCCGGACCCCCAATCGCTTGCACACGAACGTCCAGTGGTCGGCCAATCACCACTGCTCCGCTGTACCGGCCCAATGTGGCCGCGGTACTGCTCAAAGCAGTTGATAGCAAAATAGAGCCAATCCAAATCTGGCGCACGTCAAAGCCCCTTCGTTCTACGTGCGAACATTCTGTCATAGCTTGATGCCCTCCCCGTCCAAATAACACTTTCATATGCAACCCATCTTTCAAACCGTTGGCATCGTGGGAACAGGTGCCATGGGCCGTGGCATTGCCCAAATGGCCGCGCAGGCTGGTAGCTCAGTGTTGTTGTTTGACATGCAACCCGGCGCAGCGGACAGCGCCCGCTTGGCCTTGGCCGACACATGGCAAAAATTGTCAGTCAAAGGAAAGTTGACACCCCAAGAGCAAGTCGACCTGCTGGCCCGCGTGTCTTGCGTGGACGCGTTGTCCGCTTTGGCGCCGTGTCATTTGGTGATTGAAGCCATCGTCGAAAAAATCGAGGTCAAACAACGCCTTTTCTCTGATCTGGAGGCCCTCCTGCCCTCCCAAGCGGTGCTGGCCACCAACACCTCGTCTCTCTCGGTGACGGCCATCAGCGCAGCGCTCAAGCGTCCTGGGCAACTCGCCGGTTTCCACTTCTTCAACCCTGTCCCTTTGATGCGGGTAGTCGAGGTGATCGCCGGGCTGAAGACAGACGCTACGGTGTGTCAACAACTGACGGAATTTGCGCGGCAATTTGGTCACACCCCAGTATCGGCGCAAGACACCCCTGGCTTTATCGTGAACCACGCAGGTCGAGGTTATGGCACGGAGGCACTGCGCGTGGTCAGTGAGCGTGTGGCCGACTTTGCGACGATTGATCGAATCCTGAAAGACCAGATGGGCTTTAGGCTTGGGCCTTTCGAATTGATGGACCTGACCGCGCTGGACGTGTCGCACCCCGTGATGGAGTCGATTTACCGCCAGTACTACGACGAACCGCGCTACCGCCCGAGCGTGATCACCGCACAGCGACTGGCCGGTGGGGTGGTTGGCAAGAAAGTGGGGGAAGGTTTTTACGTCTACGATAACGGCGTGGCCCGAATACCGGCCGAGCCCTCCGTCCCTACCGTGGCAACCCTGCCGCCTGTCTGGGTGTCGCCCAAGGCGGCACGCAGACCCGAGCTGTACCAGTTGCTCAAAGATCTCGGGGCCCATATTGAAACGGCAGCTCAGCCATCCAACCTCGCGTTGATCCTGGTGGCGCCCTTGGGCCTGGATGTGACCACACTGGCGGCTGTGGAACGGCTGGATCCCACCCGCACCATCGGCATCGACATGATGCTGGACGACGCGAGCACGAAACGCCGCGTGCTCGCCACCAATCCCGCCACACGCCCGGACATGCGCGATGCCGCACATGCCCTGTTTGCCAAGGATGGCAAAGCGGTGAGCATGGTACGCGACAGTGGTGGCTTCGTCACCCAACGCGTGGTGGCCACCATCGTCAACATCGCGGCGGACATGTGCCAGCAAGGTGTTTGCAGCCCCAAAGATCTGGAAGTCGCGGTGACGCTCGGACTCGGTTACCCCATGGGCCCGCTGGCCATGGGCGACCGCATTGGCCCCACCAACGTGCTCGAGATTCTCTTCAACATGCAGACCGTGTACGGCGATCCGCGCTATCGCCCCTCCCCATGGCTGCGCCGCCGTGGCGCCCTGGGTCTGAGCCTGATGCATGAAGAAGACTGATCCCACGCACACGGACACCGCATGACCGCCAGCCTCAAAAGCCACAGCCATGGCCAGACCATGGTGCTGACCATCAGCAACCCCGAGCACCGCAACGCCCTCGGGCCCGACATCTACGCCGCAGGCGTGGAAGCGCTCAACGTCGCGGAAAACAGTCCAGACGTGCGAAGTGTGGTCGTCACCGGCGAGGGCAGCCATTTCTGCGCCGGCGGCAACCTGCAGCGGCTGCTGGCCAATCGCCAGCAGCCGCCTGAGGTTCAGGCACAGAGCATCGAAGGGCTGCACAACTGGATCGAGACCATCCGCGTGTTCCCCAAACCCGTGCTTGCCGCCGTTGAAGGCTCGTGCGCCGGTGCCGGCTTCTCGCTGGCCCTGGCCTGCGACATGGTGATCGCCGCGCGCAACAGTGTCTTCGTGATGGCCTACAGCAACGTGGGCCTGTCGCCCGACGGCGGCGCGAGCTGGAGCCTGATGCGCGCCCTGCCCCGTGCCACCGCGCTGCAGCTGCTGATGTGCGGCGATCGAATCGATCCGACGCGATTGCATGCGCTGGGCGTGATCACGGCGGTGAGTGAACCGCAGGAAGCGTTGAGTGCAGCGTTGGCGCTGGCTGAGCGGCTCAATGCGCGCGCGCCCAACGCCATGGCCAGCATCAAGGAGCTCGCCAACGACGCCGTTGGTGCATCGCTGCACACCCAGCTGGCGTCTGAGCGAGATCATTTCGTTCGCAACCTGCACCACGCCAATGCGGGAGAAGGCATCGCCGCCTTTCTGGACAAACGTCCGGCCGTCTACCGCTGAGCTCCCTGCTTCGTCTCAAGCGGACGCCTGCGAGACAACCCCTCGCGCATTCCCTGATGCCCACCACGGTCCCAGTGGTGACAATCCATCGCAACCCAGTCACTCATAAGACAGCCAATGGATGAACCGATTCTGACAATGGAAGAACGCGAGGCGATCAACAGTGGTCGTTGGTTCTCCAGTCTTTCTCCCTCCCTGCGACACGACATACTTCGATGCGCCTACGTCAAGCGATTCAAGGACAGCGATCTGATCGTCGCCCGTGGCGAACCGCCCACCGAGTGGACGGCCGTGGCCAAGGGGGCTGTGCGCGTGAGTTCCACGTCGCTCTCGGGCAAGCAGATCACACTGACCTATGTGGAGCCCGGTGTGTGGTTCGGCGATGTGGCGATGTTCGACGGCGACCGGCGCACTCACGACGCCTATGCGCATGGCGCCACCACCCTGCTCTGCGTGGCGCGCAACGATTTTCAGAAAATCCTCAGCACACACGTGGAGCTGTACGAGGCGCTGATGCGATTGCAAGCCCGGCGCATTCGCACGCTTTTTGGTCTGGTGGAAGACCTCAACACCCTCCCCTTGCGTGCCCGACTGGCCAAGCAGTTGCTGCATCTCGTGCGCAGCTACGGCGTGCCCTGCCTGTCGGAAGGCAACGAGATGCGCATCGGCCTTCAATTGGCGCAGGAAGAACTGGCGCAGTTGCTCGGCGCGTCGCGCCAGCGTGTCAACCAGGAACTCAAGTCGATGGAGCGCGAGGACGCGATTCGCATCGAACAAGGTGGGCTGGTCGTGCGCAACCGCGACATGTTGATGCGCATCGCCGAAGTCGAATCCTGAGTCTTTCGACCTGTCCCAGGTCATACCGCGCGTGCTACAGCACGCTGCCACGGACACACCACGCATGAGCAACAACCCGAACTTCACGGGCACGCGCCCGGTGTCCGATCAACATACCGTCGATCTGCCAGCCCTTGAACGCTGGCTCGGAACCCACCTGGATGGTTTCGCCGGGCCGTTGTCGTTCGAGATGTTCAAGGGCGGTCAATCCAATCCCACCTACAAGCTCATCACCCCACAGCACGCCTATGTGATGCGTGCGAAGCCGGGGCCCGTGGCCAGGCTGCTGCCATCGGCACACGCGGTTGAGCGCGAATTCCGGGTCATGGGCGCACTGCAGGGCACCGGCGTGCCCGTGGCGCAGATGCACGTGCTGTGCGAAGACGAATCGGTTATCGGGCGGGCGTTTTACGTGATGGACTGCGTGGAAGGTCGTGTGCTGTGGGAGCAGTCCCTGCCCGGCATGGGCAAAGCCGCGCGCGGCGCCATCTACGACGAAATGAACCGGGTGTTGGCCAAGCTGCACGGCGTGAAGCCGGCCGACATCGGCTTGGCCGACTACGGCCGGCCAGGCAACTACTTCGAACGCCAGATCGGCCGCTGGAGCAAGCAGTACGTGGCGTCCATCACACAGCCCATTCCTGAAATGGACCGGCTCATGGAGTGGCTGCCGCAGAACATTCCAGCAATGGCGCGCGACGAATCGCTCACTTCGATCGTGCACGGCGACTACCGGCTCGACAACCTGATGTTCCACCCCACCGAGCCGCGCGTGCTGGCCATCCTTGACTGGGAACTCTCGACCCTGGGCCACCCGCTGGCCGACTTCAGCTACCACTGCATGGCCTGGCACATCCCGCCAGGCGCGTTCCGCGGCATCGGCGGTCTGGATGTGCAAGCGCTGGGCATCCCCACTGAGGCCGACTACATCGCCCGCTACTGCCAGCGCACCGGCTTCACCACACCCGAACAGCTCAAGGCCGACTGGAATTTCTACCTCGCCTACAACCTGTTCCGCCTGGCGGCCATCTTGCAGGGCATTGCCAAACGGGTCGAGGCGGGAACCGCATCCAGCGCGCAGGCGGTCACATCGGCTGCCGGGGCCCGACCCTTGGCCGAGTTGGCGTGGCGCTTCGCGCAGCAGGCCTGACTTTTCTCTCCCACCCCATCGTCCTCATCACTGTCACCGCCACCAAGGAATCTCATGAACTTCGATTACACCGACAAAGTCAAGGACATGCGCGAGCGCTTGCTGGCGTTCATGGACGAACACATCTATCCCAACGAAGGGCGCTTCTTCGCCGAGATCGCGGCCAACCGGGCCAGTGGCAACGCCTGGCGACCGACCACCATCATCGAAGAACTCAAGCCCAAGGCGCGCGCCGCTGGCCTGTGGAACCTGTTTCTGCCGAGCAGCCCACGGGCGCCTGAAGGCCTGTCGAATCTGGAATACGCACCGATGTGCGAAATCATGGGTCGGGTGCCGTTCGCGGCCGAGGTGTTCAACTGCTCCGCGCCCGACACCGGCAACATGGAAACGCTCGAGCGCTACGCCAGCGAGGACATCAAGGACCAATGGCTGGAACCGTTGCTCAAGGGTGAGTTTCGCTCGGCTTTCCTGATGACAGAGCCTGAAGTGGCATCGTCGGACGCGACCAATATCCAGTGCCGCATTGAGCGCGATGGCGACGAGTACGTGATCAACGGCCGCAAATGGTGGTCGTCGGGCGCCGGCGACCCTCGCTGCGCCGTCTACATCGTGATGGGCAAAACCAACCCGGATGCGGCACGCCATTCACAGCAGAGCATGATCGTGGTGCCGTCCGGCGCCAAGGGCGTCGAGGTGGTGCGTCCGCTCTCCGTATTCGGCTACGACGATGCGCCACACGGCCACATGGAGGTGTTGCTGAAGAATGTGCGCGTGCCCGTGAGCAACCTGTTGCTCGGCGAAGGCCGCGGCTTCGAGATCGCTCAGGGCCGCCTCGGCCCGGGCCGCATTCACCACTGCATGCGCTCTATCGGGGCAGCCGAGCGCGCTCTGGAACTCATGTGCAAGCGTTTGAACAGCCGCGTTGCTTTTGGCAAGCCGGTGTCTGCCCAGTCGGTGTGGCACGAGCGCATTGCCGACGCGCGCTGCAAGATCGAAATGGCGCGCCTGCTCACGCTCAAGGCGGCCTACATGATGGACACCGTGGGCAACAAGGTGGCCAAGGCCGAGATCGCGATGATCAAGGTGGTGGCGCCCAACATGGCTTGCGAGATCATCGACATGGCTATACAGGCCCATGGCGGCGGCGGTGTGAGCGACGATTTCCCGCTCGCCTACGCCTATGCCAACCAGCGCACCCTGCGTCTGGCCGACGGCCCGGACGAGGTGCATCGCCAGTCGATCGCCAAGCTGGAGCTGGCCAAGCACATGGCCTTGAAGACTGAGGTGGAAATGCCTATCACCCGTGGCTGCTGACCGTCGGATCTGGGCGTAAGCGCCTAGCCAGCTGCTTGGCCTGATCGCGCTCAGGCGCTCCAGCAACTCCAGCGCCAGCAAGGTGTCAGCGCCTTTGGAGCAGCCCGACTCCAGTTTAGAAGTGACCGGATATGGGGGAGACGTCAGTATTGACCTTGCCCCTGAAAAGTGGAGTTGTTGGCCTTGTTGAAAATACCGACAAGGAGTCAAGGAATGACAGCAGCAAAGCAGGTGCGTGCGCAGTACACGCAGGAGTTCAAGTTGGAGGCGGTCCGTCAAGTGAGCGCCGGTCAGGCCATTGCGGTGGTGGCCAAGGTCTTGGGCATCCCCAAGGCCAGCCTGGGTAACTGGGTTCGCCAGGCAGCCAAAGGGGTATTGAGCGGCGCCGGGGGAGAGCGTGCTGGAGGTCAGCGCCAGCGGTTACTTCAACTGGCTGCGCCGTCCGCAGGACATCGCTGGCAGGCCCGGCGGGCGCCACAGCGATGAAGCTCTGCTGGCACACATCCGCGCCATCCATTGCAG
>NZ_MUNZ01000068.1 GCF_002001205.1 Hydrogenophaga sp. A37
GCTGATCGTGGACGATTGCGATACATTCACACCAGTTCCTGCGCGCTTCCCCAGCGCCGCCACGGCAACACCGATTCTCCGTCCACGATCAGCCTGAAACAGGCGTCCACGATCGCTGAAATACGCATCAAGGATCGCGAAGTGCACGCGACAACAGGCTTGCACATACTTTGGATCAACCACAGCACGCTCCCCCGTCTTCCGACTTGGCTTACTTACGTCGCTTCGAGTTCGCGGTTGCTTCTGAAAGGTAGATCGAAGCAGCACTCTGCTAGCAATCCTCTCAAGCAACGCAAGGTCGGTTAATAGCCGTCCCCTCATGTGCTCCCAGGACTCCACTTCATCTTGACAATGGAAAATGCCCTCCCGCTCCGGATCGCCTTTCTGCAAGGGAAGAAACGACGCTTGCACAAAAGCCTCCATTTCCTTGGGGGGCAATTCGTACATGGCTTTCAAGACGACACGAAGCTGGTGCTCCTTCTTCTCCAGTTCTTCTGCGACCTTCTTTGCCCTTGGCGATGGCGCCAACGCGTTGATGCCTCCTAGAAAGCTCTGGATTTCCTGATCGCTGGTCATGAATGCAAGTTGTTCATCGAGCGCTGAGACTCTGCGATCCTCAATGTGCTGCTTAACGACTTGAATGCTGGGGCCCCTACCGAAGTGCCCTTCTGCAAACGTTACAAGTAGCGCCTTCAGCTTTGCTTTCCTGTCGCCCAGTTCGGTCATCATTTCCTCCTCGTGATTCGAACCTTCTTGCGTAGCGTTATAGGAACCCATCACTCTACCCATCATCCTTGGGACAACGCCGTGCACACGCTTGACACCGTATGGCACTAAGTTACTTTGCAATGAATCGGTGATCCAGCAAGTATTGGCACCTTGAGACACCTAACGGCACTGACATTTGGTAGCCTCTTTCTCCGCCAAGGTTGCCCCTTCTTCAACGCCCACTGACCGTGGGCGTTGTCGTTTCGGGCTCAGCCCAGCAGCGCCGCCAACCCGCCATCGGCCTCGAAGCGCCGGTTGCGGTAACTCAGCCGCGTTGGGCCCTGCCAGGCGGCGACCCGCACCGGGTGTGACGGATCGCCGGGATAACAGATCACCCGCTCACCGTCCAGATCAAACGGCTGGGGCTCGATCAGCACAGGCGTCCGACTGCGTGCGACCGCCATCACGTGTGCCACGTCCGACAGCCGAACCAGCTGGACCAGACTCATGATCTGCGGCGGCGCAAGATCGATCTCGCCTGCCCAATAGCGCTCCAGCCCGGCGCGTGGCGACGTCCACACCACTTCGGTGGCTTCATGGTCGTCGTGAACGGCTTCCTGCCCCACGGGCGCTGGTGCCACAAAAAAGCGGGTGTCAAACCGCTTGTGGGTGACCGAGGGCTGGCGCGGCGTCACCCAGCGCGACCACGGCACGAGCTGCGTCGGCGCGAGGCGCAGGCCGCATTCTTCGCAGGTCTCGCGCAGCGCCGCGACATGCAGGCCCACGGCCACAACCGGGTCCAACCCTGGTTCGGCCAAGGCGTCTTGAAAGCTCTCGGGTGGGCGGTCCAGCCAGTCGGGCTGCGCGGCGCAATCGGCTGCATCGAGTTTGCCGCCAGGGAACACATGCACGCCGCCCAGCACGCCGGAATTGCCGTGCCGGCGCACCAGCAAAACCTCCAGTCCTTGCGCTGCGTCGCGCACCACCATCACGGTGGCCGCATCGACCGGCGGTGTCAGGACAACTTCAGAATTGAGGGGAATGACCATGCGCTGATTGTGCTTGCGCAGCGCCGACGCGTCGCCCCGGCAGTCACCGTCACGACCTGATGTCTCGCCCTCCCGCCTTCGCCAGTGTCCAGTGGCCGTCAGGCGGTGGTCTTCACTGGCCGCTGCCAGCGGAAAAACATCGGGTAGACCTTCTCCACCACCGGGCCGTTGAAATCCCAGGCCAGGCACTGGCCCAGGTGCATCGGCGGTTGACCATCAGCCGACGGTGCAAAGGAGGCCGAGCGCGTCTGGAAGGCAGCAGTGGCCAGGTTGAACAG
Source organism: Hydrogenophaga sp. A37 (assembly GCF_002001205.1). Lineage (GTDB taxonomy): Bacteria > Pseudomonadota > Gammaproteobacteria > Burkholderiales > Burkholderiaceae_C > Hydrogenophaga. The sequence goes on from NZ_MUNZ01000068.1 coordinate 2,036, forward strand.
CAGCTCGCGCAGGTGCGTGCAGCCCTGGATGCCACCGAGGTGACGCTCAATGGTCTGGCGCCAACCTCGCCCCACCGTCTGGCCGATCAGGCGCTGCATCGGAACCATGGCCTGCGGACAAGGGTCGTGCGGATGGGCGTCCATGGCGACCGCGATGTCGCGGATCACCATGGTGTCGTCCAGCGTGACGCGGATGAGCATGTGGTGTATGGCCTCGTTCGGCGCCCACACGCCTTCACCTTCGATCTCGAACGCATGGGGTTTGGTGTCGTGCATCTCACCCTCGATGTCCCACAGGCCGTCCTCGCGCTGGAAGCCGCGGTACTCAACACGGCGCGTGTGCATGGGGGTGCGGGGCTGGGGGGTGGGCAATGGCAAGGCAGACCTCGAAGGCAAGGGAACGAAGGCGTGATTTTCCCTGATCGGCGCTCCAGCACCTCATGGCTTCATGCTCCGGTGCAGCATCCACTGCGCCGCCGCACCGCACAAGGCCAGCCCCAGCATCAGCCAGCCGAGGTTGACCGCACCCTCGTGATGGAACAGCCCGACGGCAAAGCCGCCCACCGCGCCCATCAGCTGTTGCGACAGGCCCGCCACCGCCGCTGCCGAGCCCGCGAGCGCCGGCAACAAGCCCACCGTGCCGGCCAGCGCGGGCGGGACCAGCAGGCCATGACCGATGCCCAGCAACACCAGCGGCAGCGCAAATGCCAGCGGGGTGTCCAGCCCGGCGAGTGCGAGCAACAGCATCAACGCGATCCCGCCCAGGGTGAGCGCCTGACCAAAACGCATGATCCGGCGCTCACCCGTGAAACGGGCGAAGCGCGAGGTCAGGTAGTTGCCCACGATGTACGAGCCCGGGATGGCCATGATGTAAAAACCGATGCCGTCGGGCCTCACGCCGTAGCTGCCGAGCACAATGGGCGCGCCACCGAGGAAGGCGTAGAAGGTGGCCGTGGTCATCGCCAGCAGCAGCACATGCAACAAGAACGAGGGCTCGCGCGCCAGCCGCGCGTACGAAGAGAGCATGGCGCGCAGCCAATTCGACTGCTCCGCCGTGGCCTTGCGGTGGTCGGGCAGACCGCGCCAGGCGGCGACAAAGAGCACAGCGGCCAGACCGGCCATCAGCACGAAGTTGGCCTGCCAGCCCAGGCGCACATGCAGTTGCCCGCCGATGATGGTCGCCAGCGGCGGGCACAGGCCCATGGCCATGCCCACATAGGCCATCACCCTGGTGCGCTCCGGGCCCTCGAACAGGTCTTGCACCATGGCGCGCCCCACCACCATGCCCGCCGCCGCGCCCGCGCCCTGCAGCACGCGCGCGGCCACCAGCAGGGGCAGGCTGGGCGCGAGCGCGGCCAGCACCGATCCCACGAACGACACCGCCAGGCCGAACATCAGGATCTTCTTGCGCCCGATGCGGTCCGAGAGCGGGCCGTAGAGCAGTTGCAACGACCCATACGTCACCACGAAGCCGCTGAAGGTCAGCTGCACCGCCGCCTGGCTGGAGCCGAAGATCGCACCCCACTCCTGCATGGACGGCAGGCAGATGGTCATGGCCAGCAGGCCGAAGGCGAGCTGGGCCAGCAGGTTGGCGATCAGCAGGCCGTGGGGCGCGGCCTTGGGGGGAGAAGACGTCATGGATGAAGAAACGGGTTCGGGCCAGGCGGGAATCTGGCTGGGGGTGGTTCGTAGGCTACCCGGAAACGCCCGCCCCCCGTGACGGCGGGGCCGGCGCCCAGAACCACCCGGGAAACACGCCCCCTGAGACAGGCGCCATGGCAAGCTGGCACACTGACCGTTCCATCGAAGGAGACGCCATGCCGCACGACCACCCGCACCCCCACGGCGATCACGATCACCCTCACGACCCCAGCGACGCCACGCCATGGAAGCACGACGGCGTTCGCGTGGTGCCCGGTAACCAGCTCGACGGCAACGTGCCGAGCACGCCCGGCATGGACCGCAAGGCCGCGATCAACTTTGCGCGCGTGGGCGCGCAAAAGCTCTGGGCCGGCACAGTCACCATCCACGCCAACGCCAAGACCGGCGCCCACCACCACGGCCCGTTGGAGAGCGTGATCTACGTGGTGAAGGGCCGCGCGCGCATGCGCTGGGGCGAACACCTGGAGTTCACCGCCGAGGCCGGCCCGGGCGACTTCATCTACGTGCCGCCGTTCGTGCCGCACCAGGAGATCAACGCCAGCGCCACCGAGGTGCTGGAGTGCGTTCTGTGCCGCAGCGACGGCCAGGCGGTGGCGGTGAACCTGGACATCGAACCGGTGGAAAAACCCGAGCAGGTGCTGTGGGTCGACCCGACACACCCCAACGGTGGTGTCTGAGGCCATGGTGCACTACTGGCTGATGAAATCCGAGCCCGAAGAGTGCTCGATCGACGACGCGCTGGCCGCGCCCGGCGCCACCGTGCCCTGGACCGGCGTGCGCAACTACCAGGCCCGCAACTTCATGCGCGACGGCATGCAGATCGGCGATGGCGTGCTCTTCTACCACTCCAGCTGCGCCGAGCCCGGCATCGTGGGCCTGGCGCGGGTCGCCTCGGGCACGCGTCCCGACCCGACGCAGTTCGACCCGGCCTCGCCCTACTTCGACCCGAAGTCGCCGCCCGACCCACCGCGCTGGCTGTTGCTCGACGTGCAGGCGCTGAAAAAGACGCGCCTGATCGGCCTGCCCGAGCTGCGTGCCACACCCGAGCTGGCCGAAATGGTGGTGCTGCAACGCGGCAGCCGGCTGTCGATCACGCCGGTGAGCGAGGCGCATTGGCGGTTCATCACCGAGCAATTGCTGGGCGGCTGACGCGCGGCGCACTCAGCCGCGCGGCCCGCCCGCAAAGCGTTGCACCGAGCGCTCGCGCGCCTTCATCGCCTCCACCTCCCGGTTCTTCGGCTCCGCGTTGGTCACCAGCGACTGGATCAACCGCCGAGCCGACTCCGCCACCTCGGCCACCGCGCGATCAAACGCTTCTTCGTTCGCTTTCGAAGGCACATTGAACCCGCTGAGCTTGCGCACGAACTGCAGCGATGCGTCGCGGATCTCCAGCTCGCTCGCGGGTGGCTCGAAGTTGAACAGGGTCTTGATGTTGCGGCACATGTTGGGCTCCAGCATGGGGATGGACGATGGTAGCCAGCGCGTTGCGACCGGTCGATGGCATTTCACCGGCGCTGACAACGGGGTGACGCCGCAGAGGCCAGTCCAGACGAGGAATGCATGCAGATATCCTCTAAGAGACCTGCATATCATCCATACTGGACGATTAAATAATACATATTGGACGATAAGATAATCCATACTGGACGAAACTAAAATACACATTAAACGGCGCCATGAACACCCCACACGCCCACCAGCCAGCAACGGCGAGCAACCTGGTCACACGTCATCTGGCCCCCTTGCTGGGCGAGTCGCTTCAAGACACCCCGGCCGTGCTGGTCAACGGCCCGCGCCAATGCGGCAAGACCACGTTGGTCCAACAGTTTGCAGGTGACCTGGCCTACTTCACCCTCGACGATCCCAACCTGCTCGCCGCCGTGCAGCAAGACCCCCTGGGTTTTGCCCGCCAGCTCGACCGGGCCATCATTGATGAAGTGCAGCGCGCACCTCAACTGTTGCTGGCGCTCAAGCTCGTCATCGATCAGGACCGCCGTCCGGGCCGCTTCCTGCTCACGGGCTCGGCCAACCTCATGGCGTTGCCGCAAATCGCCGACAGCCTCGCAGGCCGCATGGCCCTGCATACCCTGCTGCCCCTGTCTCAGTCCGAACTGCAAGGCCGCCCCAACGACTTTCTGCAGCGTGCGCAGACACAAGACTGGCCACTCACCCATCCCACCTGGGCCACCCCGCAAGGCGACACCGTGGCCCACGTGCTCGCAGGTGGCTACCCTGAAATGCGCCAACGCCCCACCGGGGCCCGTCGGCAAGCCTGGGCCAAGGCCTACATCCAGACCCTGGTTGAGCGTGACGTGCGCGACGTGGCGCAGATCGACCAATTGCATCAACTGCCCCAACTGTTGGCCGTGGCCGCTGCGCACTGCGGACAGTTGCTCAACGCCGCGCAAACCGGCGGCCAACTCGGCCTGAACGGCAAGACGGTGGACAAATACCTCGGTATCCTGGAGAAGCTGTTTCTCGTGCAGCGCCTGCCCGCCTGGAGCCGCAACGAACTCAGCCGCCTCATCAAGACGCCCAAGCTCCACTTTCTCGACGCGGGTCTACAAGCCACCCTCACCCGGTTGACCCCTGAGCTGGTGTTCACCCAACGTGAACGCTGGGGCGCCACCCTCGAAACCTGGGTACACGCCGAACTGCGCAAAGCCCTCAGCCTCAGCGCAGACGATTGGTACCTCTCCCACTTCCGCGACAAAGACCAGGTCGAGGTGGACTTTGTGCTCGAATCCCCGCTGCGCCAGCTGATCGGCATCGAAGTCAAAGCCTCGGCCACGGTGAACGCCAGCGACTTCAAAGGCCTGAAAAAATTCCAGTCCCTCGCGGGCGAGGCTTTCATCACCGGTCTGGTGCTGTACGACGGCAGTCAAGCCCTGTCGTTCGGCAATGGCCTCTGGGCTGTGCCGCTGGCTGCGCTGTGACTTTGAAACACCCTATAGGAGTTTTCGGGTGCTGGATCGGCATTCCGAGTTGTTGAGCGAGATTCGAGCAGCGTAATCCCCACAGAACTGCCCATCACTTCGCACGGAGCATCCAATCCATGGACACAGCAATATTCGTTGCAACGATTTCTGCAGCAGCCAGCGTTTTTGCTGCTGCGCTCACCTTTTCCCTGGGAGCGCGAAGCTGAGCTTCGAAAACAGAAATTGGAGCACCACAAAGAGTTTCTAGATGCACTCAGCGGGGTTGTAGGAACCGACTCGACTGCCGAAAACCAGCGCCGCTGGGCGCGGGCCTCCAATACGATGGGACTTGTTGCCTCATTGCAGGTTCTGCAAGCCCAAAGGCGCTTTCAGAACGCGACTGCGATCAGCCACCCCAATCGGTCCACAGATGAACATGACCGTTGCCTCAACCAACTGTTGCTGGCCATTCGAAGCGATCTTGGCATCACGCCTGCCGATGATCCTCACACCTTTGAGTTCCGCTTGTGGTGCTCGGGAACACAAGAGGGAGATCAACCCCTGCGCGCGCGCTCAATGAAAATCCCGGCTCTCCGTCGCCAGCCGGCCCAGCAGCGGCGTGAGGTCTTCCAGCCTTCCTGCGATCAGGTTGCACACCTCGCCTTCGCGCTGCCACACGCCGTGAACCGCCATCAACCGTGAGCGGGTGAGTTCGTTGCGCTGGCGCTCGCGCAGGGCCTTCCAGACGATGACTTGCACCACGCCGGTTTCGTCTTCCAGTGTCACGAACACCACGCCTTTGGAGGTGCCGGGTTGCTGGCGGCCGGTAACGATGCCGCAGGCGCGCACGAGCCTGCCGTTGGGGGCGTCTTTCAGGGTCTCGGCGGTCATGAAGCGGCGCGCTTGCAGACGCTCGCGCAGCAGGGCGAGCGGGTGGCGGCGCAGGGTGAGGCCGAGTGAGGCGTAGTCCCACACGATGGCCTCGCCTTCGGGGGCTTCGGGCAGGGCCAGCGCCGCTTCTTCGACCGGCGCTTCCTTAAGCAACTCGGGCGGTGCTTTGAGGGCGGCGGCGTCCCAGACCTGTTGTCTTCTGTGTCCACTGAGGGACTGCAGCGCGTCGGCGGCGGCGAGCTGTTGCATGGCTTGCTGGTCCAACCCGGCGCGGCGAGCGAGGTCTTCTGAATCCGTGAATGCCGCTTCTTTGCGCGCAGACACGAGGCGCTGCGCTTCGTCGCGCGAGAGACCGCTGACCAGCCGCAGGCCCAGGCGCACGACAGGCAGGGTGTCGGGGGCGGCCCTCACCCCAGCCCTCTCCCGCTGGCGGGAGAGGGAGTGAACGGCCTGGGCGTTGGCTGGGGTTGCTGCTGGGCTGGCCCTCACCCCAACCCTCTCCCAGGGGGAGAGGGGGCTGAAGCCCTGTTCTTCCAGCGTGCAGTCCCAGTCGCTCACCATCACGTCCACCGGCCGCACCTCGACGCCGTGGCGTTTCGCGTCCTGCACCAGTTGGCTGGGCGTGTAGAAACCCAGCGGCTGGCTGTTGAGCAGCCCAGCGAGAAACTCGGCCGGGTGGTGGCGCTTGATCCAGCTGCTGTCGTAGACCAGCAGCGCGAAACTGGCGGCATGGCTTTCGGGGAAGCCGTAACTGGAAAAGCCTTTCACCTGCTCGACCACGCGCTGCGCGAAGTCGAGCGGGTAGCCGTTGCGCGTCATGCCGTCGATCAGGCGGTGCTCGTACTGGCCGAGGCCGCCGGTGCGCCGCCACGCGCCCATGGCGCGGCGCAGGGCGTCGGCCTCTCCGGGCGTGAAATCGGCCGCGATGATGGCTATCTGCATGCACTGTTCCTGGAACACGGGCACGCCCAGCGTGCGCTTGAGCGCGGCTTCGAGCCCCTTGGGATAGTCCACCGGCTCCTTGCCCTGGCGGCGGTTCAGGTAGGGGTGGACCGCGCCGCCCTGGATGGGCCCGGGCCGCACCAGCGCCACTTCGATCACCAGGTCGTAGAACTCGCGCGGCCGCAGGCGCGGCAGCATGCTCATCTGCGCGCGACTCTCGATCTGGAACACGCCCACGGTGTCGGCGGCGCAGATCATGTCGTAGGTGGCTTCGTCTTTGTCGGGGATGTCCTGCAGGCGGAATTCAAAGCCTTTGCGCTGGCTGATGAAGTTCAGCGACTTGCGGATGGCGGTGAGCATGCCCAGCGCGAGCACGTCCACTTTGAGCAGGCCCATGGCGTCGAGGTCGTCTTTGTCCCACTCGATCACGGTGCGGTCGGCCATGGTGGCGTTTTCGATCGGCACCAGGCGCGAGAGCGGGCTGCGCGTGAGCACGAAGCCGCCGGTGTGCTGCGAGAGGTGGCGCGGAAAACCCATGAGCTGGGTGGTGAGTTCGACGAGCTGGCGCACCTTCAGGCTGTTCGGGTCGAGCCCGGCCTCAAGGATGCGCTCGGGAGCGAAGCCGTCTTCGCCCCACCAGCGGTGGCCGCTACCCAGTGCGTTGAGCGCCGCTTCATCAAAGCCCAGGGCTTTGCCCACATCGCGCAGGGCGCTGCGCGGGCGGTAGCTGATGACGGTGGCGGTGAGCGCGGCGCGCTCGCGCCCGTATTTTCGGTACAGGTACTGGATGACTTCTTCGCGCCGCTCGTGTTCGAAGTCCACGTCGATGTCGGGCGGCTCGTTGCGCTCGCGCGAGATGAAGCGCTCGAACAACACCGAAGCGCGCGCCGGGTCCACCTCGGTGATGCCCAGGCAGTAGCAGACCGCGCTGTTGGCCGCAGAGCCACGGCCCTGGCAGAGGATGTGCTGCGAGCGCGCGAAGGCGACGATGTCGTGCACGGTGAGGAAGTAGTGCTCGTAACCCAGCTCGGTGATCAGCGCGAGCTCGTGCTCCACCTGCTTTTGCACCTTGTCTGAAGCACCTGCGGGCCAACGCCGGTCCATGCCCTCAAAGCTCAGGCGGCGCAGGTGGCTGGCCGGCGTTTCGCCGGGTGGCACCACCTCACTGGGGTACTGGTAGCGCAGTTCGTCGAGCGAGAAGGCGCAGCGCCCGGCGACCTTCAGCGTCTCGGCCAGCAGCGCTTCGGGGTAACTCTGCGCCAACGCCAGGCGCGAGCGCAGGCGCTGCTCGGCGTTGGGCGCGAGCGCGTGGCCGCATTCGACCAAGGGTTTGCCGATGCGCGTGGCGGTGAGCACGTCCTGCAGGGCCTTGCGTGAGCGCACATGCATGTGCACGTCGCCCACGGCCACCAGCGGCACGGCGGTGAGTTCGCTGCTCTGGCGCAGCCGGTGCAGGCGCACCTCATCGTCCATCAGCTGCAGTTGCTCCACGCCCAGCCAGCAGCGACCCAGGAAATGTTGGAGCAGCCAGCGCGCTACCGCGTCCATCTGCGCCTGGCTGCTGCCGCGCTGTGGCACGGCGATCACCAGGCAATCGGCCAGTGCGTCGGCGCTGATGTGCTTGAGCGTCAGGCGGTAGGTGCCCTTGGGCGCCGTGCGGCGCAGCCGGGTGATGAACTCGCAGAGGTTGCCGTAACCGTTGAGGTTGGTGGCGAGCACGACGAGGGTGAACGGCGCGGCGCACTGAACCTGGAACTGGCTGCCCACCAGCAGCTTCAGACCCTGTTTTTTGGCGGCCACATGGGCTCGCACGATGCCGGCCAGCGAGCACTCGTCGGTGAGGGCGAGCGCGCTGTAGCCCAGCGCCTGGGCTCGCTCCACCAGTTCTTCGGGCTTGCTCGCGCCGCGCAGGAAGCTGAAGTTGGAGAGGCACTTCAGCTCGGCGTAGGGGGGAATACCCAGGGGTTGTGGCTTCATGGGCAGATTCCTGGCAGGCGGGCCCCCATCCCTGCCTTCCCCCAGAGGGGGAAGGAGCAAGACATTGAATCCCACCCTTTCCCGGAGCACGTGCCTGACCCCTTCCCCCTCTGGGGGAAGGCGGGGATGGGGGCCCGCGCGAGACAACCCCATCCAAAAGTCAGGCCAGTCCCATGGCTCTCTTCTTCCGCTCGACCATCCGCCAGATGAACGGCGTGAAGATCAGCTGCATCGCCAGTTCCATCTTCCCGCCCGGCACCACGATGGTGTTGGCGCGGCTCATCATGGAGCCGTTGATCATGCTCAGCAGGTACTGGAAATCGATGCCCTTGGGCTGGGCAAAACGGATCACCACCATGCTCTCGTCGGCCGTGGGCACGTCGCGCGCCACGAAGGGGTTGCTGGTGTCCACGATGGGCACGCGCTGGAAATTTACGTGCGTGTGCTGGAACTGCGGGGTGATGTAGTGCACGTAGTCGGGCATGCGCCGCAGGATGGTGTCGGTCACCGCGTCGGCGCTGTAGCCGCGCATGTTCTTGTCGCGGTAGAGCTTCTGGATCCACTCCAGGTTGATCACCGGCACCACGCCGACCAGCAGGTCCGGGTACTGCGCCACGTTGTGTTCGGGCGTGACCACCGCTCCGTGCAGGCCTTCGTAGAACAGCATGTCGGTGTCTTTGGGCAGGTCTTCCCAGGGCGTGAAGGTGCCTGGGTCCTGCTGGTAGGGCGCGGCCTCTTCGGCGTTGTGCAGGTACTTGCGGCATTGGCCCCGGCCGGTTTCGCTGTAGGTGCGAAACAGGTTTTCGATCTCGCCAAACAGGTTGGATTCGGCGCCGAAGTGGCTGAAGTTGTGGTTGCCCGCCTTCTCGGCCTCGGCCGCCTTGAGCTTCATTTCCTTGCGGTCGTAACGGTGGAAGCTGTCGCCCTCGATGATCCCGGCCGTCACGCTCTCGCGGCGGAAGATGTTCTGGAAGGTTCGCGTGACGGTCGAGGTACCGGCTCCGCTGGAACCGGTGATCGCAATGATGGGGTGGCGTTCAGACATGACTTTGTCTCCGGAGATGAAAAATTTGGTGTGCGATCAGGCGCGAAAGAGGGAGCGTTCCGCGAACAGCGGATTGCTGTCGTCCTTGTAGGCGCCGGGTTCGCGGTGATAGCGCTCGATGCGCTCGACCTCGTTCTTCGACCCGAACACAAAACCGATGCGCTGGTGCAGAGCGGTGGGCTTCACGCTCAGTACGGGCTCGCGGCCGGTGCTGGCGCGACCGCCGGCCTGTTCGATGATCATGCCCACCGGGTTGGCTTCGTAGAGCAGGCGCAAGCGGCCGTGTTTGCTCACGTCCTTGCTGTCCTTCGGGTACATGAAGACACCGCCGCGCATGAGGATGCGGTGGGCTTCGGCCACCATGCTGGCGATCCAGCGCATGTTGAAGTCCTTGCCGCGCGCGCCGGTCTTGCCGGCCAGGCACTCGTCCACATAGCGCTTGACGGGCGCCTCCCAGAAGCGGCTGTTGGACGCGTTGATCGCGAACTCGTTCGTGTCTTCGGGGACCTGCAGGTTCGGGTGCGTGAGCATGAACTGGCCCAGGTTCGGGTCGAGCGTGAAACCGGCCACGCCGTTGCCCACAGTGAGCACCAGCATGGTGGTGGGGCCATAAAGCGCGTAGCCGGCGGCCAGCTGCTGGGCGCCGGGCTGCAGGAAGTCGGCCTCGACCACGTCGCGCCCGCTGTCGATCACGTCCTGAGGCGCGCGCAGCACGCTGAAGATGCTGCCCACGGTCACGTTCACGTCGATGTTGCTGGAGCCGTCGAGCGGGTCGAACACCAGCATGTATTTGCCGCGCTGCAGGGTGGGCGGGATCTGGTACGGGTGGTCCATCTCTTCGGAGGCCATGCCCGCGAGGTGGCCGCCCCATTCGGTCATCTGCGTGAAGTACTCGTTACTGATCACGTCGAGCTTTTTCTGCTCTTCACCATGCACGTTGACGCTGGTGGTGACCTCGGGCGCGGGCTGCCCGAGCATGCTGCCCAGGTCCCCGAACGCCACCGTGCGCGCGATGGCCTTGCAGGCCAGGGCCACGTCGAGCAGCAGCGCGTTGAAGTCACCGCTGGCGCCGGGGAAGCGGCGGCGTTGTTCGATCAGGTACTGCGTCAGGGTGAAGCGGCGGCGCGTGGTCATGGGAAGCTTTCGGGGAGTTGCTGGAATTCGGTGGGACAGCGGACGGTTCTCAGCGCCGGGCCGCCCCAAGCTGAGAACGCACCCCCTCGGGGGGCAGCGACTCGCGAAGCGACGGAGTGTGGGGGTCGGCATTCTTACGAAGGGTTTTCATCACCGTGCGGTAGCCACCATCGTTGTCGGGTGCGCCAAACACGGCGCTGCCCGCCACCAGGGTATCGGCACCGGCGGCCACGATCTGCGCGATGTTGTCCACCTTCACGCCGCCGTCCACCTCCAGCCAGATCTCGCGACCCGTTGCAGCGGTGTGGGCGTCGATGCGCTGGCGGGCGGCACGCAGCTTCGCCAGCGTGGACGGGATGAAGGCCTGTCCGCCAAAACCGGGGTTCACGCTCATCAGCAGCACCACGTCGAGCTTGTCCATGACGTGGTCCATCAGGCCCAGCGGCGTGGCCGGGTTGAACACCAGGCCGGCCTTGCAGCCGTGGTCGCGGATCAGCTGCAGCGTGCGGTCCACATGGCGGCTGGCTTCGGGGTGGAAGGTGATGATGTTGGCGCCGGCCTTGGCAAACAGCGGGATCAGCGCGTCCACCGGCTCGACCATCAGGTGCACGTCGATGCCGATCTTCACGTGAGGGCGGATCGCCTCGCACACCAGCGGGCCGATGGTGAGGTTGGGCACGTAGTGGTTGTCCATCACGTCGAAGTGCACCAGGTCCGCGCCGGCGGCTTCGATGGCGCGCACCTCGTCGCCCAGGCGGGCGAAGTCGGCGGACAGGATGGAGGGGGCGATGCGGAGGGTCATGGGAAACGGGGTATGTGAAGAGAACGATCGCAAGGGCGTTTCAGCGGTTGTGCCACTCCTTGAGCCGGGCCACATTGACGCCGCTCAGGTCGGGCACGATCCGCAGCGCGCCCGTGAAGTCGTGGTGGGCGGTGAAGCCGTTGGGGGTGATCACGGTGTCCAGCCCCGCTGCGCGGGCGGCGCGCAGGCCGTTGGCCGAGTCTTCGAAGGCCACGCAGTCCGCCGCGCGCAGGCCCAGCTCGGCCAGCACCTTCATGTAGACCTGCGGGTTCGGCTTCTTGATCGGGGCGTTGCTGGCATCGCCGATGGCGAGAAAGTGCGAGCGCCAGTCGGTGCCGATGGCCGAGCGCAGCAGCGCGGCGATGTTGACCGGCGAGGTGGTGGTGGCGATGGCCAGCTGCAGGCCCAGGCGGCGCGCCTCGCTCATGAGGGCCAGCACGCCCGGGCGCAGGTGCACGGCGCCGTTGTTGACCGCGTTTTCGTAGTACGCGGTCTTGGTTTCGTGCAGGCGGTGGATGGTGTCGCGCACCGCGCCCGCGTCCACCTCTTTGAGGTCCGGGTCCACGCTGCGCCAGTGGTGCAGCAAACGCTCCTTGCCGCCCGAGATGTCGAGCAGCCGGGTGTACTGCTCCACCGTCCAGTGCCAGCCCAGTCCCTCGACCTTGAAAGCGTGGTTGAACGCTTCCAGGTGCACGCTCTCCGTGTCGGCCAGGGTGCCATCGACATCAAAAATCAGTGCATTCAACATGGTGTTCACCTGGCTTCAAGACCCGGCAGTCGGGCAGATGGACGGACTATAGGGACGGCATCAAATAAGGTAAATTCACGATTAATGCATTTTCAATTAAGTGATTGCTGAATGAGAAACGCCACCTTCCGCCAGCTCAGGGTGTTCACCGAGGTCGCCAAACACCTCAGTTTTGCGCGCGCGGCCGAGGTGCTGCACCTCACGCCACCGGCCGTGACCATGCAGGTGAAGGAGCTGGAGGGCCATGTGGGGCTGCCCCTGTTCGAGCGCACCGGCCGCCAGGTCGCGCTGACCACGGCGGGCGAATACATGCTGGTCTACGCACGCAAGGTGATCGCCACGCTCAAGGACGCCGAGGACGCCGCCGCGCGCCTGCAGCGGCTGGAGACGGGCACGCTCACCATCGGCATGGTCAGCACCGCCAAGTATTTTTTGCCCCGGCTGCTGGCCGAGTTCCAGCACGAGCACGAGGGCGTGGAGATCCGGCTCGCCGTGGGCAACCGCGAGCAGCTGGTGAAGATGTTGCACGGCAACGAGGTGGACATCGCCATCATGGGCCGCCCACCCAAGGAGCTGGCCACCCGGGCCGAGCCCTTTGCCGCGCACCCCCACGTGTTCGTCGCCCCCACCGACCACCCCTTGCTCAAGGTGGGTCACCCCACGGTGGATTCGCTCAAACCCTACGGCTTCATCCTGCGTGAGCGCGGCTCGGGCACGCGCGCCGCGATGGAGAAGTTCCTGGAGAAGTCGCGCATGGAGCCGCGCGTGGTGATGGAGATGAGCAGCAACGAAACCATCAAGCAGGCCGTGATGGCGGGCATGGGCATCAGCTTCCTGTCGCTGCACACCATCGGCCTGGAGCTGGAGCACGGGCTGATTGCCACGCTCGACGTGGAAGACACGCCCATCGTGCGCGCCTGGAACGTGGTGCACACGCTCTCCAAGCTGCTGTCACCCGCGGCCGAGGCGTTCCGCTATTTCATGCTGGAGCGGGCGGAGGGCCACCTGGCGGAAAAATACGGGCGCCTGCTGCGCCTGCAGCCGACGGCGTGAGGTCAGCCCAATGAGCGCCGCAGCGAGCGGGTCGATGCGGCGCCGCGCCGAGGCTCAGGCCGCCACCTGAGGTGCCTGGGGCGCCGGCTCGAACAACGGGAACAGCAGGTTGTTTTCGAGGTGGATGTGGTTGATCAGGTCGTCCGACAGCTGCGCGATGCCAGCGTACAGGGCGCGCCAGGTGTTGCAGGCGCCCCTCGGGGGGGTGGCGTCACCGGTCAGCGCCATCAGCCGTTCCAGCATCAGGCCGTGGCCGTTGTGCTCCTCACGCAGGACATGGATGGGGCCCGAGGCCTGCGGCTGGCTGCCCGCCTGCAGCATCGGGAACAGGATCTGCTCTTCCTTGTCCATGTGGTCCAGCAGCTCGTCCTCCATCGCCTCCAGGTGTTCCGCCAGACCGTGGGGAACGTCGGGGCTTTCGCGGTGAACCGCTTCCACACGGCGTGCCATGCGGATCAGCTCCGGCAGTTGCTCGCGATGCACCGCGTGGTAGCGGGCCAGGATGTGATCGATCATCACCTCCGGCGACTCGGTGACGGGCGGCTCGCTGGAGCGCTCCAGCGAGACCAGCTCGGCCAGCACCGCATCCAGCGGGAGACCCTTGCTGTCGCAGGCCTGCTTCAGCGGCACCTGGCCACCGCAACAGAAATCGAGCTTGAGCCGGCGGAAGACGGCCGTGGCTCCCGGCAGATCGACGGCGATCTGGCCGATGGCCTGCTGCGCGCGGTCGGTGGTGGGGATGGCAACGGTGGGGGTGTGGTTCACGGGGCGTCCTTTAAACATGCACATTCAATGCATGTATTAGAAGATAAAATTCATACCAAGTGAATATTTCCACAGAACGACACGGGGTATCCGGAAGAACGACCCCGCAGGAGATCACGGCATGCGACTGACCCACTGGAGCGACTACAGCCTGAGGGTGCTGATGTACTGTGCGGCCTGCGCGCAGCGCGACAAGCCCGCCACCATCAGCGAAATCGCCGAGGCCCACGGCATTTCGCGCAGCCACCTGACCAAGATCGTGATGACGCTCTCGGGCATGGGCCTGCTGGAGACCACGCGCGGGCGCGGCGGCGGCCTGCGCCTGCTCAAGCCGGCGCAAGCCATCGTGCTGGGCGAGGTGATCCGCCTGACCGAAACCGACTTCACCCTGGTCGAGTGTTTTGACAGCGAACACAACACCTGCCGCCTCGACGGCCATTGCCGACTCAAAGGCACGCTGCAGCGCGCGATGGACAGCTACCTCGCGGTGCTCGACGGCGTGACCCTGGCCGATCTGCTGGAACCCATGCCATCTCCGGGACCTGGCGCGCGCAAGCTCGTGCGGGTGGTGAAACACATCCCCGGGCTGCCGGATTTGTAGGGCGTGACCGAAGCTTGATTTGGGTCAAGCAAATAGGAGTGATTCGTGTTTAGCATCCGACTCGGACGGTGCAGCCTGCCCGTCTTCGAGACACCAAGGATCACCCATGAAATTCACCCCTTTCTTCGCCACGCTCGCGGCCAGTGCCGCCCTGTCCTTGTCCTTCGCCGCGCATGCCAAGGAATTCCCGATCGGCACGCCGCACAAGCTGGCCGGCATGGAGATCGCCGCGGTGTACCTGGCGCCGGTCAAGATGGAGCCCGAGGGCATGATGCGCAAGGCCGAAGCCTCGGACATCCACCTCGAAGCCGACATCCACGCGCTCAAGGACCACCCGAACGGCTTCGAGGAAGGGGCCTGGATGCCCCACCTCAGCATCGATTTCGAACTGCTCAAGCTGGGCACGACCGACAAGGTCAGCGGCCACTTCATGCCGATGGTGGCCTCCGACGGCCCGCACTACGGTGACAACGTCAAGCTGATGGGCCCCGGCAAATACAAGCTGACCTTGCGCATCAGCCCGCCGGGCGACCACGCGGCGCATTTTGGCCGCCACACCGACAAGGAAACCGGCGTCGCTCCATGGTTCAAGCCCTTCGACGTGAGCTACGAGTTCACCTACGCGGGCACGGGCAAGAAAGGCGGGTATTGATGCCCCACCCCTGCCGCGCTGCGCGCGACCCCCTCAAGGGGGCGACACCAGCCGTCCGGCGGAGCCGGCCCGGCGGTGTCCTGGGCTGGGCTGCCTCGCGCTCCGGCAGGTTGAACTGGTGTGTGCGGCTGCTGGCGGCGTTGCTCATGGGTTCGGCCCTGGGCCTGGCGCAGGCGGATGGCATGCCGACCTACCGGCTCACGGCCCGGGAGGGGCGGTTCGAGCCGGCGGAGCTGGTGGTGCCGAAGGGGCTGAAGTTCCGGCTGGAGATCACGAACGCCGGGCCCGATCCGGTGGAGTTCGAGAGCCTGGAGCTGCGCAAGGAAAAGGTGCTGGCGCCGGGCGTGACCTCATCGCTGGTGTTCCGCCCGCTGGACGCGGGCCGTTACCGCTTCTTCGACGATTTCCACCAGACCACGGGGCAAGGCGCCATCGTGGCGCGTTGACACCCACAGGAGCACACCATGGGCGAGGTCATCTTCATCACCTGGCGCGAAAGCGTGGAAGCGCTGCTGGTGGTCGGCATCCTGCGGGCCTGGCTCAGCGAGCGCCCCGACCGGGCCTGGGGCCTGCGCTGGCTCTATGCAGGTGTGGCGCTGGGCTTGGTCGCCGCGCTCGGGCTGGCGCTGCTCATGCTGGGCGCGGCCAGCGTGCTGGACGGCGAGTCCGGCGAATGGTTCCAGGCGGTGATGGTGCTGAGCGCGGCGGCGCTGATCCTGCAGATGGTGTGGTGGATGCGCCGCCACGGCCGCGCCCTGCGGCAGGACCTCGAACACCAGGCCGCTGGCCAGCTCGCGCGCGCCAGCGGCTGGGGCATCGCGCTGCTGGCGGCGCTGGCCATCGCGCGCGAGGGCAGCGAAACCGTGATCTTTCTCTACGGCGTGGCCGGCCGGCACACCGGCGCTGGTCAGCTGGGCTTCGCCGCATCGGCGCTGCTGGGCCTGGGGCTGGCGCTGGCGAGCTTTTGGCTGTTGCAGTCGGGTCGGCGCTGGCTGTCGTGGCGCAGTTTCTTCCGCCTCAGCGAGGCCCTGCTGCTGTTGCTCGCCGCGTCCCTGTGGGTCAACGCGGTGGACCGGCTGATCTCGCTGGACGTGCTGCCCACGCTGGTGGACCCGCTCTGGAACAGCGCCGGCTGGCTGGACGACAGCGGCGCCATGGGCGGCCTGCTCGCGGCGCTGACCGGCTACCGGGCGCAGCCCGCGCTGATCACGGTGCTGGCCTACGTCGGGTTCTGGCTCGGTGTGGCGGCCCTGTTGCGCGCCGGCCAGCCGGCGCGGGCCCTGCCCGCCACGGTGCGGTCATGAGTGCAATTCTGGGCTGTGGCGACGCCAGCTCGCAGCGCAGCCCGCAGGACGAAGGAGCAGCGCTCGCAGCTCCCGTGCCCCTGCACTTCGTGGCGCGCCGCCCGGTGGGCGCACTGCCGGCGCTGGGCGACGCCATGCGCCGCCATGGCCGCCTGATCCGCGGCGTGCAGTGGGCCATCGTGCTGGCCTACGCGGTGCTGGTGGTGCTGCCGGCGTTGCTGCCGCTGCCCGACGATGCCGCGCGCATCCTGAACCACCTGGGCCTGTTCGCGCAGTTCCTGTTCTGGGGCATCTGGTGGCCCTTCGTGCTGCTGAGCATGGTCTTGCTGGGCCGCGTCTGGTGCGGGGTGTTCTGCCCCGAGGGCGCGCTGAGCGAAGCGGTGAGCCGCCACGGGCGCGGGCGCGGCATTCCGCGCTGGATGCGCTGGGGCGGCTGGCCCGCCGGGGCCTTCGTCATCACCACCATCTACGGCCAGCTGGTGAGCGTGTACCAGTACCCGCAGGCCGCCCTGCTGGTGCTGGGCGGTTCCACCGTGGCGGCCGTGCTGGTGGGCGCGTGGGTCGGGCGCGGCAAGCGGGTCTGGTGCCGCCACCTGTGCCCGGTGGGCGGCGTGTTCGGCCTGCTGGCGCGGCTCGCGCCGCTGCACTTCCAGGTGGACCGGGCGCGCTGGGAGGCGCGCACCGGCGGCATCACCCACCTGCCCAACTGCGCGCCCTTGATCGACATCCGCCGCATGGAAAGCGCCGCGGCCTGCCACATGTGCGGCCGCTGCAGCGGCCAGCGCGATGCGGTGACCCTGGTCGCGCGCGCGCCCGGCTCGGAGATCGTGCGCCACGGCGCGAACACGGCCAGCGGCTGGGACACGGCCCTGCTGCTGTTCGGGCTCATCGGCGTGGCGATGGGCGCCTTTCACTGGGGCGCCAGCCCGGGCTTTGTGGCGTTGCGCGTGGCGCTGGCCGACTGGGCGGTGGAGCGGGGCTGGTGGTGGCTGCTGTCGGACAACGCGCCCTGGTGGCTGCTCACGCACTACCCGCAGAACCAGGACGTGTTCGTCTGGCTCGACGGCGTGCTGATCGTGGCCTACATCCTGGCCACCGGGCTGGCGGTGGGGGCCGCGCTGTACGGGCTGTGCCTGGTCGCCGCGCGCGCCCTCGCCCGCCCCGGCGCGCAGCACCACCTGGCCCTGGCCTACGTGCCGCTCGGGGGCTGCGGGGCGTTCCTGGGGCTATCCATGACCACCGTGACCATGCTGCGCCACGAAGGGCTCGCCGTGCCCTGGGTGGACGCCACCCGCGCCCTGCTGCTCGCGGGCGCGGCCCTGTGGGGCCTGTGGCTGGCCTGGCAGTCCAGCGCGGTCCACAGCCAGAGCCGGGCGCGCCGCGCTCTCGCGACCGGCCTCATCGCCGTCGGTGCCGGCCTGGTGGTGGCCGGCTGGTCGGCGCTGTTTTTCTGGTGGTGAGTGCTCCGCACAGGTGCTCACCAGCGGCCTGCTGCTGAGCGTGGGCACGATCACCGACTCGGATCGCGAAACGGTCTGTAGAGCGAGAAGAACTTCATCTCCACAGATCGAAGGTGCAGCTCATCGATGCAATCTCTTGTTCATCAGAGCATTTCGAGCGCCAGCGCGATGCCCTGACCGCCGCCGATGCACAAGGTCACGATGCCCCGCTTCAAGCCGTCGCGTCGCATCGAATGCAGCAAGCGCGTGGTCAGCACGGCGCCCGTTGCGCCGATGGCGTGGCCGTGGGCGATGGCGCCACCCTCGACGTTGACGATGTCTTCCGGCAGGTCCAGCTCACGCAGGCAGGCCAGCGTGATCGCGGCGAAGGCCTCGTTGATCTCGATGCGCTGGATGTCCGTGTGCTTCCAGTTGGCGCGTTCCAGGGCCAGTTTGACCGCCGGCACCGGCCCGATACCGAACATGCCCGGCTCAACCGCCGCGACGCCGTGCGAGACCAGGCGCGCCCATGGCCGCAGCCCCTGCTTCTCCGCAAAGCTGCGCTCCGCAACGATCATCGCCGCTGCGCCGCTGTTGAGCCCTGGCGCGTTGCCGGCCGTGATCGTTCCGTCCTTTCGAAACGCCGGTTTGAGCTTGGCCAGTGATTCGACCGTGGTGTCGGGCCGATGGGCTTCGTCTCTGGAGAAGCTCACCGGTCCCTTGCGGCCGGAGAGCTCGATGGCGACGATCTCTTCCGCGAACTTGCCGGCAGCCTGAGCCGCGCTGAACCGTTGCTGGGAACGGGCGGCCCAGCGATCCTGGTCCTCGCGCGTGATGCCGTAGCGACCGACGAGATCCTCGGTATGCCAGCCCGAGTGTTGACCGCTGAAAGCATCATGGAGACCGTCTCGCAGCATGCTGTCCAGCATCTCAGCGTCCCCCATGCGGTGTCCCCAGCGCGCGCCGGGCACGAGATAGGGGGCCTGGTCCATGTTCTCCATGCCGCCGGCAACCGCAGCCGCGGCATAACCCGCCGCGATCTCGAGTGCCGCCGTTGCGATCGCTTGTGCACCCGATCCGCACACCCGATTCACCGTCAGTGCGGGCACCTGCACAGGCAGTCCGCCGCCGATGGCGGCTTGTCGTGCCGGATTCATCCGAGTGCCGGCCTGGATCACGTGTCCCATCACCACGGTGTCGACGGCTTCGGCGGCCAGACCTGAGCGATGAAGGGTCTCGCGAATCACCGCGGCACCCAGTGCGGACGCGGACGTTTCCTTGAGCGAGCCGCCATAACTGCCGATCGGTGTTCGGACCGGCGCGCAGAGAACGATGTCAGGGGTAGGCATGAGGGCACCTCAGGTTGTTGCGGGTTGATCGAAGCTCAGAGGAGATTTCGCGCCGAGCGGCATCAGGCCGCGGCTTTCGGAACGCTCGCGATTCGCATCGCGTCGTTCAACACCTTGGCAGGCACGTCCGGCCGCTCGAGGACGATGAAGTGACCGGCGCCAGGCACCTGAACGAAGTCGGCGGCAGGAAGGAGCTGCTTGTTGGCTTGTCGGTCCGACGGTCGTGACCAATCTTTTTCGCCGTAGATGAAATGGACCGGTGCACTGATCTCGGGGTAACGGGCGCGGGCCGCGATGAGGCTGGGCAGGTTGCCGTACACCGCGCGGGCAACGACCGGATAGCCGGGCCGACGTCCGACCTTCAACAGTTCATCGAGGTAGTCATCGCGCAGGGCGGCCGCGTTGCCGAGACCCCCACGGAGCACGGCTTGCACGATCGGCTTGGGTTGGACACCCGCGATGGTCTGGCCGACACCCGGCGCCAGCGCGCCGGTCACGACGAACCGGGCCAGCAGGCTGGACCGCGCGATGCCGCCCGCATAGTCATACGCATTGATCGCCACGACACGCCGCACTCTCTCTGGCAGATCGGCCGCGGTGGTGAGGGCGAGCGTCGCGCCCATCGACTCGCCGAGCAGCGTCACGTCGCGCAAGTCGAGGCGGGTGATGAGGCGCTTGACCGCCGCGCGCATCGTGGGCTCGTCATAAGAGGCGCCCGGCACGATCTGCGAGTAGCCCATCCCTGGGAGATCGAGGGCATACACCGTGTACCGATCCTGGACCAGTGGGATGAGGTGACGGAAGTGCTCGGCCTGGGTGCGCACGGTGTGCAGCAAGACCAACGGTGGCCCCATTCCACCCGAGAGATAGCGCAATCGCCCCACGCTTCCCTCGCGTGATCCGAGCGGATCGAGAAAGTGTTGATCCGTCCCGGGAATCTTGATGGCGGACAGTGAATCATTGCTGGTGGGTGGCACGGTGGGTTTCCTTGAATTTTTTTGGGGGGGATGCAGGCCGAATGCGATGCGACCACTCAGCGCAAGGGCTGGTAGCGCGACGCCGCTTCGTTGCTCGACAGGTGGGGCGCCATCGCCTTGCGCGCGCCCTCAAAGGCGTCCCAGAGGGCGCCGTCGTGCAGCGACGGAAGCGTCACCGACTCGCCGCGCTCGAAGCCCTGCAAGGCGGCATCCACCAGGTCTTCGGCACGCATCACGATCTGCGCCGGCAGGTGCTCCACGGGAAGGCCGCCGCGTGCCCAGAACCCGGTGGCCGTCGCACCCGGCAGCACGGCTTGCACCCGCACGCCCTTGCCGGCCAGCTCGTGCTGCAGCGATTGGCTGAAGGCCAACACGAAGGCCTTGCTGCCGCCATACACGCCATTCAAGGCTTCCGGCGAGACGGCCACGATGGAGGCGATGTTGATCAACGCGCCGTTGCCGCGTGCCACGAAGCCGGGCACCGCCGCGTAGCTCAGCCGGGTCAGCGCCGTGACGTTGAGGTCGATCATGCGAGACATCTGGTCCACGTCGCTCTCCAGCAGCGACGTGTGTGTGCCGATGCCGGCGTTGTTGACCAGCAGGGTGATGCTCGCATCGCGCTTGAGCTTGTTTTCCACGCTGCGCAGCTCCACCGGGTTGTTCAGGTCGGCGGGAAAGACCTCCACCGCGCGGCCGTGGCGGCTGCTGATGTCCTCCGCCAATGGGTTCAAACGCTCGCGGTTGCGGGCGACGAGGATCAGGTCGTAGCCTCGTCGCGCCAGGCGGTCGGCGTAGAGGGCTCCAATGCCGGAGGAGGCTCCGGTGATGAGGGCGGTGCCCAAGTTGGTCTGCGTCATGGTGGTGTTCCGTTTCGGGGTTGCGATGGAGCCAATATTGCGCTGTCTGGCGCATGTCGTAAATGACGCTTATAGTCATGTTTTATGCCATCGTCTCCGGAGAATCACATGCACAAAATAGGCTACGTCCTGCCGGCTGGCTTCCAGGTGATGGCGCTGGCCACACAGGCGGTCTTCGAGTTCGCCAACCTGGTGGCGGGCGAGCCCTTCTACGAGATGACTTGTCACTCGATGCCCGGCGGCAGCGTGAAGGCTTCACTGGGCACTGCCCTGCAGACAAGGCCCTTCACCGCGCGCAGCGCGGCCGACACCTGGATGGTGGTGGGCGTGATCGACCCGTTGGCCACACCATCACCACCCGAATTGCTGCATGCGCTGCGAAAGTGCAGCGCTCGGGCGCGTCGGACCGTGGGGCTGTGCACCGGAGCCTTCGTGCTGGCCGATGCCGGCTTGCTGGCAGGGCGACGTGCCACGACGCACTGGGCCTATGCGGACGCACTGCAACAGCGGCATCCAGACGTCCAGGTCGAGCCGGACCGCATCTTCATCGCCGATGACCCGATCTGGACCTCGGCCGGCATGACGGCGGAGCTGGACCTGGCGCTCGGCCTCGTCGAGAAGGATCTTGGCGACGACGTGGCGCGATCAGTGGCACACCGGCTGGTCATGCATCAGCGCCGTTCGGGCGGCCAGTCGCAGCATTCGGAGATCCTGAAACTCGCGCCACGCTCGGACCGCATCGCGCGCGCGCTGGAGCATGCACGCGGCCACCTGGCGCAGTCGCTGGGCGTGGAAGAACTCGCTGCGGCCGCGAACCTCAGCCCGCGCCAGTTCAGCCGTGTCTTCACCGCAGAGACCGGGCAGTCGCCAGCCAAGGCGGTAGAGCGTCTGCGCGTGGAGGCGGCACGCTTGATGATCGAGCGCAGCCGCCATCCGCTGGAGGTGGTTGCACGCGAAACGGGCTTCCGCGACCGGCGCCACCTTCGCGAGGCGTTCATGCGCGGCTTCGGCAAGCCGCCTCAGTCACTCCGGCGCGACGCCCGCCTGGGGTCCTGAAGCGTGTCGAGATGACAGTGACACCGCAACACCAAAAACCTGAATGGGGGCTTCTCACGCCATCAGCGCTGCGAACAGCGGCTCCATGCGGGCCGTCACCGTCGGGTCCATGGCCATCACCCGGCCCCATTCGCGCTGCGTTTCGCCGGGCCATTTGTTCGTCGCATCCAGCCCCATCTTGCTGCCCAGGCCGCTCACGGGTGAGGCGAAGTCGAGGTAGTCGATGGGGGTGTGCTCGATCATCATCGTGTCGCGCACCGGGTCCATGCGCGTGCTCATGGACCAGATGACTTCGGCCCAGTTGCGCACGTCGATGTCTTCGTCCACCACCAGCACGAACTTGGTGTACATGAACTGGCGCAGGTGGCTCCACACGCCCATCATCACGCGCCGCGGATGGCCGGCGTAGGCCTTGCGGATCTGCACCACCGCCATGCGGTAGCTGCAGGCCTCGGGCGGCAGGTAGAAGTCGGTGATCTCGGGGAACTGGCGCTGCAGCAGCGGGATGAACAGCTCGTTCATCGCCAGCGCGAGCATGGCGGGTTCGTCCGGCGGCTTGCCGGTGTAGGTGGAGTGGTAGATCGCGTCGCGGCGCATCGTGATGCGCTCGACCGTGAACACCGGGAACTCGGCGCGTTCGTTGTAGTAGCCGGTGTGGTCGCCGTAGGGGCCTTCAAGCGCGTGTTGCCAGCCGCTGGGGTGCGAGGCATCGGGCTGGATGTGGCCTTCGAGCACGATCTCGGCCGAGGCCGGCACCTGCAGCGGCACGCCCACGGCGCGGACGACCTCGGTGCGTGCGCCGCGCAGCAGGCCGGCGAACTGGTATTCGGAGAGGCTGTCGGGCACCGGCGTGACCGCGCCCAGGATGGTGGCTGGGTCGGCGCCCAGGGCCACGGCCACCGGGTAGGGCTGGCCCGGGTGCTGCCGGCAGTGGTCGCGAAAGTCGAGCGCGCCGCCGCGGTGCGCGAGCCAACGCACGATGAGCTGGTTGCGCGAGAGCACCTGCTGGCGGTAGATGCCCAGGTTCTGCCGTGTCTTGTGCGGCCCGCGCGTGATCACCAGGCCCCAGGTGATGAGCGGGGCCACGTCGTCCGGCCAGCAGTGCTGGATGGGCAGGCGCGCCAGGTCCACGTCGGCACCTTCCCACACCAGGTCCTGGCAGGGCGCGGAGCTGCGTTCCTTGGGGCTCATGTGCCACAGCGTCTTGATCAGGCCGCTCAAGGCCACCATGTCTTTGAGCCCGCCCGGCGCCTGCGGCTCCTTGAGTGCGGCGAGCACCTCACCAAACTGGCGCAGCTCGCCCAGGCTGCTCACGCCCATGGCGCGCGCCACGCGGCCCGTGGTGCCAAACAGGTTGCCCAGCACCGGCATGCAGTGGCCGGTGGGCCGCTCGAACAGCAGGGCCGGGCCACCGGCGCGCAGCACGCGGTCGCACAGCGCGGTCATTTCCAGGTGGGGCGAGACCGGTTCGCGCACGCGCCGCAGTTCGCCGGCGGCTTCGAGCTGGGCCATGAAGTCGCGCAAGTCGCGGTAGGTCATTTCAGCCCTTCCCAGCGCTGGCTCAGCGTGTGCGGCACGTCGAGCAGATCGAGCACGCGCGCCACGCTGGCGTCCACCAGCTCGTCGATCGTTTGGGGCCGCAGGTAGAAGGCGGGCATGGGCGGGCAGACGATGGCGCCCATCTCGGTCACGCTCACCATGTTGCGCAGGTGGCCCAGGTGCAGCGGGGTCTCGCGGGTCATCAGCACCAGGCGTCGCCGTTCCTTGAGCATCACGTCGGCGGCGCGCGTGACCAGGTTGTCCGACAGGCCGTGCGCGATGGCCGCGAGCGTGCGCATGGAGCAAGGTGCGACCACCATGCCGCTGCAGCGGAACGAGCCGCTGGCCGGGCCGGCGCCAAGCTGGGCCGCGTCGTGCAGGGTGTGCACCAGCGGGCGCAGCGCATCGGCGTTCACGTCCAGCTCATGGCGCAGCGTGAGCCAGCCCGCGTCGGACACCACCGCGTGGATCTGCACCCCGGGCGCGTGTTGCAGCACCTGCAGCAGGCGCAGGCCGTAGACCGCGCCGCTGGCGCCGGTGATGGCCACCAGCAGGCGGCGTGGTTCAGGGGGTGGAGGGCTCATCGGGTGGCGTGGCGGTGTCTTGCAAGAGGCGCTGCAGGTCGTTGCGCACCCGGAACAGCACGGCCTCGGCCTGGTCCGGGTCGAAATCCTGGTGCAGGCGCTTGCGCACGCCGTAGACGTTCAACTGGTGGTGCTGGGTGGGTTCGATGCCGTGGCGGCCCAGGCAGTGGCGCGCGCACTCCAGGGGACAACCGTCCAGGACCACGATGGGGCGCCCCGAGCGGGCCGTCTTCAGCAGACTGGGCACGTCACCGCCGATGCCCGCGATGCAGGACATTTCGGCCGTGCCCATGCGGTCCAGCCGCACGGCCACGTGGTTGGCCAGCTGCGCGGCGCTGGAGCAACCGGAGCACGCGTAGACGATGGGCAGGTGGGGGTCAGCGCGGGCCATGGCGGGAACCTGGCGCCCACGAGGGGCGCAACTGCTTCAGACGGGAGCGCATCGCCGCTGGCGCCCATTGCGCAAAGTCGAACACCGGCAGCTCCAGCGCGTCGAGCGCGTTCTTGACCACCAGACCCAGCTCGGTGTCACCCTCCATGGAGAGGCGGCGGTTGAAGAACAGGGTGTCGGGGTCGTCCAGCCGCTGCGCCAGGCGCAGGAAGTCGTGCGCGTTGGCGCTCAGCGTGAGCTCGGTGGCGGGCTGCGGCGCGCTGGCGCGGAACACCGTGCCCCGCCAGGCAAAGTCGAACTTCAGGCCGGCGTCTCGCACGTGGATGCGGATGCGCTGGCCCTGCAGGCGCTCGGCTACGTCGGCAGGCAGCTGGCGCGCCAGCACCAGGTTGAGCCCGGTTACCAGCAGCAGCGAGCCGGGGTACGGCGGCAGGCGCGAGAGCACCGCGGCGAGCGGCGGCGGGACGGTGTGGCGCTGGGACTGGACAAAGGTGTGGGTCATGGGGCGGTGGGGGTGTTCAGGCCAGGGCGGGTTCGACGCGCTCCTGCCCGGGCTGGCCGTGCCAGTAGCCGTTGCAGTCGCGGTCGGGCAACAGGCCGAGCAGCGCGGCGCGCGCCGCAGGGCCGTTCAACGTTTCGCGGCGCACCGCGTCGTACAGGCCGATCACCTCCGCCGTGTGCAAGGACTGCGGGCTGATGCGCGCCACGTCCACGCCGAGCGCCGTCAGATCGTCCCAGGCGTCGATCAAGCTGTGCACCCGCGCGGACTGGGTCTGGATGCCGTTGAACACCAGGAACTCCGCCTGCTCGCGCGTCTTGAGCATCAGGCCGTCGGGGTGGTGAATGCAGCTGAAGCGGCAGTCGTCCTTGGGCAGGTTGCGGTGGCGCGCGGTGAAGCAGCGGGCCGAAAACGCCAGCGGCAGGCGGCCGTGCACGAACACCTCGGTCTGCAGGCCGGCCGGGCGCTGCTGCTGCAGCAGGGCCAGGTCTTGGCGCGGCATCTCCAGCGGCGCCACCCAGCGCGATGCACCCAGCGACGCCATCCATTGCAGCGTGGGGCCGTTGTAGACGTTGAGGTGCGGGCCGGCGACGAAACCGCGTTCACCGGCCAGCGCGCTCACCGCGCCCATGTCGTTGCCCTCGATGACGAAGTCGGTGTTCGCCGCGATCTTCTGCATTGCGCTCACGTCCGAGCCCGACTCCAGCAGCACCTGGGTGGACAGCACGGCGGTCTTGCCCGCCGCGCGCATGAGCTCGGCCACGTCCAGCCAGTCACACAGGCGCAGCTCGTGGCGGCGCGAGCACGTGACCTCGCCGAGGTAGACGATGTCCACCGCCGTCGCTGCCATCGCCTCGTAGAAGTCGAACACGGTCTGGCGCGGCCAGTGGTACTGCAGGGGTCCGAGAGAGAGTTTCATGGTCACTTCCATGGACGGTGGTAGGCGCCCAAGGTGTGCTGCTGGCCCTCCGCCACCTGGTCCAGCGCGGCCATCCAGGCACTCTTGGGCGTGTAGTGCTGGGGCTGGGCCTGGCAGCTGTCGATGGCTTCGCGCCAGACCTTCGTCACCTGGGCCACGTAGGCCGGGCTGCGCTGGCGGCCTTCGATCTTGATCGCGCGCACGCCCATCTGCGCCAGCTGCGGCAACAGCGAGAGCGTGTTGAGGCTGGTGGGCTCTTCGATCGCGTAGTAGCTGGTGTCGTTCTCGACATCGAAGCGGCCCTTGCACAGCGTGGGGTAGCCCGCGCTCTCGCCAGCGGCGTAGCGGTCGATCAACACACCATTGAGCCGCGACTCCAAACCCCTCGGCGTTTCCTGCCAGCGCACCGCCTTGGCGGGTGAACACACGCCGTGCGTGTTGGGCGACTCGCCGGTGACGTAGGACGAGAGCGCGCAGCGCCCCTCGACCATCACGCACAGGCTGCCGAAGCCAAACACCTCGATCTCCACCGGCGTCTTCTGCACCACCTGGCGCACCTGGTCGAGCGAGAGCACGCGCGGCAGCACGGCGCGCGAAATGCCGAACTCGCGGTGGTAGAGGTTGATCGCCTCGGGGTTGGTGGCCGAGCCCTGCACCGAGAGGTGCAGCCGCAGCTGCGGATGGCGTTGTGTGGCGTAGCGCATCAGGCCGGGGTCGGCCAGGATCACCGCGTCCACGCCCAGGTTCACCGCCTTGTCCATCGCGGTGCGCCAGCGCTCCGGCTGCGCGGCCTGGGGGTAGGTGTTGAGCGCCATGAACACCTGGCAGCCACGCGCATGCGCATAGGCCACACCAGTCGCGATGGCCGCGTCGTCGAAGTTCAGGCCGGCGAAGTTGCGCGCATTGGTCGCGTCGCGCAGACCCAGGTAGACGCAGTTCGCGCCATGGTCCACCGCGGCCTTGAGCGCGGGCAGGCTGCCGGCCGGGCAGACCAGCTCCAGGGTGCGGGGGTTCTCTAACGTGCGGTCGGTGGCCATAGATGAGTAGGTCGTGAGCAGGGCGCGGTGGACTGGCCGAAACCAGGCCGGCGCGACCTTATCAACCGCCCACCGCGCGGGCGTTGACCTGGGTCAATGGGCTCATGGCTTGATCTGGCGCAAGTGGCCTGGTCTCAAGCGCAACCGCAGGCCGATCCGCAGCCGGTGGACGGTTGCAGTTCCTCTTCCTCAAACTGCGGAAACAGCAGGTTGTTTTCCGTGTGGATGTGGTTGATCAGGTCGTCGGAGAACTGCGCGATGCCCGTGTACAGAGCGCGCCAGGTGTTGCAGGCGCC
The DNA here is from genome assembly GCF_002001205.1 of Hydrogenophaga sp. A37. Lineage (GTDB taxonomy): Bacteria > Pseudomonadota > Gammaproteobacteria > Burkholderiales > Burkholderiaceae_C > Hydrogenophaga. The sequence continues at coordinate 29,473 of NZ_MUNZ01000068.1, forward strand.
CATCGGCGGCGTGGCGTCGTTCGTGAGCTCCATCAGCCGGTCCAGTTGCAGGCCGTGGCTGGTGTGCTCACTGCGCATCATGTTGATCGGCCCGGTGGCCAGCGAACGCCCGCCGCTCCTGAGCAGGGGGAACAGCTCCTGTTCTTCCTTCTCCATGTGGTCCAGCAACTCGGCCTCCATGATCTCCAGGTGCTCGGCCAGACCGGCGGGCACGTCGGGGTTGTTGCTGTGCACCGCTTCCACGCGGCGCGCCATGCGGATCAGTTCGGGCAACTGCTCGCGGTGCACCGCGTGGTAGCGCACCAGGAGGTGGTCCACCATCGCCTCGGGCGACTCGGTGACGGGCAGGGTGTTCGGGCGCTCCAGCTGCGAGAGCTCGTCGAGCACCGCGTCCAGCGGCAGGCCCTTGCTGGCGCAGGCCTGCTGCAGCGGAATCTGGCCGCCGCAACAGAAGTCGAGCTTGAGGCGGCGAAAGACCGCGGTGGAGCCCGGCAGATCAACGGCGATCTGGCCGATGGCCTGCTGGGCGCGGTCGGTGGTGGGAAGGGCAACGGTGGCGGCGTGGTTCATGGGGCTTCCTAATACATGCATGTTTGCTGCATGTATTGGAAGATCAAATTCATGTGGAGTGAATATTTCTATAGAACGACACGAGCTGTCCGAAAGAACGATGCCCCACACGACAGAGCGACGATTTGCCCTTCGCTGCCGCGAATGGGCGCCATCACCCCCCGTCTTCAGAACCGATGCGGATTCCGAAGACTGAGTGCGACCGCAGCATTCGCGGGCGGAGTGGGCGTCGCGGGTTGAATCACGAATCCCAGCAGCTTTGCCTTCTCGCTGAAGCCTGGCGAACAAAAAATGCGTGCCCATGTCGATCCGAAGCGTTACCGTTCGTCGTGGCAGTGGCGGCACCACCCAACACCAACCAACGGAGAAATCACGATGCGATTCATCATCACAGCACAGGCAGGCACGGGCGACGCGAAAACAGACCCGCCAACGGGTTTCGACGAGAAGCTCTTCACGGCTTACATGCAGTTCAACGAAGCGATGCACCAGGCCGGCATCTTGATCGCGTCCGAGGGACTGAACCCTGCGGCGCGGGGCGCGCGTGTCGCGGTTTCGCAGGGCAAGCGGCACCTCGTTGACGGTCCTTTCGCTGAGTCGAAGGAGCTGGTCGGAGGCTTCTACATCATCGAGGTGAAGTCGCTCGAAGAAGCCATTGAGTGGGCGCTGCGCGCGCCCTCCGGGTGGGGTTCCGACGACGTGCTGGAGGTTCGCCAGCTGACCGGGCCTGGTGACCTTCCGCCCGAGATTCTCAAGCTCATCCAATCCGCCGCGCCCACCTGGAGCGCAGCGGTCTGGCAGGCAAGGGAGTAGGTTCCCGGGCGGGCTGGGCGCTGGCCTTTCGCCCCGCCCCGCCGCGTCAATAGCGCGGCACGATGAAGGTGCTCTTCACCTCGACCGGCTGGTGGGCGCCCGCCGTGTCGGGTTCGATCTGGAACACCACCGGCAGCGTCTCTCCGCTGTGGCGCTGAGCCCAGGCCAGCGGCAGCACCAGCCGCACCGCCATGCTGTGGGTGCTGGTCGCGCCGACCAGCAGCCCCGCAGCCGTGTCAAGCCGCAGCCCCTCCTGGCCAGAGACGCGGACGACATAGCCCTGGGGCTGCTCCAGGCTGTTGGTGATCTGCAGTTGGTAGGTGTTCTCGGTGTCGCCGTTGCCGGTCTGGCGCGCCAGCGCACCGCGGTCGCGGCTGACGGCCACGCTGTAGTCGCTGCGGTTCCCGACGCTCCAGACGAAGGCGCTGCCCAGCACCAGCAGCAGCGCGGCGTAGGTCAGCACCCGCGGCCGCCACACCCGGCGCAGCATGCGCGCGACCGACCAGCCCTGCGCGATGCCGTTGCCCGAGGAGTAGCGGATGAGGCCGGGGGCGTAACCCATCTTGTCCATCACCTCGTCGCAGACGTCGATGCAGGCCGCGCAGGCGATGCATTCGTTCTGCAGGCCGTTGCGGATGTCGATGCCGGTCGGGCAGACCTGCACGCACAGCGTGCAGTCGATGCAGTCGCCCAGATCCAATGCCTTCGGGTCGGCCTTGCGCGAGCGCGCACCCCGGTTCTCGCCGCGCTTCGCGTCGTAGGCGATGACCATCGAATCCATGTCGATCAGCGCGCTCTGGAAGCGGGCGTAGGGGCACATGAATTTGCAGACCTGCTCGCGCAGGAAGCCGGCGTTGCCGTAGGTGGCGAAGCCGTAGAAGAAGACCCAGAAGGTGGCCCAGGGCGTGAGCGTCAGCGCCAGGCTCTGTTCGGCCAGGCTGTGGATGGGGATGAAGTAGCCGACGAAGCTGAAGCCGGTGAACAGCGCGATGGCGATCCAGGCCGCCTGTTTGCCGATCTTGCGGGCCAGCTTCTCCAGCCCCCAGGGCTTCGCGTCCAGCCGCATGCGGGCGCTGCGGTCGCCCTCGATGCGGCGCTCGACCCACAGGAAGATCTCGGTGTAGACGGTCTGTGGACAGGCGTAGCCACACCACACGCGGCCGGCGATGGCGGTGACGAAAAACAGCCCCAGCGCCGAGAGCACCAGCAGCGCCGCGAGGTAGATGAAGTCCTGCGGCTGCAGCACCAGGCCGAACACGTAGAAGTGGCGTTCTTCCAGGTTGAAGAGCACGGCCTGACGGCCGTTCCACTGCAGCCAGGGCAGGCCGTAGAACACGATCTGGGTCAGCCAGACCATCACCCAGCGCCAGCGCGCGAAGCGGCCGCTGACCGAGCGGGGATAGATCTTCTGTTGCTGGTCCAGCAGGGGAAAGAACACCGGCTGCGCCGCCGGTTCGGGAGGTGTTGACATGGCGGCGGTGGGGCAACCTAAAATATGCATTTTAGATGCACCTTAGTTGGAACACCAGGCACCGGGCATGTCCTTGCTTGACCCAGGGTCTCCGGGCCAGAATCCCCGCCTCGGTGTATCGGGGCGCGCGCAAAGCCGCTAACCTACACCCATGGCCTCCACCGTCTCCCTCTCGATCAAGCTGATCCGCATCGGCGCGGGCCTGCTGGTCATCGCGCTGGCCTCGATCGGCCTCACGCTGTGGGTGACCTGGCAACTCGAAGGCGGTGCCGCGGCGGTGAACGAGGCCGGCCGCATGCGCATGCAGACCTGGCGCCTCAACAGCTCGGTGGCGGCCCAGCTGCCGGCCAGCGACATCAACGCGCTGGTGGCCGAGTTCGACCAGAGCCTGGGCCTGCTGCGCAGCGGCGACCCGAGCCGCCCACTCTTCGTGCCCTGGGACGACGAGGTGAGCCAGCAGTTCGTCATCGTTGAAGCGCTCTGGCAGAACCAGCGCCCGCTGTGGCTGGGCGAGGTGCCGCCCGACGCCACGCGCTCGCTGCAGGCCGCGGGCGAGTTCGTCGACGCCATCGACCGCTTCGTGCTCGTGATCGAGAAGCAGCTCTCGGGTTACACCGCCATCCTCAACCTGTTCCAGTTCGTGATGATGGCGCTGGCCATCGGCAGCGCGGTGATCATGCTCTACACCGGCTACCTCTACGTGATCAACCCGCTGGCGCACCTGCGCAAGGTGCTGGCGCGGGTGGAAGCGGGCGAATTCGGCACCCGCATCGACGTCGACACGCAGGACGAGTTTGGCCAGGTGGCGGCCGGCTTCAACCGCATGGCCAGCACCTTGCAGTCGCTCTACGAAGGACTGGAGGCCAAGGTGCAGGCCAAGACGCAGCGCATCGAGGCACAGCGTGCCCGGCTGGAAGCGCTCTACGAAGTGAGCGCCTTTCTCGCGCAGGCGAACACCATCGAAGAGCTCTCGCGTGGTTTCTCGCAGCGGGTGCGCCAGGTCATGAAGGCCGACGCGGTGGCGGTGCGCTGGTCCGACGAAGCCAACCAGCGCTACCTGATGCTGGCCTCCGACTGTTTTCCGCAGGACATGCAGGAGGAAGAGCGCAGCCTGCTGGCCGGCGCCTGCGCCTGCGGCAACCTCAAGCCAGACGCCCGCACGCGCGTGATCCCTATCCACACCCACGACGCCGCGCCCATGCGCCACTGCGCGCGCGCGGGCTACGAAAGCCTGGTGAGCGTGCCGGTGCGGCTGCAGCAGCGGCTGATCGGCGAGATCGACCTCTTCTTCCGCAGTGAGGTGCAGCTCAACGCCGACGAAACCGAGCTGCTCGACGCGCTGGCCAGCCACCTCGCCAGCGCGCTCGAAGGCCTGCGCGCCGCCGCGCTGGAGCGCGAAGCCGCGGTGGGTGAAGAGCGGGCCCTGCTGGCGCGCGAACTGCACGATTCGATCGCGCAGTCGCTTGCGTTCCTGAAGATCCAGGCCGGGCTGCTGCGCAGCGCGGTGCAGAAGCAGCAGCCCGACAAGGTGAACACCACGCTGGACGAACTCGACGCCGGGTTGAAAGAAAGCATCAACGACGTGCGCGAGCTGTTGGTGCACTTCCGCACCCGCACCAACACCGACGACATCGAGGCCGCGCTGCAGGAAACGCTGCAGAAGTTCCAGCACCAGACCGGCCTGCCCACGCGCCTGCAGCTGGAAGGGCAAGGCCTGCCGCTGCCGGCCGACGTGCAGGTGCAGGTGCTGCACGTGCTGCAGGAAGCCCTGTCCAACGTGCGCAAGCACGCGGGCGCCAGCCACGTGAGCCTGGACGTGCACAAGGCCGCGCGCTGGTGCTTTGTGGTGCGCGACAACGGCGCGGGCTTCGACACCGGCCAGCAGCGCAGCGAAAACCACGTCGGCATGAAGATCATGCGCGAGCGGGCCGAACGCATCGGTGCCAGCGTCGAGCTGGAGTCAAGCCCCGGCCAGGGCACCACGGTGACCCTGACCCTGCCCCCGTACCCGGTGAGCGCCCAAGGCATCGGCACGCTGGGCCTCAACCTGCAAGAACTGTCTGAGATCCTGCCTGCCCCATGACCCAAACCCCCACACCCCGCATCCAGCTGCTGCTGGTCGACGACCACCACCTGTTTCGCCGCGGCCTGCGGGCCCTGCTCTCGCAGGACGAGCGCTTCGAGGTGGTCTGTGAGGCGGGCGACATCGGCGAGGCGCTGCGCTGCCTGGCGCAGGCGCCCCGGCCCGACGTGATCCTGCTTGACAACCATCTGCCTGGGGTGCGCGGGGTGGACGCCATCCCCACGCTGAAAGATGCCGCGCCGGGCACGCGCATCCTGATGCTCACCGTGAGCGAAAACGAAGACGACCTCGCCGCCGCCCTGCGCGCCGGGGCCGACGGCTACCTGCTCAAGACGGTGGAGTCCGACCAGCTGGCCGAGACCATCGTGAAGGTGCTGGACGGCGAATCGGTGATCAGCCCCGAGATGCTGACCAAGCTGGTCTCGGTGTTCCGCGCCCGCCCGGCCGAGACCACACCGGCCCCTCTGGAACCGCCCAACGGCCCTTCGCCCGCCCTGCTCTCGCCGCGCGAGCGCGAGATCCTGCTGCTGATCGCACGCGGCGACAGCAACAAGCTGATCGCGCGCGCGCTCGACATCGCCGAGACCACGGTGAAGATCCATGTGCAGCACATCCTGCGCAAGCTGGGGCTGAGTTCGCGGGTGCAGGCTGCGGTGTTCGCGACCAGCCATGGGCTGGTTTGAAATCCGCTTGATCCACATCAAGCCCGTGTGATTCCGGCCCCGGGGTAGTTCTTCCGGACGATGCCGCCCTGTGGGCGCATCGTCCTTCTGCCGTGAGCGCGCGTGCCACCGGTGGATGTTCAGCCGCCGGGCAAAACCGGACAGTCTTGCCATGTCTCTGGAGAAAGAACATGGCCTCTGAACTTCGCAATCAAAGAAAAGCCTGGTCGGTGCTGATCGTCAGCACCTTGGCCTTCACCGTGTGCTTCATGGTGTGGATGATGTTTGGCGTGATCGGCATACCGATCAAGAAAGCGCTCGACCTCAACTCCACCCAGTTCGGCCTGCTGATGGCCACGCCGGTGCTGACCGGCTCGCTGATCCGCGTGCCGCTGGGCATCTGGACCGACCGCTTCGGCGGCCGCATCGTGATGACCATCCTGATGGCGCTCACCGTGCCGGCGATCTGGATGATGAGTTACGCCACCGCCTACTGGCACTTCCTCACCATCGGCCTCTTCGTCGGTCTGGCGGGCGGATCGTTCTCGGTCGGCACGCCCTACGTGGCGCGCTGGTTCCCCAAGCACCGCCAGGGCATGGCCATGGGCGTGTACGGCGCGGGCAACTCGGGTGCGGCGGTCAACAAGTTCGTCGCGCCGGTGCTGCTGGTGGCCTTTGGCTGGACCATGGTGCCGCAGGTCTATGCGGCCATCATGCTGGGCACGGTGGTGCTGTTCTGGCTCTTCAGCCACAGCGACCCGGCGCACCTGGTGCCAAGCAACGTGAGCTTCAAAGACCAGCTCAAGGCGCTGAAGGACCCCAAGGTCATCAAGTACTGCCAGTACTACAGCATCGTGTTCGGCGGCTACGTGGCGCTCTCGCTCTGGATGGTGCAGTACTACGTCGGCGAGTTCGGCCTGGACATCCGCGTCGCCGCTCTGCTGGCCGCCTGCTTCTCGCTGCCCGGCGGCGTGTTGCGCGCCATCGGCGGCATCCTGGCGGACAAATACAGCGCCCACAAGGTCACCTGGTGGGTGATGTGGGTGAGCTGGATCTGCCTGTTCCTGCTGAGCTACCCGCAGACCGACTTCACCATCCAGACGGTCAACGGCCCGCAGACCTTCCACATCGGCCTGAACGTCTACACCTTCACCGGCCTGATGTTCATCCTGGGCATCGCCTGGGCCTTCGGCAAGGCCAGCGTCTTCAAGTACATCAGCGACGACTACCCGAAGAACATCGGCGCCATCAGCGGCATCGTCGGCCTGGCCGGCGGCATGGGCGGCTTCGTGCTCCCCATCATGTTTGGCGCGCTGATGGACCTCACTGGCATCCGCTCCAGCGCTTTCATGCTGATGTACGGCGTGGTCTGGGTCTCGCTGATCTGGATGTACTGGACCGAAGTGCGCCAAACCCCGGTCATGGGCGCGGACGCCAAATCTTTCTCCCTTCAAAACTGAACCGGCAACGGTCAGAACCCCACCATGAACACCAAAGCAAACTCCCTGTCTGCCTCGGGTGCTGCTGCCAGCAGCCAAGGAGCGGACATCGCCGATTGGCGCCCTGAAGACGACAAGTTCTGGGAACAGACCGGCAAAAAAATCGCCTACCGCAACCTCTGGATCTCGGTGCCCGCGCTGCTCTGCGGCTTCGCGGTCTGGGGCATGTGGGGGATCATCACCGTGCAGATGCTCAACCTGGGTTTCCCCTTCACCCAGGCCGAACTCTTCACGCTGACCGCCATCTCCGGCATCGCTGGCGCGACGATGCGCATCCCGGCGTCCTTCCTGGTGCGCCTGGCTGGTGGCCGCAACACCATCTTCCTCACCACTGCGATGTTGCTGGCCCCGGCCATCGGCACCGGCATCGCGCTGCAGCACAAGGACTGGCCGCTGTGGGCATTCCAGTTGCTGGCGCTGTGGTCGGGCGTGGGCGGCGGCAACTTTGCGTCATCCATGTCCAACATCAGCACCTTCTTCCCGAAGCGGCTGCAGGGCACGGCGCTGGGCCTGAACGCGGGCCTGGGCAACTTCGGCGTGACGACGATGCAGATCGTCATCCCGCTGGTGATGACGCTGCCGCTGCTGGGCGCCTTCGGTGGTGAGCCCATGACGCTGGTGAAAGACAGCGGCTGGATCTTCGGCAAGATCGCCGCCGGCACCCCCACCTGGATCCAGAACGCCGGTTTTGCCTGGGTGATCTCGCTGATTCCCCTGTCGATCCTGGCCTGGTTCGGCATGAACAACTTGAAGACCGTGTCACCCGAAGCCGGCAGCCCCATCGGCGCCTTCGCCAAGGTCACCTACCTCTACACGCTGGCCTTCATCCCGGCCATCTTCATGCTCTACCTGTACCTGCCGGCCCCCACCGGCCTGGGCATCCTGAACATGTGGGTCGCGATCCCGCTGGACATCGTGCTGGCGCTGGTGGTGATGAAGCTGGCGGCCTTCGGACCCATGAAAGAGGGCGTGACCAAACAGTTCGCGATCTTCCGCAACAAGCACACCTGGTCACTCACCGCGCTCTACATCGTCACCTTCGGTTCCTTCATCGGCTTCTCGATGGTGCTGCCGTTGGCCATCACCGTGATCTTCGGCTTCCAGCACGTGGCCGATGCCGCTGGCGTGATGACGCACACGCTGAAGAACCCGAACGCGCCCTCTGCCCTCACCTACGCCTGGATCGGCCCTTTCGTCGGTGCCGCGGTGCGTCCTCTCGGCGGCTGGATCTCCGACAAGGTCGGCGGCTCCATCGTGACCCAGGTCATCTCGGCCGTGATGGTGCTGGCCTCCGCAGCGGTGGGCTACGTGATGATGCAGGCCTACGGTTCGGCCACGCCGGAGCAGTACTTCCCCGCCTTCATCGGTCTGTTCATCGTGCTGTTCTTTGCCAGCGGCATCGGCAACGGCTCGACCTTCCGCACCATCGGCGTGATCTTCGACCGCCAGCAGGCCGGCCCCGTGCTGGGCTGGACCTCGGCCGTCGCGGCCTACGGTGCCTTCATCGCGCCGGTGGTCATCGGCGCGCAGATCAAGGCCGGCACGCCGCAGTTCGCGATGTACGGATTCGCCATCTTCTACGCCGTCTGCCTGGTCTTGAACTGGTGGTTCTATCTGCGGGTTGGCTCGGAGTTCAAGAACCCATGAAGTCACTTCGCTCCACGGTTGCTTCGGGACTCAGGCCAGCGTGGCGCTCCGCTCCGTCCGTGTCCCCCGCCCTTCGGGCTCCTCCTTTTACCTCCCGGAGCGGAGCGCCACGCCGGCCTGAGTCTGCCAACGATGTAGGCGCACAAAGGCATTCAGTCTTTGCACACAGCCGTGCTGGCAGCCGAGGGCAGTGGGGTGGATGCTGCAGTGAGGTAAAGGAGGAGCCCGAAGGGCGGGGGACACGAACGGAAGCATCCGCCCCACTGCCCTCGGCCCCCACAAAAGCAGGCATGCAAAAGCAGCCCAAAAAGCCCGGCCCAACAAACCAAACAGCAAGCTGCAAATGACCCCAACCACACACCCCAACCGGAGCATCCCATGAGCCACTTTCTGGACCGATTGACCCACTTCACGCTGCCCAAAGAAGCCTTCTCGGGCAACCACGGCCTGACCACCAACGAAGACCGCACCTGGGAAGACGCCTACCGCAACCGCTGGGCGCACGACAAGATCGTGCGCAGCACCCACGGCGTGAACTGCACCGGTTCGTGCTCATGGAAGATCTACGTCAAGGGCGGCATCGTCACCTGGGAAACCCAGCAGACCGACTACCCGCGCACGCGCTGGGACATGCCCAACCACGAGCCGCGCGGCTGCGCGCGTGGGGCGTCGTACAGCTGGTATCTGTATTCCGCCAACCGCGTGAAATACCCCATGGTGCGCGGCCGCCTGCTGGAGCGCTGGCGCGCGGCGCTCAAGGTCAGCAAGACCCCGGTGGACGCCTGGGCGCTGATCCAGCAAGACGCCAACGCCCGGCGCGACTACCAGCAGGTGCGCGGCATGGGTGGCTTTGTGCGCAGCACCTGGGACGAGGTCAACCAGCTCATCGCGGCGGCCAACGTCTACACCATCAAGCAGCACGGCGCCGACCGCATCATCGGCTTCTCGCCCATCCCCGCCATGTCCATGGTGAGCTACGCCGCGGGCTCGCGTTACCTGTCGCTCATTGGCGGCGTGTGCATGAGCTTCTACGACTGGTACTGCGACCTGCCACCGGCTTCTCCCCAGGTCTGGGGTGAACAGACCGACGTGCCCGAATCGGCCGACTGGTACAACAGCTCGTTCATCATCGCCTGGGGCAGCAACGTGCCCCAGACCCGCACGCCCGACGCCCACTTCTTCACCGAGGTGCGCTACAAGGGCACCAAGACCGTGGCGGTCACGCCCGACTATTCCGAGGTCGCCAAGCTCTCCGACCTCTGGCTGCACCCCAAGCAGGGCACCGACGCGGCGCTCGCCATGGCCATGGGCCACGTGGCGCTGAAGGAGTTCTATTTCCCCGACGGCGGCAAGGCCAGGTCCAGCTATTTCGACGACTATGCCCGCCGCTACACCGACCTGCCGCTGCTGGTGATGCTGACGGAACACACCCTGCCCGACGGCACGGTGACGATGGTGCCCGGCCGCTACCTGCGCGCCAGCGACTTCAACGGCCAGCTGGGCCAGAAGAGCAACCCCGAGTGGAAGACCGTGGCGTTTGACACCGACGGCAAAGCGGTGCTGCCCAACGGCTCCATCGGTTTCCGCTGGGGCGAAGCGGGCCGCGAAGACGAAGGCAAGTGGAACCTGGAGGCCAAGGAAGCGCGCGGCAACACCGACGTGAAACTCAAGCTCTCGGTGATCGAAGACGGCGAGCAAGAGACCCAGGTGGTCGATGTCGGCTTCCCGTATTTCGGTGGCAACGCCACGCCCCACTTCACCGCCAACGCGCAGCACGGCGAGATCAACCACGCCAAGGTGCCGGCCGTGCGCCTGCGCCTGGGCAAGGCTGGTGACGAGCGTTACGCGCTGGTCGCCACCGTGTTCGACCTGCAGGTCGCGCAGTACGGCATCGACCGCGGTCTGGGCAGTGGCGCCAAGAGCTTCGACGACAACGCCGCCTACACCCCGGCCTGGCAAGAGAGCATCACCGGTGTGCCGCGCGACCAGGTCATCACCGTGGCGCGCCAGTTCGCCGACAACGCCGACAAGACGCATGGCAAGTCGATGGTGATCATCGGCGCGGCCATGAACCACTGGTACCACGCCGACATGAACTACCGCGGCGTCATCAACCTCTTGATGATGTGCGGCTGCATCGGCCAGAGCGGTGGCGGCTGGGCGCACTACGTGGGCCAGGAAAAGCTGCGCCCGCAAACCGGCTGGGTGCCGCTGGCCTTTGCCACCGACTGGCTGCGCCCGCCGCGCCAGATGAACAGCACCAGCTTCTTCTACGCCCACACCGACCAGTGGCGCTACGAAAAACTCGGCATGGAAGAGATCGTCTCGCCCACGCTGAGCGCCGCCGACAAGGCCGCCTTCAGCGGCAGCATGATCGACTTCAACGTGCGCGCCGAACGCATGGGCTGGTTGCCCAGCGCACCGCAGCTCAAGACCAACCCGATGCAGGTCGTCAAGGACGCGCAGGCCGCCGGCCTGGACGCCAAGGACTACGTGGTCCAGGCGCTGAAAGACGGCACGCTGGAGATGAGCTGCGAAGACCCGGACGCACCGCAGAACTGGCCACGCAACATGTTTGTGTGGCGCTCCAACCTGCTGGGCTCCAGCGGCAAGGGCCACGAGTATTTCTGCAAGCACTTGCTCGGCACCGAGAACGGCGTGCAGGGCAAGGACCTCGGCAAGGACGATGCGAAGCCGGCCGAAGTGAAGTGGCACCCGAACGGGCCGCAAGGCAAGCTGGACCTGCTGGTCACCCTCGACTTCCGCATGAGCACCACCTGCCTGTATTCCGACATCGTGCTGCCCACGGCCAGCTGGTACGAGAAGAACGACCTCAACACCAGCGACATGCACCCCTTCATCCACCCGCTGTCGGCGGCCGTGGACCCGGTGTGGCAATCGCGTTCGGACTGGGAGATCTACAAGGGTTTCGCCAAGACCTTCAGCGAGGTCTGCGTCGGCCACCTGGGCGTGGAAAAAGAGGTGGTGCTCTCGCCCATCATGCACGACACCCCCGGCGAAATGGCGCAGGCCTTTGAGGTCAAGGAATGGAAGAAGGGCCACTGCGAACTGATCCCCGGCAAGACCGCGCCGCAGATCGCCGTGGTCGAACGCGACTACCCCAACACCTTCAAGCGCTTCACGGCCTTAGGGCCACTGCTCGACAAACTGGGCAACGGCGGCAAAGGCATCGGCTGGAAGACCGGCACCGAGGTCGAGCAGCTGGGTCAACTCAACGGCAAGACGCTGGACGAAGGTGTGTCGCAGGGCATGCCGAAGATCGTCACCGACATCGACGCCTGCGAGGTGATCCTGCAGCTGGCGCCCGAGACCAACGGCCACGTCGCGGTGAAAGCCTGGCAGGCGCTGGGCAAGCAGACCGGGCGCGACCACACGCACCTGGCGCTCTACCGCGAAGACGAAAAGATCCGCTTCCGCGACATCCAGGCGCAGCCGCGCAAGATCATCAGCTCGCCCACCTGGAGCGGCATCGAGAGCGAGACGGTGAGCTACAACGCCGGCTACACCAACGTGCACGAATACATCCCATGGCGCACGCTCACCGGTCGCCAGCAGTTCTACCAGGACCACCCCTGGATGATCGCTTTCGGTGAAGGCTTCGGCAGCTACCGGCCGCCGGTGGACCTGAAGACCACCGAGGGCATTCACAACATCAAGCCCAACGGCAACAAAGAGATCCAGCTCAACTTCATCACGCCGCACCAGAAGTGGGGGATTCACTCCACCTACAGCGACAACCTGATGATGCTCACGCTGAACCGCGGCGGCACCGTGATCTGGCTCAGCGAAGACGACGCCAAGAGCGCCGGCATCGTGGACAACGACTGGGTAGAGCTGTTCAACATCAACGGCGCCGTGGCGGCCCGTGCGGTGGTGAGCCAGCGCGTCAACCCCGGCATGGTGATGATGTACCACTCGCAGGAAAAGATCATCAACACCCCGGGCAGCGAGATCACCGGTGTGCGCGGCGGCATCCATAACTCGGTCACCCGCATCGTCTTGAAGCCCACCCACATGATCGGCGGCTACGCGCAGCTCAGCTACGGCTTCAACTACTACGGAACCATCGGCACCAACCGCGACGAGTTCGTGGTGGTGCGCAAGATGGACAAGGTCGACTGGCTCGACACACCGGCGGACGACCACCTCATTCGGGCCTACCAGTCCGAAGGTGAAAACCCCTGAGCCCATTGCCCTTCATTCGGAGTCAATCATGAAAATACGCGCCCAAATCGGCATGGTGCTCAACCTGGACAAGTGCATCGGTTGCCACACCTGTTCGGTCACCTGCAAGAACGTCTGGACCAGCCGGCCCGGTGTGGAATACGCCTGGTTCAACAACGTCGAAACCAAGCCCGGCATCGGCTACCCCAAGGAGTGGGAGAACCAGGACAAGTGGAACGGTGGCTGGGTCCGCAAGGCCGACGGATCCATCGTCCCGAAACAGGGCGGCAAGTGGTCGCTGCTGATGAAGATCTTCAGCAACCCCAACCTGCCACAGATCGACGACTACTACGAGCCCTTCACCTTCGACTACGACCACCTGCATTCGGCGCCGGAGATGAAGCACGCGCCCACCGCCCGCCCGCGTTCGCTGATCACCGGCAAGCGCATGGAGAAAATCGAGTGGGGCCCGAACTGGGAAGAAATCCTGGGCGGCGAGTTCAGCAAGCGCAGCAAGGACGCCAACCTGGACGGTTTCGAGCAGGCCCAGAAAGACATGATGGGCCAGTTCGAGAACACCTTCATGATGTACCTGCCGCGCCTGTGCGAGCACTGCCTGAACCCGGCCTGTGTGGCCTCGTGCCCTTCAGGCTCGATCTACAAGCGCGAGGAAGACGGCATCGTGCTGATCGACCAGGACAAGTGCCGCGGCTGGCGCATGTGCGTCAGCGGCTGCCCCTACAAGAAGATCTACTACAACTGGAAAAGCGGCAAGGCCGAGAAGTGCACCTTCTGCTACCCGCGCATTGAATCCGGCCAGCCCACGGTGTGTTCCGAGACCTGCGTCGGCCGCATCCGTTACCTCGGCGTGCTGCTGTACGACGCCGACCGCATCGCCGAGGCCGCAAGCACGCCCAACGAGATCGATCTCTACCAGGCCCAGCTCGACCTGTTCCTGGACCCGAACGACCCCAAGGTGATCGAGCAGGCGCGCATCGACGGCATCCCCGATGCCTGGATGGCCGCGGCCCGCCAGAGCCCGGTCTACAAGATGGCGGTGGAGTGGAAGGTGGCCCTGCCGCTGCACCCCGAATACCGCACCCTGCCCATGGTCTGGTACGTGCCACCGCTCTCGCCCATCACCGCTTCGGCCAACGCCGGCATGCTGAGCCAGAACGGCGAGATCCCGGACGTGTCGCAGCTGCGCATTCCGGTCAAGTACCTGGCCAACCTGCTCACCGCCGGCGACACCGGCCCTGTTGTTCGCGCGCTCGAACGCATGCTGGCCATGCGCTCCTACCAGCGCGCCAAACACGTGGACGGCCTGATCAACCAGGAGGTGCTCGACCAGGTGGGCCTGACCGCCCGCGAGGTGGAAGAGATGTACCGCTACATGGCGATTGCCAACTACGAAGACCGCTTCGTGATCCCGACCACGCACCGCGAGTACGCCGAAAACACCTTCAACGTGAAGGGCGGTTGCGGCTTCAGTTTCGGCAACGGATGTTCCGAAGGCGAGACCGAAACCAGTCTGTTTGGCAGCGAGAAGAAGCGCACCATCCCGATCCGGATGGAGAGTTGAGATGAGTTTGTTTTCTTCATCCCCTCCGCAGGCCCGCCTCACGCTGCGCGTGCTGGCGCACCTGCTGCGTTACCCCGACGCGGCGTTCCGCGAACACACCGCCGAGCTGCAGCAGGCGCTGCGCACCGAAGCGGCTTTGCCGGCCGCCCGGCTGGCCGAGCTCGACGCGCTGCTCAAGCACCTGGGCACCCAGCTCGCGCTGGACGTCGAGGCCGAGTACGTCGAGCTGTTCGACCGTGGGCGCCGCACCGCGCTGCACCTGTTTGAACACGTGCACGGCGATTCGCGCGACCGCGGCCCGGCCATGGTCGACCTGATCCAGACCTACGAAAAGGCGGGCCTGTACCTGGGCCCCGACGAGCTGCCCGACTACCTGCCGGTGGTGCTGGAATTTGCGTCCACCCAGCCGCCCCAGCAGGCGCGTGAGTTCATGGGCGAGATCGCGCACATCGTGCGCGTGATCTTCAGCGCGCTGGCCGGTCGCCAGAGCCCCTACGCCAGCGTGCTGGCCGCCGTGCTGGAGCTGGCGGGCGAGAAGGCCGAAGCGGTGGCCGTTGCGCCAGAGCCGGAAATGGATCAGAGCTGGGCCGAGCCCGAGGTGTTCGGTGGTTGCTCGACCGAAGGCCAGGCCAAACCGAACCAGCCGCAACCGATCCAGATCGTCAGAAAGTCACCCCAACCCTCTCAAGGAGCGCAGGAATGAACACGCTGCACAACTTCCTCTTCAACGTCTACCCGTACATCTGCCTGTCGGTGTTCCTCATGGGCAGCCTGGCGCGCTTCGACCGCGACCAGTACACCTGGAAAAGCGATTCGTCGCAGCTGCTGCGCAAGGGCCAGCTGCGCTGGGGCAGCAACCTGTTCCACATCGGCATCCTGTTCCTGTTCGGTGGCCACGCCGTGGGCCTGCTCACGCCGCACTTCATGTACGAGCCCTTCATCACCGCCGAACAGAAGCAGCTGGTGGCGGTGACCGCGGGCGGCATCGCTGGCGTGATCTGCTTCATTGGCCTGACGCTGCTGCTGCACCGCCGCATCTTCGACGAGCGCATCCGCCTCACCAGCCACCGCACCGACCTCGGCATCCTGATCATCCTGTGGGTGCAGCTGGTGCTGGGCCTGATCACCCTGCCCTATTCCTTCGGCCACAAGGACGCGGGCGTGATGCTGGCGCTGGCTGACTGGGCTCAGCACATCGTGACCTTCAGGCCCGACGCCGCCGGCCTGGTGGCGCTGGACTGGCCCTACAAGGTGCACCTGGTGCTGGGCATGACGATCTTTCTGCTCTTTCCCTTCTCGCGCCTGGTGCATGTGTGGAGCGGCTTCGGCACGCTGGCCTATGTGCTGCGTCCCTACCAGGTGGTGCGCAGCCGCAAGCTGGGCCTGAACGCCGACACCACGCGCCAGCGCTGAACCCACCCACCATGAACCAGGACATCACCATGAGCACAAGCTCTTCTGTGGGTTGCGGCAGCAGCAGCTGCGCCTGCGCCGGGCTGGCCCAACCCCAGCTGGCCAGCATCAACGGCATCGCCCTGCACGAGCCCGATGAGGTGCTCGATGCCCAGACCCTGCGCGAGCGCGCCTTCACCGAACTGCTGATGCAGCAGGCGGTGAAACAAGGCCTCTTGCCGCGTTACCGGGGGTTGGTCGCGCAGCAGCCAGACGACGCGCAACGGCTGATCATTGAGACCATGATCGACCAGGCCGTGACCTCGCCCGACCCCACCGAAGACGAGTGCCGCCGCCACTACGAGGCACAGAAAAATCGGCTGATCGTCGGGCAGGCGCTGCACGTGCGGCACATCCTGTTTGCCGTGACGCCGGGCGTGAACGTGCACGCGCTGTCGCAGCGCGCCGAAACGGCGCTGCTCGAGCTGTCGCGCAAAGGGCTGGCGCCGGGCCGCTTCGAGGCCCTGGCCGCCGAGTTGTCGAACTGCCCCTCGGGCGCCCAGGGCGGCGACCTGGGCTGGGTGACACCGGAAGCCTGCGCCCCCGAGCTGGCGAACGAGCTGTTCTTCCAGACCGACAGCCGTTGGGGCATGGGGGTTCATCCGCGCCTGGTGCACACGCGCTTCGGGCTGCACATCATCGAGGTGCTGGGCCGCAAGAAAGGCGTGTTGCCCGAGTTCGAGCAGGTGCGCGACCAGATCGCCAGCCGGCTCGCGCTGCAGTCGCGCAGCACCGCGCTGCGCCAGTACATGCAGCTGCTGGTGGGACAGGCCCAGGTGGAGGGCATCGAGCTCGAAGGCGCCGACTCACCCCTCGTGCAGTGATGGCCCGCGATGCCTGACGACCTGCTGCTGCGCCTGCGCGATTTCCACGAGGACTACTTTCCGCTGCACCAGCAGCGGTTTCAGGACCTGGTGGCGCAGGGGCAGCACCCCAAGACGCTATTCATCGGCTGTTCCGATTCGCGTCTCGTGCCTTATCTGCTCACGGGCGCGGCGCCGGGTGAACTGTTTCTGGTGCGCAATGTGGGCGCTTTCGTGCCGCCCTACGACCAGTCGCATGGATTGCACGGCACCATGGCCGCCATTGAATTCGCTGTGCTCAGCCTGAAGGTGGAACGCATCATCGTCTGCGGCCACAGCCATTGCGGCGCCATCCGCACCGCCTACGAAGGCGCGCCCGAAGAAGCCGTGGCGCTCAAGGCCTGGCTCAAGCTGGTCGAAGAGGCGCTGCTGCCCGTCAGGTTGTTTGCCCCCGAGGCGCCAGAGGCGCCTTCCCCCCAAGGGAGAGCGTCCGGCTTGGGGCGGCCCGGCGCCGGACTGCGCCCCGAGGTCCTGCACCGCACCGAACAGCGCGCCGTGGTGCTGCAGCTCGAACGGCTGATGGACTACCCCATGGTGCGGCGCGAGGTGGAGGCCGGGCGCCTCACCCTGCACGGCTGGCACTATGTGATCGAAGAGGGCGAGGTGCATGTGTTCGACGCCCAGCGGGGCGACTTCGTGCCCGCCTCGGTGTCCACCCACAGCGGCACCGGCCCTTACCAGCCTTATGTGGAACACGACGGACAGGTCATTGAACCTTGAGGCGCCCACCGGCTTCCCTCTTATTTCTGAAACGGTAGCGACACCATGAACATTGCCACTTTTGACGATCTGCTGAACGCCGCTCGCGCCCAGCCCCAACCGCAGCGCCTGCTCTTTGTGTTCGCCGGCATCGAGCTGCCCGACGACGCCAGCCCCGCCGAGCGCGCGGGTTTCGAGCGTGGCGAGGGCGGTGCGCTGGTGCCTCAGATGTGTGTGGACAAGGCGCCCGACGAGATCGTGTCGTTCGAGCAGTTCAAGCAGGAAGCCACCCAGATGGGGCCTGCCTGGGGCATGGTGTTTGCGGCGGCGCTGGCGGGCCGCTCAGGCCGCGCGCCCACCAGCGAAGACGCGGAAAAACCTTTGCAGGACATGGTGGAGGCGATCCGCCTGGGGCGCCTGCAGGCGTTCATCCCCTTCAACCCCGAGGGCGAGGCGGTGCAGCTCGGTTGAGCGTAAGCACCGCCACAGCCTACCGGGTCAGGTCAGAACTTGTAGCCCACGCCGACGGTGAAGCCCTTGAGGGTGACGTCGTCCTTGTCGTGGTAGGTCATGTAGTCGGCGTTGAGCGAGAGCTGGGTGTTGATGTGGTAACTCGCGCCCAGACCGTAGGCGATGGAGGTGTCGCTCGCGTTCTCGCTGCCGATGGACAGTTTGGCCCGCGTGGCACCGACACGACCGAAGACTTCCAGGCCCTCGCCGACATGGACCTTGGGTTTGACGAACACACCAATCATGTTGTCCACCTCGGCCTTGCCGCCCAAGTTGAAACCGCCCACCTTCACGTCGGAGTCGCGCAGGCCAAGGCTGAGCATGCTTTCGACGGCGAGGTTGTCGTTGAGCTCGTAACCGATGATGCCGCGCACATTGGACGGCTTGGACGTGACGCCCACACCAGAGACCTTGCCTTCGAGCTTCAATGGGGTGTAACCCAGTTCGCCGTACAGGCCCTGGGCGCTGG
This sequence comes from Hydrogenophaga sp. A37, assembly GCF_002001205.1. Taxonomy (GTDB): domain Bacteria; phylum Pseudomonadota; class Gammaproteobacteria; order Burkholderiales; family Burkholderiaceae_C; genus Hydrogenophaga. The sequence goes on from NZ_MUNZ01000068.1 coordinate 47,978, forward strand.
CACCCACCGAGGCGGTGGCGAGCGTGGCGACGGCGAGGAAGGGAATGAGACGCTTCATGAAAACTCCTTGGGTGTTGCAAAGGTCGCCAGTCTAGGGACGAATCCACCGCAAAAACCCAGGTGTTGGGAAGCGTTACCCGCTTTACCGGAGCGACGCACTTTGCAACCACCGCACGATGAAACACCCGAGTGGCAGGTTCAGTGGCCTTCTCGCGTGGGCATGCGTGCCCCCACGTGCACCTCGCCGCGCACATCGGCCAGTTCCACCTGCCGCTGGCGCTCGGCCAGCTTCGCTTTCTCTTCGGGGCTGCGCAGGTCGTGGCAATGCGGGCAGCTCACGCCCTTCACGTACAGCGGCGACGCCTTCTCGGCTTCGCCCAGCGGCCAGCGGCACGAGCGGCACAGCTCGTGAGGGCCGGGCCGCAGCCCGTGGCCCACGCTCACGCGCTCGTCGAACACGAAACAATCGCCCTCCCAGGTGCTCTGCTCGGGCGGCACCTCTTCGAGATACTTGAGGATGCCGCCTTCGAGGTGGTAGACCTCGTCGAAGCCACGCATCTTCATCAGCGCGGTGGACTTCTCGCAGCGGATACCACCGGTGCAGAACATGGCGACCTTCGGTTTCTTGCCGTCCTGCAACGCGGGCTGGGCATCGAGCCAGGCCGGCAGTTCGGTGAAGGTCTTGATGTCGGGGTTGATGGCGCCCTTGAAGGTGCCGATGGCCACCTCGTAGTCGTTGCGCGTGTCGATCACGAGCACGTCCGGGTCGGCCAGCAGCGCGTTCCAGTCCTGCGGTTTCACGTACTGCCCCACCGTGCGGTTGGGGTCGAGACCGGGCACCCGCAAGGTGACGATCTCGTTCTTCAAACGCACCTTCATGCGCGAGAACGGCGGCTTGTCGGCCCACGAGGCCTTGTGGCCCAGGGTGGCCAGGCGCGGGTCGGCGTGCAGGAACGCCAGCACGGCCTGCACGCCCGCCTCAGGGCCGGCGATGGTGCCGTTGATGCCCTCTCGCGCGAGCAGCAGCGTGCCCTTGACCTGGTGGGCTTCGCAGACCGCGAGCAAGGGCTCGCGCAGCGCGGCGAAGTCGGGCAAGTCGACGAACTTGTAGAGCGCGGCGGTGAGGTAGCGGGCGGGAGTGGAGGGTTCGGCGGACATGGGTGAATTATCGGCGCGGGCGCCCCTGAAGCGGGGGTTACAGCGCGCCCACGCGCGACAGGTCGGGCCGCTCCAGCCATTGCGCGAACTCGTCGGCCAGCCGCACGGCGGCGGCCGTGGCCGCGCTCCAGGCCTGCACGCGCGCGGCCAGGTTCTGGCTGTAGCGGTTGAAGTCGCTGCGGTCGGGCAGGCGGCCATGGGGCAGGGTCTTGACCCAGTCCGGGTCGGGTGCGACCACCACCATGCGGTCCAGCGCGGGGCTGGCCGCGTGCCGGCCCTTCCAGCGCTTGTCCAGCCAACCGGGCACCACGGCGCGCTGGAAGTGCGGGTAGAGCACCAGCGGCGCGGTGTCGGGCGTCTGGTAACGCAGGTGCAGGTGGTAGTCGGTGATGCCACCGTCCCAATAGGGGCCGGGCGGCGCGCCGGCGATGGCGTGCACCGGGCGCAGCACAAAGGGAATGGAGCAACTGGCCTGCAGAGCGTCCATGAAGTTGCCGGCGTTCAGCGGCATCTGGCGGGTGCGGAAATCTTGTGTGCCGAAGGGCAACGCGGCGGGCTCGTCACCTTGCAGCGAAGAAAACACCACGCGCTCCAGCCAGGCGCCCAGGGCCTTGCGCCCCATGGCGTTGGCCACGTAGGCGCCGAGGTAACCCAGTGGCGTGCGCAGCGCGCCGTCTCGCGAAAGCACATGGCGCCCGCGCGAGGTGACGATGTGCAAGCGGTAGCGCGGGTGCCGCAGCACCTCTTCGACGCGCTCTCCATAAAACACCTGGAGGTTGCGCGCGAACTGGCGGCTGATCTGCTCGGCGGTGTGTCGCTTCTGGCCTTGCGGCAGCTCGAAGTGCTGGCCGATGTAGTCGCGCTCCAGCCGCGCCAGCGAGGCGGCGGGATCGTCCAGGCAGGCCGTGGCCATGCGCCAGGCGCCGATGGACGCGCCGATCAGGTCCACCGGCTGCTGGCTGCGCGGCAGCCACTCCCCAAAGATGAAGCGGTCGAGCGGCCCGAGGATCAGGCCCTTGGGGCCACCGGCGGCGGCGGGAATGGCACCGACGTCCTGCGGACGAAGGCCGTGGCGTTCCAGGTGCTGACGGGCCAGAGGACCGGCATACAAACGCAAGGCAGGCATGGTGTGGGAGGGAGCAAACAGACAGCCCCGCATCATGGCGCAAACGGGAAACGACCGTTCACACCCCGCTGGCCCGCGGTCCGTCGGAGATCGGGTTTCCCCTGACAAGGCTGACAGCAGAACGACAGTCTTCGAGGATTGAATCCAAATCCCACCTCATCTCAAAGGCAGCGCCCATGATCCGCAGACATTGGCTGAAGACGTGTGGCGCTGCCACGGCGCTCTGGGCGACACCGTCGTTCGCCCAGAAGACGGCACCCGCCGCTGCCCCGCCAGCGAACGCACCCACGCCCCTCGCGAAGCTCACCGTCTACATCCCCGGGGGTGCCGGCGGCGGTTGGGACCAGACCGGACGCGCCCTCGGGGCGGCGATCCAGTCGGCCGGTCTGGCGCAACAGGTGGTTTACGAAAACAAGGGCGGCAAAGGCGGCACCCTCGGCCTGACCGACTTCGTGGAACGGTTCAACCGCGACCCCGCCGCGCTGCTGATCGGCGGCATGGTCATGCTGGGTGCCATCGCGGTGAACCGCCCCGCGGTCACGCTGGCGCAGGTCAGCCCCATCGCCCGCCTGACCAACGACTTCATGGTGCTGGTGACGCCCAGCGGCGGCCGCTTGCCCGACATGAACGCGCTCAAGGAAGCGATGCGCAAAGACCTGTCTGCGGTGGCGTTCACCGGCGGCTCGGCGGGCGGGGTGGACCACATGCTCGCCGGCATGATCGCGCGCCAGTTGCGCCTCGATGTCGGTCGGCTGAAGTACCTGCCCACGAGCAGCGGTCGCGAAGCCATGGCCTTGCTGGAGAAGGGCGAGGCCCAGGTCGCCATCTCGAGCTACAGCGAGTTTCAGACCGCGATCGAAAACAAAAGCCTCAGGCCCCTGGCCGTGTCGGCGCGCAAGGCGCTGCACGGCATTCCGTCGCTCAACGAGCTGGGCGTCAACACCGACCTCGGCAACTGGCGGGCGGTGTTCGGCCCCGGTCAGATCTCGGAGGCCGAGCGCGCCCATCTGCGCAACATCGTGGTCGCCGCCACCCAGACGCCCTCATGGAAACAGGCGCTGCAGAAGGAGAAGTGGACCGACGCCCTGATGCACGGCGAGGAGTTCACCAAGGTGCTGATGATCGAGCAGGCCATGGCCAGCGCCGTGACCATGATGCTCAAGCTCAAGGGCTGAACCGCCCTGCCAGGTCACCGGCGCATCAAGCCGTGACCGGGGTCTCGCTCTTTTCCGTGTGGCGGGTCAACGAAGGAATTTCTTCGCCGATCACCGTGTCGGGGTCGATGCCGAGCACCAGGCCGATGGGGTCCGGGTAGGTGTTGATCAGGCCTTCGCTGCCCATCGACAGCTCCTCGGCGCGGGAGCGCCAGGACGCGATGTGAATCACCCCGGCGATGGGTTCGTAGACCTCGTTGTCGAACGGGGCGGCCTGGTGTTCGATGGCGTTGATCATCTTCTGGGGGAAGCGCCACTCACGGGCCAGCGCCGCGCCGACTTCGGCGTAGCTGTAGCCAAACAGGCCCTTTTCGGCGCGAGCACGCTTGAGGTCAAGCATGGGCACGCTGCGGTCCAGATCGATCATCGCCTCGGGCATGCCCACATGCATGACCAGCTCACCGATGCCGTGCACGAGGCCGGCCGTGAACGCCGTGTTTTCGTCGATCTTGATCGGCAGCGCGATGTAGCGCGAGAGGTTGGCCGAATTGAGGCTGTAGCGCCAAAACTGGTTGAGGTTGACACCACCCAGGCGGTGGAAGCCGTCGCCCAGCGCGGCCGCAATCACCAGCGCACGGACCTTGATCAGGCCCATCATGTTCATGGCTTCACGGGCGTTGGTCACGCTGCGGTGCAGACCGAAGAACGCCGAGTTGGCGGTCTTGATCAGCTTGGCGGTCAACACCGGGTCGGACTCGATCAGGGCCGCCGCACGCAGCAGGTCCACATCCTCCTGGTCGAAGGTCTCTATCAGCTGGCGAACCACTTTGGGAGCCGAAGGCAGGGCGTTGGGCTGCTTGAGAAGTTTTTCGAGCTGCATGGTGATTGCCTCGTGGATGGAAAGCGATGTCTGTTGTTAGGTTCTTCGTCCAACGCGCACAGGACTTGAGGTGTCGTTCGGGGCTTCATACCGGCAAGCCGGTATCAGCCGATGAAAGCACCCAGGGCCTGACTGAAGGACCACTCGGCCGGGTCCTTGCCCAGCACGCTGTCGAGGTCCAGCCCGAGCGTGAGCCCGACCATGTCGGGAAAGGTGGCGGCCATGCCGTTGATGTCGAGCTGCAGCTCCTCGGCGCGCGCGCGCCACGAAGCCAGGTGCAGCAACCCGGCCAGCGGGTCGTAAGCCTCGCCTTCGAAGGGAGTGAGCTGGTTGGCAAGGGCCGACACCATCTCCTGCGGGAATTGCCATTTCTCCGCCATGCCGGCGCCGACCTGGGCGTAGCTGTAGCCCAACACCGCCTGTTCGGCGGCCGCCCGGTCAAAGTCCAGCGGCTGGGTGCTGACGTTGAGCGTGAGCATTTGGTCGGGCATGGCGATGTGCATCACCAGCACACCGATGGCGTGGATCAGGCCCGCGGTGAAGGCGTTGCCCTGGTTCTGGTGCAGCACGCCGGCGAGCGCGCGCGCAATATCGGCCGCGCGCAGGCTGTAGCGCCAGAATTGTTTGAGGTCGATGCCGGGCACGTTCTTGAAGCTCGCGCCCAGTGCTGCCGCCATCACCAGCGAGCGCACATGGGTCATGCCCAGCAGGGCCACGGCCTCGTCGGCGCTGCCGATCTTGCGGCTGACGCGAAAGAAGGCGGAGTTCGAGAGGCGCAGCACGCGCGTGGTCAGGGCCGGGTCGCGCCCGATCAGTTCACCCACCCGTTTGGGGCTGGGGTCTTCCCGGTTCATCTCGGCCAACAGGTCCGAAACGGCGCGCGGCATGGCCGGCAGGGCTCGGGGGTAATTGAGCAGGGCTTCGAGTTGCATGGTCTGAAGTCCGAAGGTCGGTATAGGGCGGTGTGACACCACCTTTATCGGCCCGCCTGATGGCAACTTGAGGCTCGAAACACCGCCCGAAATGGCACCGAACCACCGCGCTTCAGGGTCCGCGAAACGGACCCGGTCCGCCCCGCGAACCGCCCGTTCAGCGCTTCCCCACGCCCTGCAGCTTGGCGAAAGCCGAGGCCATGGCACTGGCCGGTTCGGGCTGGCGCTGACCGCCGCCCTGCCCGCCCGCGGCCCGCGGCCCGCCCCGGGCCGGCTCGAAGCGGTTGTCGCGCGGGGCGCCGGGCTCGCGCTTCGCGGGCGTGGCGTCCAGCCGCATGGACAGGCCGATGCGCTTGCGCGCCACGTCGACTTCCATCACTTTGACCTTGACGATGTCACCGGTCTTGACGATTTCGCGCGCGTCGTTGACGAACTTGTTGGCCAGCTGGCTCACGTGGACCAGGCCGTCCTGGTGCACGCCGAGGTCGATGAAGGCGCCGAATTGGGCGACGTTGGACACCGTTCCCTCCAGGATCATGCCCTCGCGCAGATCGCTGATGTCGTCCACGCCGTCGTTGAAGCGCGCCACCGCAAAGTCCGGGCGCGGGTCGCGGCCCGGTTTTTCCAGCTCGGTCAGGATGTCCTTGACCGTGATCACACCAAACTTCTCGTTGGCAAACAGCTCGGGCCGAAGCGTCTTGAGCATGTCGGCGCGGCCCATGAGCGTGGCGACCGGCTGGCCGGTCTTGGCGATGATCTGCTCGACCACCGGGTAGGTTTCGGGGTGCACGCCGGTCATGTCCAGCGGGTTGTCACCGCCCCGGATGCGCAGGAAACCGGCCGCCTGCTCGAACGTCTTGGCGCCCAGGCCGCTGACCTCCATCAGCTGCTGGCGGCTCTTGAACGCGCCGTGCGCCTCGCGCCAGCGCACCACCGATTTGGCGACCGTGGCCGAGAGGCCCGACACCCGCGAGAGCAACGGCACGCTGGCGGTGTTCAGGTCCACGCCCACACCGTTCACGCAGTCTTCCACCACCGCCTCCAGCGTGCGCGCCAGCTCGCTCTGGTTCACGTCGTGCTGGTACTGGCCCACACCGATGCTCTTGGGGTCGATCTTCACCAGCTCGGCCAGCGGGTCTTGCAGGCGACGGGCAATCGAGGCCGCGCCGCGCAGGCTCACATCCACGTCCGGCATTTCCTGCGAGGCGAATTCGCTCGCGGAGTACACCGAGGCGCCCGCCTCGCTGACCACGACCTTCTGCAGGCCGTGGCAGGGGTGATCGGGCGCCGCGCCCTTCTGGATCAGCTTGATCAAGTCGGCGGCGAGCTTGTCGGTCTCGCGGCTGGCGGTGCCGTTGCCAATCGCGATCAGGTTCACGCCGTGTTTGTCGCACAGGCGCACCAGCGTGTGCAGCGAGCCGTCCCAGTCGCGCTTGGGTTCGTGCGGGTACACGGTGGCGGTGTCCACCAGCTTGCCGGTCGCGTCGACCACCGCCACCTTCACGCCGGTGCGAATGCCTGGGTCCAACCCCATCACCACGCGCGGGCCGGCCGGCGCGGCCAGCAGCAGGTCGCGCAGGTTGTCGGCAAACACCTTGATCGCCACCGCCTCGGCACTCTCGCGCAGGCGGGCAAACAGGTCGCGTTCGCTGGAGAGGCTGAGCTTCACGCGCCAGGTCCAGGCCACACACTTGCGCAGCAGGTCGTCGGCCTTGCGGCCCTTGTGGCTCCAGCCCAGGTGCAGGGCGATGCGGCCCTCGGCCAGCGACACGGTGGGCGCGGGCTTGCCGGTCGCGGCGCTCACGACCGCCTCGGGCTCGGGCAACACCAGCTTGGCGTCCAGGATCTCCAGCGCGCGGCCGCGAAACACGGCCAGCGCGCGGTGCGAGGGCACGCGGCCAATCGGTTCGTCGTAATCAAAGTAGTCTCGGAACTTGGCCACGTCGGGGTGGTTCTCGTCCTTGCCGGCCACCAGCTTGCTCTGCAGCAGGCCCTCGGTCCACAGCCACTCGCGCAGGCTCTGCAGCAGCGCAGCGTCTTCGGCCCAGCGCTCGGAGAGGATGTCGCGCACGCCGTCGAGCACGGCCGGCACGGTGGAGAAGTCGGCGCCAGGCTTGCCATCGTCCAGCACCTCAGCCGGCTTGGTGAACGCCGCCGCCTCGGCGGCCGGGTCCAGCGTCGGGTCGGCAAACAGCTTGTCGGCCAGCGGCTCGATGCCGAACTCGCGCGCGATCTGGCCCTTGGTGCGGCGCTTCAGCTTGAAAGGCAGGTACAGGTCTTCCAGCTCCTGCTTGGTCGGCGCCTGGGCGATGGCCACACGCAACGCGTCGGTCAGCTTGCCCTGCTCGTCAATGGCCTTGAGCACCGCGCCCCGGCGGTCTTCCAGCTCACGCAGGTAACTGAGCCGGGCCTCCAGCTCGCGCAGCTGAATGTCGTCCAGCCCGTCGGTGACTTCCTTGCGGTAGCGGGCGATGAAGGGCACGGTGGCGCCGCCGTCCAGCAGCTCCACGGCCGCCTTGATCTGGTGAACCCCGACCCGGATTTCCTGCGCGAGCTGCGCGATGATTTTTTGCATGTCCCGAGGGGCCACGGGGGCCCGTTTCATACGAAGCGGGCGAGTTTGCCACAGGGGTGGAGCGGCACCTGTGACCGTTTGGGGACCGCTCAGGCGCCGAACAACCGGTCGGCCAGCGCTTTGGACCGAGCAAGGCCTTCGGGCGTCAGATGAACCGATTCGGCGCGGCCCCGTGGGTCCGAAATCAAACCTTGATCCGCCTGCGACTGCATCACGTCGAAATCGAACCGTTTCCACACCCGGCCGTTGTCGAATGCAAAGGCCCCGAACAATGCGAGAACCGCTTCTTCGATTTTCTTGGAGTCATGCATGGTGAATCCGTGATCGTTCAAAGAAATAACGTGCTAGCTCAGGGGCGCGAAGCCAGCTTTTTGGCGTAGCGTCCCTCTGGAGCGAATTGTTAGGCTGAGACTTGACGTAGCACACTACTAAACTCCTCGAGAAAAGCCGAAAGAACTTTCTTCTGCTCAGGGCCCTCCGGTTTCGCCAATACTGTCAATCTATCTTTGAACCCGAGAAGGAGCGTTAGGTAGAACTCCCGCTTCCTTTCCTCCGCCCCTTCCAGATTCTTCGCGATGTTGTTTAGCTCTTCTCGAGAATTTTTAATTTGGGCCTCGAAGTCTCCGGAAAAGCCACGCATGAGATGACTTCCAATCAACTTTGCCCGCATACCCTTCTTTTTAATTTGATGGGTCGAGGAGCGGATTTCAACCAACAAACAACTCATGGAACTGCGAATCTTCTCGCTGGGCGTATCTGGGAAATTATCATCTATGCGACTAAAGCCCATGCCATCAATCAGTGCCGCAATTTTCTGCTTTGACAAATTAACCGGCTTCCAACTATGAGCAAATTCGTTCCGAATTTTGCGCAAGCGTTCTAGATCGATAAATTGGTCTTTGGTGATCAAGCCCATGGCGTAAGCGGCTTTAATGCGTGAGGAAAATGTTCCCAGTGGAGCATTGAAACCATCGATAAGTTGTGTCGTCGCCTCGACAGGCATCATGAATGCCTTCAGTAGCTCGCCGAGGGCCTCCTCAGCAAACGCTGCTAACGAAAGAACCAGACCTCGATCATCAAGGTCACGCAGTGACCTCGTGAGTAGGTTTATTCCACCAAAAACCTGGTCTTCTGGATCGGGTAGGTCTGAAATCTTTGGCTCGTTCTCCATCGCAGCCTAACGAGGTTGTAAAAAAACGTCCGAGGCCACACTTTTACTCCGACTCGAGGTGTCCTTGACCCCTTGCCGAGCCCGCAATCGCTCAATACAGCGCGTTCTGAGAGGTCGATTTTCCAGAGCAGTCATGGCAGCAGTCACGCTTTCAGTTCTTTTATAGCCTCAACGTTTGAGATGCGAAGCGTGACCCGGCTTGCCGGGGCACGTCCTCTCGATTGATGGGTTAGGCGCTTGAGGCCTTGCGCGCCACATTTGAAAACCTCGGCATTGCGATGCTTCTATACGCCTTTGAGACATCTTCCAGCTTTATGCCTACTCGCTTGATCTCTTCGGCTGACCAGTTCTCTGGATTTGTCCAGAAGTCTGCCTTGTATTCGCAGGTCATAGCCAATTCTTCGTCGATGTGCCGCAGTGGAATAGCTGCGGCTCCCCAGTACTTTGAAAGTTGCGCTTCGACATCCATGTTCCGCGGCTTCCCTTTCTCCAAGTCTCGGTAGTAGAGCTTTGTTTCCAGGAGCGCGGTCGAAATGGATCGTAAGGCGTTGTCCTTGAGGTCTCGCTTCTCCTTTGAGAGCGTGGCTATCGGCCCTAGTAGACAAATCAGCTTGTCAATGACGTACTCAAGCATGGAGTCTCCCAATTCGATTGATAGAGGAAAAGCGCCTAACGTTTGACATGGGAGGCCCGCCCCGGCTTGCCGGGGCGAGTCCTCTTGATGGAAGGGGTAGGCGTCACTGCGCCTCCTTCTCAAGCATTGCAACTATCTCGCTTGAAAGCGCCTGCAGCTTTTCCTTCTTGGCGGCGTACTCTGGGTCGCTTGTTAGTAGTGCGCCGGTTGGCCCAATTGTCTTGTCGATCTCGTCGTATTTGTCTAGGTACTGATTTAGGGCCACTGCCTCGGCGTCCGTGAGTTGGAGTGCAGACGCTAGCTGCGACACCTTCTTGCGATACCAACTTCGCTTCGCTCGAGATGATTCAGTACTTGAGAACCTGCCTTCCGAGGCGCCAGTGAAGGCAAGAATCTGCGCAAGTGGTAGGGCGACACTTTTCAGGCGTTCCTCTCGGACGAAAAGATCCTTTTTTGCCTGATCAATTTCGCGGAGAACCAACTTGAGATTCTTCAGATCAAGCTCTTGCAGGCGTCCGAAACCGTGCAGAACAAGTCCGAGCAGTGCGGTTGCGGCGACCAAGAAGCAGTAGCTGGCTTCGCTTATGCGACCCAGCCAAAGAAGCATGGTGAACGTGATGAAGCATGTGACAGCGATAAGGAGCGGCATGGAAGTTCCTGGGACGCCTAACGAGGGTGTAAAAAAACGTCCGAGGCCACACTTTTTCTCCGATTCGAGGTGTCCTTGACCCCTTGCCGAGCCCGCAATCGTTCAATACAGCGCGTTCTGAGAGGTCGATTTTCCAGAGCAGTCATGGCAGCAGTCACGCTTTCAGTTCTTTTATAGCTTCAACGTTTGACATGAGGGACGTCCAAGGGCGATAGCCCTTGGACGTCCCCCTCGATGGCAGGGTTAGGCGCTGCCCGGCACAGGTGGAACGAAATGGTGAGCATGCTCAACTGACTCTCGGGTTCGGAGTCGCGCAACAAAGTTGATATTTCGATGCCCGAAAGCAGAGATCTCTTTCAATGCGACGGGTACGCCTTCGCCGGTTAGGCGAGCATGGTCAACGCCATGAGGTATTTCAAGACTGATGCGAACTGAGCGCATTGAGCCGGAGAAGATATCCGGTATGCCGGTCACTACGTGCCAGTAACGACCGTCTTCTAGCCTTGAAGCGCTTCGACCTGTAAACGAGTCGATAACGATTCCGACATCGAATTCGGTCGACTTCAGAATTTTCTTTGAATCGTTCCAGATGTCGAGCTGAAGGATGCGGACAAGGCACCTCTGGTCTTCATCAAAGTGTTCGACGATGTCGACCTGTACGCTGTTGTCTAGTTGAACCCCCTGGACCGAATATCGAATGAGGCGATTCGTATCGTCAGCGAGCATTCCTGCCTCGCTGATGGTCCAAGCAATCCGAGGGCCGAGTTGCTGAGCCAGATCGCTGATGCGACCGTTGTAGACAAGATGCGTGTAGTGCTTCAGATCAAAAGGAATGTCATCGGTACTCTGCGTTAACAGAATGACCCGCTTGCCGAGTGCATGTGCGTACCCCGTTTCGTAGAAGACATTTGCGTTTCTACCTGTCATATCAGCTATAACTACGTCAGCTTTTGTAATCTGGTTGTAGATCCTGTCCAGGATCGTTCCATCGAACATCTGCTCGTCGACTCGCTCGCAGTAGCAGCCGTGATCCTCACAGGCCTTCTTGATGCCGTAGCGATAGATGTCGTCAAAGTCTGATGAGAACGGCATCAATACAAAGACGAACGGCTTCTTGACGGGAGTGCTATGCATAGAGGCTTTCAAGGGTGCTTGCACGAATCAGTCGCTGCTCTGCAGCGCCTAACGAGGTTGTAAAAAAACGTCCGAGGCCACACTTTTACTCCGATTCAAGGTGTCCTTGTCCCCTTGCCGAGCCCGCAATCGTTCAATACAGCGCGTTCTGAGAGGTCGATTTTCCAGAGCAGTCATGGCAGCAGTCACGCTTTCAGTTTTTTTACAGCCTCAACGTTTGACGTGAGGGGCGGCCGGAGCCGCAGGCGGAGGGAGCCACAAGCGCAGCTTGTGGCTCCCTCTCGACGGAATTGTTATGCATATGTGTGCTACGAAGTAACAGAGGAAAGGGACCAGTGTGCGTGCCGACCATCTTTTCGCTGAACAACCTGACCATCCACAAGCAGATCGTTCAATAGGCGATATACATAAACCTTGCTGACACCCATGTGCTCGTAAATTTCTGCCGTGGGTTTTTCTCCCTCAGCAAGGATGCTAAGAATCTTCTCCTTCCTGGAGTCCATTGAGGCCTGCTCAACGACACCACCGACCTTCTCTGAAATTCGCTGAATCTGTTCAGGCGATAGCGAAACCTCTGCAGATACAGCGGATGTGACAGTCCCGATCACCTGATATTTTAGGGCGTCTTTGATTCTTAATGATTCGATATACATTTCCTCATTTTCAAAGTCGCTAGGCGCATACAGGACTGTGTGGTTCCAGTTCAGAATTGCAAAGAACACCCCGACAATAAGTATTGGAAATGCCATGACAAAATAAATGAAAATGGCCTGCATCTCTGGGGAGAGGTTAATCAGAGAAATGGTCGCAAAACCTTCAGCCAAGGTTGCGAATATTGCTACCACGGTAAGTGGGTTGCTAACTTTTGTCACTACACTGCGTCTCCTATGGGCTTATGCATAACTTTGATTTATACGGCGTAGTTAAAAGCCACATCCATCCACTTTTGGATAGATGCAACGTTTCTGGATAGATATGGAATCCACATCTATCTCATTCCTCCAGAGCACGTACACGGTCGGACAGCCCCACTTGTCGGGCCGCGCGCAGTGGCAACTTCCAAAGGCGTAACACAGGATCCCAGACGCCGCCTGCCGCCTTGACCTGTGATTGCAGTGCCTTTTCGCCGTAGCCGACTTGAACCCCACCAACCTGCCGGCGCGCGAACGGATAGGCACTCGGGACTTGGGGGTCAGGTCTTGCCTTTTGCTCGCAAGCACTGGACTGAGCACTCACGCGTTTTCGCGGCATTCGCATGCCACGAAACGCGACTGACAGGGTATTGCTGCCGCTGTGGGCCGAAGCCTGACGGCCCGATGGTTCGGGCCAGCTTCGCAGCGGCGTCGGATGTTGATGGACCATGGCTCCCTCTCTGGCTGGAACGTTTTTGGTTGTTGTCCGTTCGAGCGGCCATTCTGCAACGTCTTGTCACAAGTTGGCAACCACCTTCCGCATCCTGAACTGCTGGTGCCCCGCCGCGAGCACGCCGGCAGAGGCGACCAGCCCTGCGACCACCGTTCTAGCGTTTTGGTGGGAAGAAATCAGTTTTCTATCAAAATAGCGTCATCCCTATCCAAACACCACCATGGCCGACACCTTCCTGGGTTTCCAACGCCTGGCCCAAGTCCACGGCATCCGCCTCGTGCAGCCGCTGTTCAGCCGCAGCCGCCTGGGGGCGGTGCGCCAACGCGAGGCAGTGGATGGCCACGAGGTGCTCACCTGGCCTGCCCAGTACCAGCCGGCCGACAGCTTTCGGGGGCACTTCGAGTTCGGGCTGAAGTACGAGCGGCTGCATTTTGAGTTCTTCTCGCGCCTGTTTGCCGCGCTGGACCCGGCCGAGGTGGCGGCCTGGGTGCGCGATGAACCCACGGGCCGCTACGCTCGCCGCACCGCCTTCTTCTATGAGTGGTTCACCGGGCGGCGGCTGGATGTGCCCGACACGGCGGCCAACATGGGCTATGTGGACGCCATTGACGGTGGGCAGTACCTGACAGCGTCTCGGCCCGAGCGGGTGCGGCGCTGGCGGGTCAACAACAACCTGCCCGGCTCGCCCGAGTTCTGCCCGCTGGTGGTGCTGGGGCCGGAGGCTGAGCGCGGCTGGCTGTACGACGTGGGGGCCGGCGTGCAGCGGCTGGACGACACCTATGGCCCGGAGCTGCTGCTGCGCAGCGCGGCCTGGCTGACGTTCAAGGAGTCGCGCGCGAGCTTCGCCGTGGAGCACGAGGCCGACCAAGATCACAAGGTTCGCCGCTTTGCCGCCGCGATCACTGAATTCAGCGGCTGGCTGGACGACCCCATGTCGCCCGAGCACCTGCTGGGCCTGCAGAAGGCGGTGCTGGGGCCGCACGCGCTGCGGGTGGGCGTCCGCCAGTCGCCGGTGTTTGTGGGGCAGAGCAGCTTGCGCGCGCAGCTGGTGCACTACATCGCACCGGGCGAAGACCGGGTGCCGGGCATGCTGGACGCGCTGCGGCTGTATGAGCGGCGCACGCGCGGTGCGAACAGCGTGGCGCGCGCGGCGGCGGTGTCGTTCGCTTTTGTGTACCTGCACCCGCTGGCCGACGGCAACGGCCGGGTGCACCGTTTTCTGGTCAACCACCTGCTGGCGGCGGACAAGGTGGTGCCGCCGAACATCGTGGTGCCGGTGTCGGCCACCATCGCCGGCTCGGCCAAAGGCCGGGCGCAGTACGACGAGGTGCTGGAGGTGGTGTCGCGGCCGTTCATGCGGGCCTATGCCGACGGCTACCGCTTCGGGGCGCACCGGGTGTGCGCCGACGGCGTGGAGACGAATTTCGAGTTCCTGCAAGCCGACGACGCGCAGCACGTCTGGCGCTACCTCGACCTGACGGCGCATGCGCGCTACCTGAGCGAGCTGCTGCGCCAGACGGTGGAACACGAGATGGCGGAGGAGGCCCTGCTGCTGCGCCAGCACGACGCCGCGCGCGCCGCCATCAAGCGCTGGGTGGAGATGCCGGACGCGGATGCCGACCGCATCATTCGGTCGCTGCACCAAAGCCAATGGGTGGTCAGCGGCACGCTGCGGCAGGAGCTGCCCGAGATTTTTGAGGAAGGCGGCGCCTTCTACGGTGTGCACGAGCGGCTGGTGGAGGCTGTGCGTGCGGCGTTTGAAGACGGCGCGGGGACCACGCCGGCCCGGTGAGCGGCGAGCCAGGACACCCTATGCAAGACGACCTGTTCGGTGTGCCGCTCGCACCGCCACCCACACGACCCAAACCGCTCGCCGCCGCGCCCGATCCGGCGGACGATGACGACCCTACACCAGCCACACCCCGCC
>NZ_MUNZ01000067.1 GCF_002001205.1 Hydrogenophaga sp. A37
CGGTCGTCATAGCTCAGCAGCTGGGCCTCGGCACACCGCGCGCGCCACAGGCGGCGCAGCGTGGGGTGGGTGAGGTTCAGGCTCTCACTGCCGGTCATGCGCGCGAGCTGGCGCGAGCGGCGCACGCCGTCGATGGCGGTCGGCTCGGGCCGGCGCTCTTCTTCGTCGGCGGGGTGCCGCGCTGCGGGGGCTTGCGGCGCCGGTTCAGGGCGCGCGCTGACCGCGGGTGGCTGCCGGTGGTCGGTCTCGCGGCGGCCGACGCTGTCGATGAAGGTGGCGAGCGTGGGCAGGCGCTGCAGCAGTTCGCCGATGCGGCGCGCTTCCTGCCACTCACGGCGGTGCAGCTGGCCGGCCAGGTCGTCCCAGCGCAGGTGCGCCAGATCGCCCAGCGATTGCAGCAGGGCCAGCACCTCGTCCCAGCCCTGACGCTGCACGTCCCAGGTCTCGCGGAAGCCGGCGGCCATGCGCGCAATGGCCTGCGCCCGGGGTTGGTCCGCCGGGCGGTCGATCAGGCTGTCCAGGTGCCAGAGCAGGCTTTGCATCACCTGTTGGGTGAGCGGCGGGCTTTGGCGGGTGAGGGTCAGCAGGTCGAGCTCGGCGAGCAGCGGGCGCAGCGCCTGCGTGGCGGCGGCGTCGCCGAAATCGTGCGCCGGGTCGGGCAGCGCGCCGTCCAGCAGGGCCTGGACCCACCGCACCAGTTCGGGCAGGCGGCGCGGTGCCTCGCCGCTGCTGCACACCACCGCCCAGCGCCAGAGTTCGCGCGGGAGTTCGCCGAGATGTTGGTAGGGCGCATCCGGTGGCGCCAGTGCTTCAACGGGGCCGCTGTTCGGTGGACCGACCGCAGGGCGGCGCACACCCGGCGACGGCGCGTGGCCGGCCGACCCGCCCGTTCTGGCCGAGTCGGTCAATGCTGTCACGGGGCTTCCCAGTTCACCGGTGTGGGGAGGTCGGTCAGCGCATCGTCCACCGGCAGCGCCGCAAAACCGTGGCGCGTGGACTGGTGCTGCGCGCAGAGCACGGCGAGCTGGCCACAGCGCTCGGCGTGCACCGCCTCGATCTGCAGCAGCCAGGACGGCGGCAGCCAGGCGTGCGCGCGGGCCTTGCCCAGCACCGCGAGGGCTTCGTTCAGCCGCTCGTTGTGCAGCGCCACCAGCTGCTCCAGCAGCGCATCGCATTGCGCCACGCGCGCCTCGATGTGCACCGGGCTGTAGCGACGCTGGGCGCGCTCGCTGGTGATGCGCACCATCTCGCTCTCTTCGCCGGGCCGGGTGATGGCGCGTGCCAGCGCCAGCTTGCCCGCGCTGTCGTCTTGCGCGTCGTGCGGGGCGCGGCGTTCGGTGTCGAGCTGATGTTCGAAGGCCATCACGGCACGCTCCAGGCCGTCGATGGGCTGCGGTGCGGTGTGCGCCACCGCGTCGAGAAAGAACCGGGTCCAGCCGGGCACGTGGGCTGGGTCGGCCGCCAGCACATACGGCAGCACCCACAGGTCCCATTCGCCCACGGCCGGGGCGTCGCAGCTGGCGGCCTGCCATTGCAGCAGCGCCACGAGCTGTCGCCAGCGGCGGTCGGAGACCGTCTGGCCCGACGCGGCAGCGTGCTGCCGAGCCTGCAGCAGCAGAGCCAGGGCGCCTTCGCCCAGCGGCAGCGTTGCCGCACGCTGGCGAAGCGCCTCGATCTGTTCCAGGTCGATCAGGGCCTCGGCGGGCACCGGGCGGGCGTCGAAGGCGTCTGCCTGCAGCAGCGCCGCAAAGTGCTCGTCGTCCACCGGCTGCACCGGCACGCGCAGCAGGAAGCGGTCATAAAACGCGAGCAGGCTGTCGTCCTGTGGCTGCTCGTTGCTCGCGCCGACCAGACACACCAGCGGCACCGGCACACGCTGGCTGCCGTTGTCGAACTGGCGCTCGTGCAGCAGGCCGAGCAGGGTGTTGAGGATGGCGGAATTGGCCTTGAACACCTCGTCGAGAAACGCCACCTCGGCGCTCGGCAGGTAGCCCTCGGTCAGGCGCTCGTAGCGGTCGTTTTCCAGCGCGCGCAGCGAGAGCGGGCCAAACAGTTCCTCGGGCACGGTGAAACGCGTGAGCAGGCGCTCGAAATAGTGTGCACCGGGCAGCAAGCGCTGCAGCCGCCGAGCGAGCTCGCTCTTGGCCGTGCCCGGCGGGCCGAGCAGCAGCACGTGCTCACCCGCGAGCGCCGCCAGCAGCAGCGCCCGGGCCGCCACGTCGCGCTGCAGCAGGCCGCGCTCCAGCTCGGCCAACATGGGCGCCCAGGTGGCACCGGTGGTGTGTTCACGTGTCATGGGGTGCGACTGCAAATAGAAAGACAAAGAGCGCCAGTGTTGACGGCACCAGCGCCCCAGTCAAGACGCGAAGCGGCGCGGAGTGAGGGTGTTCACACCCTTTCGAATACCGCGGCGATGCCCTGGCCGCCGCCGATGCACATCGTCACCAGCGCGTAGCGGCCGTTGATGCGCTCCAGCTCGTACAGCGCCTTCACCGTGATCAGCGCACCGGTGGCGCCGATCGGGTGGCCGAGCGAAATGCCCGAGCCGTTGGGATTGACCTTGGCAGGATCCAGGCCGAGTTCTTTTGTCACGGCACAGGCCTGCGCGGCGAAGGCCTCGTTGGCCTCGATCACGTCCATGTCGTTGACGGTGAGGCCGGCTTTCTGCAGCGCCAGGCGCGAGGCCGACACCGGGCCGATGCCCATGATCTTGGGGTCCACGCCGGTGTGGGCATAGCCGACCAGGCGGGCCAGCGGCTTGGCTCCACGGGCCTTGGCCACACCCGCCTCCATCAGCACCACGGCCGCGGCGGCGTCGTTGATGCCCGAGGCGTTGCCGGCGGTCACGGTGCCATTTTCCTTCACGAACACCGGCTTGAGTTTGGCCATGTCTTCGAGCTTGCAGTTGGGGCGGAAGTGCTCGTCGGTGGCGTAGGCCACTTCGCCCTTCTTGCTCTTCTGCATGACCGGCACGATCTGGTCCTTGAAATAGCCGGCTTCGGTGGCGCGTTGCGCGCGGTTGTGGCTTTCGACGGCCAGCGCGTCTTGCATGTCGCGCGTGATGCCGTATTTGGTGGCGACGTTTTCGGCGGTCACGCCCATGTGGATGGTGTGGAAGGGGTCGTGCAGCGCGCCGACCACCATGTCGACCATCTTGCTGTCGCCCATGCGCGCGCCCCAGCGGGCCGAGAGGCTGGCGTAGGGGCCGCGGCTCATGTTTTCCGCGCCGCCGCCGATGGCGATGTCGCAGTCACCGAGCAGGATCGCCTGGCTGGCCGAAATGATGGCCTGCAGGCCCGAGCCGCACAGGCGGTTGACGTTGAACGCGGGCGTGCCTTCGGCGCAGCCGCCGTTGACCGCGGCGACGCGGGAGAGGTACATGTCTTTGGGTTCGGTGTTGACCACGTGGCCGAACACCACATGGCCGACGTCCTTGCCGTCCACGCCGGCACGGGCCAGCGTTTCCTTGACGACCAGGGCCGCCAGCTCGGTGGGCGGCGTGTCCTTGAGGCTGCCGCCATAGGTGCCAATGGCGGTGCGGGCGGCGCTGACGACAACAACTTCTCGGCTCATGTTCATCTCCTGTGTGTGTGGAATGGGCGTGCAGGTCGGTGGGACCGCTGATCGAACGATCAACGCCTCATGGTAAGCGTGGCTGGCTTACACGGGCCTTGTGCCAGCCACGCCGGCCCGCGCCAAGGTGTCAGGGGCGCTGGCGGGCGAGGACCTTGAGCCGCCCATCGCTGGCCGGTGGCCGGGTCAGAAACAGCTCGCCCATGGCCGGGTATTCGCCGGTCAGCGCCGAGATGTTGACCTGGTGCGTGACCAGCACCAGGTTGCCGGGCGCGCGGTGGGCGGCCAGGGCCTGCAGCACCTCGCGCGTCTGCGCCGGACCGACGTCGCCCTGGAAAAAGGAGTTGATGGCCGGCCACACGCTGTGCGCACCGAAGGCCAGCTGGGCGGTTTCGGTGCAGCGGCACCAGGCGCTGGAGCGCACCATGGGTGGGGCCATGCCTTGCGCCGCAAAGGCCTGCCCGACCCGGCGCGCCTGCGCCCGGCCTTCTTCGCTCAGGTTGCGCTGCGTGCGACAGTCGCCCAGGCGGAATTCGGGTGGGTCGCCGGTGCCTGGCTCGGTGGTGGCGTGGCGCATGAGCACTATGCAGCCGCCCGCGCGCAGTTGGCGCCAGAAATCAACGTCGTCGGCGGCGCTGGCCCAGCGCGTGACCATGCCGAGCGCGCCGACGCCCAGCAGGCTGCGTCGGCGCAGGTCAGCCGCGCACATCGGCCACCGGCTCCTGGCCGAAGTGGGGGTGGTTCAGAAAGGCCAGCACGCGGGCGGCGGCTTCGTCGGGGCTGCTGAGTTGCCCCTGCTGTTTCAGTTGCACAAAACGCTGCAGGTCGGGGAACGCCTCGGGGTCGCCCGCGCGCAGTTGCACCTGCATGTCGGTGTCGATCACGCCGGGCGCGAGCGACACCAGCTTGGCACCGTGCGGGCGACCGGCTTCGTCCAGCGCGCTGCAGCGGGTGAAGTGGTCCAGGCCGGCCTTGGCGGCGCAGTACGGCGCCTGGGCCGCCATGGCGCGGCGCCCGAGGCCGGACGAAATGTTGAGCACCTTGCGGTGGCCGCGCCACCCGCCATCGACCCAGGCGGCGGTGGCGCGCAGGAACGCGCCGGTCAGCAGCATGGGCGCTTCCAGCCCGACCCGCAGCGCGGCCGTCAGCTCCTCGGGCGGGCAGTCTTGCAGCGGGCCGATGCGCGGGATCATGCCGGCGTTGTTGATCAGCGTGGCGCTGGCCAGGCTCGGGGCATCGAGCTGCGACAGCCATTGCGCCAGCCTCGCCGCAGCGCCCGCACCGTCCAACAGGTCCAGGCTCCACTGCATCACGGTCGCGCGCTGTGCGTGGGCCAGTTCGGCGAGCTCGGGACTGGTCTTGCGCGACAGGCAAAGCAGCGGGCGGCCGGGTGCAATCAGCTGACGGGCCATGGCCAGACCCAGGCCGCGCGACGCGCCGGTGAGGATGATCAGATCGTGCATGGCGCCAGTTTGCCAGGGCCGGGCTTCAGAACGGGCAAGGCGCCTCGAAAGCCCGCATGTCGCCAGTGGCAGGGTGCGGAATCTCGATGGCTTGCGCGTGCAACAGCAGCCGCCCGGCCATGGCCTCCTGGGCCGGGCTCGCGTACAGCGGGTCGCCCACGATGGGGAAGCCGATGGCCTGCAGGTGCACGCGCAGCTGGTGCGAGCGGCCGGTGACGGGCTCCAGCTCCAGGCGGGTGGTGCCCGCGATGGGCGTGCCGCCCGAAGCGTGGCGCCAGCGCGTGAGGCTGGGCTTGCCGATGGCGTGATCAACGATGCTGCGCGGCCGTGCCATCCAGTCCAGGATCAGGGGCAGGTCGATGGTGTTCCAGCCGTTGTCGGGCTGCGGGTTGAGCAGTTGGCCCGCGACCACGGCGAGGTAGCGCTTGTGCACCCGGCGCTTCTCGAACGCCAGGCTCAGGCGCCGTTGTGCTTCGATGCCACGCGCCATGAGCACCAGCCCTGAGGTCGCCATGTCGAGCCGGTGCACCACCAGCGCATCGGGGTAGGCCGCCTGGGCGCGGGTGCTCAGGCAGTCTTGTTTGTCCGGCCCGCGACCGGGCACGGCGAGCAGGCCAGCGGGCTTGTCGAAGACCAGCAAGCTCTCGTCGGCGTGCACGAGGTTCAGAAGGGCATTCACGGGGTTGTTGACGCCAGCGCCCGACGGATTTCGTCGGCCGGCAGGCTGCGCGCAGCACCGAAGCCGGCCACCTGACGCGCCCCGAGCAGTTGCAGGCGCACGAAGCGGAAATCGCCCAGCGCGGTCATGGGCTCGGCCTCGGGAAACCTTTGCAGGTAGGTCCGCCGCGCCTCCAATGCTTCGTCGGTGTCGGGCACGGCCGTGCGGGCGAGCGCGTCCAGGGTCACGCGCGGCAGGGCGTGCACCGGCTCATCGGCCACTTCTGGCGCGCACACCAGCAGTGACACGCGCGGTGTGCGCTGCATGTTGCCGGTGTGGGCGGCCAGCGCGCTCACGTGAAGGATCAGTTCGTGCGCTTCGGTGTCGATGGCGAACGGCACCATCGACACGAAGACGTCGCCCGAAGCGTCGAGGGAGCCCAGCGCAGCGGTGCGACGCGACTGCAACAAAGCCCGCAAGGACGCGGTGAGGCTGTGTTCGCCCATGTCCGTGCTCAGCGGACGATGATGTCGGCCCGCCGGTTGCGGGGTTCGGGCACGTCGTCGTCGGTGGGCACCACCGGTTCGCGCTCGCCGCGGCCTACCGCGTCAATGAGGTCGGCCTTGAAGCCGCGCGCAACCAGCACGTCGCGGATGGCGTCGGCGCGTCGCAGCGACAGCGCGTCGTTGTCGTCGGCCGCGCCTTGCCGGTCGGTGTGGCCCACGATCACGATTTCGCCACCACTGCGTGCCCGGGCGGCGGCCAGGATCGCGTCGAGCCCGGCCATCGACTCCGGCGTGAGGTCCGATGTGCCCGGCTGGAAGTTCAGCGTGTAGCGCTGCGGCGCGGGAGGTTGCAGCGAAAGCAGTGTCGGGTAGCGCTCGCGCACCTCGGCTTCGCTGGAGGTGAGTTGCTCGACGTTGCCCTTGCGTCCGATCTCGGCGACCGCGTAGGGAGAGGACAGCTCGACGCTCGCGGTGGCGGTGCTGACGTTCACCGCGCTCTTCACCCCGTCCTGAGGCAGGAGCAGCACGCGGCTGGCCGGGGCGCAGGCTGCTGCGCACAGGCAGGCCGAGAGCGCCAAAAGGAGGGATCGGTGGGGGGCTGGAGCCATCGGAATCATTCGCGACCGAGTGTGTCGAACCGCACGCTGGCGTTGCTACGTGGCGTCATCGGCGCAGTCTACTATGGTCATTCCAGTGGTGACGCAGGTAGTAAGAGAGGGGCTCTGGCGACGCCGCTTCGACGATGAAATCGGTGCCCCGCACACCCACCACCGACGTCGGTGTGCGCACCTTGAAGCGCTCGGGGTTGGCCTTGGCCAGCAGTCCTGTGACGACGCGCACAGACCCTTGCAGCAGATCCAGCACGAAGTTGCCGCTCTGCGTGGTCGAATCAAATTGGAACTGGCTGAGATCGACGGTCGTGTTCGGCCCCATGGTCAGCACCGTGCCGTCCTTGAGCACGATGCTGGCGCCCCCTGTCTGGCCTGTGCGCACGCGGTCGCCCTGGCGCAGCGCGTCGCCAGGCGCCGGCGTTGTGCGGCCTGGTTCATGGCCCAACTGAATCTCGCCCTGAACCTGTTTGAACGAGCCCATGCGGGTCGCGTCGACCGGCGTCTTGGTGGTCTGGGCCGATGCCAGCGAAGCGCTCAACAACAGGCCGACCCAAAGGGTTCGATGGACACGCGTCAGCGTTGGTAAAAACATGGGGCAACTCCGGGGCGACAAAGGCACAACAGGGCATGGTAGCGGGAGGCCCATGTTCCGGGCAAGGCCGTCGTTCACGTGTGAGCTCCCTACAATCCCGGTGCTGGCCGGAGCCTGTTCTCCCGCGCCGGAGAACCATGCAAACCCCCCTGAACCTCATGCTCGCGCCGATGGAAGGCCTGCTCGACGCGACGCTGCGCGATGTGCTCACGCGCACCGGCGGCATTGATCGCTGCGTGAGCGAGTTCATTCGGGTCACCAACACCGTGCTGCCCGAGCGCGCCTTTTTCCGCGTGGTGCCCGAGCTGCAGAATGGCGGGCGCACCCGGGCTGGCGTGCCGGTGCGGCCCCAGCTGCTGGGCTCTGACCCGGCCTGCCTGGCCGACAACGCCGAGCGCCTGGCCGCGATCAGCCCGTTTGGCGTGGACCTGAACTTCGGTTGCCCGGCCAAGACGGTGAACCAGAGCCGGGGTGGTGCGGTGCTGCTGGACGAACCCGAGCTGATCGGCCGCATCGTCGAGGCCGTGCGCCGCGCCGTGCCGGCCCAGGTGCCGGTGTCGGCCAAGATGCGGCTGGGCTTCAACGACGACCACCGGGCGGAAGACTGCGCGCAGGCGATTGCCCAGGCCGGCGCCGACGAGCTGGTGATCCACGCGCGCACCAAGGCCCATGGCTACCGCCCGCCGGCCTATTGGGACCGCATCGCCGAGGTGCGCGGTGCGCTGCCGTCGGGGCCCATGCGGGTGATCGCCAACGGCGAGATATGGAGCGTGGCCGACGCCGAGCGCTGCCGCGAGGTGACGGGTTGCGACGCGCTCATGATCGGCCGTGGCATGGTGACCGACCCGGGCCTGGCGCTGGCGATCAAAGGGCAGGGCAGCGTGCCGTGGAGCGACATCACACCCTTGCTGTCGGTGTATTGGCAGCAGGTGAGTGGTCGGGTGGAGCGGCGCCACCGTGCCGGGCGCCTGAAGCAGTGGCTCAACTATCTGCGCAAGCGTTATCCCGAGGCGCAGGTGGCGTTTGACGCGCTTCGCACCTGCACCGAGCCACAGCAGATCGAAGCCTGGCTGGCGTCCAACGCCGCCGGACTGGCCACGCCGGTGCGCCCGGTGGCGCCCGTGGCGCGCCGTTTCCTGCCAGAAAACCCCATCGCCACGCCGCCAGCAGGAATCGCACAGCCGTGTTAACTTCCGGCCCCGGACCCGAACAAGACCCTTATGACCTCTCTGAAACACCGGCTGCATGCCCTGGGCAACGAGCGCCTGCGAGGCATGAAGCGCGGCCTCGAAAAAGAAAGCCTGCGCTCGCAGCCGGACGGCAAACTCGCGCTCACGCCGCACCCTGCGGCGCTGGGCAGTGCGCTGACCCACCCTCACATCACCACCGACTACTCTGAGTCGCAGCTGGAGCTGATCACCGGCGTGCACGGCAGCGTGCAGGCTTGCCTTGATGAGCTGGCCGAGGTGCACCAGTTCACGGTGCGCAGCCTCAAGGCGGCGGGCGAGGAAATGATGTGGGCCTCCAGCATGCCGTGTGGCCTGCCGACCGACGAAACCATCCCGCTCGGGCGCTACGGTTCGTCCAACGTGGGCCGTGCCAAGAGCGTTTACCGCATGGGCCTGGGCCACCGCTACGGCCGCCGCATGCAGACCATCTCGGGCATCCACTACAACTGGTCGCTGCCGGGTGTCGACAACGACGGCTACTTCGCCCTGATCCGCAACTTCCGCCGCCACGCGTTTCTGCTGCTCACGCTGTTCGGCGCTTCACCCGCCGTGTGCTCCAGCTTCGTCGAAGGCCGCCAGCACGAGCTGCAACCGCTGGGCACCAATGGCTCGTTGCACATGCCGCACGGCACCTCGCTGCGCATGGGTCGCCTGGGTTACCAGAGCGATGCGCAGTCCACGCTGGCCGTGAGCTACAACGGACTGGAGGGCTACGCGGCTTCGCTGCACGATGCGCTGACCCGCCCCTGGCCCGCCTACGAGACCGTGGGCATCCGCAACCCGGGCGGCGACTACAACCAGCTCGCCACCACGCTGCTGCAGATCGAAAACGAGTTCTACGGCACCATCCGCCCCAAACGCGTGATCTACCAGGGCGAGCGCCCGTTGCACGCGCTGCGCGAGCGTGGCGTGGAGTACATCGAGGTCCGTCTCATGGACCTCAACCCGTTCGAGCCCATTGGCATCGGCGCACCCACATTGCGCTTCCTCGACGTGTTCTTGCTGCACTGCCTGTTGAGTGACAGCCCGCCCGACACCCCCGACGAGATCCACGAACTCGCGCACAACCAGCACCTCACGGCGGCCCGTGGCCGCGAGCCAGGTCTGAACCTGCAGCGCAACGGACAGAGCGTGCCGCTGCAGCAATGGGGCCTGGAGATCATTGACCGGCTGGTGCCCTTGGCCGAGCGGCTGGACGCGCTGCACGGTGGCGACGAACACGTGCAAGCCGTCGCACAGGCGCGCGCCTCGCTGCAAGCGCCCGACACCTTGCCTTCGGCGCGCGTGTTGCGAGCGGTGCAGGAGCGCCATGGCGATTCTTTCGTGGCCTTTGCGCGCGAGCAGTCGGGCGAGATCCACCGCCAGTTGCTGGCGCTGCCCTGGTCGTCCAAGCAACAGGCCCGCTACGAGGCCACGGCGGCGAAGTCGCTGGTCGATCAGCGTGCCATTGAAGACGCCGACACCATGCCCTTCGAGATCTACCGCCAGGAATACGTGTCGGAACACCGCCTGGGACGGGCCCAGACGCCCAGCGCCGCGCTGGCCTGAACCCTGTCACGCTGGAAACCCGCGCTGCGCGTGGGTGTACTCCGGCCTCCGCCACAGGCCGATAAGCTGGGTGTCTTTTTCAAAGGAGACGCCCATGGCCAGGACACCCCGATTGACGGCAGCGGACTTTGATCAGGAATTGCTGATCCTGTTCGACGCCTATGTGCATGGCGACATCGACCGCCGTGGCTTTCTTGATCAGGCCGCCCGGTTCGCGGTGGGTGGACTGACGGCGGCCGGCATCCTCGCCGCGCTCAGCCCGGATTTCGCCATCGCCCAGGTGGTGCCGCAAGGCGATCCGCGCATCCGCACCGAGCGCGTGGACTTTGCGTCACCCAACGGGTACGGAACCGTCAAGGCCTACGTGGCCAAACCGGCCAACGCCAGCGGCAAGCTGCCCGCCGTGCTGGTGGTGCACGAAAACCGAGGCCTGAACCCGCACATCGAGGACATCGCGCGCCGCCTGGCGGTGGACGGCTACCTCGCCTTCGCCCCCGACGCCCTCACGCCGCTGGGCGGCTACCCGGGCGACGAAGACAAGGCGCGCACCATGTTCGGGCAACTCGATCAGGCCAAGACGCGGCAGGACTTCATCGCCGCGGCGGGGGTGCTCAAGGCACGGCCCGACAGCAGCGGGCGCGTGGGCGTGGTGGGCTTTTGTTATGGCGGCGGCATCGCCCACATGCTGGCCACACAGCTGCCCGATCTGGCCGCGGCCGTGCCGTATTACGGCAACCTCCCGCCGGTCGAGGACGCGGCCAAGGTCAAGGCGCCGCTGTTGATCCACTTCGCCGCGGTCGATGAGCGCATCAACGCCGCCTGGCCTGCCTATGAGGCCGCGCTCAAGGCGGCCGGTGCCAAGTACACCGCGCACCAGTACGCCGGCACCCAGCACGGCTTCAACAACGACACCACGCCGCGTTTCGACGCGGCCGCGGCCAAGCTGTCGTGGGAGCGCACCATGGCTTTCTTCGCGCAGAACTTGCGCGGCTGAAGCGGCCTCAATCGATCGGCGGCGCGAGCACCACGTCGCTGGTCGGGCTCGCCACGCAGGGCAGCACACAGCCCTTCGCCTTTTCTTCGGGCAGCAGCCCCGGCCACGCCACGCTGTAGCGCACCGTTCCGCTCACCAACTGGCCGATGCACGCGCGGCAGGTGCCGTTGCGGCACGAGGCCGGCCAAGGCACGCCAGCGTCCAGCAGCGCGCGCAGCAGTGTGGTTTCGGCCGGCACGGTCAGGGTCTCTCCCTTGTGTGGCAGATGCAGTTGAAACGTGTCGGGTTCGGGCGAAGTTCGCATGTGCACAAATCTAACCGAGTGATGCCTGCTCCGGGTAGTGGAAGGCCATGCGTGCACTGCCTGTTGAACAGGCGATCTAAAGAATATTCAATTAAAACAAGCACTTGGCCTGCTTTTACAAGGCTTGCCTGGACTTATGCACAAGCTTGTCCAAGGTTTAACGGGACAAGTGAATAACCGCCGTGGTGCCATTGCCTGTTTCGCAGGCAAATTGAAGAAGTGCCTAGCGCCACAAGCACTTGCGAGCGCCGTACATGGCTTGCGGTGGGTTATTCACAGGGTTGTCCAGTGAACGCGGGGACAACTCATGCAGCGCGCAGAGGCGCTCAGGCGCCTCACGCGGGCGGCGAATCACACCTCGCCGCCGAAGCGTTTGATCAGGTTGTCGATGTACTTTTCGACCAGCTTTTCAAACTCGCCCTCGACGATGGGGGCCACCACCATCTTCATCAGGCCGGGCAGCGGCACCTCGATCTCGCCCTGGATGGCCAGCGCCACGCTGGTGGACTTCTTGTTGTCCACGGTGGTCCAACTGCCACCCACCAGCGCGTTGCCCACGCCCTTGACCGGCGTCCACT
This sequence comes from Hydrogenophaga sp. A37, assembly GCF_002001205.1. Classification (GTDB taxonomy): domain Bacteria; phylum Pseudomonadota; class Gammaproteobacteria; order Burkholderiales; family Burkholderiaceae_C; genus Hydrogenophaga. The sequence goes on from NZ_MUNZ01000067.1 coordinate 12,057, forward strand.
TCACCGTGCCTTTGGCCGCATCGCTGATGTATTTGCTGGCGTAGATGGTCTGGATGTTGACCTGTGCCGTGCCGACTTTCTCCATCTCCCACTGGTACACACCGCCACCCATGTCGGTGAGCTGTTCGACTTTGGGAAAATGGGCGACCGAAGCCGGCACGTCGGACAGCAGCTCGAACACCTCGTTGGCCTTGGCCTTGACGGTGAACTCGTAGCCCAGATCGATCTTCACGGTGATGCTCATGGGTCTCCTTTGGGGACGTTGTGGAAAGATCGGGCCATTCTGGCACGCTGTTCCGCCCCGTCGATAGAGGCTTTTCCCCAGCGCACAATCCCCGCTCCGACCGAAAGAACGAACAATGAGCATCCAGTGGTTTCCCGGGCACATGCACCTCACGCGCAAAGCCATCGGCGAGCGCGTGAAAGAGATCGACGTGGTGATCGAGATGCTCGACGCGCGCCTGCCCGGCAGCAGCGCCAATCCGCTCATGGCCGAGCTCACCAGCGGGCGGCCCACGCTCAAGGTGCTCAACAAGCAGGACATGGCCGACCCCACACGCACCGCGCTCTGGCTCGCCCACTACAACGCGCAGCCGAACACGCGCGCCATCGCGCTCGACGCCAGCGACACCGCACCGGCCCGCGCGCTCATCGAGGCCTGCTTCGCGCTCGCGCCCCGGCGCGGCGGCATGGTCAAGCCCATGCGCGTGCTGATCTGCGGCATTCCCAACGTGGGCAAGTCCACGCTGATCAACACGCTCAAAGGCAAACGCGCGGCCAAGACCGGCGACGAAGCCGGCGTGACCCGCACCGAGTCGCGCATCGCTCTGGCCGACGACTTCTACCTCTACGACACACCCGGCATGCTCTGGCCGCGCATCTTTGTGCCCGAGAGCGGCTTCAACCTGGCCGCCAGCGGCGCGGTGGGCAAGAACGCCTACGACGAACAGGAAGTGGCCTATGAGCTGCTGGCCTTGCTCAAGGCCGACTACCCCGCGCTGCTCGAAGCCCGCTACAAGCTGGGCCGCACGCCCGAGGCCTATGCCCAGGCGCCCGAAGACGAGCTGCTGGAGGCCATCGGCCGGCAGCGCGGCGCGCTCGCGGGCGGCGGCAAGATCAACCTGCAGAAAGCGGCCGAACTCGTCATCTCAGACTTCCGCCACCAGCACATCGGCCGCATCACGCTCGAAACGCCCGAGCTGTTCGGCCGCTGGATGAGCGCCGGGCTGAAGTCCGACGCCGACCGTGCCGAGCGCAAAAAGGCGCTGCGTGAGCAGGGCCTCATCAGCCCCGAGCGCAAGCCCAAGGTGGACCAACGCGCCGCGCCGCGCAAGCCGCGCTGAAGGTGCTTCATGCCAACCAGCATTGCGTTTCAGGGAGCAGCGTGAACAACACAACAGCACAGGGCTTGTCGGGCAGGTACAGGAAGATTTCCAAGTGGATGGCCCTGATCGCCTTGATGGCATGGCTGACTGGCTGCAAGCCCGCCAGCCAAAACATCGACAAGCGGCTTGCCGACTACCAGGCGCGTCTGCAAGCCTGCGTGGACTCGATGGAGAACAAGACCCGCATCCCGATCATGGGCGGCGGCGAAATCGACACTTCGCGGTTTGCCTTCAACGTGCCGCACATGAACATCACCGACGAGGGCGAGTGCGGGGCGGTGGGTTTTGAGGCGGAGTTCTATTGGACCGGCGAGAAGATCGTTCCCAACGCGCCCAAGTTCACCGGTCTGCACCCGACCCAGATACCGCCCGAGTGGCGGGTTTTGCGGGTAGGTGCAAAGCTGGGCAACCGCAGGCTGGGGCAACAGTGCAGAGAGCATTTTGATCCGCAGAAATGCCCAAACCCAAACTACAAGGCGCCAGCCCCGCCTCTGAACTGGCCCGAACATCTGATCGTACGGCCAAAGGCCTATCCGGGACTGGAGTTGAGACTGCAGCCAGTTCGAGATACCCGACCGACGGGAATTACCTTTTTTATGGTGGATTGGCCCCGCAAGGATGGGGTAACTCCTCGTGATCTCCACTGCTTCGCGATGAGCGGAAAGGTGCCCGTCGAAACCATGACCGTGGCCGAGCTTGAACAGCTGGACTTCGGAAAACGCACCTTCCCGTGTGACGTCGAATATGGCAGCTTCGACTTCAAAGGCGGGGCGGCGCGCATCAAGACTGGCACCGAGGCTCTTCGCGACATCGTCCCCGCCCTCAAGGCGCTTCAACAGTATTTGTCTGATTCCATCATCAAGGAGGATTGAGGCACGCCTCAATCCCGAACGCCATGTCCACCACCACACCGCCCCAAAACCCCGAAGCCGATCCGCGCGTCAAGGCCGTGTTCGACGACATTCGCGCCACGCGCCAGACCGACTTCATCAACAACATGTGGCGCTACCTGGCGTTCGACGCCGCGCTGCTGGAGCAGACCTGGGCCGAGGTCAAGCGCGTGATGGCCACGCCGTCGACGCTGGACCCGCTGACCAAGGAGATGGTTTACATCACCGCGTCCATCATCAACGGCTGCAGCTACTGCGTGCACTCGCACACGGCGGCGGCCACGGCCAAGGGCATGACGCGCGAGCAGCACGCGGAGCTGATGTGCATCGTCGCGCTCGCGGCCAAGACCAACCAGCTGGCGACGGCGCTGCAGGTGCCGGTGGACCCGGTGTTTGACCGGGGCTGAACGCCCCGGCAGCGATGTTCAGGCGCCCTGCAGGGCGTCGAATTCGGCGGGCGGTGCGACCGTGACGCCGACGTGCAGCACGTGGCGCGCACCGCCCTGGATGACGCCCCGCATGGGCGAGACATCGGAGAAGTCGCGCCCGGTGGCGAGGGTCACGTACTCCTCGCCCGGGCTGCCCAGGCCGCTGCGGTTGTTGGTGGGATCGAAGTCGAACCACAGGCCTTCGGGCGCAGCGGATTCGCCCTCGGCCACGTCGGTGCTCGCGGGCAGCGGCGCGTAGACCGAGACCCAGGCGTGTGATGCGTCCGCGCCGATCAGGCGCGGCTTGCCGGGCGGCGGCTGGGTGAGCAGGTAGCCGCTCACGTAGCGCGCGGGCAGGCCCAGGCTGCGCAGGCAGCCGAGCATGATGTGGGCGAAGTCCTGGCACACGCCCTTGCCCTGTTTCAGCGCCTGCAGCGGCGGTGTGTTCACCTCGGTGCTGGCGGTCTTGTATTCCATCTCGGTGTGGATGCGCTCCATCAGCGCCTGCACAGCCTCGAGCAGCGGCAGGCCCGGTTTGAAGGCCGGGCGGGCGAAAGCGATGAAGGTGTCGTCGCGCGGCACATAGGGCGAGGCAAAGAGGAACTCGCTCGCCGGATCGTAGGGCGCGCCGGCGCGGTAGCGGAAGTGGTTGCGCGCGCGCTCCCAACTCAGCGCCGTCCACTCGGCGTCGTCGGGCAGGGGCCCGGGCTCGTGGGTTTCGACCAGGCTGTCGGCCTCCACCACCAGCGTTTCATGGGGGGCCTGCAACGAGAAAAAAGTGCGCTGGTTGCCGAAGACATCGGTGGTCTGGCTGCGCGCCGCAGGCTCGGGCTTGACGCGCAGCGCGTGGGCCTGCACAGCCTGCGTCGGCGTGTCCACCGGCGAGAGGTGCACCATGTGCTGCGCCATGTCCACACTGCCGCGGTAGCGGTAGGTGGTGGTGTGAACAATGCGAAGCAGCATGTCAGATTGTCATTCAGCCAAAGCGAGAGACGCAGGCGTACCAGGCACGCCGGCCGGGAACACCGCGGAACCGGCTTTGCCGGGCCGCAGGTGTTGCCCCTTGAGGGGCTGAGCGGTTACGCGCAGCGAGCAAGCGATGGGGGGGAGCTTCATCCTAGGCGCTCAAGGTCTGGTTCTTGCTGTCGGCGTGACTGAAGTGCAGGCGCGTGATTTCTTCAGAAAGTTCACCAGCCGCGTCTTCGCAATCTTCGAGCAGCGCTTCCAGATCGCCCCAGTGGCGCTTGCCTTCGGGATGGCGCTGCCAGTTGCTCAGGTCGGCCAGCACCCAGGTGTCGGGGTCGGGCAGGCCTTGGGCGAGCACGGCGTCTTGCGGTGTGGCGCTTTGCGAGAGTTTGGCCAGGCGGGAGCGCAGGGTCTGCACCACCCACGCCAGTGAGCGCGGGTTGTCGCGGTCCATCACCAGCAGGTCGATCAGGGCCACCATGTCGCGGCGCTGCTGGTACTGGGCGTGAAAGGTGATGGTGCTGTCGAACAGGGCCACCACGGCTTCGAAGCCGGCCTGGTCGTGCACGCACCCGTGTTCGAGTCCGAGCATGAGCGCGCGCGAGAGCGTGATCAGGCGTTCGATGTGGCGGCCCACCGAGAGCAGGCGCCAGCCGCTGTCGCGCACCATGCGGTCGGTCTGCGCGCCAGTGATGGCGGCGAGCAGCTCGCTCGCGTTCTGCAGCGCGGCCAGGGCCTCGGTGTTGGCGTACTCGGCGTCGGCGGCCATCTCGGCGCAGTCGCGGGCGAAGCCGGCTTCGGTGCGCTCGATCAGATTCCAGTGCTCTTGCGACAGGCGCTCGCGCACCTGCGCGGCCGAGGCTTTCAGCGCGCGCAGGTTGAAGCCCACGCTGAACGACTGCCCGGCCAGGGGCGTGCCGGGCTCGGGCGAGAGGCCGGCCATGAGCGAGCGCGCGAACACGCGGGCCGATTGTTCGGCGGCGGGCACGTCGGGCAACACCAGCGAGTTCTCGTGGGCGGTGGCCGACAGCCAGGCCATGAGCGGCTTGGAGTTGGGCTCTTCCCCACCCAGGTGGTTGAGCACGATCTGCGCGAGGCGGATGCTGTTTTCCGCGCGCTCGGTGTAGCGCCCGAGCCAGAACAGGTTTTCCGCAGCGCGGCTGGTGACCGGGCGTTTGTGCTGTGCCAACGCCATGGTGCTGGGCGCGCTTTGCAGCAGGCTGGTGTGGTCCACCACGCCCTCGGTCTGCACCCAGCAGTCGGCGCTGCTTCCGCCGCGTTGCATGGAGGCCATCAGCTGGCCGCGCGGCGCCAGGCGCACCAGACCGCCGGGCAGCATGCGCCAGCTTTGGGGGCCGTCGGCGAGGGCGAACACGCGCAGCATGGACGAGCGCGGTGCAATGGCCCCCACCCCAGGCTCCGCCTGGCCCGCCGAAGGGGTGCCGTCGTTCTTGATGCGACCGGGCGAACCGCCGAGTCGTTCACCGATCCAGGTGGGGGTTTGCGCCAGCGGCAGCCAGGCCTGCACGGTGTAGTCGTCGGGGTGCCGCAACATGCGGCCCGCCCATTCATCAAGCTCGCGCGCTTTCAGGCTCTGGCCCATGGCGGTGTCGCGGCCCGAGTGCGGGTAGGTGGGCTTGATCACGCTGTCCTTGAGCAGCGGCAGCACCTCGCGCAGGGCCGCGTCTTCGCCGCACCACCAGGTGGCGAGCGAGGGCAGGCTCAGCTCTTCACCCAGCAGGTGGCGGCTGATGGCGGGCATGAAGCCCAGCACGGCGCTCGATTCGAGCGGGGCCGAGCCCGGTGCGTTGGCCAGCAGCAGGTTGCCCGCGCGCAGCACCTGCAGCAGACCGGGCACGCCCAGGCGCGAGTCGGATCGCAGCTCCAGCGGATCGAGCCACTCGTCGTCGAGCCGCTTGATCAAAGCGTGCACCGGCTCGAGGCCGCTGAGTGTCTTGAGGTAGAGGCGCTGGTCGCGCACGGTGAGGTCGTTGCCCTCGACCAGCGTGAGACCGAGGTAGCGCGCGAGGTAAGCGTGTTCGAAATAGGTTTCGTTGTACGGCCCGGGCGTGAGCAGCGCGATGCGCGCGTTCTCGCCCTCGGGCGCCATGGCCTTGATGCCGTCCATGAGTGCGCGGTAGCTCGCGGCCAGGCGCTGCACCTTCATGCCGGCAAAGGCCTTGGGGAACTGGCGCGCAATGGCAATGCGGTTTTCCAGCAGGTAGCCCAGGCCCGAGGGCGCCTGTGTGCGCTGGCCCACCACCCACCAGCGACCGTCCGGCCCGTGGGCCAGATCGAATGCCACGATGTGCAGCCAGGTGCCGCCCACCGGTTTGACCCCTTGCATGGCGCGCAGGTAGCCCGGGTGGCCCTGCACCAGGGCGGCCGGCAGCAGGGCGCGCTTGAGCAACTCGCGTGGGCCGTACAGGTCGGCCATCATGGCGTTGAGCAGGCGCGTGCGCTGCAGCACGCCGGCCTCGATCTGTGCCCAGTCTTTCGGGCTCACGATCATGGGGAACAGGTCCAGCGCCCAGGGGCGCTGCTGGCCGGTGGCGGCGTCGGCGTAGACGTTGTAGGTGACGCCGTTGTCGCGGATCTGTCGCTGCAGGTTGTCGTTGCGGCGGTTCAGGTCGGCGAGGCCGTCGGTCCCGACGTGGTCGAAAAAGCTGGCCCAGGTGGGCGCCAGCTCGTCGGTACCTGGCTGGCGCAACTCGTCGCGGTGCCCCTTATCGGCAGCCACGGACAACGACAAGGCCCAGTCCCGGGGGGACTCGGGGCCAAGGTCGTCAAAAAGGGAGTCTCGGGATTCTTCTGGGGTCACGGGTTTGGAGTATGCCCGCGTGGGCACGCCGGGTGGTGCCGCCGGGGCAGCTTCATGGCCTTGACCTGTGGTGTCCTTCACGTGCTTGTGTTTTCTGGAGGCGCGCAATGCATGCGGCGCCTCCGGCGCCGCCCCTTCGCATGGGCGGCGCGGAGGAACTCAATGCCGCAAGTCCAGCGTAAAGGGGAACTCTTTGCTCGTGACCGCCGGAGCCACGTCCATCTTCCCTGAGGTGTGCCCCATCTGGAAGAAGCGCGACATGCGCCGGCTTTCGGCCTCGTAGGCGTTGATCGGGAAGGTGTCGTAGTTGCGGCCGCCGGGGTGGGCCACGTGGTACTGGCAGCCACCGAGCGAACGCTGCATCCAGGTGTCCACGATGTCGAAGGTGAGCGGCGCGTGCGAGGGAATCGACGGGTGCAGCGCAGACGGCGGGCTCCAGGCCTTGTAGCGCACACCAGAGACGAATTCGCCCACGGTGCCGGTGCTCTGCATGGGCACGGCGCGGCCGTTGCAGGTGATCACGTAGCGACTGTCGTTGTAGCCGCTCACGCGCACCTCGATGCGCTCCAGCGACGAATCGACATAGCGCACCGTGCCACCGGGCGCACCTTCTTCGCCCATCACGTGCCAGGGTTCCAGCGCGCTGCGCAGCGTGAGCTCAATGCCACGCGCGGCCACCTGGCCCACCAGCGGGAAGCGGAACTCGAAGTGCGGCTCGAACCAGGCCATGTCCAGCGGGTAGCCGAACTCGGCCAGGTCGGCGAGCACGTCTTCGAAGTCCATGCGGATGAAGGTCGGCAGCACGAAGCGGTCGTGCAGCTCGGTGCCCCAGCGCGTGAGCTTGCCGCTCCAGGGCTTCTGCCAGAAGCGCGAGACCATGGCCCGCAACAGCAACTGCTGGGCGATGCTCATGCGGGCGTGCGGTGGCATTTCAAATGCGCGCAGTTCCAGCAGGCCCAGGCGGCCCGTGGGTGAGTCGGGCGAGAAGAGCTTGTCGATGCAGAACTCGCTGCGGTGTGTGTTGCCAGTGGCGTCGATCAGGATGTTGCGCAGCGTGCGGTCCACCAGCCACGGCGGCATGTTCTGCCCGTAGCTCTGGCGGTTCTTTTCGATTTCTTGCAGCGCGATCTCCAGCTCATACAGCTGGTCGTTGCGCGCCTCGTCCACGCGCGGGGCCTGGCTGGTCGGGCCGATGAACATGCCGCTGAACAGGTAGGAGAGCGACGGGTGGTTGTGCCAATACGCGACCAGGCTGCCCAGCAGCTCGGGGCGTCGCAGGAAGGGCGAATCGGCTGGCGTGGCGCCGCCGAGCACGAAGTGGTTGCCGCCGCCGGTGCCGGTGTGGCGGCCGTCGGTCATGAACTTCTCGGCGCACAGGCGCGTCTGGTGCGCGGCCTCGTAGAGAAACTCGGTGCGCTCGACCAACTCGTCCCAGCTGCTGCTGGGGTGGATGTTCACTTCGATCACGCCCGGGTCGGGTGTGACCTGCAGCATCTTCAGGCGTGGGTCGCGCGGCGGCGGGTAGCCTTCAAGCACGATGGTCACGCCCAGCTGCTCGGCCGTGGCTTCGACCGCGGAGAGCAGATCGAGATAGTCTTCCAGCCGCTGCATGGGCGGCATGAACACATAGAGGTGCTGCGTCTTGCCGCCACCCATCTTTTCGGCCTTGGGGCCGTTGGCGCGGTGCGGGTCGCGCGACTCCACCACCAGCGCGGTGCGGGTGAGCCAGGCGGCCGACTGATTGCGCTGTGGGAATTGGGACGACAACGCCTGCGCAGGGGTGGCTCCAGGGCCGGCACCTTGGCCATCGGCAGATGCGCCGCTGGCATCGAAGTCCGTGCCCTGCATGGACACCATGCCGCCTTCGGCAAAACCGCCCCCCACGGTGTGCGGTGAGACCTGGTGCTTGAGCACGGCGCCCTGCGGCAGCGGATCGCGCGCGGTGTGCGGGTCTTGCTCGATGTGGTACGGGTAGTCGGCGGCCGAGACCCAAGGCAGCGAATCGAGCGGCAGGCGGTAGCCCATGGGCGAATCGCCGGGCACGAGGTACATGCGCTCGTCGCGGAAGAACCAGGGGCCGGTGGACCACGTCGTTCCCGAGACGCGGTGGTAACTGCTCTTGCCGTTGTTGGAGAGCGGCCCGGCGCCGTCGGCCTGCAGCGGCAGCACATAGCCCACCGTGGCGTCCAGCCCTTGCGTGAAGACGCGGCGCAGGCGCGCGCGCTCCAGCTCGTCGTCGAGCTTGGCGTCGAACGGGTCCACGTTCACCGGCAGGCGGCGTTCGCGCCAGAGGAAGTACCAGGTGTCCTCATGGCCGGGGGTGATGTATTGCGTCGAGAGGCCGAGATTGCGTGCCAGCGCTTGCGTGAAACGGCGTGCGTCTTCGGCGTCGTACTTGGCGGTGTCGCGTTCGTCGGCCAGCAGGGCGGGGTTGTGCCAGCAGGGCTCGCCATCGGCGCGCCAGAAGATCGAGAGCGCCCAGCGCGGCAACTGCTCGCCGGGGTACCACTTGCCCTGACCCATGTGCACGAAGCCGCCGTGGCCGTACTGCTCTCGCAGGCGGCCCAGCAGCTCGGTGGCGTAGCCACGTTTGGTGGGGCCGAGCGCGTCGGTGTTCCACTCGGCGGCGTCGCGGTCGGTGACGGCCACGTAGGTGGGCTCACCGCCCATGGTGAGGCGCACGTCGTGCTGGTCCAGATCGGCATCGACCTTTTTGCCCAGTGCCACCACGCTGGCCCATTGCTCTTCGGTGTAGGGCTTGGTCACACGCGGCGATTCGTAGACGCGCGTCACACCCATGTGGTGTTCGAAGGTGACCTCGCATTTGTCCATGGCGCCTTCCACCGGCGCGGCGCTCGATGGCTGCGGCGTGCAGGCCAGGGGAATGTGGCCTTCCCCGGCCAGCAGGCCCGAGGTGGGGTCGAGGCCGATCCAGCCGGCGCCGGGCAGGAAGACCTCGCACCAGGCGTGCAGGTCGGTGAAGTCTTTCTCGGGGCCGCTTGGGCCGTCGATGCTTTTCACGTCGGGTGCGAGCTGGATCAGGTAGCCCGAGACGAAGCGTGCGGCCAAGCCCAGATGGCGCAGCATCTGCACCAGCAGCCAGCCGGTATCGCGACAGGAGCCGCTCTTGAGCTTGAGCGTCTGTTCGGGCGTCTGCACGCCCGGCTCCATGCGGATGGTGTACGAGATGTCGCGTTGCAGCATCTGGTTCACGTCGACCAGGAAGTCGATGGTGCGGCGTTTCTTCAGGTCCACCTGGGCGAGGTAGGCCTTGAGTTCGTCGGTCAGCGGCGCGGTGGCCAGGTACGGTGCGAGCTCCTGCTTTTGCAACGCGTCGTAGGTGAACGGGTAGTCCTCGGCGCGTGGTTCCAGAAAGAAGTCGAACGGGTTGTGCACCGCCATCTCGACCACCAGGTCGATGGTGACCTTGAACTCGGTGGTGGGCTCGGGGAAGACCAGGCGGGCCTGGTAGTTGGCAAACGGGTCCTGCTGCCAGTTGATGAAATGGCCGGCCGGTTCGATCTTCTGCGAGTACGACAGCACCTTCGTGCGGCTGTGCGGCGCCGGGCGAAGACGGACCACCTGTGGGCCGAGTTTGACCAGGCGGTCGTATCGATAATGGGTGATGTGGCTCAGGGCGACGTGGATGGCCATGCTGGGATCACTTTCAACAGGGAGGCAAAAAAAATGGTGTTGCAGGCGACATGGCAGCCCGCAGGGCTCAGGCGTGGGCTAGCAAGTCCCGCGCCATCGAAGTATGAACGGGTGGCGGCCTGCACGCCACCTTGCCGGGTCTGAACATGGCCTGGATCGCTCTGGCCATCTTGCCTGGCTGGGTGCTGGGGGTCGCGCTGCAGCTGCAGCAGGCGGCGTTGTGGCCCATGCGGGTCTATGCGCTCTGGCTGCTGGTGTCCGCCGTGCTGGGTGGTTTGGCGCTCGTCTGTGGCCGTCGCGGAAACGGTTCGCTTGCCATCGCTTTGGCACTGTGTGCGAGCGCCTTGGCCGGTGTGGGGCTGACGGGCGTGCGGGCCGCGCATTTTGCCGACCAGGCACTGCCGCCCGCGCTGGAAGGCATCGACATCCAGCTCACAGGGCGCGTGGCCTCGCTGCCGCAGCGCAACGCCGAGGGCGTGCGCTTCGAATTCGCCATGGAGTCGGCGGTCCATGAGGGTCAGGCCGTGCGTCTCCCGTCGTTGCTGCAACTGGGCTGGTACAGCCGGGGATCGGTGGGCGCCGGGCCGGACTGGCATGCGGGCGATCGCTGGCGCCTCACCGTGCGCCTGCGGCGTCCGCACGGCAACAGCAATCCCCATGGCTTTGATCGGGAGCGCTGGCTTTGGGAGAACGGCATCGGCGCCACTGGCTATGTGCGCAACGGACCCCGTGATCCGCGGCCGGTGTTCCTGGGTGCCAGCGGGTGGCACCCCGTGGAGTCCGCGAGGCAGGCGGTGAGCGAGCGCATCCGCCAACGGGTCGACGATCCACGCAGCGCCGGCGTGTTGGCGGCGCTGGTGGTGGGCGATCAGAGCGCCATCGAACACAGTGACTGGGCGGTGTTCCGCAGCACCGGCGTGGCCCACCTGATGAGCATTTCAGGCCTGCATGTCACCCTGTTCGCCTGGCTGGCGACCGCGCTGCTGGGGCGCTTCTGGCGGCGGGTGGGTCGGGTGTGGCCGCGTGCCTTGCTGGCGCTGCCGGCCCCGGTGGCGGCGGCTTGGGGCGGCTTGGCGCTCGCGGGAGCCTACGCGCTGTTTTCAGGCTGGGGTGTTCCGGCGCAGCGCACGGTGCTGATGCTCGCGGTGGTGGTCGCGCTGCGGCTGTCGGCAAGGCAGTGGCCCTGGGCTGCGGTGTGGACGCTGGTGATGGCGGTGGTGCTGTTGCTCGACCCCTGGGCGTTGATGCAGCCTGGGTTCTGGCTGAGCTTCGTGGCCGTGGGCATCCTGTTTGCGTCGGGCAGCCGGGTGGAGCAGGTGGATCCGCTGGACGCGGTGCCCCGCTGGCGGCGCTGGGGTGGATCGGCGCTGGGCATGTTGCGTGAGCAGGCCACCATCACCGTCGCGCTCACGCCTTTGTCCTTGTTGCTGTTTGGCCAGGTCTCGCTGGTCGGGCTGGTGGCCAACCTGGTTGCCATCCCCTGGGTGACGCTGGTGGTCACGCCGCTGGCGCTGTTGGGCGTGTTGTTGGCACCGCTGTGGGATGCGGCGGCGCTGGCGGTGCAGGGCCTGGGCATCTGGTTGGCGTGGTTGGCGGAATGGCCGTGGGCGGCGGTGTTTCGCGCCATCCCGCCCGGGTCGCTGGCGGTGGCCGGGGTGTTGGGTGGCGTGTTGCTGGTGTTGCGCCTGCCCTGGGCGGTGCGACTGGCGGGCGTGCTGCTGCTGTGGCCGGTGATGACCTGGCAGCCCCTGCGACCGGCCGCCGGTGAATTCGACGTGATGGCCATCGACGTGGGGCAGGGCGGCGCTGTTCTGGTGCGAACCGCGAACCACAGCCTGCTCTACGACACCGGGCCGCGCTACAGCCCCGACAGCGACGCTGGCCAGCGCGTGGTGGTGCCCCTGTTGCGCGCGCTGGGCGAGGTGCCCGACACGGTGGTGGTGAGCCACCGCGACAGCGATCATTCGGGCGGCTCGGCGGCCGTGCGCGCGGCCTGGCCCGCAGCGCGTTGGTTGTCGTCGTTTGGCGAGGGTGAACGCTGTGTCGCAGGGCAGCGCTGGGCCTGGGACGGCGTGGACTTCGAGGTGCTGCACCCGGCACCAGCGCTGTACGGCCCCGACGGTCAAGGGCTGCGCTCGACCAACGCCATGTCCTGCGTGCTGCGGGTGAGCCATGCGAAAGAGGCTGCCTGGCTCAGTGGCGACCTGGACGCCGAGGGCGAGACCCGCATGGCCATGGCGCGGCCCGAGCTGCGCGCCAGCCTGATGCTCTCGCCGCACCACGGCAGCGCCAGCTCGAGCAGCCCGGTGCTGCTCAACACCTTGCGTCCCCGACAGGTGATGATCCAGTCGGGCTACCGCAACCGGTTTGGCCACCCGGCACCGTTGGTGCTGGACCGCTACCGGGAGCGGCAACTCACCTGGGTCGAATCGCCCCAATGCGGTGCGGCCCTGTGGCGCAGCGAGGCGTCCCAAACGGTGCACTGCCATCGGCAGGCAATGAGGCGCTATTGGCACCATTTTGATGCGTCTGCCGGAGCAAAGCCCGCTGCACCTGGGGATCTGGACACGGGAACCGATGCTTTGCCCCCCGTGCCGGTGGATTGAGCACGCTGTCGTCCCACGAACGGGCGCACTGCTTTGGGGACACTCTCACACCGCTGGCCCACTCCTTGCTATGCTGTCATCAGGAGAAAAAAGCCCATGAGCCGACCGATGTTTGACGAAATGAACGCCTCGCCCGCCGAGGTTCGGGCCCACTATCAGAACTATGCCCGCTGGTTGGCGCAGCAACCCGAGGAGGTGATGGCGGCCCGCCGTGAAGAGGCCGAGATGATCTTCCGGCGCGTCGGCATCACCTTCGCGGTGTACGGTGCCAAGGACGAAGACGGCTCGGGCACCGAGCGCCTGATTCCCTTCGACCTGATCCCGCGCATCATTCCGGCGCACGAGTGGAAGAGCATGGAAGAGGGCCTGGTGCAGCGTGTGACCGCGCTCAACCGCTTCATCCACGACGTTTACCACGACCAGGAAATCATCAAGGCTGGCCTCATCCCGGCCGACCAGATTTTCCAGAACGCGCAGTTCCGCCCCGAGATGATGGGCGTGGACGTGCCCAACCAGATCTACTCGCACATCTCGGGCGTGGACATCGTGCGCGCCCCCAACGCCCAGGGTGAGGGCGAGTACTACGTGCTCGAAGACAACCTGCGCGTGCCCAGCGGCGTGAGCTACATGCTGGAAGACCGCAAGATGATGATGCGGCTCTTCCCCGACCTGTTCGGCCAGAACCGCGTGGCTCCGGTCGCCCACTACCCCGACCTGCTGCTCGAAACGCTGCGCGCCAGCAGCCCGGCCACCACGGCCGAGCCCACGGTGGTGGTGCTCACGCCCGGCATGTACAACAGCGCCTACTTCGAACACGCCTTCCTCGCGCAGCAGATGGGCATCGAACTGGTCGAGGGGCAGGACCTGTTCGTCAAGGACAACTTCGTCTACATGCGCACCACGCGCGGCCCCAAGCGCGTGGACGTGATCTACCGCCGCGTGGACGACGACTTCCTCGATCCGCTGGTGTTCCGCCCCACCTCAACACTGGGCTGCGCGGGCCTGCTGGGTGTGTACCGCAGCGGCAACGTGACCATCTGCAATGCGGTGGGCACCGGCGTGGCGGACGACAAGTCGATCTACCCTTACGTGCCCAAGATGATCGAGTTCTACCTCGGCCAGAAGCCGATCCTGAACAACGTGCCAACCTTCATGGGGCGCAATCCGGACGACCTGAAATACATGCTCGACAACATGGCCGAGCTGGTGGTGAAAGAGGTGCACGGCGCCGGCGGCTACGGCATGCTGGTGGGTCCGGCCGCCACCAAGGCCGAGGTGGACGAATTCCGCGCTGTGGTCAGGGCCAAGCCCGAGGGCTACATCGCCCAGCCCACGCTCTCGCTCTCGACCTGCCCGACCTATGTCGAGAGCGGCATCGCGCCGCGCCACATCGACCTGCGTCCTTTCGTGCTCAGCGGCAAGGAGGTGCAGATGGTGCCCGGCGGCCTCACGCGCGTGGCGCTGAAAGAAGGCTCGCTCGTCGTCAACTCGTCACAGGGCGGCGGTACAAAAGACACTTGGATACTGGAAGACTGATCATGCTTTCACGCACCGCCGACCACCTGTTCTGGATGTCCCGTTACACCGAGCGTGCCGAAAACACCGCGCGCATGCTCGACATCAACTACCAGACGTCCCTGTTGCCGCAGTCGGCCGCCGTGGCCCAGGTGGGCTGGGAGGGCTTGCTGGTCATCAGCGAGCTCATGCCCACCTACACCGCCAAATACGGCAAGGACATCACGCCACGCAACGTCATGGACTTCATGGTGCGCGACGAGTCCAACCCCTCGAGCATCGGCTCTTGCCTGCGCGCCGCCCGTGAAAACGCCCGCGCCGTGCGCGGCGCGCTGACCACCGAGTTGTGGGAAACCCAGAACAGCACCTGGTTGAAGCTGGCCGGTTACCTCAAGACCAAAGACTTCGAGCGCGACCCTGGTGCGTTTTTCGAATGGGTCAAGCACCGCTCGCACCTCTCGCGTGGCGTGGCCGTGGGCACCATGCTGCAGGACGAGGCCTTCCACTTCTACCGCATGGGCTCGTTCCTGGAGCGGGCCGACAACACGGCGCGCCTGCTGGACGTGAAGTTCCACGCGGTGCAGAGCGACTTCTTCGGTGCCGCCAGCGAGCAAGATCAGGAGTACGACTTCTACCACTGGAGCGCGATCCTGCGCTCGGTCTCCGGCTTCGAGGTTTACCGCAAGGTTTACCGCGACGTGATCACACCCGAGCGCGTGGCCGAGCTGCTGATCCTGCGCCCCGACATGCCCCGCAGCCTGGCGGCCAGCATGAACGAGGTCGTCAACAACCTGGCCGTGGTGGCCAACGACGCATCGGGTGAAACGCTGCGCCGGGCCGGCAAGCTCAAGGCCGACCTGCAGTTCGCGCGCATCGACGAGATCCTGTCCACTGGCCTGCACGCCTTCCTCACGCAGTTCCTTGATCGGGTGAATGAGCTGGGCGGCCGCATCAGCCAGGACTTCCTCGTTCCCACGGTGCATTGACGTTTTCGCTTGCCCGCCGCCCCAGCGGCGGGCAGGTACCATGCGGCTCACTGGGCTGGCCGAGGGACATTTCCCAGGCCCCATCCCTGGACTTTCGCATGCAACTCGTCATCCACCACAACACCCTGTACCGCTACAGCCAGCCGCTGCTTTACACGGTGCAGACCTTGCATCTGTGGCCCGTCAGCAGCGCTTGCCAGACCGTGGAGTACTGGGAGATCCGCACCCCGGGCGTGTTGTACGCCCAGCCCGACGCCGAAGGCAATCGCGTGCACAGCTTCAGCCTCGTGGCCCGACCCGAGACAAACCTGCGCGAGAACAGCATCTCGGCCATGGGCACGGTGGTGACCCACGGCGTGGCCGAGTTCACCGACCCGCCGACGCTGCCCCACCCCTCGTTCTACCTGCGCTCCACGCCGCTGGCCGAGCCCCACCCACGCATGGCGCTGTGGGCCATGCAGGCCGTGCCCTCGTTGATGGCGGCGCGCGCGCGCGGTGAGCTGCCCAGCGTGGCCGACCTCGTGGCCCTGGCCAGCGCCGTGGCCGACAAAGTGCAGTACCGCCCAGGCAGCACGGGCGTGGAGACCACCGCGCTCGAAGCCTTTGATTGGGAACTCGGCGTGTGCCAGGACCAGGCCCATGTGATGGTGGCCGTGTGCCGCAGCATCGGCCTGCCAGCGCGCTACGTGAGCGGGTATTTCTTCGCTGCCAACGAGCCCGACCTCGCCAGCCACGCCTGGGCCGACGTGTGCCTGGACCCGGCCACACGCCGCTGGATCAGCCTGGACGTGACCCACCGCTGCACCACCGACAAACGCCACATCCGTCTCGCCGCCGCCACCGACTACACCGCCTGTTTGCCGATCAAGGGGCTGCGCCGGGGCGGTGGTGAAGAAAGCATGGACGTGGACATCCGCATCGGGCCTTGGGCTTGACTTGGAACACCCCCGCAGCGCTTCGCGCTACCCCCTCAAGGGGGCGGCACTGGCCGTCCGGCGAAGCCGGCCCGGCGGTGCCCTGGTGTGCACCGTTGCATGCCTCAGGTGGTGCTCAGGAGCCGTGGAATGGCTGACATTTCCTGGCGCTACTGGCGTTCCACTAAGGCCTGCACGGTTTGCCCCAATTCGATCACCGCGAGCGCGTAGTAGCTGCTCCAGTTGTAGCGGGTGACCACATAGAAGTTGTCGGTGCCCGCGAGATAGGTGGCCGGGGCGCCACCGTTGGCGGGGTCGCCGTTCTGTAATTCGATCAGGGCCAGTTTGCCCGGGTGTTGCAGGGCTGGGCCCTCGAGCAAGGCGCCCATGGCTGTGAAGCTCTCGACACCGAAGCTCGGCAGGATGTCGGGGGCGAGCAGGCCGTCTTTGTCGAGCCGGCTTTCATCGAACCCAACGGGGTAGTGGGTCGGCTGACCGGTCTGCCAGCCGAAGGCCTTGAAGTAGTTGGCCACCGAGCCGATCGCATCGGCGGGGCTGTTGACCAGATCGACCTTGCTGTCGCCGTCGAAGTCGATCGCAAACTGGGACCAGCTGCTGGGCATGAACTGGGGCCAGCCCATGGCGCCAGCGTAGCTGCCCCGCACGGTCAACGGGTCCATGCCGGTGCGCTGGGTGAGACTCAGGAACTGCTCCAGCTCAGCCCGGAAAAATTCGGTGCGGGCTTCGGCGCGGGGGTGTTCGGCGGGGAAGTCGAAGGCCAGGGTGGACAGCGCGTCGATCACCCGGAAGTTGCCGGTGTACCGGCCATAGATGGATTCGACACCGATCACGCCGACGATCAGGCTCGCGGGCACGCCGTACTCGAGTTCGGCGCGGGCCAGGGCCTCGCGGTTGGCTTCCCAGAAGCGCTGTCCGGCCCGGACGCGGATGGGTTCGATGAAGCGGGCGCGGTAGGCCGCCCAGTTTTTGTAGGCGCCGCGTGGGGCCGGTGCCATCAGGCGGATCACGCTGGGCAAGCGCTGTGCGGCGCCGATCTGTTGCCGCACCCAGGCCGCGTCCAGCCCGCGTCGTTGCGCGAGATCGTCGGCGAAGGCCATGGCGGCGGGCGACGTTTCGTAGCTCATCACCGTGATCGGGGTGGGCGCCGCGCTGTCGGCGCTGGACGCGGCTTGGGCGGATGGGCTCAGCAGCGCCACGGCGCAGACCAGCGCACCGGTGGCTCGCCGTGTCAGTGCATGAAGGTTGATCATCGCGTGTCTTTCTTGGGCCATGTCATCTGGCGGAACTCGGCCTGCAAGGTGGCGAGGGTGTCGGGGCTGTGCGGGGCGTAGCGCTGGGCTTCGAGCCGCAGCAGCCAGGCCCCCAGCGTGTGCGCAAACTCGGTGTCGCCCAGACGTTCCCGCGCCCACCGAGCCAGCTCGCGGGGGGTGAGGTGAGCGCTGTCGTCGAGCCCCAGGCCTTGCAGCCGCTGCCGGCTGCGTGCGAGCAGGCGCAACCAGGGGTCGTGCTGCTGGCGCTCCCAGAGGGTCCAGCCGGCGCCGACCAGACTCACCAGCACCACCACCCCGATCAGCACATAAGCCAGGTCGATCCAGCTGGGCGACTCAAAGCCGATGTTCTTCAGCAGGTCCAGCTGCTTGCCCTGCGTGTAGTCGAGCACCCACTGGTTCCAGCCGTTGTTGATAGCTTCCCAGACCTCGCGCATGCGCTGGGCCGTGCCCGGGTCGATGGCGCCGATGGCGGAGGCGAAGGCGCCTTGCGGCGCGCGCAGACGTTCCAGCGAACCGGTGCGGCCCGGTGCCACCGCCGAGGTTGGGTCGACCCGCACCCAGCCCTGGCCGCGCAACCAGACCTCGGCCCAGGCGTGAGCGTCGCGCTGACGCACGGTCCAGTAGTCATCGATCTCGTTTAGCTCGCCGCCCTGGTAGCCCGTGACGATGCGCGCGGGGATGTCGAGCGCGCGCATCAGGATCACGAAGCTGGACGCGATGTGTTCGCAGAAACCCTCACGTCGGTCGAACCAGAATTCATCGGCCGTGTGTTGCCCGTAGACGCCGGGGTCCAGCGTGTAGGTGTAGCCGCCGGTGCGCAGTCGCTCCATCGTGGCCCGGATCAGGGCGGGCGTCGATGCTGGGCCGGCGCCGTGTTCGCGGCGCAGTTGCTGCGCGAGTTCGAGTGTGCGCGGGTTGAAGCCGGCGGGCAGGGCGGTCTGGTCTTGCAAGGCCAGGGGGGGTTCCAGCGGCCCGTGGCGGAACTGGGTATAGGCCTCGGCCCGGTAGCGCACCATCTCCATCATGGGGCGCCGTGTGAACCATTGCAGCTCGGGCGTCATGAAGGCGCGCATGCCGGGCAGTTCGGGCGGCTTGTCCGCCGCTTCCAGCAGGAACACCCAGGGCTGTGGGTGGGGTTCCATGGTCACTTCGTAACGGATGGGTTCGCCTGTCACCACCAGATCGGCCTGCAGTTCCATGTGGGGCGGGAAGGCCGAGCGCAGCGGTTTCCACTCCACCCCGTCGAAATCGGTGAGCACGGGACCCCTGAAATACAGGTCCCGCTGAGGCGGTGCCGTGCTGTCGAAGCGCACGCGAAACGCGAGCCGGTCGTCGAGCACCAGCTCGGCGATCTGGCCCACGCGCATCTTGCCGGAGAGGCCGCTGCGGCCTTCCATGCCGTCACTGGGCACGCCCCAGAGCGGTGACAGGCGGGGGAACAGCATGAAGGCCACCAGCATGATGGGCGCGCCCAGCGCGGCCATGCCCGCGGCGATGCGCGCGGCCTGCGCCAGCGGAGGTCGGCCCACGGGCATGTGGGCGTTGACCAGCGCGGTGAGCAGGCCCAGCAGCGCGATCAGGATGCCGGCCGCCGTGAGCAGCGACTGGGAGTAGAAAAAGTGGGTGAGCAGGGTGAAGAACCCGAGGAAGAACACCACGAAGGCGTCGCGCCGCGCGCGCAGCTCCAGCGTCTTGAGCGCCAGCAACACCACGATCAGCGTCACGCCGGCGTCGCGTCCGAGCAGGGTGCGGTGCGTGAGCCAGGTCGCCACCAGCGTCATGGCGAGCAGGCCGACACGCCAGCGCCAGCCCGGCAGCGGCTGCCCGCGCAGCGTCAACGCGCCGCGCCAGACCAGTACCACGGCCGTCAGTGCCGAGCACCACCAGGGAATGTGGCCGATCTGCATGAACACCACCCAGGCGATGACGGCGAGCAGGAACAGCGTGTCTCGCGTGTCCCGGGGCAAGGACATGGCACCCACTCGCCACCGCTGCACGGTTCGCGGCCCGGCGGCGGGACCTGGCCCCCGCGCTCCACCGCTGTGCGGGTCGCTGCCCCCCAGGGGGGTGGTCTCGCCTTGGGGCGGCCCGGCGGCGAGACCCCTTTCCCTGTCATTTCCGGGTGAGTTCAACACAGCGCAAGTGCCTCAAGACAGCGTGATCGTTGCGTCGGCCCCTGGTCGGGCGCCACATCGCGCCCTGGGACGCGCAAACCGTAGTCGAGCCCCAGACGGTCGGCCATCAGAACCCAGGCGGTGAGGCGGGACAGACGGGCCTCCAGATCGGTGGCGCCGCAGTGGGCGTGGTCCAGCCAGAGCTGCTGGCGTTGGCTGGACAAGGTGTCGCGGCTGACGAGATCGTCCCGGCCGGCCGCAAAGGCCTGTGCGGCTTTCTTCCAGACCACGGTCTTTTGCGGATCGCCGCGGCGGTAGGCACGCACGCCATCGAACTCGCCGGTGGACTGCTGGCGAGCGCTGCTGGCGTGCCCGGGCTGTGGCTCACCAGCGGGCAATGGTGGCGGGTGCACCTCCGGGGCCGGGTACACCAGCACCTGGGCGGCCGGGCGCCAGACCGTCCAGACCCGAAAGGCACCGAGCGGAAAGAGCGTGACCGCGGTGAGCGCCGGCAGGGTGTGCAGGCCGCGGCGTGG
The DNA here is from genome assembly GCF_002001205.1 of Hydrogenophaga sp. A37. Lineage (GTDB taxonomy): Bacteria > Pseudomonadota > Gammaproteobacteria > Burkholderiales > Burkholderiaceae_C > Hydrogenophaga. The sequence goes on from NZ_MUNZ01000067.1 coordinate 32,164, forward strand.
CGCAGCCCAGGCCACTTGCAGTTGCGTGCTGCCTTGTGCCGGCACGTCGGTCCAGGTGAGATGGGCGTCGCCGGGATGATCGGGATAGGTGACCCCGAGCCCGATGCCATGGCGCGCACCCTTGCGCTCGCTGGTGAGGCGGATGTCGAGTGCGGCGGCCTGGCCGGCGTGCACCGGCAGGGGCTGTGTCAGGTGCATCGTCAGCCCGCGCAGGTTGCCATGGCAGAGGTGCATGCCCACCACCGCGCTTCCTGCCAGCAGAAAGGTCAGCAGGTAGCCGAGGTTGAGCTGGTAGTTGATGCTGGCGACCAGCAGCAGGAGCAGCGTGAACGCCATCATCAGGCCCGCCCGTGTGGGTAGGATATAGACGTTGCGCTGGGTCAGGACCAGCGTGTCCGAGCGCGGCATGCGCTCGTGAAACCAGCGCTGCAGGCGGCTGCGCGTCGCGCGCAATGGATGGCGCCACGGGCTACCGGCAGGTTGCAGGATGGCGGTGTTCATTGCAGGGAAGTCGGCAGCCGCGCGTCCCGTCTCCGGCGCGAGATGCCCCGACCCAGGATGCGGTGGAACCGGCTTGGCCGGGCCACTTCGCATCGCCCCCTGGAGGGGGTCGCGCGCAGCGCGGCGGGGGTGATCCACGTCATGGAAGCGGCGTCGCTTCCAGCATGGCGCGGACCTGTTCAACCGAGCCCCGCCCGGCGTCGCTCACCGGGACCATGCGGTGTCCCACGGTCTGCGGCAGGATGGCGGCGATGTCGTCTGGCGCCACGTAGTCGCGGCCCGACAGGAAGGCCTGTGCCTTGGCCGAGCGCACCACCGCCAGCGCGGCGCGCGGTGACAAGCCTTGTGCGAACCAGCGGCCCGAGCGGGTCGCGGCCACGAGGTCCTGCAGATATTCCAGCACCGGGTCGGCGGTGTGCACCGCCTGCACCGTGGCCTGCAGCCGGGCCAGATCGGCGGGGGTGAGCACGGGCGCCATGTGTTCGATCATGTCGCGCCGGTCGGCGCCGCGCAGCAGCTCGCGTTCGGCGGCCCGGTCTGGGTAGCCGATCGAGAGGCGCATGTGGAACCGGTCGAGCTGCGATTCGGGCAGGGCATAGGTGCCGAGCTGGTCGTGCGGGTTCTGGGTGGCGATCACGAAAAACGGGTCGGGCAGGGCGCGCGTTTCGCCCTCGACCGTGACCTGCTTTTCTTCCATCGCCTCGAGCAGGGCACTTTGCGTTTTGGGGCTGGCGCGGTTGATCTCGTCGGCCAGCAGCACCTGTGCAAACACCGGGCCGGGGTGGAACACGAAGGCCTCGCGACCACGCTCGTAGATCGACACACCGACCAGGTCGCTGGGCATCAGGTCGGCGGTGAATTGAACGCGTGAAAACTGCAGGCCGAAGGAGCGTGAAAGGGCGTGCGCGAGCGTGGTCTTGCCGACGCCGGGCACGTCTTCGATGAGCAGGTGACCACCGGCCAAAAGGCAGGCCACGCAGTCGGAAACCTGGGGCCTTTTGCCCACAATGACCGTGTTAAGCTGGGTCAAAAGCTGTTGGATTTTCGAGTCGGCGTGCATGCCGTGAACCTTAACGTAAAAATCTGATGAGTCAGGCAACAGGTTACTTCACCCACAAGGATTGCTGGAGGCACGAGATGGGCGATGGGCACCCTGAATGCCCCGCCCGGCTCGACGCCATCGAGGACCGGTTGTTGATCACCGGGCTCGACACCGCGTTGGAACGGCGCGAGGCCACAGCCGCTTCGCTGACCGATCTGGAGCTGGCACATGGTCGCATGCATCTCGCGGCGCTTCGGGGTCTGAGCGACGGACTTCGTGACGAAATTGCCGCCGGCGGCCCCACGCACGCGCAGATCGATCCCGACACGTCCATCAACATCCACTCCTGGGACGCGATTCTGATGGCGGCCGGCGCCGCCATCGACGCCACCGACGCCGTGATGGCGGGTGAGATGGTCAACGCTTTCTGCGCCGTGCGACCGCCCGGTCATCACGCCACTCGCCATCAGGCCATGGGGTTCTGTTTTGTCAACAACGTGGCCGTCGCCGCCAAATACGCGCTGGAGCGCCACGGACTGAAGCGGGTCGCGATCATCGACTTCGATGTGCACCACGGCAATGGCACGGAAGACATCGTGGCTGGCGACGAACGCATCCTCATGTGCAGCTTCTACCAGCACCCGTTCTACCCGCCGTGGGAGCACTCGACGGCGGCCAACCTCGTGAACCTGCCGGTGCCGGCCTACACCAAGGGCATGGAGGTTCGCGAGCTGGTCGACATGATGTGGCTACCCAGGCTGGAAGCGCACAAGCCGCAGATGATCTTCATCAGCGCCGGTTTCGACGCCCACCGCGAAGACGACATGGGCCAGATGGGGCTGGTGGAAAACGACTACGCCTGGATCACCGAGCGCATCAAGGAAGTGGCGCAACGCCATGCCCAAGGGCGCATCGTGAGTTGCCTGGAAGGCGGCTATGACTTGAGCGCGCTGGCGCGCAGTGTGGAGGCGCACCTGCGGGTGCTGGCAGGGGTATGAATCTGTGATGCTGAAGCAAGTATTGAAACGCCTGCCGGGCTTGAGGGGCCTCGCCGCCGAACTGCACGACCTGCGCATTCGCCTGGAACAAAGCCATGCGCGCGAGCTGACGGGGCAGACGGAGATGGCACGGTTGCGCGATGCCTTGAAGGCAGCCGAAGAGCGCGCGCGCTCGTTGCAGCTCTGTGGCCAGAGCTCCGATCTGGACGATGCCTTTCTGACGGAAGCGGCCGAGCGGGCGCCTGAGTTCTGCGGACACAGCGTGGTGTGGCCCTGGATCAAGGAGCACATCAACCGCCCGGGGCTGGAGGTGCTGGAGATCGGTTCGCGCCTGGTCGTCAGCCGCGCGCTGTGGAAGGACTACCTTCCCGATGTGAACTACACCGGCTTCGATTTCATGGACGGTCCCAACGTCGATGTGGTGGGGGATGCCCACAAGCTGGCCTCTTATCTGTCGGGCCGGCAGTTCGACTTTGTCTTGTCGTGCGCGGTGTTCGAGCACCTGACCTGTCCCTGGCTGGTGGCCGAGGAGATCGCCAAGGTGTTGCGCGTCGGTGGCAAGGCCTACATCGAGACGCATTTTTCGTTTTCCGAGCACGAGACGCCCTGGCATTTCTTCCAGTTCAACAGCCGGGGACTGGAGCAGCTGTTCCATCCGCGCCTCGGGTTCAAGGTGCTCGACAGCGGGTTGTCCACGCCGATCATTGGCCGGTTCGCCCGTGGCAGCCAGGGCTACCTGCTGGACCAGCCGGTCAACAACCTTTATTGCCACGCGGAGATCGTGGTGGAGAAGGTGGCGGAACCCGAGCCCGGATTTTCCTGGCGCGATGTGGCCGAAGACCTGCTCGTGAGCAGTTCGTACCCCGCGCCCGCCTGACGATTCCACGCCGCGTTTCGGCAGAAAAGACCATGCCTCCATGAACACAGACGGTTCCAGCGACATCCTGATTCACACCCGCGATCAACGCGGCGTGCACACCCTCACACTGAACGCGCCGCGCAGCTTCAACGTGTTGTCCGAGGCCATGATGACGGCCTTTCAGCGTGCGCTGGACGAGGTCGCCGTCGATCCGGTTGCCCGGGTGTTGGTGGTGGGTGCGAATGGGCGCGCCTTCTGCGCCGGGCACGACCTCAAGGAGATGAAGGCGCGGCCCGAGCTCGCCTATTACCAGGCGCTGTTCGCGACCTGCTCGAAATTGATGATGGGCGTGCGCAAGATGGAGGTGCCGGTGATCGCGCGCGTGCACGGCCTCGCGACGGCGGCCGGGTGCCAGCTGGTGGCGCAGTGCGATCTGGCGGTGGCCGCGCAGGAGGCGACGTTCGGCGTCAATGGCATTGACGTGGGCTTGTTTTGTGCCACGCCCAGTGTGGCGCTGTCGCGCAACATGTGGCCCAAGCAGGCGATGGAAATGCTGCTCACCGGCGACTTCATCACGGCGGAGGAGGCCAAGGCACGTGGGCTGGTGAACCGGGTGGTCGCCGCTGATGCGCTGGACGCCGAAGTCGCTGCGCTCGTGGACCGCATTCTCTCCAAGCCGCGCGAAGCCATTGCCATGGGCAAGACCCTGTTCTACCGACAGCTGGAAACCGGCATCGAGTCGGCCTATCAGCTGGCAGGCCAGACCATGGCCTGCAACATGGTGCACGATGTGGCGCAAGAAGGTGTGCAAGCCTTCATGGACAAGCGCACACCGAATTGGTAACCCCCTGTTGATTGCCCGCGGCGCGTCGTCGCACGCATTGCCATGACATCCTCTGTTTCGCTCACAAACACCCCGCCCCCCATCGACGACCTCCAGGGCTGGCTGGCCGGCTTCACCGAACCCACGGTGGGTACCGAGCTGGCCGCGCTGGCCGCTTGCGTGCTGCTGGCCTGGGGGCTCGCTGCCGTGCTGCGCCGGGCCCTGGGCATGAAGGACGAAAAGAGCTCGGTGCTGTTTGGTCACCGCCTGGTCGATGGCGTGATGTTTCCGCTGTTGCTGCTCACGCTGGCATTCAGCGCGCGCAGCCTGCTGACTCAGCAGCTGTTGCCACTCGCGGTGTTCAGGGTGGCCATCCCGGTGCTGGTGTCGCTGGTGGTGATCCGTGTGGGGGTGAAGGTGTTGCAGGTGGCCTATCCTGCGGCCACTTGGATCAAACCCCTGGAGCGCACGATCTCCTGGTTTGCGTGGGGCGCCATGGTGCTGTGGGTCAGTGGCCTTCTGCCGGTGGTGCTCAATGAGCTGGACCAGATCAACTGGAAGATCGGTGGCTCGCAGCTCAGCCTGCGCACCTTGATCGAAGGCGCGTTGACGGCCGGTGCTGTGCTCATCCTCAGTCTGTGGGTGTCCGCGGCCATCGAGAGCCGCTTGCTGCGTTCGGCGGTGGGCGGCGACCTGTCGCTGCGCAAGGCGGTGAGCAACGCGCTGCGCGCCATGCTGATGTTCCTGGGGTTGATCATTGCACTGACCTCAGTGGGCATCGACCTGACGGCGCTGTCGGTGCTCGGTGGCGCGATCGGTGTGGGCATCGGCTTTGGCCTGCAGAAACTGGCGGCCAATTACGTGAGTGGTTTCGTGATCCTCGCTGAGCGCAGCATGCGCATTGGCGACAACGTGAAGGTGGACAACTTCGAGGGCCGCATCAGCGACATCAAGGCGCGCTACACCCTGATCCGCTCCACCACGGGGCGCGAGTCCATCGTGCCCAACGAAATCCTGATCACCAACCGGGTGGAAAACCTGTCGCTGGCCGACGCCAGGGTCTGGCAGTCCACCGTGGTCTTAGTGGCCTATGACAGCGACGTGGATCTGGTGCGCAGCCTGCTCACCGACGCCGCACTCGCTCAGCCTCGCGTGATGCGCGAACCGGCACCGAACGCGGCCCTGTCGGCCTTCGGCGCTGACGGTCTGGAGTTCACGCTGGGTTACTGGATCGCCGATCCGGAGAACGGTCAGCTCAACCTGCGCTCAGACATCAACATGGCGATCCTCAGATCGCTGCGGCAAAACGGAATCGAAATCCCGTACCCGCAGCGCATCGTGCACCTGAAGCGCGGCCCGGCGCCAGAAACCCGTACCTGATCAACCGATCACTTCATCAGTCCTGGCAGCCACAGAGAGATGGCTGGAAAGGCGATCAGGATGCCCAGTCGAACCACATCGGCCGTCACAAACGGCCACACACCACGGAAGATGGTGGAGAGCTTCACATCGGGCAACAGGCTGTTGATCACGAACAGGTTCATGCCCACGGGGGGCGAGATCATGCCGATCTCCACGATGGTCACGATCAGGATGCCGAACCACACCGGGTCAAAACCCAACGCCGTGATCACCGGGAAAAAGACCGGGATGGTCAGCAGCACCATCGACAGCTCTTCCATGGCCAGGCCGAGCACGATGTAGATCCCCATCATCATGATCACCACCATGATGGGGTTGGGGCTGAACTGCAGGATGAAGTCGCGCAAGTCGCCGGGCATCGACGTGAAGTTCACGAAGCTGCTGAAGATCATGGCAGCGATCAGGATCGTGAACAGCATGGCCGTGGTGCGCGCGCTTTCCACCAGGATGTCGATGAGCACCCGGGGGGTGAGCGCGCCTCGCGCCAGCGCAAACATGAAGGCGCCTGCCGCACCCACACCTGCACCCTCGGTGGCGGTGAACACGCCGCCATAGATGCCGCCGATCACAAGGGCAAACAGCACCACAACGCCCCAAACGCCGCGGATGGCTGCCCAGCGCTGCACCCAGCTGGCGCGCTCGGCCGGTGGCCCGGCCGCCGGGTCGCGCCAGGTGATGAACACCACGGCCATGCAAAGGCAGATGATGGCCACGATGCCGGGCAGAATGCCGGCCACGAACAGTTTGCCGATGTCCGTCTCGGTGATGATCCCGTAAATTACCATGATGGTGGACGGTGGAATCATGATGCCCAGGGTGCCGCCGGCGCCGATGGCACCGGCCGCCAACGAGTCCTTGTAGCCATGCGCCCGCATTTCCGGGAACGCCACCCGGGTCATGGTGGCCGCGGTGGCGATGGACGATCCGCAGATGGCACCGAAGCCGCCCGAGGCGATCACGCTGGCCATGGCCAGGCCGCCGCGCTTGTTGCCCACAAAGGCGTTGGCCGCCGAGAACAGTTCCTTGGCCATGCCGGCGCGAGCCACAAAGTTGCCCATCAGCACGAAGAGCGGAATGACCGAGAGCACGTACTGAAAGCCGGTCTCGAAGATGACTTGGCTGGTGCTGGCAAACGCCGCTGGCCAACCGCGCAGCAAACCCAAACCTGCAACGCCCACCAATGACATCGACACGGCCAGTGGCACCCTCAACAGTGCGAGCAGGAAAACGGCAGCAAAGCCCAAAGCGGCTTCGGTCATGTCGCGGCTCCTGCCATGCTGTCGTCCTGCTCGGGTGGCGGTACGAAAACGAACACCAGGTGCACCAGTGCGGTCAAGACGAGCAGCGCTGCCATGAGCCAGGCCACGGGCGCGATGGAGAACTGGAGGTAGACCGTGGTGTCGCCGTACTCGGCAAAGCGCTCCGCGCGCTGCGACATGAGCCAGGCCAGGCCACCAAAAGTGAGCGCATTGACCGCTTCGATGGCGCGGTTCTGGATGCGCTTGAGCCAGCGGGGAATCAGGTGATCAAGCGAATCGAACACCACGTGCTCACCACCCAATGAAACCAGTGGCAGTGCACCGAAGATCACGATCACCATGAGGATTTCGGTGAGTTCGAGGCCGCCGGGCAGCGAATGGTCAAAGAACTTCCGGCCCGTCACGTCGATGAGCGTGAGCCACATGATGGTGAACAGCGCCACCGCCGCCATGAATCCGGTGGACCAGCGCAACAGCTTTTCTAGGTTCTTGAGCATGGAAAGTAGGTACAGAAAAACGAAACCGGCGAGGCAGTATGAACCACTGCCTCGCCGGCGATCAGATGGCGCGTTGGGCCGCCGGGCTTACTTCGCTTTGGCGATCTCGGCGCGGAACTCGGCCAGCACACCCTTGGGGTTCTTCAGGCCCTTGGCCTCGGCTGCGGCGGCCCACTGGTCTTCCAGCTGTGACTGTTTGGCTTTCACTTCGTTGATGAAGGCCTCCGGCGCGGTCACGCGCTGCACGCCCTGGGCCTTCTGCGCGCCGTCGCGGGAGGCATCGTCCACCTTGTCCCAGCCGGCGCCGAAGCGGCTGGCCACGTACTCGCCGGAGAGCTTGTCCACCACCGCCTTGTCCTGGGCCGAGAGGGCGTCGTATTTGGCCGGGTTCATCATGAAAACGAAGCTGGTGTTGTACAGGCCACCAGGGAAGGTGGTGGCGTGCTTGATCATGCTGAGCTTGAACGAAGCGATGGACTCGTCGGGAAAGAGGGTGCCATCCATCACGCCGGTGGACAACATTTCAAACGACTCCGAGGCGGGTTTGAGCGTGGTGTTCCAACCCATGAGCTTGGTCAGGTCGTTGATGTTGCCGCCACCGATGCGCCACTTGAGCGAGGCCGCGTCGGCCGAGGACAGCACCGGTTTTTTGGTGTTGAAGATCACGCCCGGGCCGTGCGTGAAGACGCCCAGCACCTTCACCCCACGGTGTTCGCCCAGCGGTGCAAAGTGTTTGGTGTAGACGCGTTGGTACGCGATCGAAGTGGCTCGCGAATCGTCGCCCAGGAAGGGAAATTCGGCCACCTTGGTGTTCACGAAGCGGCCGGGCGTGTAGCCGTCCACTGTGAATGAAATGTCGGCCAGACCGTCGCGCACCGCGTCAAAGGTTCCTGGTGGCGCCGAAACGGCCTTGGGCAGGATGTTGCATTTCATGCGGCCCGCGCTTTCCTTCTCCAGCGCATCGCACCACTCCTTTTGAGCCATGCTCAGCGTGTGGGTCGGGGGCACCCAGCTGGAGGCGGAGAACACGGTCTGGGCCGATGCTGGTGAACCCATGAGCAGGGTGGCCGTAAGGGCTGCCGAAGCGGCGAGGCGGAATGTCATGCAGAGTCTCCGGGAGGGATGAATATGGTTACAAAATATAAGCACAACGCTTGGTTTCACTATAGGTGAATACCTGTGGTTCCACCCTACAGACTTACCCGAATTAGCCGACCGACCGGTTTGGAAATAGGGAAATCCCTTGCTTTGTCGTTCCGACGGCAGACGGCGGGAGAGGGATATCGGATGATCCCAAGGCTTGCATCTATAATTAGAAAAAGCACGGTCGTTCGATTTTTCAAGGTCTTCGATGGACCCGAAGGAATCGTTGTCCGGCGGAGGCCCGGCATACAATCCAAATTGACGTGCACGTCAATTGGTGCACCCGTTTTTCATTCGTCCCCCCCATCATCAGGAGCAACTGAATATGAAGGTCATCGTCCCCGTCAAACGCGTGGTGGACTACAACGTCAAGGTGCGCGTCAAGGCCGACCAGTCCGGCATGGACCTGGCCAACGTCAAGATGAGCATGAACCCGTTTGACGAGATCGCGGTCGAAGAAGCCGTGCGCTTGAAAGAAAAGGGTGTCGTCACCGAAGTGATCGCCGTGTCCTGCGGCGTCACGCAGTGCCAGGAAACCCTGCGCACCGCCATGGCCATCGGCGCCGACCGCGCCATCCTGGTCGAGACCACCGAAGAGCTGCAACCCCTGGCCGTGGCCAAGTTGCTCAAGGCCCTGATGGACAAGGAACAGCCCGGCCTGGTGATCCTGGGCAAACAGGCGATCGACGACGACTGCAACCAGACCGGTCAGATGCTCGCCGCGCTGGCGGGTCTGCCGCAAGGCACCTTCGCCAACAAGGTCGAGGTGGTGGACGGCAAAGTGAACGTGACCCGCGAAGTCGACGGCGGCCTGGAAACCCTGAGCCTCAGCCTGCCGGCCATCGTCACCACCGACCTGCGCCTGAACGAGCCGCGTTACGTGACGCTGCCCAACATCATGAAGGCCAAGAAGAAGCAGATGGACATCGTCAAGCCCGAAGACCTCGGTGTGGACGTGAGCCCGCGCCTGAAGACGCTCAAGGTCAGCGAGCCGCCCAAGCGCGGTGCGGGCATCAAGGTGGCCGATGTGGCTGCCCTGGTGGACAAGTTGAAGAACGAGGCGAAAGTCATCTGAGCCCCAAGCCCACCAGAACACAGGAACACAGAACATGACCGCACTCGTCATTGCCGAACACGACAACGCCACCGTCAAGGGCGCCACGCTCAACACCGTCACCGCCGCCGCCCAGTGCGGTGGTGAGGTGCACGTGCTCATCGCCGGCCACAACGCCGGACCGGCCGCCGCCGCAGCTGCCCAGATCGCTGGCGTGTCCAAAGTCATCCACGCCGACGCCGAGTATCTGGCGCACGGCCTGGCCGAGAACATGGCCGCGCAGGTGCTGGCCATCGCATCGAACTACAGCCACATCCTGTTCCCGGCCACGGCCAGCGGCAAGAACATCGCCCCGCGCGTGGCCGCCCAGCTCGACGTGGGCCAGATCAGCGACATCACCAAGGTGATCGCCGCCGACACCTTCGAGCGCCCCATCTACGCCGGCAACGCGATTGCCACCGTGCAGAGCATGGACGCCACCAAGGTGATCACCGTGCGCACCACGGGCTTTGATCCGGCCGCCGCCACCGGCGGCAGTGCCGCCGTGGAAACCCAGGCCGTGCAGGCCGACAGCGGCAAGAGCACGTTCCTCGGCAGCGAGATCGCCAAGAGCGACCGCCCCGAACTCACCGCCGCCAAGATCATCGTCAGCGGTGGCCGGGCGCTGGGCAGCGCCGAGAAGTTCAACGAAGTCATGACCCCGCTGGCCGACAAGCTGGGCGCGGCACTCGGCGCGAGCCGCGCCGCGGTGGACGCGGGCTACGCACCGAACGACTGGCAGGTGGGCCAGACCGGCAAGATCGTGGCGCCACAGCTGTACGTGGCCTGCGGCATCTCGGGGGCCATCCAGCACCTGGCCGGCATGAAAGACAGCAAGGTGATCGTGGCGATCAACAAGGACCCCGAGGCCCCGATCTTCTCGGTGGCCGACTACGGGCTGGAGGCCGATCTGTTCACCGCCGTGCCGGAACTGACAAAGGCGCTGTAAGCACCGCACCCTCGACAAGGGCATCGTTCGCGATGCCCTTGTTGTATCTGAATCCCGTGAGTCCCCTGGAGACAAAACATGAGCTACATCGCACCCCTCAAAGACATGCTGTTCAACATGGAGCACCTGGCGCGCATCGACCAGGTGTCCGCGCTGCCCGGTTTTGAAGACGCTGGCCTCGACACCGCGCAGGCCGTGCTGGAGGAGTGTGCCAAGCTCAACGAAGGTGTGATCGCGCCGCTGAACTGGGAAGGGGACAAGAACCCGTCGTTCTTCAAGGACGGTACGGTCACCACCACGCCCGGTTTCAAAGAGGCCTTCAAACAGTACGCCGAAGGCGGCTGGCAGGGCCTGCAGCACCCGGTGGACTTCGGCGGTCAGGGTCTGCCCAAGACCATCGGTGCGGCCTGCGGCGAAATCCTGAACAGCGCCAACATGAGCTTTGCGCTCTGCCCGCTGCTGACCGACGGCGCCATCGAGGCGCTGATCACCGCAGGCAGCGACGAGCTGAAAGCCGTCTACCTGGAAAAACTGGTGAGCGGCGAATGGACCGGCACCATGAACCTGACCGAGCCGCAGGCCGGCAGCGATCTGGCCGCCGTGCGCAGCCGAGCCGAGCCCCAGCCCGATGGCAGCTACAAGGTGTTCGGCACCAAGATCTTCATCACCTATGGTGAGCACGACATGGCCGACAACATCGTCCACCTGGTGCTGGCCCGCGTGACCGGCGCGCCCGAAGGCGTGAAGGGCATCAGCCTCTTCGTGGTGCCGAAATTCATGGTGAACCAGGACGGCTCGCTCGGTGCGCGCAACGACGTGCACTGCGTGAGCATCGAACACAAGATGGGCATCAAGGCCTCGCCCACTGCTGTGCTGCAGTACGGCGACCACGGCGGCGCCAACGGCTATCTGGTGGGCCAGGAAAACCGTGGCCTCGAATACATGTTCATCATGATGAACGCCGCGCGCTACGCCGTGGGCGTGCAGGGCATCGCGATCGCCGAGCGCGCCTACCAGAAGGCCGTGGGCTTCGCGAAAGACCGCGTGCAGAGCCGCCCGGTCGATGGCTCGCTGAGCGCTGCAGCGCCCATCATCCACCACCCCGATGTGAAGCGCATGCTCATGACCATGCGCGCCAGCACCGAGGGCTGCCGCGCCATGGCCGCCGTGGCCGCCGCCGCTTACGACGCGGCGCACCACCACCTGGATGCCGACACCCGCAAGGACAACGCGGCCTTCTACGAATACCTGGTGCCGCTGGTCAAGGGCTACAGCACCGAGATGAGCCTGGAAGTGACCTCGCTGGGCGTGCAGGTGCATGGCGGCATGGGCTTCATCGAAGAAACCGGCGCCGCGCAGTACTACCGCGACGCCAAGATCCTGACCATCTACGAAGGCACGACCGCGATCCAGGCCAACGACCTCGTGGGCCGCAAGACCTCGCGCGACGGTGGCACCAACGCCAAGGCCATCGCGGCGCAAATTGAAAAGACCGAAGCCGAGCTGCTTGCACGCGGCAGCGCGAACGCGCTGGCCGTGGCCAAGCGCCTCACGGCCGCGCGCCAGGCTTTTGTGGAGGTGGTCGAGTTCATTGCCGCCAACACCCGCAGCAATCCCAACGCGGCCTTCGCCGGCAGCGTGCCCTACCTCATGCTCGCGGGCAATGTGGTGGCGGGCTGGCAACTGGCGCGTGCGCTGCTGGTGGCCGAAGACCAACTGGCCGCGGGCACCGACGCGGCCTTCATGCAGGCCAAGATCACCACCGCGCGCTTCTATGCGGACCACATCCTGAGCCGTGCCGCGGGTGTGCGCGACAGCATCTGCGAAGGTGCCGACGCGGTCACGGCCATGGCGGTCGACGCGTTCTGAACACCCTGCGCCCTGTTGCTGCGGCGACAGGGAACGCCGAACGGCTGACCCAGAATCCGGTCAGCTTTCTGAATCCCTCAACGGAGACAACATGACCCGCGAACGCTACCTGCCCCCGGTGCTGAAGAACATCCAATTCCCGGTGATCGGCTCGCCGCTGTTCATCATCAGCAACCCCCAGCTCGTCATTGCCCAGTGCAAGGCCGGCGTGGTGGGCGCCATGCCCGCGCTCAACGCGCGCCCGGCCGCGCAGCTGGAAGACTGGCTGGCCGAGATCACCGAGGCGCTGGCCGCGCACGACGCTGCGAATCCGGACAACAAGGCCGCGCCCTTCGCCATCAACCAGATCGTGCACAAGAGCAACGACCGGCTGGAGCACGACATGGGCTTGTGCGCCAAGTACAAGGTGCCGATCATCATCACCAGCCTGGGCGCGCGCGAAGACGTGAACCAGGCCGTGCACAGCTGGGGCGGCGTGGTGCTGCACGACGTGATCAACAACGTGTTCGCCCACAAGGCGATTGAGAAGGGCGCCGACGGCCTGATTCCCGTGGCGGCCGGTGCCGGCGGCCACGCCAGCGTGAAGAGCCCGTTTGCGATGGTGCAGGAAATTCGCGAGTGGTTCGACGGCCCGGTGGCGCTCTCGGGCTCCATCGCCTCCGGCGGCGCCATCCTGGCCGCGCAGGCCATGGGCGCCGACTTCGCCTACATCGGCTCGGCCTTCATCGCGACCGAAGAGGCACGCGCGGTGGACGGCTACAAGCAGATGATCACCGAGAGCAACTCGGACGACATCGTCTACAGCAACTTCTACACCGGTATCCACGGCAATTACTTGAAGGGCAGCATCAAGAACGCCGGCATGGACCCGGACCACCTGCCCGAGAGCGACCCGAGCAAGATGAACTTTTCCACCGGCGAAGGCGCCAACGCGGCCAAGGCCTGGAAAGACATCTGGGGTTGCGGCCAGGGCATCGGCGCGATCCGCGAGGTGATGCCGGCGGCCGACATGGTGGCGCGCTTCAAGCGCGAATACGCCGAGGCCAAGGCCCGCATCTGCGCCGGCTGAGCTTTCGACGCGAAAAAAAGCCGGCCTTGATGGCCGGTTTTTTTTATGGATCGCTGAAAGAGCCCGTCAGTGCCGGTCTTCCATGGCACCGGAGCGCGAACCGCGACGCATGAAGCAGCTCAGCCCAGGGCACCGTCGGGCCGGCTTTGCCGGACGGCCAGTGCCGCCCCCTTCAGGGGGTAGCGCGAAGCGCTGCGGGGGTGTTCCGTTTCATGGCTTGAAAAAATCGCGGATGGCGTCGATCAGCGTGGGCGGGCCGGCGTATTCGGTGGCGCCGTTGTCGGTGATCGCGGTCACGGCGCCGCCGTTGGCCCACTCGCTGTAAAGCCAGTCGTCGTTCACACGCACCAGGCCTGGCGGCGGTTCGCCCTGCGGGGTGATCGGCACACCTTTGAGCGCGGTGGCCATGTAGTCGGACCAGATCGGCAGCGCCAGGCGGCCGCCCGATTCGTGGTCGCCCAAGCTGCGCGGCTTGTCGTGACCGAGCCAGACCACGGCCGCCACGCTGGGGTGGTAGCCGGTGAACCAGGCGTCGACCACGTCGTTGGTGGTGCCGGTCTTGCCGTAGATGTCGGCGCGCTTGAGCCGCGCCTGCGCGCGCGCGGCGGTGCCCACGCGCGTCACGTCGTTCAGCAGGCTGCCCATCACGTAAGCGTTGCGTGCGGGGATGGCGCGGTTGTCTTCGGTCAACTGGGGCGGCGGCGGTGCCTCGAACAGCACCTTGCCCTGGGCGTCCGTGATGCGTTCCACCAGCAGCGGCTCCACGCCCCAGCCGCCGTTGGCCAGCGTGGCATAGGCGCGGGCCATCTGCATGGGCGTGACCTGCCCCGTGCCCAGCGCCATGGTGAGGTTGTCGGGTTGTTTGGCAGCGTCGAGTCCGAAGCGTGCGGCCCACTCGCGGGTGCGCTGGGTGCCTGTGTGTTGCAAGACGCGCACGCTCACCAGGTTGCTCGACCGCGCCAGCGCCTCTCTCACGGTGATGGGGCCGCCGCTCTGGCCGTTCGCGTTGCCAGGGCTCCAGCCGTTGGGCGCTGTGAAGGGCGACTCATCCACCAGCGTGGCGGGCATCACGCGCTCTTCCAGCGCTGCTGAGTAGAGCAGTGGTTTGAAGGCCGAGCCGGGCTGGCGCCAGCTCTGGGTGACGTGGTTGAAGGGTTGGCGGGTGAAGTCAAAACCACCCACCAGCGCGCGCACGCGCCCGCTGCGCGCATCGAGTGCCACCAGCGCGGCCTCGGCTTCGGGCCACTGCGAGATGGCCCAGGTCTTGTCGTTCTTCACGAGTCGCAGCACGGCGCCACGCTGCACCTTGAGCGCTGCCTTGGCTTTGGGGCCCAGCCCCGCCTGCGCCCAGCGCAGACCTTCGCCCGTGATGCGCACGCGCTCGCCGGTGGCCAACTGGGCATCGACGGCCTTGGCGCTGGCCGAGAGCACCACGGCCGAACGCAAGGTGTCGTCGTCGCGGTGGTCTTTCAGTATTTCAGCGGCGGCACGTTCGGCCTCCGGCCCGTCGCCGTTGGGCAGGTCTTCCTGTGCCTCCGGCCCGCGCCATGGGTTGCGGCGGTCTTGTGCGAGCACGCCGCGTTGCACCGCCGCGTGGGCGGCGCGCTGTTCGGCCGCGCGCAGCGAGGTGTAGACCTTGATGCCGCTGGAGTAGGCCTCGGTGCCAAAGCGGTCCACCACGGCCTGGCGCGCCATCTCGGCCACGTGGGCCGCGTCCACGCTGGCCCGCCCCGGCGTGCGCAGGGTGATCTTTTCGGCCCGGGCGGCGGCCAGTTGGGCGTCGTTGATCACGCCGACCACGTGCATGCGCTGCAGCACCACGCGCTGGCGCTGGGTGGCCCGCTCGAAGTTGGCCACCGGGTTGGCGTAGTAGGGGTTTTTCGGCAGGCCGGCAAGCATGGCTGTCTCGGCAATCGAGAGCTTGTCCATCGGTTTACCGAAATAGGTCTGCGCTGCGGCGGCGAACCCGTAGGCACGCTGGCCCAGAAAGATTTCGTTGAGGTAGATCTCAAGGATGCGGTCTTTCGAGAGTGCATCTTCCACCTTGAAGGCCAGCAGGATTTCCTTGGCCTTGCGCTCCACCGACAGTTCGCGCGTGAGCAGCATGGTGCGCACCAACTGCTGCGTGATGGTGCTGGCGCCCTGCTTGCTTCCGCCGGTGATCAGTGCCAGCGCGGCGCGGGCCATGCCCTTGGGGTCCACGCCCGAGTGCTCGCGAAAACGGGTGTCCTCAATCGCCAGCACCGCGTCCTGCAGCAGTTTGGGAGTGCGTGTGAGCGGCACATACTCGCGCCGCTCGGCACCGAACTGCGCAATCTCCACGTGGTCGGCCGTGAACACCTGCAGCGGCAGCTTGGGCTGGTAGTGGACGATCCTGTCGATGGGCGGCAGTTCGAACGTGGACGCATGAACCGCTGGTGCGATCAGCAGCAGCGGGGCGGGGGCAACAAACACCAGGCTGACGAGCAGGCGGCGCGATAGACGCAAGGACATGGACGCGAATTATCCGGTTGACAGGTGCGCTGCATGTGAATGGGGCGTAACCGAATGTGCCAACAGGGTTTGGGGTCAGCCGGTTTCGCTTCTAATGGCACACATGCTGCAATGCAGCACAGGGATCCCTCCATGTCAGAAGAATCCTCCACGGAAAGCAATCAACCGGTCTCCAGTCCCCCCATCCCCGAGCCGGGGCGTGGATGGCCCCTGCGCCAGCGCTGGGTGGCGGGCGGTCTGGTGGTGCTGGCCCTGCTTTTCGTGGCAGTCGTCTGGCTGATGGTGCGCGAGGCACACACCTCCCGGCTGCAGGCTCGGGCCCTGACCGGTTACGCCGCAGAGCTGAAGTTTCTGACCCAGACGGGGCCCAGTGACCGTGTGCGCTTTCCGGCGCACGGCCCGTTCGACCAGCGCCTCGGCTACACCGGCATTCCGGGTTTCGTGGACCGTCTGGAACCTCGCGGTTTTGCCATCACCGAGCAGGTGCGCCAGAGCCCCGAGCTGCTGGCCCACCTGGAGCGCGGGCTGTACGCCCCCTACGCCGAAAAAAGCCAGGCCGGGTTGGACGTGCTCGACTGCCGCCGGGTGCCGGTCTACACCTTCCGCTACCCCCACCGGGCCTTCGAACGCTTCGAGCAGGTGCCGCCGCTGGTCACGCTGGCCTTGCTGTTCATCGAGAACCGCGAGCTGCTCGACGCCGACCGGCCGCAGATGAACCCCGCGGTCGACTGGGTGCGCTTCACCCGGGCCGTGCTGGGCCAGCTCGGCAGCCGCATCGACCCGGATCTCGACACGCCCGGCGGCAGCACCCTGGCCACACAGATCGAAAAATACCGTCACTCCCCCGACGGCATCACGCACAGCGCCCGCGAGAAGCTGCGCCAGATGGTCTCGGCCTCGGTGCGGGCCTACCGCCAGGGCGCCGACACGCTGCCGGTGCGCCGCCAGATCTTGCTGGACTACCTGAACACCGTGCCGCTCGCGGCCGCGCCACGCCATGGCGAGGTGCACGGGCTGGGGGACGGCCTGTGGGTGTGGTTCGGGACCGAGTTCGAACGCGCCCGCGCGCTGCTGACGCCCGGTGCAGACCTGACCGCCGACTCCACCGAACGGGCCCAGGTGCTGCGCCAGGTTGTCGCCCTGATGGTGGCCCACCGGCGCCCATCCTGGTACCTCGCGCAGGGCCGTGAAGACCTCAACCAGACGACCGACGCCTACCTGCGCCTGCTCGCCGCCGAGGGCTTCATTGATGCGGCTTTGCGCGACGCGGCGCTGCGACAGCGGCTGGTGTTTCGCGACATGGTCCACCAGCCGCCAAAGCAGCCTGCCAACCTGGGCAAAGGCACCGCGGCCGCGCGTGGCCGCCTGGCCGGGTGGCTCGGCACCTCGCTTTACAGCCTCGACCGGCTCGATGCCCGTGTCGACACCACCCTGCATGGCGGCCTTCAGGACGCCGTCAGCCGCTACCTCGGGCGCCTCGGCGACCCCGCGTTCGCGCGCACGCAGGGCCTCATGGGCGAGCGCCTGCTGCAACCCGCCTCGCTGGGCGCGGTGCGCTACAGCTTCACCCTGCTGGAACGCACGCCCGATGGCAACCTGGTGCGCGTGCAGACCGACACCACCGCCCAGCCGCTGGACATCAACGAAGGCAGCAAGCTCGAGCTCGGCTCCACCGCCAAGCTGCGCGTGCTGGCCACCTACCTGGAACTGGTCGCCGAGCTGCACGCGCGTCTGGCGCCGCAGGACCCCAAGACCCTGCGGACCATCACCTTCGACCGGCAGGACACGCTCACCCACTGGGCCGTGCAGCACCTGAGCAGCAGCCCGGACCGCAGCCTGGAGGCCATGCTCGACGCGGCCCTGGAACGCCGCTTCTCCGCCGCCCCGGGCGAGCGCTTCTTCACCGGCGGAGGGCTGCACACCTTCAGCAACTTCAACGCCGACGACAACCAGCGGACGCCGACCGTGCGCGAGGCCATGCAGGCTTCGATCAACCTGCCGTTCGTGCGCGTGATGCGCGAAGTCGTTCGCCACACCATGTACCAGGTGCCCGGCAGCTCCGCGCGCCTGCTCGAAGACGACAAGGACCCCCGCCGTGGCGCCTACCTGGCCCGCTTTGCCGACCGCGAGGGCCAAACCTTCCTGCGCCGGTTCTGGCGCAAGACCGACCTGCGCCAGCCCGCGGAACTGCGTGAGCTGCTGCTCGACGGGCTGCGTCCCACACCCGAACGGCTGGCCGCGGTGTTCCGCTACCTCGAACCTGATGCCGGCGCCGACGCGCTGGGGGCTTTCCTGCGCGAGCGCCTGGGCGAGAAGGCGCCCGACGCGCCGCGTGTGGAGCGGTTGCACAGCCGCTTCGCACCCGGCGCGCTCGACCTGCCCGACCGGGGGTATGTGGCCGGGGTGCACCCGCTCGAACTCTGGCTGGTCGCCTACCGCCTGCAGCACCCGAAAGCGACCCTGGCCGAGGCCATTGGCGCCAGCCAGAGCGAGCGGCAGGCCGTCTACGGCTGGCTGTTCCGCACCCGCGTCAAGAGCGCGCAGGACGACCGCATCCACACCCTGCTGGAGGTCGAGGCTTTTCTCGACATCCACAGCCGCTGGGTCCGGCTGGGCTACCCCTTCGGCCACCTCGTGCCCTCGCTGGCGACGGCGCTGGGGAGCTCGGGCGACCGCCCTGCGGCGCTGGCCGAACTCATGGGCATCATCATCAACGACGGCGTGCGCCTGCCCAGCCGGCTCATCAACGGCGTGCACCTCGCCGACGGCACGCCCTGGTCCACAGCGCTGGGCCCCACAGCGGTTCAGGGGGAGCGTGTCATGGGTCCGGAGGTCGCGCGGGCGCTGCGCAAGGCCTTGTCCGAGGTGGTGGAGCGCGGCACCGCGCGCCGCCTGTCCGGCAGTTTCAAGACCCAGGGCGGTGAAGACCTGTCACCGGGCGGCAAGACAGGCACCGGCGACAACCGCGTGGTGGTGCGCGGGCGCGCCACGCTGGCGCTCAACCGCACCGCCACCTTTGTGTTCCACCTGGGACCGCGCTATTTCGGCAGCGTCACCGCCTATGTGGTGGGGCCGGACGCCTCGAAGTTCCGCTTCACCTCCGGCCTGCCGGTGCAGATCCTGACCTCGTTGGGGCCGACCCTGATGCCGTATCTGGACCGTGCCCAAGGCCAGACCTGTTCGCCGTAGTCGAGCGGGGCAGACCGCTCAGGCTGATCCCTTGAAGCGGGTGAGGCTCTGCCTGCGGAATTCGGTGGGCGTCATACCCTTGATTTCAAGGAAGCGGCGGTTGAAGTTGGCGACGTTGTTGAAGCCCACCTCGTAGCAGATGTGCGTCACCTGCTGGTCGCTGTCCATCAGCAGCTGGCTGGCGCGGCTGATGCGCACGCGGTTGACGAAATCGGTGAAGGTGTTGCCGGTGGCCTTGCGGAAGAAGCGGCTGAATTTGCTCTCGCTCATGCCCAGCTCGGCGGCGAGCGCCGCGGCCGAGTGTTCGTCGGCCAGGTGCTCGGTGATGCGGCTGACCAGGGCGTCGATCTGGTCGAGCGAGGCGTCGTCGTCGGTGCTCTGCAGCTGCACGGCCGAGAGCAGCCGGTAGTCGGTGCAGGCGGCGAGGTCGCTCATGAAGTCGCAGAAGGCGGTGAAGCGCTTGAGGCCTCGGGCGCCCTTGACCTTGTGCCAGTGGGCGTCGGCGGCATCGGACAGGCCGAAGAACTCGATGCCGTGTTTGGCGCGCTCCAGCAGCGGCAACACCTCGGCCAGTTCGGGAATCGTGTCGCTGGCGCGCACCAGCGGCTCGTGCGAAAACTGGATCACCAGATCGCGCTGCGCCACGCCGCCTTCGGGCAGGTCCATGGTGACCCAGTTGTGGGGCAGGCGCGGGCCGGTGAGCACCAGGTGCCCGGGCTGGAAGGGGCCGATCCAGTCGCCCACGAACACCTTGCCGCTGGTGGCGGTGATCAGGTGCAGCTCGTACTCGTCGTGGCAATGCCAGCGCGCCAGCGGGGTGGGGTAGCCGTGTTCCAGACAGCGCACGAAGCCCACGTCGGCCGGCGACTCGTAGCCCAGATCGGGCGAGCGGCTGAAGTCGCGCTCCAGCTCGGGTTTGAGCTGGCGTGGGGCGGTGTTGAGCTTGGCGTGCATGGTGGGTGGAGCGACGGGCGGGTTGCGCAACCTTGGCACCGACGGTGCCCAGCGTCAAGCGCCATGGGCCTTCACAAAGGCCTGCACACGGCCATGGGCGTTGCGCAGGGCGTTCACCAGCCGCGGGTCGCTGGCGAGTTCGCCCCAGAGCGTGGTGTCGGCCGCGAAGGCGGCCACCGGATCGGCGGCCTCGCAGATGGCGTGGGCCGCGGCAGGGTCCATGGCCTGGTCCTGGTAGGTGTAGGGCAGCTGGCCGGCGTGCCAGCGCTGCAGGTAAGCGAGGAACAGCGCGGGCAGCATGGCGACGCTGTCAATCGTCCCGCCGCGCGCCAGCTTGTCGCGGATGGTGGGCGCGATCATGCCGGGGATCTTGGCGAAACCGTCCATGGCCACGCGCTGGTTGGTGTCGGCAATGGCGGGGTTGCCGAAGCGGTCGAGCACCACGTCGCGGTAGCTTTCAAGATCGATCGGGCAGGGCAGCAAGACGGGGATCGCGTCGTCGGTCACGTAGTCGTGGGCCATCTTCCGGATGGCGGCGTCGTGCGTGCCTTCGTGGATGTACTGGAAGCCCGCCAGCGTGCCGGCCCAGGCGATGCAGCTGTGGGTGGCGTTGAGCAGGCGGATCTTGGCCTCCTCATGGGCCTGCACCGACTGCACCATCTCCACGCCGACTTTTTCCCACTCGGGGCGGCCGTTGATGAAGTGGTCTTCGATCACCCACTGGATGAAGCTCTCGCCCATGAGGGCGGCGGGGTCGTCCTGGCCGGTGGCGGCTTTGACGCGTTCGGCGACATCGGGCGTGGGGCGGGGCGTGATGCGGTCCACCATGGCGTTGGGGCTGCTCGTGTAGACGTTCATCCAGGTGAGCAGGGCGGTGTCGCCGAGCGCCTCGATGAACTGCAGCAGTCCGCCGCGTGAGCGGTCGCCGTTGTGGCGCAGGTTGTCGCAGTTCATCAGCGTCACCGGGCCGGCGTTGGCGCCCATGCGCGCGCGCAGCAGAGTGACGAGGCCGCCGTAGATCGTGTGGCCGGCCCGGCCGCTTTGCACCGCGGCCAGATCGGCGCGCAGGTCGGGGAAGCTGGCCCAGTCCAGGCGGTTCTGGGCATCGAGGTAGTAACCGGCTTCGGTGACGGTGAAGCTGATGATGCGGGTGGCCGGGTCGGCGGCCACGGCCACCAGCGGGGCCAGGTCGTCCTGGTAAGAAAGGACGCGCTGGATGGACGTGATGCGCGTGTAGCGGCGCTCGCCTTGTGGCGTCACGGTTTCCAGCGTGTAGGCACCGCCTTGCGCTTGCAGCGCGGCGATGGTGTCCTGCATGTCGGGGCGCAGGTTGCCGCCGGCAATGGCCCAGCGGGTGTCGCCGAGTTCGCGCAACTGGTGCACATAGACGGCCTGGTGCGCGCGGTGGAACGAGCCCAGGCCCAGGTGCAGGATGGTGTTCATGGTGTGTGATGAAAGACGGGATCAGAGATCGAAATTCGTGGGCATCATCACCACGTCGCGGATCGTCATGCCACGGGGGCGGGTCAGCATGAACAGCACGACCTCGGCCACTTCCGAGGCCTCGATCAGGCTGCCGCTGGCCTTGGCTTCGGCCAGCTTCTCGGCGGGCCAGTCGGCCAGCAGCGAGGTGATCACCGGCCCGGGCGAGATGGCGCCCACACGGATGCCGTGCTTGAACACCTGGCGGCGCACGGTCTGCACGAAGCAGTTGATGGCCCACTTGCTGGAGGCGTAGACCGGTTCCCACGGCGTGGGGAAATGGGCGGCCAGCGAGCTGGTGACGATGATGTCGCCCGAGCCGCGCGCGATCATGTGCGGCAGCACGCCGCGCACGTTCTTCATGACCACGTTGATGTTCAGGTGGAGCATGCGGTCGATGGCGTCGTCGCTGGCGTCCACCAGGTCGCCGCCCACGTAGAGCCCGGCGTTGGCGTGGAACACGTCGAGCCGCCCGCCGAGGTCGAGGACACGCTCGGGCATGGCCGCGCATTGTGCGGGGTCCAGCAGGTCCAGCACCAACGGCAGGGCGGCATCGCCCAGCGCTTCACAGGCTTTCGCCAACGCAGGGGCGTCGCGGTCGATCAGAACGACCCGCGCGCCGGCCGCGGCCAGGGCCTGGGCGCTGGCGAAGCCGATGCCCGATGCCGCGCCCGTGACGGCGGCCACCTGGCCGCTCAAAGGGTGTGTGGAAGCCATGGGCTCAGGCGGCGTGGCTGACCACGCGACCGCTGTTGTCGAACCAGTGGGCCTGGCGCGTGTCGATGTCGAGCGTGACCTGGTCGCCCGCGCTCAGGGCGGTGCGTTCACTCTGGCGCGCCACGAGTTGCGCGCCATCGCCGGTGCTCAGGTAAATCAGGGTTTCGGCGCCCAGCGCCTCCACCAGTTCCACCTGCCCGCGCACGGCGCCCTGCTCGGCGGCGCGCACCGCCACGTTTTCCGGGCGCAGGCCGATGGAGCCGCCCACCGCGCCGGCGGGTGCCTGCTGCTGGATCAGCGCGGGCATCTGCTGCAACGGTGACACGTTCATCTGCGGCGTGCCGATGAACTGCGCCACGAATTGGTTGGCTGGTTGGTCGTACAACTCCAGCGGTGTGCCCACCTGTTCGATCAGGCCGTCGCGCAGCACCACCACGCGGTCGGCCAGGGTCATGGCCTCCACCTGGTCGTGCGTCACGTAGATGGTGGTGGCGCCGAGGTCTCGGTGCAACTTGGCGATCTCCACGCGGGTCTGGCCGCGCAGCGCCGCGTCGAGATTGGAGAGCGGTTCGTCGAACAGGAACACCTTGGGCGCGCGCACGATGGCGCGGCCGATGGCGACGCGCTGGCGCTGGCCGCCCGACAGCTCCTTGGGCGTGCGCTGCAGGTAAGGCGTGAGGTTCAGGATGCGCGCGGCGTTCTGCACCTTGTCTTCGATGATCTTCGGGTCCACCTTGGCGAGCTTGAGCGCGAAGCACATGTTTTCGAACACGCTCATGTGCGGGTACAGCGCGTAGCTCTGGAACACCATGGCGAGGTCGCGCTTGCTCGACGGCAGGTGCGTGATGTCGCGGCCCTCCAGGCTGAGCGTGCCCCCGTCGATGTGCTCCAGCCCGGCAATCAGCCGCAGCAACGTGGACTTGCCACAGCCCGAAGGCCCGACGAAGACGACGAACTCGCCCGGCTGGATGTCCAGATCGATGCCCTTGATGGCACGGTGTTCACCGAAGAATTTTTCGATGCCTTTGAGTTGCAGGTAAGCCATGGTGTGTTTCTCGAAGGAGGGTTACTTGACTGCGCCGAAGGTCAAGCCTTGGACCAACTGCTTTTGACTGAACCAGCCGAAGATCACGATGGGCGCGATGGCCATCAGCGAGGCGGCAGAGAGCTTGGCCCAGAACAGGCCTTCGGGGCTGGAGTAGCTGGCGATCAGCGTGGCGAGCGTGCCGGCCTGGGCCGAGCTGAGGTTCAGGCTCCAGAAGGCTTCGTTCCACGAGAGCACCAGGCACAGCAGACCGGTGGAGGCGAAGCCGCCGAGCGACAGCGGCAGCAGCACCTTGGTGGCCTCCTGCCACAGCGTGGCGCCGTCCATGCGCGCGGCTTCCAGAATTTCGTTGGGAATTTCCTTGAAGGCCGAATACAGCATCCACACCATGATGGGCAGGTTGGACAGCGTGAACACGATGATCAGCGCGAGCTGCGTGTCGAGCAGGTGGCTCTTCTGCGCCAGCACGTAGATGGGCACCAGCGCACCCACGGCCGGCATCATCTTGGTCGACAGCATCCACATCAGGATGTCCTTGTCGTGTCGGCCCTTGAAGAAGGCCATGGCGTAGGCCGCGGGCGCGGCGATGGCCAGGCCGAGCAGGGTGGACACCACGCTGGTGACCACTGAGTTCCAGGCGTAGTGCAGGTAGTCGCTGCGTTCCTGCACCTCGTGGAAGTTCTCCAGCGTGGGCGTGAAGAACAGCTCCGGCGGGATGGCGATGGCCTGCAGTTCGGTCTTGAACGCGGTCAGCAGCAGCCAGCCGAGCGGGAAGAACAGCAGCAGGGCCACGGCCCAGGCGGCGACGGTGCGCACCGCGTACGCGGGGGTGAAAGTGGATTGGCGTGCCATGGGTTGATCTCACTTGTCCAGGTTTTTTCCGACCATGCGGATCAGGAAAATCGCGGCGATGTTGGCCAGCAGCACGGCGAACAGCGCACCGGCCGAGGCCACGCCCGCGTCAAAGTTCAGCAGCGCCTGCTTGAAGATCAGGAAGGCCACGTTGGTGCTGGCGTCACCCGGGCCGCCACCGGTGGTGGTGTAGATCTCGGCGAACACGCTGAGCAAAAAGATCATTTCGATCATCACCACCACCGCCACCGAGCGGCCGAGGTGCGGGATGTAGAGGTAGCGCAGTTGCTGGCCGTAGGTGGCGCCGTCCATGCGCGCGGCTTCGAGCTGCTCGCGGTTCATGCTCTGCAGCGCGGTCATGAAGATCAGCGTGGCAAAGGGCAGCCACTGCCAGGAGACCATCACGATGATGGAGAACAGCGGGTGGTCGGTCAGCCAGTCCACCGGGGTGGCGCCAAAGAAGGCCCAGACCTGGGCCAGCACGCCGTAGATGGGGTTCATCATCATGTTCTTCCACATCAGCGCGTTGACCGTGGGCATGACGAAGAAGGGGGAGATGAGCAGCACGCGCACCAGGCCGCGGCCGGCAAAGGGCTCGTTGATCAGCAACGCAATGGCGATGCCAAGGATCACGGTGATCAGGATCACGCTGCCGAGCAGCAGCAAGGTGTTGAGCACCGCTGTGCCGAAGGACGGGTCGGTGACGAAGTACTCGAAGTTCTCCAGACCGATGAAGCCGGTCTGGTCGGGCTGCATCAGGTTGTAGCGGATGACGCTGAAGTAGATCGTCATCACCAGCGGCACGATCATCCAGAGGAAGAGCGTGGCGACGGCGGGCGTGAGCAGCAGTCGGGGGATGAGGCGGTTCATGGGAGACCCTGGAGGCGACGGAAGCAAGGGAATCAAACTCCCTCTCCCGCGTGCGGGAGAGGGCCGGGGTGAGGGCTGGTGGCGCGAAGACCCTCACCCCAACCCTCTCCCGCATGCGGGAGAGGGAGTGAACAGCCTTCGCGCGGCCAGGCTTACTTGTAGTAGCCCGCCTTCTTCATCTCCCGCTCAGCCGCCACCTGGCCGGCCTTGAGCGCCGCGTCCACCGTGGTCTTGCCGGCGAGGGCGGCGCTCATCTGCTGGCCCACGGCGATGCCGATCGCCTGGAACTCCGGGATGGCGGCGAACTGCACACCCACGTACGGGCTCTTGGGCAGGGTCGAATCGTTCGGGTTCGCGGTGTCAATGGCGAGCTTTTCCGCCGGTGCGAAGCGCGCGGCCTTCAGGAAGTCCGCGTTCGCGTAGGTGCTCTTGCGCGTGCCGGTGGGCACGGTGCCCCAGCCGTTGGTCTTGCCCACCAGGTTGATGTAGTCCTTGGAGGTGGCCCAGCTGACGAACTTCTGCGCCGCGTCCACCTTCTGCGAGCCGGCCGGAATGGCCAGCGACCAGGCCCAGAGCCAGTTCGCGCCCTTGGGCGTCACTTGCGTGGGCGCCTGGGCAAAGGCCATCTGGTCGGCCACCTTGGACTGCTTGGGATCGCTCACGAACGAGGCGGCGATGGTGGCGTCGATCCACATGCCGCACTTGCCCGAGTTGGTCAGCGCCAGGATCTCGTTGAAGCTGTTGGCGCTGGAGCCGGGCGGGCCGTAGTTCTTCAGCAGGTCCACGTAGAAGGTGATCGCGTCTTTCCAGGGCTTGCTCTCCAGCTGCGGCTTCCAGCTCATGTCGAACCACTGGCCGCCGAAGGTGTTCACCAGGGTGGTCAGGAAAGCCATGTTGTCGCCCCAACCCGGCTTGCCGCGCAGGCAGATGCCGTACACGCCAGCTTTGGGGTCGTGGATCTTCTTGGCCAGATCGGCGATCTGGGTCCAGGTCGGGCGCTCGGGCACCGTGACGCCGGCCTTGTCGGCCAGGTCCTTGCGGTACATCAGCATCGAGCTTTCGCCGTAGAACGGGGCGGCGTAGAGCTTGCCGTTCACCGACAGACCGTTGCGCATGGCGGGCAGCAGGTCGTCCACGTCGTAGGCGGCGTCGGTCTTGAGCTCGGTGAGCCAGCCTTTCTTGCCCCAGATCGGGGTCTCGTACATGCCGATGGTCATCACGTCGAACTGGCCGCCCTTGGTGGCGATGTCGGTGGTGACGCGCTGGCGCAGCACGCCTTCTTCGAGCGTCACCCACTTGAGCTTGATGTCGGGGTTGGCGGCTTCGAAGTGTTTGCCGAGTTTCTGCATCTCGATCATGTGGCCGTTGTTCACGGTGGCGATCACGAGTTCGGTGGCGGCGTGCGCCATGCCGGCGCTCATGAGCGCGGCGGTGAGAACGGAAGCGAGGCGGAATTTCACGGTTTGTCTCCTGGTGAGGATGGTGGTTTCTCGATCGACGATCATCTTGGACCGTGAGGGAATTCTCACCATCGACCGCTGCAGAATTTGTACGGTATGTGGGTCAACTTGTACTCTCTTGCGTTTGAAGGCTGGGATTTACCCTAAGTGGTGGTGCAAAGTTTGTGTTTCGGGCCGCTAAATCCCGGGGGCTGGTGCGGCGGGGCTGCCTTGCGGCACACTGACCGGCCATCCCCTGGAGGTCCCCCATGACGCCGAACTTCCTGCACACGCTCACCGGCTGCTTCGCCCAGCCCGCGGCCGAGAATCCGACCGTGGCCATGATCGAAGCCGCCTACCGGCACCACGGGCTCGAATGGCGCTACGTCAACTGCGAGGTGGCACCCGAGCACCTGGCCGCGGCCGTGCGCGGCGCGCGCGCCATGGGCTGGGCCGGGTTCAACTGCTCGTTGCCCCACAAGATCACGGTGATCGAGCACCTCGGCGGGCTGGCGCCCTCGGCCGAGATCATCGGTGCGGTCAACACGGTGGTGAAACGAGATGGCCTATGGATCGGCGAGAACACCGACGGCCAGGGCTTCATCGAAGCGCTGCGCCCGGTGTGCGAGATCGAGGGGCAGCGCGTGCTGCTGTTCGGTGCCGGCGGCGCCGCGCGCGCCGTGGCGGTGGAGCTGGCCCTGGCCGGCGCGGCGCACATCACCGTGGTCAACCGCGGCCGCTTGCGCGGGCAGGAACTGGCCGACCTCATCACCGCCAAAACCGCGGCCAGTGCCGAGTACCTGCACTGGCAACCGGCCATGCCCATCCCGCCAGGCACCGGCATCGTGGTCAACGCCACGTCCATCGGGCTGTACCCGGGGGTGGACGACCAGCTCGACGTGGACTGGGCCACGCTGCGCCCCGGCATGGTGGTGGCCGACGCGATTCCCAACCCGCCGCGCACGCACCTGATCCGCACCGCCGAAGCGGCGGGCTGCACCGTGCTCGACGGGCTGGGCATGCTGGTGAACCAGGGCGCGATTGCGATCCGGCTCTGGACCGGCGTGGACGTGGACCGCAGCGTGATGCGGCGCGAGCTGGAGCGGGTGCTGGGACTGGAGTGAGCCGCAGCCAGGCGGGTCGCGCTATGAGGCGGTGCGCTCCGCTCGCAACCAGGCACCGACCTGGGCCTGAAGCACCTGGGGGGCATGGGTCGCGTCCACCCGCAGCACGCCAGGCTCCCCCACCGGCGACTCCAGTGCGGCGAACTGGCTGTCCACCAGACTGGCCGAGAAAAAGTGGGCCGAGCGCGACGACACTCGGGCCTGCGCCTCCTCCCGCGTGAGGTCCAGAAACACGAAACGCAAGCCCGGGGCCGCGGCACGCAGGTGATCGCGGTACTTGCGTTTGAGCGCCGAGCAAGTGAGCACCGCTCCGTGGGGTGCAGCGCGCAGGTGCTCGCCCAGCGAGGCGAGCCAGCCGTCTCGGTCTTCGTCGGTGAGGGCGATGCCCTGGCTCATCTTGGTGCGGCTCTGTTCGCTGTGGTGGTCATCGCCTTCGATCAGCGGCAGGCCTTCCGCCTCGGCCACGGCGGCGCCCAGGCTGGACTTGCCGCAGCCCGAGACGCCCATGATGACGATCGATGAGCCCATGTGTTTCAAGCCTTCGGCAGAGTGTCGAGTTCGGCGCGCGTGGGCAGGCCGTCGGCGTCGCCCGGGAACTGCACCACGCGGGCGCCGATGGCGTTGCCGCGCGCGGTGGCGGCGGCGGGTGTCAGGCCTTCGAGCAGGCCCGAAATCACCCCCACCGCAAAGCCGTCGCCGGCGCCCACCGTGTCCACCACCCGGGCCACCGGCACGCCGGCCACGTGGCCGCGCTCGGCCGGCGTCGCATAGAAAGCGCCTTCGGCGCCCAGCTTGACCACCACGCCTTTCGCGCCGCGCTCCAGGTAGAAGTCGGCGATGCCCTGCACGCTGTCGCGCCCGGTCAGCAGCCGGCCTTCTTCGAGCCCGGGCAGCACCCAGCTGCTGAAGGTTGAAAGCTCGTTGAGACAGGCCACCATTTCGTTCTTCGAGCGCCACAGGGCCGGGCGCAGGTTGGGGTCGAACGAGATTGACAGGCCTGCCGCGCGCGCACGCGCCGCCAGCTCGAAAACCACCTCGCGGGTCGAGGGCGTGACGCCGACAAAGATGCCGGTCAGGTGCAAGTGCCGGGCGCTGGTGCAGCAGGCGCTGGAGAGTTCGCTGACCTGCATGTGGCTGGCCGCCGAGCCTTTGCGGAAGTACTGGATCTGCGGGTCGCTGCCGTCGTCGCTGCGCGACTTCAGCATGAAGCCGGTGGGGTGCTCGGCGTCCATCACCACTTGCTGGCGGTCAATGCCTTCGCGCGTCAGCACGACGGCGATGTGGCGGCCAAACAGGTCTTGCCCCAGGCGGGTGAGGTAGCCCACGCGCAGCCCCAGGCGCGCCAGGCCGATGGCGACGTTGAGCTCGGCGCCCGCCGTGGTGCGGGCGAACGAGCTGGCGTCGTCCAGCGGGCCGGCCTGCTGGGCCGCGAACAGCACCATGGCTTCGCCGATGGTGATGACGTCGAGGGCCTGGCTCGGTGTGTTCATTCGAAACTCAGCACGACCTTCATCGACTGCGTGCGGTCGGCGGCGAGAGCGAACGCACGGCCCGCGTCGCGGAAGGGCAGAGTGGCCGACACCAGCGGCTTCAGGTCCACCAGCCGCTGGTTGATCAGCGACACCGCCACGCCGAACTCTTCGTGGAAGCGGAAGGCGCCGCGCACGTCGAACTCCTTGGCCACGATGGTGTTGAACGGCAGGGTCAGCTCGCTGCCCGAGAGACCGAGCTGCACGATCAGGCCGCGCGGGCGCACCACATCGAAGGCGGCGCGCAGCGCGCTGGCGTTGCCGCTGGCCTCGAACAGCACGTCGAACTGGCCTTTTTCAGCGGCGTAGTCGGCCAGCTCACCGGGCGCGTCGGCCACGTTGATGACCCGGTCGGCGCCCACGGCAAGCGCCTTGCGCAGCGGTTGTGGCACCACGTCGGTGACCACGATGTGGGTCGCGCCGGCGCGGCGTGCGGCAATGATCAACATGCCGCCGATGGGGCCGCAGCCCGTGATCAGCACCTTGCGGCCCAGCAGCGGGCCGGCGCGGTTCACCGCATGCAGCGCCACCGCCAGCGGCTCGGCCATCGAGCCTTCGGCGTCGGAGATGCCGTCGGCCAGCGGATAGGCCTGAGCTGCGTTGACCACCAGCTCCTGGCGGAACGCGCCCTGCACGTGCGGCATGCGCATGGCGCTGCCGAAGTAGCGCATGTCCAAGCAGTGGTTCTGCAGGCCCAACTGGCAGAAGCGGCACTGCCCACAGGCGTGGCTGGGGTTGACCGCGACGCGCGCGCCCACGGCGAGGTGCTTCACGTCGGGCGCCACCTCGTCCAGCACACCGGCCACCTCGTGGCCCAGCACCATGGGCTGCTGGATGCGGATGGCGCCGAAACCACCGTGCTGGTAGTAGTGCAGGTCGGAGCCGCAGATGCCGCCGGCGCGCACCCGCACGCGCACCTGGCCGGGGCCCACGGCGGGGGTGGGAACGTCTTCGACCCGCAGGTCGAGGGGGGAGTGAATGACAAGTGCTTCCATGATG
>NZ_MUNZ01000093.1 GCF_002001205.1 Hydrogenophaga sp. A37
TCCCCACCCTCAGGCTCTACCGCAACCCCGTCTCGGGCCATTGCCATCGCGTTGAGTTGTTCCTCTCGCTGCTCGGCCTGCCGTTCGAAAGCATCGATGTGGACCTCGCACAGAAGCAGCACAAAGCCCCCGACTTCCTCGCCATGAACCCGCTGGGCCAGATCCCGGTGCTGCGCGATGGCGAGCTGACGCTGGCGGACTCGAACGCCATCCTGGTCTACCTCGAAGCCCGTTACGCGCCCGGCCAGTGGTTGCCGCGCGACCCGGTGGGCGCGGCGCGCGTGCAGCGCTGGCTGTCGTTGGCCGCCGGTCCGCTGGCCTTCGGGCCGGCCGCCGCCCGCGTGGTGCAGCTGTTCAAGCTGCCGACCGACCCGAAAGACGCCGTCGCGCGGGCCGAGGCACTGCTCGGGTTGATGGAGGTGGAGCTCCACCGCACGCCGTTTCTGGTGGGTGAGCGCGCCACGCTGGCCGATCTGGCGCACTACGCTTATGTGGCGCGCGCACCCGAGGGCCTGGTGTCGCTGCAGCCGTATCCGGCGATTCGGGCCTGGCTGGCGCGCGTCGAGGCGTTGCCCGGGTTCGTGCCCATGCTCAAGTCGCCGGTGGGATTGGCAGCATGAGCGCTCGCACAGCAGCTCGCATGGCGAAGGTACACACATGACCACTTTTCACCTAGGTGAACAGACCCTGCAGGCGCGCGTGGGCATGCAGGCGCAGCTGGCGCAGATCGGCCCGCGCGTGATGCGTGACCACATGCCCGACCAGCACCGCGAATTTTTCGGCCTGCTGCCCTTTGTGGTGGTGGCCAGCGTGGACGCACAGGGCCAGCCCTGGGCCAGCGTGCTCGCGGGCGCGCCGGGCTTCATGCACTCGCCCGACCCCGGGCACCTGCACGTCCGCGCACAGGCGCTGCCGCACGACCCCCTGCAACACACGCTGCATGAAGACGCTGCGCTCGGTCTGCTCGGCATCCAGCCACACACGCGCCGACGCAACCGCATGAATGGCAGGGCGCATTTGCGGGACGACGGCTTCATGGTCGAGGTGGTCCAGAGCTTCGGCAACTGCCCGAAGTACATCCAGGCGCGCGAGCCGCGGTGGACACCCGACGCGCCCGCCGGTCAGGTGGCGCACCAGGGCCCAGGGCTGGACGAGGCCTCGCGCGAGCTGATCCGTGCGGCCGACACCTTTTTCATTGCCACCGCGCACCCCGGTGCGGCCGCGGCGCGCGAGCCCAGCCACGGGGTGGACGTGTCGCACCGAGGCGGTTTGCCGGGTTTCGTGAAGGTCGAGGGCCAGCGCCTCACCGTGCCCGATTTTTTGGGCAACCAGTTCTTCAACACGCTGGGCAACATCGCGGTGCATCCGCTGGCGGGCCTGCTGTTCATGGACTTCGAACGCGGCGACCGGCTCTACCTCGCCACGCGCGCCAGCGTGGTGTGGGACGGCGCTGAGCTCTCGGCATTCGAGGGTGCGCAGCGCTTGCTGCGGTTGGAGGTCACACACGCCCAGCGCGTGCAGGGCGACTTGCCGTTGCGCTGGGGTCCAGCCGAGCGCTCACCCCACCTCGCCGGCATGGGGCATTGGCCATCCCGCTAGGCGAGGGCGCAAGGGCTCAGCCTCTCAGGGTGGGGCTATGTCTTGGCGCGCACCTCGTCGCGCCGCAGTGCCCGGCGCTTGGCCATCTCGCGGCCCATGCCCAGGGTGTCCGCGCCGATCAGGCGTTTCTTCGCCTCCGGGTAGGCGATGGACTCTTCCAGAATGATGTGGTCGAGGTACAGCGCTTCAAACACCTCCAGCGCGTGGCGCAACTCGACGGTGTCGAACCACAGGTTGCCGCCGGTCGCGGCCTCCAGCGAGGGTGCGATCTGAATCCAGTTTTCCTCCAGCCAGCCATGGTCCTGGATCAGGTGTTCGGTGGCCTGCACGACCTCGGCGTTCGGGCTGTCGAGCAGCGCGGGAAAGATGTGTTTCTCTTCGTCCAGATGGTGCTGCCGCGCCTCGCCGTTGAAGTAGTCGAGCACGCGCCGCGCCTGGGCCCGGTTGGCCTGGTTCAGGCCCGAGGATTCGATCGTGTCCACCAGCGTGTGCAGCAGTTTGATCTGGCTCTGGATCTCTTGATGGGTGCTGTCGAGGAACTCGAAGACGGCGATGGAAACGGGGGCGGCACTCATGTTGAACTCCTGTGGAACGGTGGGTTCATTCTGAAGAAGCTGCGCTGTCGCCCATTGATCTTGCTCAAGAAATGGTTCCCCCCACGCTCCGCCGCTGTGCGGGTCGCTGCCCCGTAGGGGCGCGGCCTTGCTTGGGGCGGCCCGTCGCTGCGGCAAAAAAAGCCCGCCGAAGCGGGCTCTCGACGAACAGCGGTGTTGGGGTCAGTACGTGTACACACCTCTGCCCGACTTGCGCCCCAGCCAGCCTGCCGCCACCATTTCCTTGAGCAGCGGGGCAGGGCGGTACTTGCTGTCGTTGTACTCGGCCATGTAGACGTTCATCACCGCCAGACACACATCCAGGCCAATCATGTCGGCCAGCGCCAGCGGGCCGATGGGCTGGTTGCAGCCGAGCTTCATGCCGGCATCGATGTCCTCCGGCGTGGCCAGGCCTTCGGCCAGCACGAAGAAGGCCTCGTTGATCATGGGCACCAGGATGCGGTTGACCACGAAGCCGGGGGCGTTCTTCACCGTGATCGGCGTCTTGCCCAGCGCTTCGGCCATGGCCTTCACGGCGTCGTGCGTGGCGTCGCTGGTCTGCAGGCCACGGATGATCTCCACCAGCGCCATCATGGGCACGGGGTTGAAGAAGTGCATGCCGATGAAGCGGTCGGGGCGCTGCGTGGCAGCGGCCAGTTTGGTGATGCTGATCGAGCTGGTGTTGGTGGCCACGATCACCTCAGGGGCCAGCAGACCGTCGAGCTGCTGCAGGATCTTGACCTTCAGGCTTTCGTTTTCGGTGGCGGCTTCGATGACGAGCTGCGCGCCCTTGAGGTCGTCGTAGTTCGTCGAGCCTTTGATCAGTGCCAGGGCCTTGTCCTTGTCGGCGGCCGTGATCTTTTCTTTCTTGATCAGGCGGTCCAGGCTGCCAGCGATGGTGGCCACGCCCTTGTCCACGGCCGCCTGGGCGATGTCGACCATGACCACGCGAAGGCCGCTGGTGGCGCAGGCCTGGGCGATGCCATTGCCCATGGTGCTCGAGCCGATGATGCCGACGGTTTGAATGCTGCTCATGAAGGGTTCACTCCTGTGTGGAACGTGTCAAAAAAAGCCATTGTCCGGGGTGGCGCTGGAAAGGAGCCGAAGGGGCGTCACGCAGGTGTCTTTCCTAGGCTGGCTCACCTACCGGCGCCTCCTGAGGCCGTGCTAACTTCCCGCAGATTGTCGCGCTGCATCTTGCAAGGGCATGACGGCGGCGCGCCACGCACGGGGAAGCGATTCCCGTGCCACACAACGGAGACCTCATGTTTGATTTCATCATCGTCGGCGGCGGATCGGCCGGCAGCGTGCTGGCGGGCCGCCTGAGCGAAGACCCGGCCGTGCGCGTGGCCCTGCTCGAAGCCGGTCCGGCGGACAAGAGCGTGCTGATCCACTGCCCGGGCGCCCTGGCCGTGATGGCCAAGTACGAGCTCAATGGCTGGGGCTACAGCACCACGCCGCAGCCGGGCCTGAACGGGCGGCGCGGCTACCAGCCGCGCGGCAAGGTGCTCGGCGGCTCCAGCTCGATCAACGCCATGATCTACGCGCGCGGCCATGCGCAGGACTACGACAGTTGGGCGGCCGAAGGCAACCCGGGCTGGTCGTTCGCGGATGTGCTGCCTTACTTCAAGCGCTCCGAACACAACGAGCGTGGCGCCGATGCGCTGCACGGCCAGGGTGGGCCGCTCAACGTGATGGACCTGCGCTCGCCGAACCCGTTCCTGCCGTCCTTCGTCGAGGCGGGTCAGCAGGCGGGCCAACGGGTCAACACCGATTTCAACGGCCCGGAGCAGGAAGGCGTGGGCGTCTACCAGGTCACGCACAAGAACGGTGAACGTTTCAGCGCCGCCAAGGCCTACCTCACGCCGCACCTGTCGAGACCCAACCTGAAGGTGATCACGGGCGCGCCGACCACGCGGGTGCTCACCGACACGGTGAACGGACAGCTGCGCGCGGTGGGCGTCGAATACCGGGCCGATGGCGGTCGCGGCGCTTCGCAAGCCTTGAACCTCAAGCCGGGTGGCGAGGTGCTGCTCTGCGCCGGCGCGTTCGGCTCACCGCAGCTGCTCATGCTCTCGGGCATCGGCCCGGCGGCGCACCTGCGCGAACACGGCATCAGCGTGGTGCATCACCTGCCCGGTGTGGGCGAGAACCTGCACGACCACCCCGACGTGGTGATGGTGGTCAACGCGCCCCGGCTCACCGAGCTGTTCGGTCTGTCGTGGAAGGGCGTGTTGAACATGCTCAAGGGCATCGTCGAGTGGCGACGCCAGCGCAGCGGCCCGCTCACCACCAACTTCGCCGAGGCGGGCGGTTTCATCAAGAGCGCGCCGGAAGAGGCGATCCCCGACCTGCAGCTGCACTTCGTGGTCGGCAAGCTGGTGGACCACGGCCGCAAGACGGTGCTGGGTCACGGCTATTCGTGCCACGTGTGTGTGCTGCGGCCGAAGAGCCGCGGCACGCTGCGCCTGGCCAGCGCCGACCCGCAGGTGATGCCGCTGATCGACCCCGCTTTCCTGAAAGACCCGGACGACGTGGCCCGGCTGGTGCGCGGCTTCAAGGTGATGCGGCACCTGTTGCAACAGCCCGCGCTGGCGCGCCACGGCGGCCAGGAATCGAAGGCATCGGCGGGCGCGCAGAGCGATGCCCAGATCGAGCAGTTCGTGCGCCACCACGCCGACACCATCTACCACCCGGTGGGCACCTGTCGCATGGGCAGCGATGCGATGGCGGTGGTCGATGCCCGCCTTCGCGTGCACGGCGTGCAGGGGCTGCGGGTGGTCGATGCGTCCGTCATGCCCAGCGTGGTCGGCGGCAACACCAATGCGCCGGTGATCATGATGGCGGAGAAGGCCACCGATATGATTCTGGAAGATCGTCAGGCCGCAGTGGCATGACGCCTATTCCGGGACCTCACCATGATTCTTGAACACGCCGACATCCGCATCGACCCCGCCAAGGCCACCGAATTTGAAGCAGCCATCACCCGCGGCGCCAGCACGGTGATCGCCCATGCCAAGGGCTTTCAGGGCTACAAGGTCAACCGCAGCATCGAGAGCCCGGGCCGCTACCTCCTGACGATTTATTGGGACACGCTGGAAGACCACACGGTGGGCTTCCGCCAGTCGCCAGCGTTTGCCGAATGGCGTGCCATCGTCGGCCCGTTCTTCGTCCAGCCGACGGTGGTGGAGCACCTGGAGCTCGTCAGCAAAAGCTGAGTCACATCCCACCCCCATCGCTGGCTCACTTCGTGTAGCCAGCTCAGCCCCTCAAGGGGCAATGCCTGCGGACCGGCGAACCCGGTTCCGCGGCATTCTTGGTTGGGATCACGCGCGCCGGATTCAGGCCGACGTCCGGCGCAACCCCGCCAGCACCAGTCCAAAGCCGATGAACACGCTGCCTGCCACGCGGTTGATCCACAGCGCGGCGCGTGGCCGCTGCAGCCAGCGGCGCGCCCGGCTCGCCAGCCACACATAGGTCAACAGGCACGACACCGAGGCGCACACGCTCAGCGACACCAGCGTGGCGAACTGCGGAAGCAAGGGCTGTTCGGTCTGCACGAACTGCGGGAACAGCGCGCCAAAGAACAGGATGGCTTTCGGGTTGGTGAGCGAGACCCACAGGCCCAGGCGCAGCATCTGCGCGTCGCTGGCGGGCGGCGCTTCGCCGCGGTCGGGGCTCTCCAGTTCGAGCCCGCCGCGCGCCAGCAGCATGCGCGTGCCCAGGTACACCAGGTAGGCCGCGCCCACCCACTTCACCAGTGTGAACAGCCAGGCCGAGGTATGCAGGATCACGCCCAGGCCGAGGATGGACGCACCGGCCAGCAGCAACAGGCCCAACTGGTTGCCGAGCGTGGAAAAGAAGCCGGCGCGAAAACCGCGCGTGGCGCCGTTGCGCAGCGCCAGCAGCACCGCCGGGCCGGGCGTGGCCGCGGTGAGCCAGGTGATCAGGCTGTAGGCCAGCAGCAGTTGCAGGCTCATGGCTCGGTGGTGTTCAGGCCCGCGGCGCCGTCTGGCGCATCAGCGTGGACTTGCCGAACAGGCTCTCGATCAGGTCCACCGCCACCTCGGCGGTGCGGTTGCGCACGTCGAGCGCGGGGTTCAGTTCCATCACGTCGAGCGAGGCCAGGCGCCCGGTGTCGGCGATCATTTCCATGCAGAGCTGCGCCTCGCGGTAGGTCGGGCCGCCGGGCACGGTGGTGCCCACGCCGGGGGCGATTTCGGGGTCGAGAAAGTCCACATCGAAACTCACGTGCAGGTGGGTGTTGTCGTCCATGCCCATCAGCGCCTGGTCCATGGTGTGGCGCATGCCCATCTCGTCGATGTAGCGCATGTCGAACACCTCCAGCCCCGCTTCGTGCACCAGCCGCTTTTCGCCCGCGTCCACGCTGCGGATGCCGATCTGGCGCACCACGCTCGCGCTGATGGCCGGGGTGGTGCCACCGATGCCGGTGAGGGCGGCCGGACCCATGCCGCAGAGCAGGGCCACCGGCATGCCGTGAATGTTGCCGCTGGGCGTGAGGGCGGCGGTGTTGAAGTCGGCGTGGGCGTCGAGCCAGAGCACGCGCAGCGTCTTGCCGGTGTCGCGGCAATGGCGCGCGACCGCGCTGATCGACCCCAGCCCGAGACAATGGTCGCCGCCGAGCACGATGGGCATGCGGCCCAGCGCCAGCTCGGCGTGCACCGCGTCGTGCAGGGCGGTGTTCCAGGCCACCACCTCGGGCAGGTGGCGGTAGCCCTCGGTGGGCGGCAACCAGGGGTTGGCCGGGCCGCCCAGGTTGCCACGGTCGGCCACCTGCAGGCCATGGCTTTCCAGCACGGCCTGGAGGCCTGCCACGCGCAGGGCTTCGGGGCCCATGGAGGCGCCGCGCGCGCCCGCGCCGATGTCGGTGGGGGCGCCAATGAGACTGATGGGATTTTGCATGCCCTTATTGTGAAGCGAGTCGCCCCGCTGACCGACAATCGCGGGCCCGATTCACCACCGCGCGCTGCGGTTTCTTTCTGCCCCTGCCGTGCACCCTTTCTGGACCTCCTGCGGCCACGACCGCCTTGAATGCAATCCCCGTGGCTGGCTTGTGCCCACCGACGGCTACTGGCGGCTGTGGCTGGAGCGGCCCGAACTCGCTTTGGTGGACGAGTCGTGCGAGGGTGAAAGAGCTCTGCACGCGGCCCTGGTGGAGTCGCCCCTTCGAGCTGTCAATGCCGTTGAGCTCGACGCCATTGAAGACGCCGACGTGCGCGCCAACTTCCGCCTGTTTCTCGGTTTCCGCGACACGGTGCAGGCGGCGGGCTCGCTCGAAGCGGCCTACGCGGGCTTCTTCCGGGACGGCGCGATCCAGATGCCCCCGCTGTTCCTGGACCTCATGGTGCAGGCCATCGTCTGCCACCTGCTGAGCGGCGACGACGATGCCTGGCACTGGCGCGCGGCCGAGCTGCTGTTTCGCCGCCAGCGCGTGAGCGTGCAGGACGGTCGCGTGCTCTGTGGCGACAGCGCGGTGCTGGACATGATGAGCCAGACCGGCGGGCTCGGTGACATGGGCCGCTTGCTGATGCAGGGCGGCGCGGCGCTGCCGACGGTGCAGATGGACGTGCTGGGGCCGGACAACGCCGCGCGCTACCGGCAGAGCCAGGCGGGGGAGGGCCGTTTCAACTTTTTGCTCGATCTCACGCACGAGGTGCAAAACGAGCTGCCCCACGGCCTGACCCTGACGATGAACCGCGCCGACTCGGGCCTGAAAGCGCTGGCCCGGGTGCTGGAGCGGTGGGTAGGGCACTTCCTGGGCGCATCGGTGCAGATCCAGCCCGAGTCGCGCGTGGAAGACCCGTCGTGGCGCTGGCACCTGGGTCTGGACGCCGAGTCCAGCCCCTTGCTCAACGACCTCTACCTGGGCCACGAGGTGGCGCCCGAGCGCCTGCAGCGGCTGATCAGCCTGTTCCGACTGCGCTTTGACGACCCTCAGCAGATGCGGGCCGATCTGCAGGGCAAGCCGGTCTACCTGGGGCTGTCCATGACGGCCGACGGCCTGCTCAAGCTCAAGCCGCAGAACCTGTTGCTCAACCTGCCGCTGGCGCGGACGGTGTGACCCCGTTCGCCGGCGCAGCGCTCACATGTTGCGCCGGTACTGACCACCCACCTCAAACAACGCGCTGGTGATCTGACCGAGCGAGCAGCAGCGCACCGCGTCCATCAGCACCTCGAACACGTTTCGGTTCTCGATCACGGCGAGCTTCAGGCGTGCGAGCTGGGCGGGCGCCTCGTTGGCATGCCGGGTGTGGAAGTCGGCCAGCCGCTGCAGCTGGCTTTGTTTTTCTTCTTCGGTCGAACGCGCGAGCTCGATGGTCTCGGGCGTCTGGTCGCCGTGCGGGTTGCGGAAGGTGTTGACACCGATGATGGGGTACTCGCCGGTGTGCTTGAGCATCTCGTAGTGCATGCTCTCTTCCTGGATCTTGCTGCGCTGGTAGCCGGTTTCCATCGCGCCCAGCACGCCGCCACGCTCGGCAATCTTCTCGAACTCGCTCAGCACCATTTCTTCCACCAGCTCGGTCAGCTCGTCGATGATGAAGGCGCCCTGGTTGGGGTTCTCGTTCTTGGCCAGCCCCCACTCGCGGTTGATGATGAGCTGGATCGCCATCGCGCGGCGCACCGACTCTTCGGTCGGCGTGGTGATGGCTTCATCGAACGCGTTGGTGTGCAGCGAGTTGCAGTTGTCGTAGATCGCGATCAGCGCCTGCAAGGTGGTGCGGATGTCGTTGAACTGGATTTCCTGGGCATGCAGGCTGCGGCCGCTGGTCTGGATGTGGTATTTCAACTTCTGAGACCGTTCATTCGCACCGTACTTCTCCTTCATCGCCACCGACCAGATGCGCCGCGCCACGCGGCCGAGCACGGTGTATTCCGGGTCCATGCCGTTGCTGAAGAAGAAGCTCAGGTTGGGCGCGAAGTCGTCGATGTGCATGCCGCGCGCCAGGTAGGCCTCCACAAACGTGAAGCCGTTGCTGAGCGTGAAGGCCAGCTGGCTGATCGGGTTGGCGCCGGCCTCGGCAATGTGGTACCCCGAGATCGAAACCGAGTAGAAGTTACGCACGTCGTGGTGCACGAAGTACTCGGCGATGTCGCCCATCACCTTCAATGAGAACTCGGTCGAGAAGATGCAGGTGTTCTGGCCCTGGTCTTCTTTCAATATGTCGGCCTGCACCGTGCCGCGCACGTTGGCCAGCACCCACTCGCGGATCTTGGCGGCTTCGGTGTCGGTCGGCTCGCGGCCGTTTTCGGCTTTGAACTTCTCCAGGTTCTGGTCGATGGCGGTGTTCATGAACATCGCCAGGATGCTCGGCGCCGGGCCGTTGATCGTCATGGACACCGAGGTGGTCGGGTGGCACAGGTCGAAGCCGCCGTAGAGCACCTTCATGTCGTCCAGCGTGGCGATGCTCACGCCCGAGTTGCCGACCTTGCCGTAGATGTCGGGCCGCGGATCGGGGTCGTTGCCGTACAGCGTGACCGAGTCGAAGGCGGTGGACAACCGCTTGGCGGGCATGCCTTCGGACAGCAG
Source organism: Hydrogenophaga sp. A37 (assembly GCF_002001205.1). Classification (GTDB taxonomy): domain Bacteria; phylum Pseudomonadota; class Gammaproteobacteria; order Burkholderiales; family Burkholderiaceae_C; genus Hydrogenophaga. Next base: position 9,742 of record NZ_MUNZ01000093.1, read on the forward strand.
CTTGAAGCGGCGGTTGGTGCGGAAGGGGTCGCCTTCGCCGGCAAACATGCGCGTCGGGTCCTCGCCCTCGCGCTTGAAGGCGAAGGTGCCCGAGGTGTAGGGGAAGCTGCCGGGCACGTTGTCGAGCATCAGCCACTTGAGCAACTCGCCGTGGTCCTCGTACTGCGGCAGCGCGACCTTGCGGATGGTGGTGCCGCTGAGCGACTTCGTGGTCAGCGCGGTGCGGATCTCCTTGTCGCGGATCTTCACCACGTACTCGTCGCCCGCGTAGGCCTTCTGCATGTCGGGCCACTGGGCCAGCAGCTTGCGCGCGGCCGGGTCCTGCGTCAGCTCGCGGGATTCCGCGAGGTCGATGGCTGCTTCGGACGCCTTGGGCCGGTTGGGCTTGTCCACCGCCAGCATGTCGGCGGCGGCGCGCAGTTGTTGTATCTCGCGCGCCAGCTTCGCCTGTTCGCGCGCCTTCTTCTTGTAGCCGCGCACGGTGTCACAAATCTCGGCCAAGTAACGCGTGCGCGCGGGCGGCACGATGGGCGTCTGGTTGGTGCTGTGGCGCACGTTCACCCGCGGCAGGTGGCCGTCGGTGAGCGGCAGGCCGAGCGCGATCAGCCGCGCCTTGATGGCCTGGTACAGCGCGGTCACGCCGTCGTCGTTGAAGCGCGCGGCCATGGTGCCGAAGACCGGCATCTGGTCTGGCATGACGGTGAAGGCCTCGCGGTTGCGCTGCACCTGCTTGGCCACGTCGCGCAGCGCGTCGGCCGCGCCTTTGCGGTCGAACTTGTTGATCGCCACGAACTCGGCGAAGTCGAGCATGTCGATCTTCTCCAGCTGGCTGGCCGCGCCGAACTCGGGCGTCATCACGTACATCGGGATGTCCACGTGCGGCACGATGGCCGCGTCGCCCTGGCCGATGCCCGAGGTTTCGACCACGATGAGGTCGAAACCCGCCACCTTGCAGGCGGCCACCACGTCGGGCAGGGCGGCGCTGATCTCGCTGCTGGTGTCGCGCGTGGCGAGCGAACGCATGTAGACACGCTGCCCGTTGCTCCAGGGCGTGATCGCGTTCATGCGGATGCGGTCGCCGAGCAGGGCGCCGCCGCTCTTGCGGCGCGAGGGGTCGATCGAGATCACGGCCACGCGCAACGCGTCGTCCTGGTCAAGCCGGATGCGGCGGATCAGTTCGTCGGTCAGTGAAGACTTGCCGGCGCCGCCGGTGCCTGTGATGCCGAGCACGGGGGTTTGGCTGCCCGCTGCGACCTGGCGCATCGCGTCGAGCACCGACGCCTGGGCCTTGCCATTCTCGATGGCCGTGATCAGCTGCGCCAGAGCGCGCCAGTTCATTTCACCGTGACCCTGAATGGCTTCCATCGCCTTGGGCGCGTAGGCGCTGATGTCCCGGTCGCAGCGCATGACCATCTCGCCGATCATCCCCTGCAGGCCCATCTTCTGTCCGTCTTCGGGGCTGTAGATGCGGCCCACGCCGTAGTTGTGCAGCTCGCGGATTTCGGCCGGCACGATCACGCCGCCGCCGCCGCCGAACACCTGGATGTGCTCACCGCCGCGCGCGCGCAGCAGGTCCACCATGTACTTGAAGTACTCCACATGGCCGCCCTGGTAGGAGCTGATCGCGATGCCTTGCACGTCTTCCTGCAGCGCGGCGGTGACCACGTCGTCCACCGAGCGGTTGTGGCCCAGGTGGATCACCTCGGCGCCCATGCCTTGCAGGATGCGCCGCATGATGTTGATGGCCGCGTCGTGGCCGTCGAACAGGCTCGCGGCGGTCACGAAACGCACCTTGTTGGTGGGGCGGTAGTTGGCCAGGGCCTTGAAGTCGGCGGACAGGTCGCTCATCTCGGTGTCTCTCTCGGGTGGGTCGGTTGTTATTCGATGCGCAGGCCCTTGAGGGCCGGATTCTCGGGGGGGTAGCGCAGGTCCAGCGCCTGCAGGCTGTCGCGCACGAGCGTCGCGATCATCAGGTTGCGGTGGGTCTTGGAGTCGGCGGGCACCACGGTCCAGGGCGCCCAGGGCGTCGAGGTCGCGTGCAGCAGGTCTTCATAGGCCTTTTGGTACGCCGGCCACTGTTTGCGCACCTCCAGATCACCGAGGCTGAATTTCCAGTGTTTCTCGGGGTCGTCCACGCGCTCCTGAAGGCGTTGCTTTTGTTCTTCGCTGCCGATGTGCAGCATGCACTTGATGATCACCGTGCCGGTCTGGGCGAGCAGTCGCTCGAAGTGATTGATCTGCTGGTAGCGCTGCTGCGTTTGCTCGGGCTTGATCCAGCGGTTGACCACCGGCACCAGCACGTCTTCGTAGTGGCTGCGGTTGAAGACCATGATCTCGCCCGCGCCGGGCATCTTCTGGTGGATGCGCCAGAGGTAGTCGTGGTCTCGCTCGGGCTCGGTCGGCGCCTTCCATCCCACCGTGTGCACACCCAGCGGGCTGGTGCGCGCGAACACGCCGCGCACCGTGCCATCCTTGCCCGAGGTGTCGCTGCCCTGCAGCACCAGCAGCAGCTTGAAGCGGCGGTCGGCGTAGAAGCGGTCCTGCAGACCGTCCAACTCCAGGGCCAGCGCCTCCACCGCCGCGAGGTCGACGGCTTTCTTGCCCAGACTGAACGGCTTGGCGCCGGTGTCGAAGCTTTTGAGTGCCTGTGCCTGGCGCGCCTTGGCGCTGCGTTCACCCGCCTCCGGTGCGATCTGCCAGTCTTTCCACGGACCCAGGCTGGCGCGAATGGCGGCAGGGGGGAAGGGCAGCGTGGCGTCGTCGGGACTGGGCATGGCGGCTCCGGAAAGGGGGTGGGTGGCCGTCTGGCCGAGTTGACGTTTACGTAAACGTCATGGTAACCGGTTTGGCGAAAAATGACACCTGGACACCCCCAGGGAGATGTGCCGCCCGGCGATGTGGCCGATATGCTGTCGCGTTTTGCCTGACATGCTTTTTTTGGAAGCCGACCTGCCATGAAGCCGATCCAGTTGTTTGACCCCGCCTCCAGCACCTTCACCTATGTGCTGTTTGACCAGTCCACCCGCGACGCGCTCATCATCGATCCCGTGGACGACCAAATCGAGCGCGATCTGGCGACCCTGCGCGAGTACGGCCTGAAGCTCGTGTGGACGGTGGAGACCCATGCCCACGCAGACCACATCACCAGTGCCGGCAAGCTCGCCGAACTGACCGGCGCAAAGACCGCGGCCCCATTTGGCTGCGGCATCGGCACGGCGGGGGTGCAACTGCAACACGCCGACACCTTGTCGTTCGGCGGTGAGAGCCTGCGCGCCTTGCACACGCCCGGCCACACCGCAGGCAGCATGAGCTTCGTGTGGCGTGAACACGTGTTCACCGGCGACACGCTGCTCATCAATGGCTGCGGCCGCACCGACTTCCAGTCGGGCAGCGCCGCCGATCTCTACCGCAGCCTGACACAGGTGCTGTTTGCGCTGCCCGACGCGACCACCGTCTGGCCGGGGCACGACTACCAGGGCCGAAGCCACTCGACCATCGGTCAGGAGAAGGCCACCAACGCGCGTGTGGCGGGCAAGAGCGAAGCCGATTTTGTGGCCCTCATGGATGCCTTGGAACTGCCCAAACCCAGGCGCATCGACGAGGCCGTGCCGGCCAACCTCACGTCAGGCATCCGCCATGACGCGGACGGCGCGCTGCTCATGCAGCCGCGTGCGACTCAGGGCGGTTACGCCGGCGACGTGTCACCGCAGCTGGCCTGGCAGTGGATGCAGGCGGGCCAGGCCGTGCTGGTGGATGTGCGCACCGACGCCGAGCGTGAATGGGTGGGCTTTGTACCGGGCGCCGTGCCAGTGGCCTGGAAGCAGTGGCCGGGCATGGCCATGAACCCACAGTTTGACGACGCCGTGCGGCAAGCGGCGGCGGGCGGGAACAAACTGGTGCTGTTGTGTCGAAGCGGTGTGCGCTCGATCGCTGCCGCCAAACGGGCCACCGAGCTGGGCCTGGAGGCTTACAACATCCTCGAAGGTTTCGAGGGCGATCCCGACGCCCAGGCCCATCGCGGGCGAAGAGGCGGTTGGCGCCACCATGGTCTGCCCTGGCGCCAGAATTAGCCGACCTGCGGCCTCGGTCGGCTGAATGGAATCGCGATATCAGGTGGCATCGAAGGGCCGCCAGCGCCGCTTATCGGATAGGTCGCCCCAAACTTGATAAGAAAGCGTAACAACCCCTGTCAGACCTAACAGGTGGGGTGGCGGTTTCATCTTGTTTCTTTCTTCAATGGGTTCTTCTTTTCACAGGAGTACCCCATGGAATTGCTGGAAACCACCCATTCAACGCAACGTCTCGCACCCCGGCTGAGTGTCGCGCTGGAGGCCCGCGTGGAGCGGGACTTTGTGCCGCGCTGGAAGGATCTTTGGAACGAGCGTTTTGCCGTTCAAGGCGCACGGCCCGGTCCCAATTCGGTGCGATTGGATGGCAACGACTATTTGTCCGTTTCGGGTCACCCGGACATCGTTCGCGCGCAGGTCGAAGCCCTGACCCGTTGCGGCAATTTCGCGGTGCAGTCGGGTGTGTTCATGCACGATGAACATCCCACTCGAAATCTGGAATTGAAATTGGCCAATTGGGTGGGCATGGACGATGGATTCGTTTGCCAATCGGGTTATGCGGCCAATGTCGGTCTGATCCAGTCGGTCGCGAACCAGGACACGCCGGTGTATCTGGACGGACAGGCCCACGCCTCGTTGTGGGAGGGGGCGCACGCGGCCCGCGCCCCGGCGCACGTGTTCCGGCACAACGACCCGCAGCACCTCGACAAGCTCATGTCGCGCGCGGGGCCGGGTCTGGTGGCGGTGGACTCGGTCTACAGCACCACGGGCGCCTTGTGCCCTCTGGTGGAGATGCTGGATGTGGTCGAGCGGCACGGCTCCATGATCCTGGTCGATGAATCGCATTCACTGGGCACGCACGGTCCGCGCGGTGCGGGGTTGTGTGCGCAGCTGGGTGTGACCGACCGGGTGCACTTCATCTCGGCCAGCCTGGCCAAGGCGCTCGCGGGCCGCGCGGGGTTTTTCAGCGCGCCCGCCCGGCTGCGGTACCACATCCTCACCTCGAGCTTTCCCAACATCTTCAGCTCCTGCGTGCTGCCGCACGAGGCGATCGGTCTCGGCGCGACGGTGGACGTGCTGCAGCAGGCCGATGCCGCGCGGGCCACGCTGCAGCGGCACACCCGGCGCATGCGCCAGTCGCTCACTGACATGGGCTACCCCATCCATCAGGGGACCGAGCAGATCATTGCGCTGGAGGCTGGGCTCGAACCCGACACGATCCGCTTGCGCGACGAGCTGGATGCCCGGGGCGTGCACACGGCGTTCTTTGGCGCGCCCGCGACCAGCCGCAACCGGTCGCTCGCCAGAATGACCCTGCACGCCGCGCTGACCGAGGCGGAGCTGATCCATGTCGAGGCCGCCGCCCAGGAGGTCGCGGCGCTGGTGAAGCCCTGGGAGTGGCCGGTGGCTCGCAGGAACCGGGGGGCGACTCATACGGCATTGCCTTCAAACGTATAACTTCGTTGCTTCGCCTGGCCGTGCTTTAGCACTGTCTGCGGCTTCGCGCCTTGTTCTACGCTTGAATGCAAAACCGTATCAGCTGTCGTGAATCGTGCGCGACCCCTGCATGTCCAGGAAGTTGTGGTACGGGTAGATCGGGTGCGGTGTGTCGGCCTCGTCCAGGCTGAACACCGCGCCGGTGAGCAGGCCCTCGTCGCCGATGGCAAAGGCGGGGGCGGTGCGGATCGGGCCGCGCAGGCCCAGTTGCTGGTGCAGCTCAACCGCCGGCAGCAGCGTGCCGTTCTGAATGGCGCGCACGGTGTCAAACCCCAGCCCGGCCGAGCGGGCCAGCTCGGCGAGGTCGTTGAGGCCCGAGCCGGGTTCAAGCTGCAACCAATGGCAGTGCCCCGCCGCGTCCAGCCCCAGCATGCCAAACGGTTCGCCCAGCACCACGTATTCGATCCAGTGCTTCAGCGCGTGGGCTTGCAGCGCTTCGGCCACCGAAGGCACCTGCAGCAGCGATTGCTGAGCCGGTTGCAGTGCGGTCCGCCACACGGTGTTGAGCCGCGGGTGGGCGGCGTGGGCGAGCCGGACCAGGGTGGTCAGCAGGCGCCCGGCAATGTCGGCCGTCTGCTTGGCAATGAACTGGTCGATCAAACCCTGGTTGAAGGCCTGAATGGCAATCTGTTCGTCGGCCTGACCGGTCAGCAGGATGCGCGAGCCGGGCCAGTCCAGCAGGGTTTTGAGCACCTTGAGGCCGTCGGTGCCGGGCATGGCGTAGTCGACCACACAGGTGTGCGCCAACTGGTAGCGCGCCGGGTTGGTGCCCCAGTAGCGCATCACCTGGGGCAGCAGGGGATGGCCCTGGCGCCAGCGTTCGATCATCAGCAAATGCAGAGCCGCGTCCGCTTCCCAGCGCGAAGGCTCGTCGCGCATGCGGTTCAGGAACGCCGCAGGACGGGAATACAGCTCCACCTGCAGGTGCGTGGGCACGACCATGCCGAGCATCTCCAGGTAGTCGATGTCGTCATCGAGAAAGAGAATGCAGCCCGAGCGGTGGTACAGCGGAAGTTTGAGGGCCATGGATCAAGCGGTATCAGGGGATGGTTCGGCGGATGTGTGGTGATGAATGGGAAGGGTGACCGTGAAGGTGGCACCGTGCGGAGGCTCGGAGCGCAGGCTCAGATGACCATCAGCCGCTTCCACCACATTCTTGCAAAAGGTCAGGCCCAGCCCATTGCCCACGGTGCTCTGAAGTGAAAAGAAAGGTTCGAAGACCCGCTGCTGCTTCGCCAGAGGGATGCCCGTGCCCTTGTCGGCCACCGTGAGACAACCGCGGCCCTGGGACACGTCCACCGTGATGTGCAGTGCGCCGGTCTGCAGTGCTTCGCTGGACGACGCCAGCGAATGGAGTGCATTTTTGATCAGATTCACCAGTACCTGGGAAAATTGAGCCCGTGAACCCAAGAAACAGAAGTCTTCTTTGAGTTCCAGGGTCACGCACTCGCGTTCGCCGGTGGACCGGTATGGGTACTGCGACACCACATCCTGGACCAGTTCAAACCCCATGATCCGGGTGGTTGGACGGGGCAGGCGCAGCAGCTGGGCGTTGGAGATCTGGGTGTCGATCTGCCGGTTCATGCTGCGCACCATGTTTTGCAACCGCGTCGAAAGCTCTTCGAGCTTCTTGCGTTTGATCTCGGGGACATCGGCTTGGGCCAGGCCGCGCAACACGTCGCCCATCAGATTGACCGAGGCCAGGGGCGTGCGCAGCTCGTGTGCCATGACGCCCATGGTGCTCAGGGTGTTGATGAGCCGCGCGCGGCGCAGGTTGGCGCCCGACATGCCCAACATGATGCTCATCACCCAGGCGAAGGCCAGGACCGCGAGGTTGTCCAGGTCCAGACCCAGCCAAGCCTGATCGGTGCGGGTGAGTTGAAACAGGATGGCTGCCAGGCCAAACCCGGTCACCGTGCCCAGCGTGGCCAGCCGCCAGTCGGTGATGTGGTAGTAGATCAGGACCATCGAGCAGAGGCTGGCCAGCCAGACCTTGTTGCCCTCGTTCATCAGGTACATCCAGCCAAAGTACAGCGGCAGTTGCATCCAGAAGATGAGGCCGAACACCCAGACACTGGTTTTGGCGCTCAAGTCGCGGTTCACGCGATTGAGCAGCAACAGCAGTCCCATGAAGGCCAGTCCGACCCGCACACTGAAGACCTCGTGGGGTTGCGGCAGCAAACGCCCCCACATCCAGGCAAACAGGAAGTGGCCGCCAAATGTGAATAGGCCCAGCCACTGAAGCCGCACCGTGGATGGGTGCAAAATAGGCTCCAGAGGAGCGCGGACAATTTCGTCCACCACCCAGCGCCAGAGCCTTGCACTGGCGTTGTGAACCCTGAGGCGGTCCAGCGGCAACATGTATTCCTTTCAGCTTCGGCCAACAACCTTCGCCAGAGCCTCCTGGGCGAACCACTGCATTGTCCCTTTTGTGGGAGGTGCCCGGCCATGACACTGCCTGTCAATTTTGACAGCGTGGGTGTGGACGCTATTCTGGCCGATTGGGTTCGTGCCTTGCAGGACCACGGCGTGGAGGCGGTCATGGTGCTGGGGCCGAATCCGCTGGGCGGGCGCGACGAGCGCGAGGTGCTCGCGGTGCATCCACCGCGACTGCTCGGCCCGGCGCAGGCCTTGGCCGAGAGCTCGGATTTCGGCTCCAGCTGGCGCGACAGCGACGCGCCACTGGTGGCCTGGCAGGACATTTCCAAATCGGCCTACGCCGAGCAGGCCGGGCGCTGGCGGCGCCTGTGGTTGGCGCACGGCCACCAGACGCTGGTGCGCGTGGCGTTCAGCCTGCCGGCGGGCCGGGCGTTCGAGTGTTTCATGTTCAGCCCGCGCGCTTTTGCGGACCGTTCGGAAGCCGCTTCGCTGGCCTGGTCGGCGTTCAATATCTGGCCGATGCTGCGGCGCGCGATCGCCGACCAGCGCGTGACCCTGAGTCCGCGCGAGCAGGAAAGCCTGAACCTCGCGTTCGAGGGGCTGACCGCCCGAGAAACGGCGCTGCGCATGGACTGTTCCGAGCGCACGGTGAACTACCACCTGGCCAACGCGATGACCAAACTCAAGACCGACAACAAGTTGTCGGCCGTGCAGCGAGCCTGCTGGATCGGTTTGATTTGACCCACCCCCGCCGCGCTACGAGCGACCCGGTCAGAGCCGGTTCCACCGCCTCCTGGGTTGATCCCTTCGCGCCGAAGCTGGCCTCCCGTCGAAGGCGCGGCAGGGGTTGTCCCGCAGCATCCGTGCTGCGCCGCCGCATATTCGGTGTGGCCCCTTGTTCATAATCGAGCCATGACACTCTTGGCCCTGGACGTAGGCAACACACGATTGAAGTGGGCGCTGTACGACGTACCCCGAGTGGGCGGACGCTTGTTGGCGCACGGTGCCCAGTTCCTGGAGAACATCGAGAAGCTCGCCGACGGTGACTGGAGCGCCCTGCCAGCCCCCACCTGGGTGCTGGGCTGTGTGGTGGCCGGCGATGCCGTCAAGCGCCGCGTGGTCGAGCAAATGGAGTTGTGGGACGTGGCCCCGCAATGGGTGGTCTCCAGCGCCGCAGAAGCCGGCGTGACCAATGGCTACGATCATCCGGCCCGGCTGGGTTCAGACCGTTGGGTGGCCATGATCGGCGCGCGTCAGCGGCTGTTGCGGCAAGGTCCTCAGCGGCCCTGCGTGGTGGTGATGGTCGGTACCGCCGTGACGGTGGAGGCCATCGACGCCGAAGGGCGGTTTCTTGGCGGCATCATCCTGCCGGGCCACGGCATCATGTTGCGCGCCCTGGAGTCGGGCACGGCCGGCCTGCACGTGCCGACCGGCGAGGTGCGTGACTTCCCCACCAACACCAGCGACGCGCTCACCAGCGGTGGCACCTTCGCCATCTCAGGCGCGGTGCAGCGCATGGTGGACAACCTCCAGCGCCACTGCGGTGAAACGCCGGCGGTCTTCATGACCGGTGGTGCCGGCTGGAAGATGGCGCCGAGCATGTCAACGCCATGCGAGCTGGTGGACAGCCTGATCTTCGACGGGCTGCTGGAAATCGCACATCAACGCTTGACGTAGCCCCCGTGCCGCAGAGATGGCTCCCCCCGCGCCGCCTGCGGCGTCACCCCCAGGGGGCGGCACTGGCGGCCCGGCAAAGCCGGTTCCGCGGTGCCCTGGGATCACTTCCCCTGGCTCCACCGTGGTCGCTCCGGCGCGCGTGACTGACCCAGGATGCGGTGGAACCGGCTTCGCCGGGCCACCCGCATCGCCCCCTGGGGGGTGACGCCGAAGGCGGCGCGGGGGGTTACTCGCTCCCCCACGGCAGCATCAGCGTCACCGCGAGCAATTGTGCGAACTCGGGTTCGAAGGCGTCAATGATCTGCTGGGGGTCGGGGCAGAGGGCGCTGTCTGAAATCACGCCGAACTGCACGCCGCCGCCGTAGCTCAGGATCGACACGCCCAGGCCCACGCTGCCGGTCTGCGGCACCCAGAACATGGTCTGCTCCAGCGTTGCGCCGCAAAACTTCAGCTTGGTTGCCGGCCCCGGCACGTTGGTCATCACCGCCGTCGTCTTGCGGCCGAACAGGCTCAACATCGCGTCTTGCGCGGGCTTGATCAGCAGGCCCGCCACCGACAGCAGCCCAAACGTCAGCAGCGGTTGCAGGCTGCCCTTGAGGTTGTTCATGCGCGAGCGCACCGTGTACACGCGCTCAATGGGGTTGGGCATGCCGATCGGCAGCACGAGCGGAATCAGGCCGAAGCGGTTGCCCAGTTTCCAGGCGTCTTCCATGGGGCGCAGGTTGATCGGCACCATGGCCCGGATTTCCTGTCCTGCCGGGTCATCACCTTGCTTTCGCAGATAGGCGCCGATGGCGCCGGCCACGCAACCCAGCAACACATCGTTGACCGAGCAGTTCAGGGCCTTGCCAATGGCCTTGACTTCGTCGAGCGGAATCGGCTGACACCAGGCCACGCGCTTGCTCCCCTGGGGCTGACCCTTGAGCCGGGTCGGCGAATCGTCGGGCATGAGCGCGAGCGCGGCGAGGTCGCTCGCGAGCTGGCCGCCCATGCGGGCGAGTTCCACGGCCTGGCCCAGCGAGTCGCTGAGTCCCTGTTGTGGCGAGGCCAGCAAGGCGAACGACTTGGCCGCGCCCCCGCCAGCGGCTTCCAGCGCCCGGGCGGTCAGGTCGCCGAACGGGCGGATCAGGGTGTCGGCCACCCAGTCTTCTGCAGCGTCGATGCCGCTTTTGGACTCTTTGGCTTTGCGCTTCGGTGGCAAGGCCCCGCCGTCGACCAGACTCATCATCACGCTGATGAGCGCAATGCCGTCTGCGATGCAGTGGTGGATGCGGGCCACCAGCGCCGAGCCGCCGTCGTAGCGCTCAATCAGCTCAAAGCGCCACAGCGGGTGTTGTGCGTCCAGCGGATCCATCGCCAGCGTACCGACGCGCGCCTGCAGGGCCTCCTGCTCGCTTTGTCCGCGCTCTCGGACCAGCGTGTGCCGAACCACGTGCCGATCGATCGAAAAATCGCCATCGTCGATCCAGTGCGCACCGGCCGCGTCCTGCCGCGCGATCTGCACGAAGCGGCGGTAGGGCAGCAGGCGCTCACTCACTCGCTCGGTCAGTGCTTTCAGGGTGATGCCCGGGCGCAGGATCCAGACGCCCACGATCATCATCAGGTTGGTGGCCGAGTCCATGCGCAGCCAGGCGGTGTCCACCTTGCTCATGCGCTCGCCTTCCAGCCCCAGCGTGGTTGCCAGGGACTTGGCCGCGGTCGCGGGCGGGCGGGCTGTTGCTGCTGGCGGGCGCGTCGCCCGAGGAATGCGCTGAACCATGAAGTCTCCTGCTGCGCCGCGTCATGGCGCGGCTGTTGTGGTTGGGTGTTGACGTCTATTCTGCCGACGGATCCAAACGTAAGATACCGGGCCAGCCCTTAGCCCGGCCCTCTGCCGGCACCCCACTTGCCTTCCACAGGAGCCCCCAACATGTCCGATCTGCAGTCCCGTTTCGATGCCGCCGTGGCCAATTCCAAGAATCTCAGCGAGCGCCCGGACAACGCCACGCTGCTGAAGATCTACGGTCTCTACAAGCAGGCCACCAGCGGCGACAACGCTGAGAAGAAACCCGGCTTCGGGGACATGGTCGGCCGTGCCAAGTGGGACGCGTGGAATGGGTTGAAGGGCACGGCGCAAGACGACGCCCAGCAGCAGTACGTCGACCTCATCGAGTCGCTGAGCTGAGCCGCTTCACTTCTTTCGTGAGCCGGAGGCCGCCTTGGTCGCCGGCTTTTTCTTCTTCTCGGCCAGCAGTTCGTCGAGGTTCTTGACGATCTCGCTTTCGATGCGGTCCTTGAACGCACCCAGCAGGAAGCCGAGCTGGGCGTCGAGTTCGAAGTGTTCGGCCGACACCCTGAGCGTGCCCTTCACGCCCGAGCGCGTGAACTGCACTTCGTCGCAATCGTCGCCTTCTTCATAGGCGCAAGCCATGTCGAACTCGGCCTCGGCCTGCTCGGCCCATTTCCAGGCCACCTTGCGTGCGCCGGTCAGACCCAGTTGGTGGGAGCGCTGAATGTGGATGTCTGCCATCGGGTGTCCTGTTCAGTGGATGAAGTCGGGGCCGGCGCCAGGTGCCAGCGCCTGCAAGGCTGCCCGCCGGTCCTTGGCGCTCAGGTTGGCCAGCGCGCGCACCGCATCATAGAACCGGATCAGGTCCCGGCCCTCGCGCGCGAAGAGGGCCTCGAAGGCCGGCACCCATTGGTCATAGGCGGCCTGCGCGCCAAAGGTGGCGTTGCTGGCTTGCGCCACCCAGGCGTCGTAGCCTTTGTAGCCGCCCCAGCCCTGTTTCAGAGCTTCGTAGCGCTGGCGGAAATCGTTCATGGTCTCGGCTTTGGCCTGCCGCTTGCTCTCTTCGTCCAGCGCTGCATCGTCGTAGACCGCCTGCAACCGCTGCCGCGTGGTCAGCGCATGGGCCCTGAAGGCCTGTCGGCGGCCGTCGAACTCGGTGTAGGTCCGGCGCGCCGTTTCGTCGGCCTGGGCCAGCCAGCGGGCCCCGCCGATGCGTTCGACCGCAGTGGCAAACGATTCGTTGAACACCGTGTCACCCGGGGCATAGACGACCTGGTGCGCCAGCTCGTGGAACAGCAGTCGGGCCAGCTCGCCTTCGGGGTAGCCGATGAAGGTGTTGAGCAGCGGGTCCCCGCCGGCCCAGTTCATCCAGCCCAGGGTCGAATACGCCGGCACCGGATACACCGACACGTCCATGTCTGTCGGGAGTGTCGCGGCGAAAGCCTTGGCTTCGGTTTCGTCGAAGTAGCCGCGGTAGCCCACACATCCCGCCACTGGAAAACACCAGTTGTGCAGCTTGAGCGACAGTTCCGGCGCGGCCACCACGTTGTACACGGCGGCGCGGCGTTGGAGGTCGGCGTAGTGCTGGTAGCTCGCGTTGTCCGGCAAGCCCAGCTCGGTGACGGCGAAGCGGCGCATGCGTTGCGCCAGCAACAGCCGTTGCTGCAGGGCGGGCGGCGTGGCCGGGTCGGCCAACCAATCTTTCACCGGGCGGGCGGCATTCATCATCTTCAGGTGACCAGCGACCGACTGCCAGTAGTAGCCGGGACCGGCGTCCGTGGACGCGCAGCCGCCGACGAGATTGGCAACAAGAAGCAGCGCCAGCAAGCGCCGTGTTTGCGCTCTGGGTGCCCTCTGAACGGCCGGCGCAGCGGCGCCGTCGAAAAACACCCCCCTCAGCCAAAGACGGGCACCCCCCCAGCACACGCCGAAGATCCGGCTTTGCCGGTCCAAGGGCGTGGTCCCCCTGGGGGGAAGCCGCGAAGCGGCGCAGGGGGGAGTCATGTCCTCTCCACCTCGACCAGACAGTCGTAGAACACCGGGCCCCGGCCCATGTCGGTCAGCCGCTGGCTGGTGAGCTGGTTGACGTTGGTGCCGTCCAGCCCCAGCTTGCGCCACCAGATGCCCAGGCCGTTGACCACGCCGGGCCGAGCGCGCGCCGACACCTTGGCTTTGCAGCGGTACTCGCCCCGGCTGTTGAAGATGCGCACCACGTCGCCGCTGTGGATGCCACGCACCTCGGCGTCCGTGGCGTGTATTTCCAGCAGCGGCTCGCCCTCGATGTCGCGAAGGCTTGTCACGTTGACGAAGCTGGAGTTGAGGAAGTTGCGCGCGGGCGGCGAGATCATGGCCAGTGGGTGGCGCGGGTCGCTGCCCGCCGTCTCGAAGTTGGGCAGGTGGTCGGGCAGGCCGTCCTGACCCTGCGCATCGAGCGCGGCGCTGAAGAATTCGCAGCGGCCCGAGGCCGTGGCGAAGCCGCCTTGCGCGAAGGGCGCTTCAGGCAGCGGCAAGGTGGCGAAGCCGTGCTCCAGCAGCTGGTCGAAACTCACCGCCGAGCCAAACGCCGTGCGGCACAGGGTCTCATCGTCGTCGGCGAAACACGGTTCATCGAAACCCATGCGTGCGGCCAGCGCGCGGAAGATGTCGGTGTTGCTGCGCGACTGCCCCACTGGTGCGATGGCCGGGCGGTTGAGCAGCACGTCGGTGTGACCGTAACTGGTGTGGATGTCCCAGTGCTCCAGCTGCGTGGTGGCAGGCAGGATGTAGTCGGCGTAATCGGCGGTGTCGGTCTGGAAGTGTTCGAGCACCACGGTGAACAGGTCTTCGCGCTCAAAGCCCTTCACCACCCGGCCCGACTCGGGTGCCACCGCCACCGGGTTGCTGTTGTAGACGATGAGCGCCTCGATCTTTGGCCCGAACCCGGGCGAGGCCTCGCGCAGCAGGTCGTCGCCGATGGTGCTCATGTTGACCGTGCGCGGCGTGCGCCCGGCCAGCAGGTCGGGCCGGTGCAGCGCGGCTCGGTCCACGGGGAAGTGCCCCGAGGCCGAGAGCAAAAAGCCTCCCGCCCGGTGCCGCCACGCGCCCACCAACGCCGGCAGGCAGGCCACGGCCCGCACCGCGTTGCCGCCGCCGCGCACGCGCTGCATGCCGTAGTTCAGGCGGATGGCGGCGGGCTTCGTTGTGCCGTAGGCGCGCGCGAGGTCGACGATCTGCTGCACCGGCACGCCGCACACCTCGGCGGCCCGCTCGGGCGGCCATTGCAGGGCGCGCTCGCGCAGGGCGTCCCAACCCAGTGTGTGCTGCGCGATGTAGTCGTGGTCCAGCCAGTCGTTGGCGATGAGTTCGTGCATCAGTGCCAGCGCCAGCACTGCGTCGGTGCCGGGGCGCAGGGCGATGTGTTCGTGGCATTTGTCGGCGGTTTCGCTGCGGCGCGGGTCGATGCACACCAGCCGCGCGCCGTCGCGCTTGGCCTGTTGCGCGAGACGCCAGAAGTGCAGGTTGCTCGCGATGGAGTTGCTGCCCCAGATGACGATCAGCTTCGCCTCGGCGAAGAACTCGACTTTCATGCCCAGCTTGCCGCCCAGTGTCTGCACCAGGGCCTCGCCGCCCGCGGCCGCGCAGATGGTGCGGTCCAGGTGCGCGGCGCCGAGGCGGTGGAAGAAGCGCGCCGCCATGCCCTCGCCCTGCACCAGGCCCATGGTGCCGGCGTAGCTGTAGGGCTGGATGGCCTGCGGGTCGCGGGCAGCAATGTCTTTGAGGCGGCGGGCGATGTCACTGAGCGCTGTGTCCCAGTCCACGGGCTCGAACTGGCCGCTGCCTTTGGGTCCGACGCGCCTGAGCGGGTGGAGGATGCGCTCTGGGTGGTAGGTCCGTTCGGTGTAGCGCGAGACCTTGGTGCACAGCGCACCGTCGGTGTGCCTGTGGGCCGGGTTGCCGGCCACGCGCACCGCCTTGGTGTCGATCACGGTGGTGACCAATGAGCAGGTGTCGGGGCAGTCGTGAGGACAGGCGCCGCGCACCGTGCGTTCTTGCATGACTTGGGACATTTGGTACCGCCGAAAGTGTGGGCAGGGTGAAGGGGCTGTAGTACGCTCAAGGCTTGTGGTTACAGCTGCTCACAGATGAGGTGCGGGCAGCGGGCCGAACGCATCAAAAAAGCATATCAGGAGAATCTGTATGCAACGTCGTCGGGTGATTGCGAGTGTGGGTTCGTTGGTGGGTGGGTCTGTTCTCGGCGGGTGGAGCGCTGTGGCGCGTGCCCAAAGCGCTGGAGGGAGCGATGCCCGCATCGTGCTAGGCCAATCCGCGCCGTTCACTGGCCCGTCGACACAACTGGGCCTGCAGTTTCATATGGGCGCCCAGCTTCACTTTGAGCAGGTCAATGCCAAGGGCGGCGTCAACGGTCGGCGCATCGAGCTCCAACGCCTCGACGATGGCTACGAGCCCGAGCGCTGCGTGGCCAACACCAAACAATTCATCGCGGACGGTGTGTTCGCCTTGTTCGGTTATGTCGGAACGGCCACCAGCCTGGCGGCCCTGCCGCTGGCCACCGAAGCCAAGACGCCGTTCTTCGCGCCGTTCACTGGCGCCCAGGCGCTGCGCGAGCCCTTCAACCGCTATGCGATTCACGTTCGGGCCTCCTACTTTGACGAAACAGCGGCCATCGTGCGCCAGATCACCTCCACGGGCATCAAGAAGGTGGCAGTGTTCTACCAGAACGACGCTTACGGCAAGGCCGGTCTGGAAGGCGTTCAGCACGCGCTCAAGGCACTGAACCTGGAAACCGCCTCGTTGGGCTCGGTGGAGCGCAACACCACCGATGTGGCACAGGCGCTGAAAGACATCCTGGCGGCCAAGCCCGAGGCGATTGTCCAGGTCGGTTCCTACAAGGCTTGCGCCACCTTCATCCGGCTGGCGCGCCAGCAGGGCTTTGGCGGCAACTTCTACAACGTGTCTTTCGTCGGTACACAGGCTTTGATGGACGAGCTGGGCGCGATGGCCAAGGGGGTGGCGGTGAGCCAGGTCATGCCCTTCCCCTATTCCCCGGCCACGCAGCTGTCGGGCGAGTACCTTGCGGAGCTCAAAGACAAACGCGGCCTGGCGCCCAACTACTCGGGCATCGAGGGCTATGTGGCGGCGAAGGTGTTTGTCGAG
The DNA here is from genome assembly GCF_002001205.1 of Hydrogenophaga sp. A37. GTDB lineage: Bacteria > Pseudomonadota > Gammaproteobacteria > Burkholderiales > Burkholderiaceae_C > Hydrogenophaga. Next base: position 26,284 of record NZ_MUNZ01000093.1, read on the forward strand.
GCGCTCAAACGGGCCGGTCGGGGTGTCACGCGGGAATCCTTCATTGATGCCATCCACGGCATGCAGGCGGTCAACCTGGGTGGGTTCCCTGTGGATTTCGGTCCGCAGAAGCACACGGGATCGCGCTTCGTGGAGCTCACCTTGTTGACCGAGGACGGCCGCATCCGGCGCTGAGGCCCTGGCCCGACGGGCCAAAAGGGTTGTCGCTGGCTGCCACTCAGGGGCGCGGGTCTTGGTTACCATGGGCCCTTGACACAAGGCGCCCTGCCACGGGCACCCGGAGGCCCCTATGCAACTCATCGATTCCATCCTCACCCAGGCGGCCGGCATCGCGGCTCTGCGCCGCGACATCCACGCCCACCCCGAGCTCTGTTTTGAAGAGGTGCGCACCGCCGACGTGGTGGTACAAAAGCTCACCGAATGGGGCATTCCGGTGCGCCGGGGCATGGGCACCACCGGTGTGGTGGGCATCGTGCACGGCCGCGACGGTGGATCCTGCGGGCGAGCCATCGGCCTGCGCGCCGACATGGACGCCCTGCCCATGCAAGAGCACAACGACTTCGCCCACAAGAGCCAGCACGCCGGCAAGATGCACGCCTGCGGCCACGACGGCCACACGGCGATGCTGCTGGCCGCGGCACAACACTTCGCGAAACACCGGAACTTCGACGGCACGGTCTACCTGATCTTCCAGCCGGCCGAAGAGGGCGGCGGCGGCGCGCGAGAGATGATCAAGGATGGTCTGTTCGAGCAGTTCCCGGTCGAGGCGGTTTTCGGCATGCACAACTGGCCGGGCCTGGCGGTGGGCAGCTTCGCCGCCAGCGCGGGGCCCGTGATGGCGTCGAGCAACGAGTTTCACATCGTCATCCGTGGCAAGGGTTCGCACGCCGCACTGCCGCACAACGGCATCGACCCGGTGCCCGTGGCCTGCCAGATGGTGATGGCCTTCCAGACCGTCATCACGCGCAACAAGAAGCCGGTGGACGCCGGCGTGATCTCGGTCACCATGATCCACACCGGCGAGGCGACCAACGTGGTTCCCGACAGCTGCGAGATCCAGGGTACGGTGCGCACCTTCACCTACGAGGTGCTCGACATGATCGAGCGCCGCATGCAGGAGATCGCCGAACACACCAGCGCGGCCTTCGGCGCCACCTGCGAATTTCGGTTCAAACGCAACTACCCACCCACGATCAACCACGCCGCCGAAACCGCGTTCGCGCGCGAGGTCATGGCCGAGATCGTCGGGTCCGAGCGCGTGCTGGAGCAGGAGCCCACCATGGGTGCCGAAGACTTTGCCTACATGCTGCAGGCCCGCCCGGGCTGTTATGCCTTCATCGCCAATGGCGACGGCGCGCACCGCGAGATGGGGCACGGCGGTGGCCCCTGCATGTTGCACAACCCGAGCTACGACTTCAATGACGACCTGATCCCACTGGGCGCGACCTACTGGGTGCGGCTGGCCGAAAAGTGGCTCGCACGGGCACGCGAGGGGCAAGCGGCATGATCAATCCACAGCTGGCTTTTGCCCACTCGTATGCACGCGCCCGCGTTCAGTTTCTCGAAGGTGCCGCGACCGCTGGCATGGCGATCCAGAGCCACGTGCACCCGCTCACCGGGCGCGAGGGTGAAACCCTGGCCATGGACACGGCGCTGGACGGTTCGACCGATGCCGGGTGCCTGCTGATCGTCAGCAGCGCCTGTCACGGTGTGGAGGGGTTTTGTGGCTCGGGGGTGCAGGTGTTTGCTGCGCACGACGCTGAATGGCGCGCGCACGCCAAGGCCGCTGATGTGGCGGTGCTCTACATCCACGCGCTCAACCCGCACGGCTTTTCCCACCTGCGCCGCGTGACCCACGAGAACGTGGACCTCAACCGCAACTTTCCCGATTTCAGCCGACCGTTGCCGGTCAACCCGGCCTATGACGAGCTGCACAGCGCACTGGTGCCCAAGGAGTGGCCGCCCAACGCGGACACCGAGGCCCGCATCGCCCACTACATCGGCCGGCATGGCCTCGGTCGCTACCAGGCGGCGGTGTCACAGGGCCAACACCACCACCCGGACGGCTTGTTCTATGGCGGCATCGCGCCCACCTGGAGCCATCTGATGTTGCGGCAGGTGTTGCGCCAGCACGCCCGGTCAGCGCGGCACATCGCATGGATCGATTTGCACACCGGCCTCGGCCCGAGCGGTCTGGGCGAGCGCATCTTTGCCGGCCGCGATGACGTGGAAGCGATGCGGCGCGCGCGCGCCTGGTGGGGGGGCGACGGGCAGACCCCGGTGACCTCGATCTACGACGGCACATCCAACTCGGCCAGACTCACAGGGCTCATGTGGAGCGCTGTGTACGAGGAATGCCCGCAGGCCGAGTACACCGGTGTGGCCATGGAGTACGGCACCTTGCCGTTGCTGGATGTGCTCAATGCCTTGCGTGGTGATCACTGGCTGCACCAGCAACCCGACGCCCCCGCCGGGTTGCGCGCGGCGATTCAGCGGCGCATGAAAGATGCGTTTTATGTCGACACCGACGATTGGCGCGCCCAGGTCGTGGTGCAGGCCCGGCAGGCGATGTTTCAGGCCGTGGACGGTCTGCGCCGCCGCAGCAGTGTCAGTGCGTGATCACGCGGATCGGCGCCGGGTGCGATTTGTTCAGCCGTCGAGGTCGGCTCTGGCCGCGGTGAGGTAGAGCTGTTCCATCGCGTCCAGCGGCTCGAAGGCGTTGGCCTGCTCGCGCAGTTGCGTGGCCCGCTCCAGCCCCCGCTCGCCCTCCAGCATCAGCAACCCGTTCGCGAACTCGTGCATCGTCACCGCCGACCTGGGATTGAGCAACAGGGCTTTCTCATACAGCTCCAGCGCCGCGCACTTGCGCGCGCCATGCACCAGGTTGCCGATCAGTTCGCCGACCTTGTCGATGACTTCCGCGTGAAAGCTGGCGAGCGCCAGGTGCGCGTCGGCGTGGTGCGGTGCCAGCTTGATGGTGGTGTCCAGGGCACGCCGTACCGTGCTACCCAATCCTTTGGCCAAAGCCCTCGCCACACTCACACCCTGGCTGTAGCGGCCCAGTGCATAGCCTTGCCAGTACCAGGCGCCGGGGAGGTCTGGCGCAAGGCCTTGCTGTTGTTGGGCGCGTTCCGCGGCGCTCAGCAGGCGCTCAAGCCGGGCCGGCTCGCTCGGTTCGACATACGTGGCGTGGATGCAGGCGGCCTTGTTGGCCAGGGTGAATCCTGAAGGGCCCAGCGCCAGCGCGGCGAGCGAAGCGGCTTCGAACGCCCCGTTGTGGTACAGCACCCACGCGTCCATCAGCGCCGCATCGGTGGGCAACGGTTCGGCGTCGCCGGCGTGCAGGTGGGCCCAATGCCCGACGATGCTGTCGCGGTTGTATTGAAAAACGCCAGCGTACGGGCAAGGTGTCCAAGAAGGCATGGCGCGCGTCCCTGGGTCTTCAGGCCGGCTGCTGGTAGGCACCGGTGAGCTGCAGCAAGTGCTGACGCTGGCCGGCCTCCAGGTAGGGCGCCAGCAGGTTGAGCACATGCTGCGCGCCGCGCAGCAGGGCCTTCTGGGCGTTGTCGGGTTCGAGCGCATGGCGCGGATCGCGCACATACTCGAAGCTCAGCCAGTAGGTGAGCAGCACCACCATGCAGTTGGCCGTGGGTTCGAGTTCGCGGGCATCGAGGTCGATGGCGCCAGCGCGGCTCATGCCCGAGAGCAGGCTGCGGATGGCGCGGGTCTTGTTTTTCAGGACGCCCTGAAAGCGGGTTTCGAGCAGGCGATTTTTCGACAGCAGGTCGTTGAGGTCGCGGTACAGAAAGCGGTATTCCCAGACGATCTCGAACAGCGAGTGCAGGAAGAACCAGGCGTCTTCCACGTTGCGCACGCCGTCGCTCGCCTGCAGCAGATCGCCCAGCGCCTTTTCGTAGCGCTCGAACAGCGAGTTGATCAGCTCGTCTTTGGCCGGGTAGTGGTAGTACAGGTTGCCCGGGCTGATGCCCAGCTCCGCCGAGATCAGGGTGGTGGAGACATTGGGTTCCCCGAACCGGTTGAACAGCTCCAGCGAGACCTCAAGGATGCGCTCGGCGGTGCGGCGGGGGGCTTTTTTCACCATGGCTCAGCTCTCAGGCGGGCTGCGTCTGCAGCCGGTGTTGCAAGGTGTCGAGCGTGGCATGCAGCCGGTCCAGCGCGGCGGGGCGGCGCCGTCGGGGCGGCGCGAGCAGGTGGCGCTGGCGGTCATGGATCACGTCCATGTCCAGCGTCACGCCATGGCGCTGCAGGCGCGGCGCAAGCACCGCAGCGCGCTGGCGCAAGAGCCGCCGTGTCTGCTGGTAGGCGTGTTCGGCCAGTTCGCGGCGCTGGCGGTAGCTGAAGGTGTTGGCGAAGAACAGCTCGGCGTCGGTTTGGTCGGGTTCGATCAGCACGATGTCGGTGTCGGGGTAGGCGCGTTCGTAGTGCTTGAAACCCAGCGCCAGCCGGGAGTGGATCATGGAGCGAAAGGTCTGGCTCATCACCGCTGGCAGGCCGCCCTCGACCAGCGACGGAATGCGGGTCGTGTGGCTGGCGCGCGGGTCGGCGTGAAATGGCACGAGCGGATTCAGGCAGAGCAGCAGGTCAATGCCTTCATCCAGCGCCACCGTGGCGTGCACCGTCTTCTTCAGCGCGCCATCCACGTAATGTTTGCCTTCGATCTCCACCGGCGGGAACAGGCCGGGCAGGGCGGCGCTGGCCTGGATCGCACGCGAGATCGGCACATGGTCCCAGCCCGGTTGGCCAAACGGTGCGGCCTCGCCGGTGTCGAGTTCGGTCGCAACCAGGGTCAGGCGCGCGCGCAGGCGGCGGAAGTCGTTGCTGCGACCGGGTTTGTCGAAGAGGCGCTGAACTTGCAGGTGAATGCCTTCGTTGTCGAGCACGCCCGTGGGCAGCGCAGCACCCATGCGCTCGAAGGCGTTGGTGAGGCTTTTGCCTTGTGCGGCCCAGGCCCAGAGCGCGCCACCCAGCAGGCCCGGGATTCGCTTGGCCCGATCGCCCAGCTCGCTCCACGCGGGCTTCATCAGGCAGGCCGGGTCAAAGTGGTCGTCGTCCTGGCGGTCTTCGATGAAGGCCTCGCAGAGCTGGCGCGGGGTGATGCCGTTGGCCAGGCCCGCCGCAATGAAGCCACCAGCCGACACGCCCACATAGTGATCGCAGCCGTTGAAGTCCAGGCCCTGAAGGGCGTCGGACAACGCACAGAGCGCGCCGATTTCGTAGATGGCGCCGAGCGGACCGCCACCGGCAAAGGCCAGCGCGATGCGCGGCCGGTTGCGGCGGGTGTCCTTCGATCGGGCAGCGGGGGCTTTGCGTGAGGACGTCATGCGATTGAGTGTAGACCGGCCGTGTGGCACGCCATGCTGCGTCGCAGCACAAACACGGGGCGTAAAAAAGGGGCGCCTCGCGCCCCGGTTGCTGCGTGCAAACGGTGTGCACGGTCAGCGGTTTCAGGCCTTCTTGGCCCGGGCAGGGGTTTTGCGGGCGACTGGCTTCGCTTCGACCTTGGCCGGCGCTGCCTTCCGCGTGGGTGCCTTGGGCACGGCGGTGGCCTTGATGCCCTGTTTTTGCACCAGTGCGTTCAGGGCATCGATGCGCTCAATCAGCGCGTCAATGTCGCGCGCCGAGGGCACGCCCAGCTTGTTCAGGGCTTTGGCGACGCGGTCTTCAAAGATGTTCTCCAGCTTGTCCCACTGGCCGGCGGCCTTGGACGAAATCTCGTTGGCCATGCCGCTCATGCGGTTGGTGGCTTCCGAAATGCGCTCTTCGGCCACGGCCTGGGTCTTGCGCTGAATCGACAGGCCTTCCTTGACCAGCGATTCAAACGCCTTGCCGCCTTCTTCCTGCGCCTTGGAAAACGCGCCGAGGCCGGCCAGCCAGATCTGCTGCGCGGAGTCCTTGATGGCGCCGGACAGAGGGGAGCCGGAGGCGGCGGTGCTGGCTTTGGCGGTGCCGGATTTTTGTGTCTTGGTGACCATGGGGAAACTCCGTTGAAGGTTGACGGGGGGTGTGCTCGGCAGAGCGGCAAGCCGTTCTGCAACGGGGTCAATGTACGTGCGCGCCTTGGGGCCTGTGTAGGGTGTCGCAACTAAATCCCGAAGGCTTTTCCACGGGTTTGTGCTGAATCCACGGGGCTCGGGCATGGTGAAGAATGGCGGGCTGTGCCCGAAATCAACGACCTCAGGAGAACCGCCATGCATTACTTCGTCACCGGTGCCACCGGCTTCATCGGCAAACGCCTCGTCAAGAAACTGCTGGAGCGCAAAGGGTCCGTGGTGCACTTTTTGTTGCGCCAGGAAAGCGAGTCCAAAGTGCCCGCCTTGCGCGAGTACTGGGGTGTGAGCGCAGCGCGCGCGGTGCCGGTCTTTGGTGATCTCACGACCAAAAAACTGGGGGTGAGCGCCGAGGCCGTGAAGTCGCTCAAGGGGCAGATCGACCACTTCTATCACCTGGCCGCCGTGTACGACCTGGAGGCCGACGCCGAGAGCCAGATCGCCGTCAACGTGGACGGCACACGCAACACGGTGGAGTTCGCCAAGGCCATTGCCGCAGGGCACTTCCACCACGTGTCCTCGATCGCCGCCGCCGGTCTCTACGAGGGTGTGTTCCGCGAAGACATGTTTGACGAGGCCGAGGGGCTCGATCACCCGTACTTCATGACCAAGCACGAGAGCGAAAAAATCGTGCGCCAGGAGTGCAAGGGCCCATGGACGGTGTACCGGCCCGCGGCCGTGGTCGGCGACAGCCGCACCGGCGAGATGGACAAGATCGACGGGCCTTACTACTTCTTCAAGCTGATCCAGCGCATGCGCCAGATCCTGCCGCCATGGATGCCCAGCGTCGGCCTGGAAGGCGGGCGCATCAACATCGTGCCGGTGGATTTTGTGGTGGATTCTCTCGATCACATCAGCCATCAGAAGCGCGCCAGCGGCAAATGCTTCCACCTCGTGGACCCCATGGGCTACCGCGTGGGCGATGTGCTGGACATCCTGAGCAAGGCCGCACACGCGCCCAAGATGAACCTGTTCATCAATGCTGCGCTGATGGGCTTCATTCCCAAGAGCGTGAAGAAAGGGCTGATGGCGCTGGCGCCGGTGCGCCGCGTCTACCGCGCGGTGATGCAAGACCTCGGCTTGCCCGAGGACATGATGACCTTCGTCAACTACCCCACGCGCTTCGACTGCCGTGAGACGCAGGCCGCGCTCAAGGGCAGCGGCATCGCGTGTCCCGATTTCAAGGACTACGCCTGGCGCCTGTGGGACTACTGGGAGCGCCACCTCGACCCCGACCTGCACATCGACCGCAGCCTCAAGGGCACCGTGGCCGGCAAGGTGGTGCTGGTCACGGGCGGCAGCTCGGGCATCGGCCTGGCGGCGGCGCACAAGTTCGCCGAGGCGGGCGCGCTCACGATCATCTGCGGGCGCGACCAGGACAAGCTGGATGAGGCCTGCAAGGAAGCCAAAGACAAGGGCTACCAGTTCATCGCCTACCCGGCCGACATCGCCGACATGGCCGACGCCGACCGCTTCGTGCAACTGCTGGTCGCCAACCACGGCGGCGTGGACTTTTTGATCAACAACGCGGGCCGCTCGATCCGCCGCGCCATCGAAGGCAGCTACGACCGCTTCCACGATTACGAACGCACCATGCAGCTCAACTATTTCGGCTGCCTGCGCGTGACCATGGGCCTGTTGCCCGGTATGGTGGCGAAGAAGAAGGGCCATGTGGTCAACATCAGCTCCATCGGTGTGTTGACCAACGCGCCGCGCTTCAGCGCCTACGTGGCCAGCAAGGCCGCGTTGGACGCCTGGACCCGTTGCGCCTCCAGCGAGTTTGCCGACCAAGGCATCAGCTTCACCACCATCAACATGCCGCTGGTGCGAACACCCATGATCGCGCCCACGCAGATCTACAAGAACGTGCCCACGCTGGCGCCGGAAGAGGCGGCCGACATGATCGCGCAGGCCTGCATCTTCAAGCCGGTGCGCATCGCCACGCGCCTGGGGGTGACGGGGCAGGTGCTGCACGCGTTCGTGCCGCGCATCGCGCAGATCGTGATGAACACGAGCTTCCGCATGTTCCCGGATTCGTCGGCTGCGAAGGGCGAAAAGGGCGCGAAACCTCAGCTGTCGCCGGAGGCGGTGGCCATGCAACAGATGATGCGCGGCATTCACTTCTGAGTGTCTTTGGCCACGGACCGGCGGAGCCGGGTCCGCGGTGTTCTGAATGGCGGATCTGCGGTGCGGCGCGACCTACAATTTGGCGGCCCTCTCTTTTCACATGCCCATCCGCCATGACCAGCCCTGACCATACCCCCATCGACCTCTCTCACATCCAGCCCCGCGAAAAAGCCGAGATCCTGGCCCAGGCCTTGCCCTACATCCGCAAGTACCACGGCAAGACCATGGTCATCAAGTACGGCGGCAACGCCATGACCGACCCGGCCCTGCAGCAGGACTTTGCCGAAGACGTGGTGCTGCTGAAGCTGGTGGGCATCAACCCGGTGGTGGTGCACGGCGGTGGCCCGCAGATCGAGACGCTGTTGCAGCGCCTGGGCAAGAAGGGTCAGTTCATCCAGGGCATGCGCGTGACCGACGCCGAAACCATGGAGGTGGTCGAGTGGGTGCTGGGCGGTGAGGTGCAGCAGGACATCGTGGGCTTGATCAACGCCGCCGGCGGCAAGGCCGTGGGCCTGACCGGACGCGACGGCGCGATGATCCGCGCGCAGAAGCTGCGCCTGGCAGATCAGAAAGACCCGGGTCTGGAACACGATGTGGGCCAGGTGGGCGACATCGTCAGCATCGATCCCAGCGTGGTCCAGGCACTGCAGGACGACCAGTTCATTCCCGTGGTCAGCCCCATCGGCTTTGGCGAGAAGAACGAGAGCTACAACATCAACGCCGACGTGGTGGCCGCCAAGCTGGCGACTGTGCTGCAGGCCGAGAAATTGCTGATGCTCACCAACATCCGTGGTGTGCTGGACAAGGATGGCAAGCTGATGACCGAGTTGACACCGCGTCGCATCGACGAACTCGTGGAGGACGGCACGATCAGTGGCGGCATGATCCCCAAGATCGCGGGCGCGCTGGACGCCGCCAAAAGCGGCGTGAACGCGGTGCACATCATCGACGGCCGCGTGCCGCACGCTTTGCTGCTGGAGGTGCTGGGGGACCAGCCCTTCGGCACCATGATCAAGTCATGAAGCACCCCCTGCGCCGCCTTCGGCGTCACCCCCCAGGGAGGCGATGCCAGTGGCCCGGCAAAGCCGGTTCCACGGCATCCTGGCCGTTGGTTCGCGCGGCTGAACTGAGTTTTCATTGGCTATGACATGAGACTTTTGCTGGTCGAAGACGATGTGATGGTCGCCAGCGGCATGAAGCTGGGGCTCACCGACGCCGGCTACACCGTGGACTGGGTGGGCAGCGGTGAGCGGGCCGAGCAGGCGCTGGAGCGCGACAGTTTTGATCTGGCGATCGTGGACATCGGGCTTCCCGGGCTCAACGGCCTCGAGCTCACGCAGCGTTTGCGCGGGCGCGGGATCACCATGCCGGTGCTGATCCTGACCGCGCGCGACGCGCTGCACGACCGCGTGCAGGGTCTCGATCTCGGCGCCGACGACTACATGCTTAAACCCTTCGAGCTGCCAGAGCTGCTCGCCCGCCTGCGCGCCTTGCTGCGCCGCTCGCAGGCCGCGACCTCGGCGGTGCTCGGGCTGGGGCCGCTGGAGATGGACACCGCGCTGCGGCGCGCGAGCCTCGCCGGGCAACCGATGGAGCTGGGCCCGCGCGAGTGGACTGTGCTCGAATACCTGCTGCTCCAGGCGCCCAAGCCGGCCGCCAAAGACAAGCTGCTGGCCGCTCTGACGGGTTGGGACAAGGAGATCACGCCCAACGCGATCGAGGTCTATGTCTCGCGCCTGCGGGCCAAGCTCGAACCGGCGGGTGTGGCTCTGCGCTCCATCCGCGGGTTTGGCTACCGCCTGGAACTGATGGCGCCGGCCGACCATGCGCCCCCAGGCTGAACGCGCAGCCTCGGATGGCCTGATCTGGGGCCTGCAGCGCCGCCTGCTGGTCATGCTGTTTCTCCCGCTGGGCATGGTGGGCATGGTCAGCGTGTTTTTCCACTACCAGAGCGCCGGTACCGCGGCCTTGCAGCAGGACCAGCAGCTGTTGCACCTGGTGCCGTTGCTGGCCGATTCGGTGGTGGTGAGCCAGGACGGTTCAGATTCCCGCGCGCTGGGCACAGAGCTGGGACTCGCGCTGCTCCTGGCGCCGCCGGTGGAGGAGTTTCTCAAAGAGCGGGAAGGCTTTGCCGCCTACGGTTTGATGGACGCCAGCGGCCGCTTGTTGCTCGGAGACGCCTGGCTGCCGACGGTGCTGCCTTCGACCGGCGACGCCGAGTTTCTCAGTGTGGTGGAAGGTGGTGTCACCTACCGCGTGGTGGCGCAGCGCAACGACACCGCGGCCGGTGAGTTGATCGTGATGCTGGCCGATGGATCGGATGCCCGGCAGAACTGGCTCGAGACGGTGCTGCTGCGGGTGCTGCTGCCCAACCTGCTGCTCCTGCTGGTGGCGGCTGCGGCCGTGACCTGGGCCGTGGCCCGTGCGCTGCGGCCGCTGATCGATCTGAAGGACGCGGTGGAACACCGTTCGCCTCGCGACCTGAGTCCCATCGACGCAGAGAGTGCGCCCGCCGAAGTGCGACCGCTGGTGGCGTCGCTCAACCGCCTGTTCTCGCTGGTGAACGACCAGACGCAGGCACAGCGGCGTTTTGTCGCCGACGCCGCGCACCAGCTGCGCACACCGCTGGCCGGTCTGCAGGCTCAGGTGGAAGCCTGGGCTCAGGCGGCCCGCTCCATGGGCGCGGGCGACATGCTGAGCCTGCGCGTGGATCAGGTGCAGCGCATGCGGGACGCCACCCGCAGGACCTCGCAGTTGGCCAACCAGTTGCTGGCACTCTCGCGCGCCGACAGCGTGAGCGCCGACGCCCAGCCGATGGAGCAGGTGGACCTTCGTGAACTGTGCGAGAACATCCTGGCGTTGTACCTCGATGCGGCGACCAGCAAGCAGATGGACCTGGGCATCGAGAGTGCACCGGCCCAGACGCGTGGCCATGCCTGGCTGTTGCGCGAGCTGCTGATCAACATCGTCGACAACGCGGTGAAGTACACCCCGCCCGGCGGGCGCATCACCCTGCGTTGCGGGCTGGAAGAAACGCCGGCTGGGTGGCGTGCCTGGATGGAGGTCGAAGACGATGGCCCGGGCATCGCCTGCGACGAGCAAACGCGTGTGCTGCAACGCTTCTACCGCCTGCCCGGTACGCAGACCGAGGGCAACGGCCTGGGCCTGGCCATTGCCGACGAGATCGCTCGCGCGCACCGCACGCAGCTTCAGTTGGCGGTGGGCGCCATGGGGCACGGCCTGCGGGTGCGGGTGGCCTTTGATGCGGTGACACCACCGCTCGCCACTGTCGCGCATGGACCTCAGCGCGGGCGGAGCGCTGACGGGCCTGTGCGAGAATCAAAAGAGGGATGACACACCACGGGCAGGGACTCTCGCCCGACCGACGAAAACCAACGGACCCTTCGCCCATGACCTCCAGCGCCCCTCTGCCCATGGCCGCAGCCGCTTCCGATGCCGCACCCGATGCCGCCGACAGCAGCGAAGGCAACGGGCGCAAACGGCCCAAGCCGGGTGAGCGCAAGGTGCAAATCCTGCAGGCGCTGGCGACCATGCTGGAACAACCCGGCGCCGAGCGCATCACGACGGCCGCGCTGGCCGCCAAACTCGATGTGAGTGAAGCCGCCCTTTACCGCCACTTCGCCAGCAAGGCCCAGATGTTCGAGGGTCTGATCGAATTCATCGAACACACCGTGTTCGGGCTGATCAACCAACTCGGTGACCGCGAACCCGATGCTGTCCTGCGTTCGCGCAAGCTGGTCAGCCTGCTCCTGCAATTTGGCGAGAAGAACCCCGGCATGGCGCGGGTCATGGTGGGCGACGCGCTGGTGTTTGAAAACGAGCGGCTGCAGCAGCGCATGAACCTGTTCTTCGACAAGATCGAATCGGCCCTGCGCCAGAACTTGCGCGAAGCGGCCGTGCTGGTGGGCACCTCCACGCCCACGGTCGATGCACAGGCCGACGCGTCCGTGATCACCGCGTTTTGCGTGGGGCGCTTGCAGCGTTTTGCGCGCAGCGGCTTCAAGCGCTTGCCCAGCGAAAGCCTGGAGCACAGCCTGGCCCTGCTGTTGCCCGAAGGCCGGTTGTAGACGAGGCACCCCCGCCGCGCTTTGCGCGACCCCCTCTAGGGGGCGGCACTGGCCGTCCGGCAAAGCCGGCCCGGCGGTGCCCTGGGCTGACCACCTCGCGTGTTGAGATGGCTCCGCTTCAAGCAAGACAGAGATGACGCTGACGCGTGCGGGTTTACCCGCGCCAGACCGTTCTTCTCCGGACCTTTTAGGGCCTGGCACCTAAACAATTTCGATGCCCGTGGCGTGCTGATCGCACGGGTGGCGCGTTTTGCGGTAAAAATAGCACGACCGTTCGATTTGCGAGCGGTTTGTTTTTTCAACGCACCGCCACCTCGCATGAGCATCACCTCCACCGTCAAGCGCTCTCGCAGCGAACCCGCCGAGGTCCGACCCTTGCAGAAGGGCCAGCAGACCAAGGCCGCCATCGTCGATGCCGCGCTCGGTCTGGCCACGCAGATCGGCCTGGAGGGCCTGTCCATCGGCGCGCTGGCCGAGGTCATGCAGATGAGCAAGTCGGGCGTGTTCGCTCATTTCGGCTCGCGCGAAGAACTGCAGATTTCGGTGGTGCGCGAGTACCACGCGCGCTTCGAGGAAGAGGTGTTCTATCCCGCCATCCACACCCCGCGCGGGTTGCCGCGCTTGCGTGCGCTGTTCGACAACTGGATGAAACGCACCTCGGTCGAAATCGATTCGGGCTGCATCTACATCAGTGGCGCGGTCGAGTTCGACGACCGGCCCGGCCCGGTGCGTGACGCGCTGGCCAGCTCGGTCAACACCTGGCTCACTGCCATGCGCCGCGCCATCGAGATCGCTGTGGAAGAAGGGCACTTGCGCGCCGACACCGATGCCGCGCAGATGGGCTTCGAAATCCACGCCCAGATCCTGGCCTTGCACTATGAGGCGCGCTTCCTGCGAAGCCCCAATTCGCTCCAGCGCGCCCTCGCGGCGTTCGAGGGCATCGTCACCCGCTTCAGCGCGGTGCCTGCCTCGCCCCCCGCGGCGCGCCCGCGAAAGACGGCCGCATCCAAGGCCTGAACGTTCCCCTCTTTTCACAAACCCCACAGGAGTTCCCCATGCCCGTTTACAACCCGCCCCTGCGTGACATGCAGTTTGTGATGCACGAAGTGCTGAATGTGACCGCCGATCTGCAGTCCATGCCGCAACACGCCGAGATGGACGCCGACACCATCAACGCGGTACTCGAAGAGGCCGGCAAGTTCGCCTCGCAGGTGATCTTCCCTCTGAACATCAGCGGTGACACCGAAGGCTGCACGCTTGACAGGACCACCCACGAGGTCAAGACGCCGACCGGTTTCAAGGCGGCCTACAAGACCTACGTGGAAGGTGGCTGGGCCGCGCTGAGTTGTGATCCGGCCTACGGCGGCCAGGGCCTGCCACTGGTGGTGAACCAGTGTCTGTACGAGATGATGAACTCGGCCAACCAGGCCTGGACCATGTACCCCGGGCTCACGCACGGCGCCTACGCCGCGCTGCACACCTACGGCACCGATGCGCAGAAAGACGCCTACCTGCCCAAGATGACCAGCGGCGAGTGGACCGGCACCATGTGCCTGACCGAACCGCACTGCGGCACCGACCTGGGCCTGATGCGCACCAAGGCCGAGCCGCTGGCCGACGGCAGCTACAAGATCACCGGCAACAAGATTTTCATCAGCGCCGGTGAACACGACATGGCCGACAACATCATCCACCTGGTGCTGGCCCGCCTGCCCGACGCGCCTCCCGGCATCAAGGGCGTGAGCCTGTTCATCGTGCCGAAGTACCACGTCAACGCCGACGGGTCGCTCGGCGAGCGCAACGGCATCTACTGCGGTGGCCTGGAGCACAAGATGGGCATCCACGGCAACGCCACGGCGCAGATCGTGATCGACGGCGCCATCGGCACCATCGTGGGCCAGCCCAACAAGGGCATGCAGGCCATGTTCGTCATGATGAACGCCGCGCGCCTGGGCGTGGGCAACCAGTCTCTCGGCCTGACCGAAGTGGCCTACCAGAACGCCCTGGCCTACGCCAAGGACCGCATCCAGATGCGCAGCCTGACCGGCCCCAAGGCCAAGGACAAACCGGCCGATCCGATCATCGTGCACCCCGACGTGCGCCGCATGCTGCTCACCGCCAAGGCCTACGCCGAAGGCGGCCGCGCACTGGCCATCTACAGCTCGGTGCTGCTGGAAAAAGCGCACAACCACCCGGACGAAAAAGTGCGCAAGGACAGCGACGAGATGCTCTCGCTGCTCACGCCCATCACCAAGGCCTTCCTGACCGACAACGGCTACAACGCCGCCACCATGTGCCAGCAGGTCTTCGGTGGCCACGGCTACATCAAGGAATGGGGCATGGAGCAGTTCGTGCGCGATGCCCGCATCAACATGATCTACGAAGGCACCAACACCATCCAGAGCCTGGACCTGTTGGGCCGCAAGGTGCTGGGCAACAACGGCGCCACGCTGAAGAAGTTCGGCAGGCTGGTGGGCGCGCTGGTGATGGAAGAGGGCGTCAACGAGAAGATGGCCGAGTTCATCAACCCGCTGGCGGTGCTCGGTGAGCAGATCACCAAGTTCACCACCGAGATCGGCTTCAAGGGCCTGCAGAACGCCGACGAAGTGGGCGCTGCCGCGGTGGACTACCTGCGCGTGGCCGGGCATCTGGTGTTCGGCTACTTCTGGGCCCGCATGGCGCAGGTGGCGCTGCGCGAGATCGCGGCCGGCAACACCGACCCGTTCTACGTGGCCAAGCTGCAGACCGCACGTTTCTATTTCGCCAAGCTGTTCCCCGAGACCGCGACGCTGATGCGCACGGCGCGCACCGGCAGCAAGGTGTTGATGGACACCGACGCAGCGCTGGCCTGATCACCCGCTCCACCACCCACCGGAGACAGACATGAAGAAGACCGCCTTTGCCGCCCTGCTGAGCCTCGCCGCCGTGTCCGCCTTTGCGCAGATGTCGCCCGTGGGTCTGTGGAAGACCATCGACGACGACACCAAGAAGGAGAAGTCGCTGGTGCGCATCAAGGAAACCAACGGCGTCTACAGCGGCACCATCGAGAAGCTGCTCGACCCCACCAGCAAGCAAGACGCGGTGTGCGACAAGTGCACCGACGAGCGCAAGGACAAGCCCGTGCTGGGCATGACCATCCTGCGCAACCTCAAGCAGAGCGCCGACGACAAGACCGTGTACGACGGTGGCGACATCGTCGACCCGAACAACGGCAAGGTCTACCGCTCGCGCCTCAAGCCGGTCGACGACGGCAAGAAGCTGGAGATGCGTGGCTACATCGGCCCGTTCTACCGAACCCAGGTCTGGTTGCGAGTCGAGTGACCGCGAGCCTTTCCCCATTCATGGAAAACCAATGAACCGATTTCAAGTGAAGAAAGTCGCCGTGCTCGGCGCGGGCGTGATGGGCGCGCAGATCGCTGCGCACCTGGTCAACGTCAAGGTGCCCGTGGTGCTGTTCGACCTGCCTGCGAAGGAAGGCACTAAAAACGGCATCGTCACGCGCGCCGTCGAGAACCTCAAGAAGCTCAAGCCTTCGCCGTTGGGCGTGGCCAGCGATGCCGACCTGATCGGCCAGGCCAACTACGAAGAGCACCTGGAGCAGTTGAAAGACTGCGACCTGATCATCGAGGCCATCGCCGAGCGCATGGACTGGAAGCTCGATCTGTACACCAAGATCGCGCCCTTCATCGCGCCGCACGCCATCGTCGCGTCCAACACCTCGGGCCTGTCGATCACCAAGCTCAGCGAAGTGCTGCCCGAGGCGATCAAACCGCGCTTCTGCGGCATCCACTTCTTCAACCCGCCGCGCTACATGACGCTGGTTGAGCTGATCGCCACGCCCACCACGCAGCCACAGATCCTTGACGACCTGGAAACCTTCGTGACCAGCGGTCTGGGCAAGGGCGTGGTGCGCGCCAAGGACACGCCCAACTTCGTGGCCAACCGCATCGGCATCGCCGGCATGCTGGCCACGATCAAAGAGGTGGAGAACTTCGGCCTCACCTACGACGTGGTCGACGACCTCACTGGCAAGCGCCTGGGCCGCGCGAGCAGCGGCACCTTCCGCACCGCCGACGTGGTGGGCCTGGACACCATGGCCCACGTGGTCAAGACGTTGCAGGACAACCTGAACGAGCAGACCGACCCGTTCTACGGCAGCTTCGGCACGCCGCCGGTGCTGGCCAAGCTGATTGAAATGGGGAACCTGGGCCAGAAAGCCAAGGCCGGCTTCTTCAAGAAGGTCGGTCGCGACATCCAGCGCTTTGATCTGGAGAGCGGTGAGTACGTGCCCGCTGGCGAGAAGGCCGATGAGGTCTATGGCCGCATGCTCAAGCGCCCGGCCGCCGAGCGCCTGAAGCTCTTGCGCAACGCCGAAGGCCCGCAGGGCCAGTTCCTCTGGGCGATCCTGCGCAACAGCTTCCACTACGCCGCCGTGCACCTGGCCACCATCGCCGAGACCGCACGCGACGTGGACCAGGCCATGCGCTGGGGCTTCGGCATGAAGCAGGGCCCCTTCGAGCTCTGGCAGGAAGCCGGCTGGCTCGAAGTCGCGAAGATGGTTCAGGAAGACATCGATGCCGGCAAGGCGCTGAGCACAGCGCCGCTGCCCGAGTGGGTGTTCAAAGGCCCGGTGGCCGAGGCTGGTGGCGTGCACACCGCCCAAGGTTCGTGGAACCCGCCCCAGGGCGTGTTCGAAGCGCGCCGCTCGCTGCCGGTCTACGGGCGCCAGCACTTCCCCGAGCTGCTGCTGGGCGAAGCCGGGCCGAAGTTTGAGACCGCCGGAACCACCATCGAAGAAAACGACGCCATCCGCGTCTGGACGCTGGACGGCGACGTGCTGATCGCCAGCATCAAGACCAAGATGCACGCCATCAGCCCCGATGTGTGCGAGGGCCTGATGGCGGCCATCGACCTGGCCGAAAAGGAGTACCAGGGCCTGGTGGTCTGGTCGGGCGACGAGCCCTTCAGCGCCGGCGCCGACCTGCAGGCCATGCTGCCCGCCTTCATGGCGGTGGGCGTGAGCGCGATCGAAGACGCCGAAGGCTTCATGCAGCAGACCATGCTGCGCCTGCGCTATGCCAACGTGCCGGTGGTCAGTGCCGTGCGCGGCCTGGCGCTGGGCGGCGGGTGTGAGCTGGCCGTGTACAGCGCGCGCCGTGTGGTGCACATGGAGAGCTACATCGGTCTGGTGGAAGTCGGCGTGGGCCTGGTGCCCGGCGCCGGCGGCCTGACCTACATCGCGCGCCGTGCGGCCGAGAACGCCGAGACCTCCACCGGCAAGGACCTGCTCCCGTTCCTCACCGAAGGCTTCACCGCCGCGGCCATGGCCAAGGTCGGCACCAGCGCGCTGGAGTCCCGAAAGCTGGGCTACGTGCTGCACTCCGACGTGATCGTGCCGCACAAGGACGAGCTGTTGTTCGTCGCCATCAACGAAGCGAAGGCCTTGTTCAACGGCGGCTACCGCGCGCCGCACAAGCGCCTCTTCCCCGTGGCCGGCCGCGACGGCAAGGCCACCATCCTCGGCAGCCTGGTCAACATGCGCGACGGCGGCTTCATCAGCCAGCACGACTTCCACATTGCGTCGCTGATCGCGGGTGTGGTGACGGGGGGTGACGTCGATCCCGGAACGCTGGTGAACGAGGACTATTTGATGACGCTGGAGCGCCGCGCGTTCTGCTCGCTGATCGTGCATCCGAAGACGCAGGAGCGGATTCTGGGGATGCTGAATACCGGCAAGCCGGTGCGGAATTGAGCGCATGAAACCCGCCGAGGCCGACGTGTCTTACCCCCTCTCCCGCGTGCGGGAGAGGGTTGGGGTGAGGGCGGGCGCCAAAGTGAAAGCCCGTGGGTTGCGCGGCCAGATGACAGAAGACGAAACCCTGCTGTGGCAGCAACTCCGTGGTCGTCGCTTCCAGGATTTCAAGTTCCGCCGCCAGCGCCCGCTGGGGCCCTACATCCTCGACTTCGTTTGTTTGGAAGCGGGTTTGGTGATCGAAGTCGATGGCGGGCAGCACGCTGAGCAACAAGCGCATGACCTGGCGCGAACCGCCTTGATCGAGTCGCAAGGCCTGACCGTGATCCGGTTCTGGAACCACGAAGTCATGAATGAAACCCCTGCCGTGCTGGAGACGATCTGGCAGACGTTGCAGACCCTCACCCCGGCCCTCTCCCGCAAGCGGGAGAGGGAGTAATACCGAATTCCGAAAGTACCTCACCATGAGCAAACAGATCCAAGACGCCTACATCGTCGCCGCCACCCGCACCCCCATCGGGCGTTCGCACAAGGGCTCGTTCAAGCACCTGCGCCCGGACGACCTGCTGGCCCACGCGCTGCGTTCGGCCATGGCCCAGGTGCCGGGCCTGGACCCGAAGGCCGTGGAAGACGTGATCTGCGGTTGTGCCATTCCCGAAGGGCAACAGGGCCTGAACGTGGCGCGCATCGGCGCCATCCTGGCCGGCCTGCCCAACTCGGTGGGCGGCATCACCGTCAACCGCTTCTGCGCCTCCGGTCTGTCGGCCGTGCAGATGGCGGCCGACCGCATCCGCGTCGGTGAAGCCGACGTGATGATCGCCGCCGGCGCCGAGAGCATGAGCATGGTGCCGATGATGGGCAACGCGCCCAGCCTCTCGCCCGCGATCTTTGCCAACACCGATGACGTCGAGAAGTACGGCATCGCCTACGGCATGGGCCTGACGGCCGAGAAGGTGGCGCAGCAGTGGAAGGTGTCGCGCGACGCCCAGGACGCGTTTGCGGTGCAGTCGCACCAGCGCGCCGTGATCGCGATGAAGAACGGCGAGTTCACCGACGAGATCACGCCGGTGGAAGTGACCGATCGCAGCGTGGACCTGGAGACCGCCGAGGTCACGACACGCAGCCGCATCATCAGTCTGGACGAAGGCGCGCGCCCCGATACCTCGCTCGAAGGCCTGGCCAAACTGCGCACCGTGTTCGCCGCGCGCGGCTCGGTCACCGCGGGCAACAGCTCGCAGACCAGCGACGGCGCCGGTGCGCTGATCCTGGTGAGCGAAGCCGCCTTGAAGCGCTACAACCTCACGCCGTTGGCCCGTTTTGTGAGCTACGCCTCGCGTGGCGTGCCGCCGCACCTGATGGGCATCGGCCCGGTGGAAGCGATACCTGCGGCGCTGAAAAACGCAGGCCTGAAGCAGGACGACATCGACTGGTTCGAGCTCAACGAAGCCTTCGCCGCTCAGTCGCTGGCCGTGATGAACACGCTCGGCCTGGACCCGGCCAAGGTCAACCCCATGGGCGGTGCCATCGCCCTCGGCCACCCGCTGGGCGCCACCGGTGCCATCCGCGCCGCGACCGTGGTGCACGCGCTGCGCCGTCACAACAAGAAGTACGGCATGGTCACGATGTGCGTGGGCATGGGGCAGGGCGCTGCGGGAGTGTTCGAAAGGGTGTGAACAAGCACCCCCCGCGCCGCTGCGCGTCACCCCCAAGGGGCGGCACTGGCGGCCCGGCAAAGCCGGTTCCGCGGTGCCTCTGGATGAAGGCACGTCAGCCTGAAACCAATGGGTAGGGAAGCACCGTGTTCAAGGTCTGCCCAGAAACAGGTACAGCCCCGTGTAGCCCTTGGGCGCGCTGACCACGCCCAGGTACAGCGGGCCCACGCCGGTGTCGGCGCCGATGAAGAGGCTGGTGCCGGTGCGCAGGCCCTTGAAGCTGATGTCCCTTCGGCTGGCCCAGGCGTTGCCTGCTTCGACCGACGCGCCAGCGAACAGGGCGCGCGCCACGTTCACGCTCCATGGCAGGCGCTGGTAATAGGTGAGCCGCCCGAACAGCAGGTAGTTGCCCGCCACCTGGCCCACGCGGTAGCCCGAGAGCTGCTGGAAGCCGCCGAGCGAGTATTCGTCGATGGCGCCGGTCGGAATTTGCGTGGCGCGCGCGAAGCGGCCGCCGAGGTTGAAGCTGTGGCGGCCCCAGGTGTGCACGGCCGTGCCGCTGGCCTCCAGCCGCGTGAAGCCGGTGCTGGCGCCGCTGTCCAGGCTGCGCCGCCCGGCGGCCAGCTCGCTCTGGATGCGGTAGCCCGACGAGGGGAAGTTGGCGAAGTCCAGCTGGTCTGAAATCACCGCCGTGCGCAGGCCCGCGTCGCGCCACCGCTGCGAGGAGATCACCTCGCCCGAGTCGACCACGCTGGCCGACACCAGTTCGGGCACGGCCTTGTTCAGGCCCAGCTGCAGGCCCACGCGCAAGTCGCCGTAGCGCCCCAGCAGGCCGATGGGCCAGCCGATGTCTGCGCCCAGCCGCAGGCTCTGGCGCCGGCCGATGCCCTGCGCGCTGCCGTCGCTGTCGTACACCTCGATGCGTTTCAGGCTGGCGTCGGTGTAGGCGGCCACGAAGGCGTCGTTGGTCCGGCCCAGTGGCTGGTAGAGCTCGGAGTAGCCCGCCAGCGTTTCGCCCAGTTGCAGGCGGTTGCGCCACTCGGCGCCGGTGTCGTTGAGCCAGTGGCGGTTGTGGCTGATCAGCAGGTTGAAGGCGCCACGCCCTTCAAAATCGGTGCGCAGGTCCATGCCCAGTCGCAGGTAGTTGGGGCCCCAGTCGTTCTCGCGCAGGTTGACCACCAGCGTTTCGTCGGTGCTGCCGCGCAGGCGCTCCAGCCGGTAGTCCACCCGGTCGTAGTCGCCGCTGGCCGCGAGCCTCTGCAGGTCGGTCTCGATCTGCTTCACGTCCACGCGCTGCCCTGGCGCGGTGTCCAGCGTGAGCGCGAGCTGCTCGGCACGCGCCTCGGGAACGCCCTCGAAACGCACCACCTTCACCTGGCCCATGCCCTCGGCGTAGGCCTGCGCGTTCATGCCACGCGCCGCGCGCCACTGCGCGTAGCTGGCCTCGTCCACCGCAAAGCGAGCCAGCGCCTCGCGCATCGAGCGCGCGTGATCGGTGCCGATGCCCACCATCGCCTTGGCCTGATCGAAGTCGGCCGAGGTCAGTTTGCCCAGGGGCGGCTCCAGCAGCAGGTCGGTCGGCTTGAGGGTGGCGATGCTGGCCTGCACGTTCTGCTCGGTCAATATGTTGACCATCTGCGTCGTGATGCCCAGCAGGCTGCCCAGGGTTTCGCGGCCGGCCAGCGGCGTGCCGATGTTGACGGCGATGATCACGTCCGCGCCCATGCGCCGGGCCACGTCCACCGGCAGGTTGTTCACCAGCCCGCCGTCGCCCAGGATGCGGCCGTCCACCTCCAAGGGCGAGAACACGCCGGGCACCGACATGCTCGCGCGCAGCGCCGCCGCGAGATCCCCGTGGTCCAACACCACCGCGCGGCCGGTCTCCATGTCGGTGGCCACGGCGCGGAACGGCGTGGGCAGGCCGTCAAAGGTGGCGAGCAGGCGGGTCGAGAGCGTGTAGCGACGCAACAGCATTTCGAGCGAGCGGGTGGACACCGCGCCCGTGGGCAGCCGGAATTCGCCGTCGCGAAAGCCCACCTGCAGCACCGGCGACAGCTCGAAGTCCTCTTCCTTGCGGCGTTGCGACAGCAGCTGGCGTGGCTCGCGCCGCTCGAACACGTCGCCCCAGTCCACTGCCAGGATTTCGCGCTCCAGATCGTCGGCCCCCATGCCGCTGGCGTAGAGCCCGCCGATGATCGCGCCCATCGACGTGCCGACAATGAAGTCCACCGGCACCCGCGCTTCTTCCAGCACCTTGAGCACGCCCACGTGCGAGATGCCGCGCGCACCGCCGCCGGAGAGCACCAGGCCCACGCGCGGCTTGCTCACCTCCGCCGCAGGGGGCGCCGTGGTTTGCGCGAGGGCGGGGCTGGCGAGCAGCAGCGACAGCAGGCCCGCCGACAAGGCGCGGGCCAGTGAAACAAGGGGGGAAAACGGCATGGGCGGCACTCGAAGAAGGTCGGGTGAGACGCAGTGTAGGTGCGGCCTCGGCGTGTGTCGCCGATTGGGCACGGCGCCCCAGACGCCGCGCCGCTTTCATGTTAATTTGGCGCCCTTCTTCGCGTGCCCTGCTTCCTGTGGCCCGTGCCCCATTTGCCCAACACCGATTGCCATGAGCGACATCCTCGTCCACACCGAAGCCGGCGTCACCACGCTCACCTTCAACCGCCCCGACAAGAAGAACTCCATCACCGCCGCCATGTACGGCGCGCTGGCCGATGCGCTCGCCGCGGCGGCCGCCGACCCGGCCGTGCGCGTGGTCGTGTTCCAGGGCAACGAAACCACCTTCAGCGCCGGCAACGACATTGCCGACTTCCTGAACAACCCGCCCGCCACCGAGGACTCGCCGGTGTTCCGCTTCCTGCGCGGCATCGCGCAGTTTCCCAAGCCGCTGCTGGCGGCCGTCTGCGGCCCGGCCGTGGGCGTGGGCACCACGATGCTGTTTCACTGCGACCTGGTCTACGCTGGCGACAACGCCGCGTTCTCCATGCCCTTCGTCAACCTGGGCCTGTGCCCCGAAGCGGCGTCGAGCCTGCTGGTGCCGCAGATGATGGGCTACCACCGCGCCGCCGAGGCGCTGCTGCTGGGTGAGCCCTTCATGGCCGAGGCCGCGCTCGAGGTGGGCCTGGTTAACCGCGTG
The DNA here is from genome assembly GCF_002001205.1 of Hydrogenophaga sp. A37. GTDB lineage: Bacteria > Pseudomonadota > Gammaproteobacteria > Burkholderiales > Burkholderiaceae_C > Hydrogenophaga. The sequence goes on from NZ_MUNZ01000093.1 coordinate 49,110, forward strand.
CTGGCGCCGAGCGAGACCACGGTCTACGCGCAGGCCGTGGCGCGCCGCCTCGCCGCCAAGCCGCTGGCCTCGCTGGTCGAGACCAAGCGCCTGATGAAAAAGGGCAACGCCCAGCAGGTCATGGCGGCCATGGCGGAAGAGGGCGCGAGCTTCGGCCGCATGCTCGGCGAGCCGGCCGCGAAAGAGGCCTTCGGCGCCTTCATGGCGCGCCGCAAGCCGGATTTTTCGGCGTTGTGATCAGCGGCCCTGGGGCCATCACCCTTCAAGCGTTCAGCCTGGCCACCCAGTAGGTCGCCCCCTCAGCACCGTAGCGCTCGGCGTGCGGCACGCCGAGTTCGAGCTCGAACAGATCGCCCGGCACCAGGTGCTGGGTCTCGTCGCCCACGGTGAGCCACAGTTCGCCCTTCACCACCAGCCCCTTTAACGCGAACGGATGGCTGTGGGTGTCCAGGGCTGTGTCGGGCGCCTTGACCCGCTCCAACACCTCGTCAAAGCCCTCGGCCAGAGCCTGGCTCTTGAAGGTTTCAAACGACTTGGGCATGGCGATCTCCTCGGAGAAGTGGACAGGCATTGCATCACGCTGGCGCAAGCCCTGACGTCTTCAAGGGTTTGCTTTGAACCGCCTGTGTAGGATCGCCATCTTGATGCCCGATACGCGAAAGGTCTGCCATGTCTTACATGCTCCTCATCATCGAACCCGAAGGCCAGCGCGCCACCCGCACCGAAGCCCAAGGCCGCGAAGCCTATGCGCAGATGCAGCGCTTCGGCGAGGGGCTCGCGGCCGACGGCAAGCTCAAGGCGGTGGAGTCGCTCGCCGGCCTCTCCAGTGCCGTTCGCGTGAGCCACGCCGGGGGGCGCGCGCAGGTGCTGGACGGCCCGTTTGCCGAAGCCAAGGAAATGATCGGCGGTTTCTTTCTGTTGCAAAACGTGGACCGCGAAGAGGCCATCGCCATCGCCCAGCGCTGCCCCGCAGCGCAGTGGTGCACCGTCGAAGTGCGGCCGCTCGCGCCGTGTTTCATGTGAAAAACTGATTCGGGTTTCCCCCTAATCCGGGCGTGTCGAAAACCGGCAGGCTGCTTCGTCGTACCCACATACAGACAAACGACCAGGAGCCTTGCCCATGAACACCTTGCACTTCGACATCCTGATCCACGCACCGCGCGAACACGTCTGGCGCACCATGCTGTTCTCGCCCACCTACGAGCGCTGGACCGCCATCTTCTGCGAAGGCTCCAGCTATGAAGGTTCCTGGGACGCCGGGTCGACGATCCGCTTCTGCGCCCCGAACGGCGACGGCATGGTGTCGGTGATCGACGCGCACCGGCCGGCCGAGTTCGTGTCCATCCGCCACATCGGCATGATCCACAACGGCGTGGAAGACACCACCAGCGAAGCCGTGCGCGCCTGGACCCCGTGTTTCGAGAACTACACGTTTTCCGACGAGGCCGGCGGCACCCGCGTGCGCGTGGATGTCGACGTGTTCGGCACCTATGAGGACTGGATGGCGCAGACCTGGCCCAATGCCCTGCAGTCGCTCAAGACCCTCTGTGAAACCACGGCCTGAGGAGACCGCCATGCGATTCATGATCATCGTCAAGTCCTGCGCCGAGTTCGAGGCCGAGGTCAGCCCCGAAGCCCCCGAAGAACTCATGGCCGAAATGGCCGCCTACCACGAAGAACTGGCGCGCGCGGGCGTGCTGCTCGACGGCAGTGGCCTGCACCCCAGTCGCACCGGCTGGCGCATTCACTACGACGCGGCTGGGCAGCGTGTCGTGGACGGCCCGTTCGCCGAGGCCAAGGAGCTGATCGCCGGCTACACCCTGATCCAGGTGCGCTCGCGTGAAGAGGCCATGGAGTGGAGCCGCCGTTTCCCCAACCCCGCCGGTCGAGGCAAAGAAGCCGTGATCGAGCTGCGCCAGCTCATCGAGCTCGACGAGTTCCCGCCCAGCGAGGCGCTGGAGCAGATGAAGGCCATCGATCAACTCGTCAAACCCTGAAAGGAGAACCGCCATGTTTCGCCAGATCTTCGTCAACCTGCCCATCAAGGACATGGCCCGCTCGATGGCCTTCTTCAAGTCACTGGGCCTCAGCTTCAACCAGCGCTTCACCAACGAGCAGGGCGCCTGCCTGGAGATTGGGGAGAACTTCTACGCCATGCTGCTGGTCGAGCCCTTCTTTCAGGGCTTCACCCAGAAGCCCATCAGCGATGCGCACAAAGCCACCGAGGTGCTGATTGCCCTGTCGGTCGACAGCCGCGCCGAGGCCGAAGCCGTGGTCGCCAAGGCCGTGGCCGCCGGGGCCACCACGCCCAACCCGCCGCAGGACCACGGCTTCATGTTCCAGCACGGCTTCGCCGACCTCGACGGCCACCAGTGGGAGGTGTTCTGGATGGACGAATCCGCCGCCCCCGAGCAGATGTGAAATCCCGCTCCCTCTCCCGCCAGTGGGAGAGGGCAGGGGTGAGGGCCTTGTTTGCATTCCGCCGTCCACAACACCATCGCCGCCGTCTGGCGCATCGAGTCCGCCCGCATCGTGGCGGCGGTGGCGCGGCGTGTGCGCGACCTCGGTGTGGCCGAAGAGCTTGCGCAGGACGCGCTGGTGGCCGCGCTCGAACACTGGCCGACCAGCGGCGTGCCACAGAACCCCGGTGCGTGGCTCATGACGACGGCCAAGAACCGCGCGCTCGACCACCTGCGCCACCGCCAGATGGCCGACGCGCGACACGGCGACATCGCCAGCGACCTCGAAGCCATGGAGGCCCATGTGGTGCCCGACTTCAGCGACGCCATTGACCAGCAGCGCGAGCGCGCCACCCTCGGCGACGACCTGCTGCGCCTGATCTTCACCGCCTGCCACCCCGTGCTCGGCACCGACGCGCGCGTGGCGCTCACGCTCAAGCTGCTCGGCGGCCTCACCACCCATGAGATCGCGCGCGCCTTCCTCGTGCCCGAGGCCACCATCGGCCAGCGCATCGTGCGCGCCAAGCGCACGCTCGCTGACGCCCAGGTGCCCTTCGAAGTGCCGCAGGGCGCACAGCTGATCGAGCGCCTGGGCTCGGTGCTGGAGGTGGTTTACCTCGTGTTCAACGAGGGCTACACCGCCACCAGCGGCGGCGACTGGATGCGCCCCGAGCTGTGCAACGAGGCCCTGCGCCTGGGCCGCATGCTGGCCGAGCTCGCCCCCGATCAGTCCGAGGTGCACGGCCTGGTGGCGTTGATGGAAATCCAGGCCTCGCGCACCGCCGCGCGCACCGACCGAGAGGGCCGGCCCGTGTTGCTCAACGATCAGAACCGGGCCCGCTGGGACCACCTGCTCATCCGCCGTGGCCTCGCTGCGCTGGCGCGCGCGCAGGCCCTGAACCAGCCGCTGGGCAGCTACCGCCTGCAGGCCCAGATCGCCGCCTGCCACGCCCGCGCGCCCACCACTGAGGCCACCGACTGGCAGCGCATCGCCGCGCTCTACGCCCAGCTCATGCAGGTCGCGCCCTCGCCTGTGGTCGAGCTCAACCGCGCGGTGGCGGTGGGCATGGCCGACGGCCCCGCGACCGGTCTCGCCATCGTCGATACGCTGCTGCAGGACAAGGCCCTGCAGCGCTACCCCTGGCTGTGTGCGGTGCAGGGCGACCTGCTGGACAAACTGGGCCGGCGGGACGAGGCACGCGCCGCGTTCCTGCGCGCCGCGGCGCTGGCCAGCAACGAGCGCGAACGCACGCTGTTGCAGGGGCGGGCGCAGGGGCCAGCGGCTGCCGGCTGACAGGTCGTCGATGGTCTACCGGTAGCCGATCAGGCGGCCGGCGGTGATCACCCCCAGCCAGAGCACGATCGACAGCAGCCCGTGCAGCCGCCAGACCCGCTGGTGCGGCGCGCCTTGCGCAAGCTCCATCCGCCGCCAGCCCGGTGCCAGGCGCAGCAGCAGCGCGTTGAGCACAGCCGTGCTCAGCAGCGCCAGCTTGATGCCGAACAGCGGCTCCACCACATAGTCCAGTGGACGCGTCGCAAAGAGCAGCGAACCGGTGGACAGCGCGAGCACCAGCCCGGTGACTGAGACAGGCACCAGCGTGCGGGCGAGGTGCTCCAGCGGCGTGCGCGAGAAGCAACCGATCAAACGCAGATCAAGCGGCACGATGGCGCCGAACAGCAGCGCAATGCCCACCACGTGCCCGGTGTTGACCAGGGGGTACAGCCAGACTGACGAGCGCAACAGCGCCGAGAGCCCGCTGGCCTGCAGCGCCGTGGCCAGGGCGTCCACCACGGGCATCAAACGCCCATGCCGCTGGGCAGCGGGAGCATCAGTTGCGATCCGGGTAGAGGTTAAACGTCTTGCCGTCGATGACCAGGCGTTCGGCCTTGAACACCTTCTTCTTGGGATCGCTGTGCTTGTGGCCCGACACGGTGAGCTTCACGCCCTTGACCAGCATCGCGTCCTTCAGCCCGGCTTGCTCGTTGCGCCACGGTTGGCCCACCTCGACGATCCAGTTGGCGCCTTCGACGGCCAGCGTCAGTTCGCCATGGGGATTGCCGAGCTTGGCCGCGACGATGGTGCCGGTGAGTTCGGCGTTGACGTCCTCGGCCCAGGTCCAGCCGTGGTGCGCCGCCGCAGGAAGCGCCGCGGCGATCACCAGAAAGGCCGCCGCCAGGGGTCGAAGCGCTCTCAGCCAAAAGGGTGTTGGTGTCGGGGACATGAAAACTCCTTGTTGAAGAGACAGGGACCGTGCGCGCGCATCCTCGGCATGAGGCTCGCCGCGGGACGCTCATTGGACAACCCTCCGTGCTGCGCACTGCGGGGCTGAGCGCCTTCGGAGCGGCCGGTCGGCGCTCATGACGCTCACCAGTTTGCGGCGATGCGTGTGTCCGCGCAATCTTTGACCCTGCGCGACCCAGGCACTTTTGCGGCGCGCACGCCGCCCCGGCCGGGCTTCTTCAGGCCTGATCAGTGGCGTGCGGCGGCTCGATCTCGAGCGTGAAGGCAAACGTGGCGCCCTGGCCCCGCGTGCTCCGGGCCACGATGAGGCCGCCGTGGCGCGCCACGATGCGCTGCACCGTGGCCAGCCCGATCCCGATGCCCGGGAACTCGTCCTGCCGGTGCAGGCGGTGGAAAGGCTGGAACAGATGGCCGGCCCGGGCCGGGTCGAAGCCGGCGCCGTTGTCGGCCACGCCGTACCAGGTGCCGTCGGCGTCGGTGTGGCTGAACACGCGGATCTCCGCATCGGGCTTGCCGCTGCTGTACTTCCAGGCGTTGTCCACCAGGTTGGTGATCACCACGTCCATCATGCGCGGGTCGGCCGTGACCCGCAGGCCGGGCTGCACGCTCACCGTCACCTGGCGCTGCGGCTCGCTCGCGGCCAGCTCGGCCAGGCGGCGCTGGGCCAAGGCCGAGAGGTCCACCGGGCCGAGCGTCATGTCGTCGCGGGCGCTGCGGGAGAGCACCAGAATGCCGTCGATCAGCCCGCTCATGCGGTGGCTGGCGGAGGTGATGCCGTTCAGGCAGGCCCTGGCCGATTCATCCAGCTGCTCGGCCAGGTCCTGCTGCAACACCTGGGCGTAACCGTTCATCGCGCGCAGCGGTGCGCGCAGGTCGTGGCTCACCGTGAACGCAAAGCTGTCGAGGTCGCGGTTGGCGGCGCTGAGTTCGGCGGTGCGTTCCTGCACGCGCCGCTCCAGCGTGGCGTTGAGCAGCAGCACCTCAGCCTCGGCGCGCTTGCGGTCGATCATGTTCGTCGCGTAGCCGATGCGGGTCACCGGGTGCCCGTCGGCATCGCGCAGCACCGTGAGGTCGATCAGCACCGGAAAGCGGCTGCCGTCCTTGCGCACGTGTTCGCACTCGAACGCGGCGTGGGAATGGTGGGTCATCGTCTGAACCATCTCGCGCAACTGCGCCTGGCCATTGTCCGAAAACAGCTGCGAAAGCGGCATGCCCGTCATTTCCTCGCGCTGGTAGCCGCGCTCGGCCGCGAAGGCCGGGTTCACCGCGATGACGGTGTTGTCGCGCGCGTCCGAAATCACCTGCCCGAGCTGCGCCTGCTCGAAGGACTCAACCCAGAGGCGGAGGCGGTCCTCCGCTTCGCGGCGCTCGGTGACATCGACAAAGGTGGACAGCAGGCCGTCGTCCAGCAAGATGCCGTGGATCTGCACCGTGCGCACCGTGCCGTCTTTTGAGGTCGGGCGGAATTCCCCCATGTTGATGTCGCCCTTGCCGCCGTCGGTGCGCTCCACCGTGTTCTTCCAGCTGGCCTCGATCTCGGCGCGATAGACCGGGTCTGGGTAGGCGAGGCGCCGCCAGGCTTCCATGGTGGGGATCTCGTCCGCGGTGTAGCCGAAGAGTTCACCGAAGCGCGCGTTCCAGGTCAGGATGCGGCCGTCGCGTGACACCAGGCGCATGGCCACCGGTGCGTCTTCGAACAGGCGGCGAAAGCGGGCCTCGCTCTCGCGCTGTTGCGCGGCGGCTTCGTCCAGGCGGCCGCGCACGTCATTGATCTCTGAAATCTCTGTGCTCGCGCTGGTGCGCGTCGCCGGGTGGGTGGTGTCCACCAACGAGGCCACGGCCCGCCCCAGGCGGCGGCTGGCCACCGTGCCGCCCAGCACGCCGGTGAAGGTCGCCATCAGCAGGCCCATCAGCAACAGGCCGCCGTTGCTCGTCAGCGGGGCCAACTGGACCGCTCGCGAAATCTCCAGCTCCACCCGCCACGGCGCGCTTTGCAAGGGGGTCACGAAGCGCCCGGTCTGTGCCACGTCGCGCGCAGCGTCGAAGCCCGGCGGGGCGAGCCGTGCAATGGTGTCGCCGCGCCCGTCGCGCAGGGTCATGGCCCAGCCCTCGGGCAGCGTGATTTGTTCGATGCGCTCCTGGAACTGGCGCGCCTCGAAGGTGCCGAGCACCACATGACTGACCCGGCCCTCCCGCAGCACGGGCACCGCCATGGCCACCAGCAGCGTCTGAGCCACAGGGCCGATGAAGCTGTCCCCGACCGCCGGCTGGCGGGTCAACACAGCGGCCGGCGCCGCCGCATGGCCTTTGGGGCGGGGCAGGGGCGGCAGGGCGTTGCCATAGGGCGCGCGCGTGTTGAACAGCATCTGCATCGGCTCGTCCGCCGTGGCCAGCACCACGTGCCCGTCGAAGCTCTTCTGATAGCCCTGCGCCTGCTGGTACAGGATCGGCCACTGCGCCGGCTCGTCCAGCAAGGGCGAGATCGCGACCATGTTCAGCCCCCGGATGCGCGAGCGCAGGTACTGGTCGACCGAGCTGGCGAAGTTCTCTGTCATCTGCTCGGCCGCCTGCCGCTGGCCGACACGCAGCGTCTGCACGCTGTCGTAGGCCAGCCAGATGGACAGCATCAGCAGCGGAAAGATGCACAGCCACAGCAGGCGCGTGAGGTAGGTCCTGAGCGGGATGCTGCGGTGCGGGAGCGAAAGGGTGGTGCTCATGCCGGGTGTGTGGGAGGACAGACCTTTGGGGTGGATGGCAGCTCAGCGTGGGGCGGGCCTGCGCTGTTCAAACCATCGTAGCGGGCTGTCGCGGTGCGGCCGCTGGCGGGCTGGTAGATCGTGCCACCCCGGGCGATCAACCTTCGGCGCCTCCACAAGACCCGACCGGGCACGCCGGTTGCCGCCTGCGTGTAACCTGTTTTTGTCGGTGCACCGCACCATCTTCTGTAGACCTCCCCATGAACACATTCGGCAAGCGCGCCCTGGGCGCCCGCCTCGAACGCATGCAGGCCTCGCCGCGCTGGGCGGGCGGGGGCTTTCGCAACGTCTACCCCATCGCGCCAGGCCTGCGCGACTCGACCGTGCCTCGGCCCACGGTGCGCGAGTTTCTGTCCAACGGCAACCGCCGCGTGCCCGGCGCGCCGCTGCCTTCGATGGACCCGCGCGAGGCCTGGGGCCGGCCCAACGCCAGCGGCCTGCGCGCCACCTGGCTCGGCCACTCCACCGTGTTGCTTGAAATGGACGGCCACCGCGTGCTCACCGACCCGGTCTGGGGCACGCGCGCCTCGCCCTTTCGCCTGCTCGGTCCCAAGCGCTTCCAGCCCGTGCCGCTGCGCCTGCGCGAGATGCCCGAGGTCGACGTCGTCGTGATCTCGCACGACCACTACGACCACCTCGACTACCCCACCATCCGCGCCCTGGCCCGCAGCAGCAACGTGCCCTTCGTCACCTCGCTCGGCGTCGGCGCGCACCTGCAGGCCTGGGGCATCGCGCCCGAGCGCATTACCGAGCTCGACTGGTGGGAAACGCACCGCGTGCCCGGCACCAGCCTCACCGTCACCGCCGCCCCCTCGCAGCACTTTTCAGGGCGCACCCTCAAAGACCGCAACGCCACACTCTGGTCGTCCATGGTCATGCGCAGCGAGCGCCACGCGGTGTTCTTCAGCGGCGACACCGGCCTCACCAGCGAATACGCGCTCATCCGCGAACGCCTCGGCCCGTTTGATCTCGTGATGCTCGAAGTCGGCGCCTTCCACCCCTCGTGGGGCGACATCCACCTTGGCCCCGAGAACGCGCTCAAGGCCCACCAGCTGCTCGGCGGCGGCGCCTTTCTGCCGGTGCACTGGGGCACCTTCAGCCTCGCTCTGCACGCCTGGGACCAGCCCGCCGAAACCCTGCTCAAGCTCGCCCCCTCGCGCGAGCTGCTGCTCATGCCCCGGCTGGGCGAAGCGGTCGAGCCCGCTCAGCAGCGGGCGGTGCAACCGTGGTGGCGCGGGGTGGGTGCGGGGCGGAGTGCGGTTGTTCCAGACGCTGAGCCACACGGCACCCGCGCGCCGGGCGATCTGCCCTGGCCCTTGGATTGAGAGACTGAGCGTGCCCCGGGTCACGGCGAGTTCAGATCGTCCTTTTGCCCAGTCCCCGCGGGCGTTTTCATGGCGTCGTCCGGCCACACGATCAAGAGGGAAGCTTTCTTCTCTTTGTTCGCCTTGCGCACCTCCAGGCCCCTGAGCCAGACCAGCACCAGCAAGATGAACGCCGTGGCCAGAATGGCGGTGGCCTCGCGCCCCAGGCCGGCCGACATGCCCACCGCCGCCGTGGCCCAGATGGTGGCCGCCGTGGTCAGGCCGTGAATGCGGCCCTCGTTGCCCATCTTCAGCACCGCGCCCGCGCCCAGAAACCCGATGCCGGAGACGATGCCCTGCACCACGCGGCTCAGCCCGTCCGGGCCCATGCCCGCTTCGGCCGGCACCAGCACGAAGAGCGCGGCCCCCAGCGACACCAGCATGTGGGTGCGCAACCCGGCATCGGCGTCGCGGCGCTCGCGGTCCCAACCGATCACCGCCCCCAGCAAGAGGGCAACCACCATGCGCGCGGTGACGCGCGTGACCTGCTCAACCTGAAGCAGATCGGAGAACTCGGCCCGCAGGGTGGCGACGACGATGTCCAGCACGTGGCCCCGGCCTACGGCATCGAAATGCCAGCCAAGGCGTCGGTGGTGGACAACACGTCCTCGGACGCCACCGCAAAGTCGCCCAGCGACACGATGCCCACCAAGCGCTTGTCGCTGTTCACCACGGGCAGGCGCCGGACCTGCAGCTTGCCCATCATGTCGGCGGCGGTCTCCACCGTGTCGTTCTCGTAACACCAGATCACGTCGTTCGACATCACCTCGCGAACCCGCGTGTCGCAGCCCTTGCCCTCGGCCACCGCCCGCACCGCAATGTCGCGGTCGGTCACCGCGCCGATCAGCCGGTCGTTCTCGCCCACGGGCAGCATGCCAAAGCCCTCGTCCCGCATCCGCGCGGCGGCGTCCTGCAGGGTCGCCTCAGGGCCGATCACCTTCACGTCGGGGCTCATCACGTCTTTGAGCAGTTGCATCTTTGTCTCCAGTTCAAGGTGGGTGGGGTGTGTGGGCGCCGATGACGCCGTTCGCCATGGGTGCGCCACCGGCGGCCGGTCGGCGCATGTTCTCAAAGTGGGGGCTGGGCTTCTGTGCGGCTTCGCACAGAGGGCTGCGGAACGCGATGCGCCGTGCCGAGGAATAGTTGGTTTGGGATGACCCTGCTGCTGAGCCACTTCGAGCCAATGCTGCGTCGGTTGTTGACGACTCGGAAGAACTCGCTTTACAGGGCTGCATTCCCGGGAGCGGTATGCACACGCTGATTTGCAAACTCGCTTACCGGGCTTGATGCAGTAAGTTCTTTAAACCTGCTTGTGCAGAGTGCGGCTGAGAGACTACCCTTGGCGTGGCTGTTGGGTTTCCTTGCCGTTGCGTTGATTTGCTCGTGAGATCGTGTGCTTTGTTGCTCGTGTCTTGAGTTTGCCTGGTTGTTTTTTGGGTGCCAAAAATGCCTGTTAAGTGGAAGAAAAAATTTCGCCCTGAATTGATTCTGAAGAGAATTGCTCAAACCCGAACTCGTAATCCGGAGGGCAAAGGATCTTCATTTGCCGGGCTTGAGGTCAAATCTTGCCTTCCTTCTCTCCATACGATGCTCGATTTCCCGGAAGTTGCTAAAAATATGGATCATGCAACGTTAATTTGGAGAGCTGCTGCATACGATCCCGGAGAGTTGACGAAGGAGAGCTTTCTGAGAGAATTGAATAAACAGTTGTCGGCATCGCTATCGATTCGCGAGGAGCCTTATTCTGTTCTCACTGCAATGTCTCTGCATGGAGACCTTCCTTTTAGTCGAATGGTGATTGAGGGGGTGGAAATAAAATTCTACAAGAACTCATATCCAAGAAAATTCAATATTCATCGAAAAACGCAGGTGGAGCAGAGGCGGATACCTGTGGCTGAGAGTCCTCCGGCTTACGTGAAGATTGTTGCAAATTTGAAGGCAAAAACGCCTGCTTTGGCGTTTTCAGGCGCAATCAGAGTGATCGACTTGTATCGTGCTCTATGGTGCTTGTATTGCAATTCTGAAATGGAACTCATTGGGCGCAGCTGGCAACCCATTAATGCGATACGCCTCGGGGCGGTTCACACTGTTCACTCATCAACTGGAGCCACGCCTAAGGATGAGTTTTGGTTTGAGCCATACCACGCGCCAATAGATGCGTTAAGGCCGAATAATTTCGAAATAATTGTAGGTAAAGTCCAGCGTGACTTTAGATTAATTAGGCTGCACCCATATCGTGATGACATCTTAACTTCTCTGTTGTTGTTTGTGCGTGCTTTAGATGAATGGAACCAAACTACAGCGTTTATTCGTTTGTGGGGTGCTCTTGAAAGACTAGCATCGCCCGGGCGTGGAGACTATGAGGCTGTGGTGCGTAGATGCTCATTTCTTTGGGATGATGTGGGCTTCGCTACTCAGACTCTAGAGCATCTTCGAGAGTATCGGAATGGGTTTATGCATGCGGGAATCGAAAGTGAGCATGCTAAAACCTATTGTTTTCAGCTTCAGCAGCAGTTTAGAGCTCTTGTGCGGTTCCATATTGGAAACGGCAATCGCTTTAGGAGTTTGAATGACGCGAATGAATTTCTGTCGCTGCCATCCGATCTATCGTCTTTGGGGAGGCTAAATAAAGCTGTCACCTACGCTAGGGAACGTCTGCAGAACCGTCGCCACTGGCACGGGATGTGCGAGATTGACGTTATGAAACAGATGAGCCTGAGCGAGAGCGGATTCGAGCGCAAGACCAAGAGAACGCGCAAGCGCGAGTTCCTC
>NZ_MUNZ01000188.1 GCF_002001205.1 Hydrogenophaga sp. A37
GGGAAGACTGGATCAATGTCCTGCCAACAGGTGCCGACGACGCCGGCGTTTAACCCCTATCCCCGATCAGTTCAGGTGGGGGAGTTTGAGGTGGCCATAGACGGGGGAATTTGACTGGCCATCAGGGTCCGGAAAGCGTGCTCGCTGGCGCGCGACCATTTCAGCGTTCATCTCCACCACCGAGAGCCGCCCGCCGGCCTCGGCGACGCGTTTCACCAGCGGCGGAAAGAAACCGATCATGCCCAGGTGGTCCTGTGCGTTCAGTTGCACGTCGCCGAGCGAATTGCCTGCCGGCGGGGGCTCGTAGCCCACCCGGCGCCAGACCGAGTCGGTCAGGGCGTTGACGGCGGCCAGCGCGATGGCGCGTTCCACCGCACTGCCACCGGCCAGGCGCTGCGCGAGGGCCAGCGGGTCTGCGCCCTGCAAGGGCCATTCGCCGCCACCGTGCGCGCGCAGCAGCGCGGCCAGCGTGTCGCCGAGCAGCACGTAAGACAGGCCAAACGCGCCGTCTTCCAGCTCGATGGCGCAGAACTCGGCATCGTGCTCACCTGCAGCGCCAAGCCTGCGCGGCAGGTGCAGACGGCGCACCCGTGGCGTGGGGTGACGCTGCGCGATGGCCGCGAGTTGCGAGAGGATGGCCGAGGCGATGGAGGGGGATGGGTTCATGGCGGCTTGAGGACGGCGGGGCGGTGGCAGGCTCTGCCAGGGGCGGCGGTGGCCAGATTCTGGCACCGGGCCGGCGTCGGAACGAGTCTCGCGACGCAGAAACGGGGCCACCCAAGGGCACCGGCGGGCCGGCTCTGCCGGACGTCCAGTGCCGCCCCCCTTTGGGGGTAGCGCGAAGCGCTGCGGGGGGCTTTCAGTCGATCGGCCGCACCAGCCTCACCGTCAGCTTGCTGCGTTTCAGCACGTCGCCGTGCGACTCGCCCGTGGCGGTGTTCACGGCCCAGCCGTGCAGAAACTTCAACTGTCTGGTGTTCTGCCCGTTCAGGCCACGTTGGACGTTGTTGTAGCTGTAGGCGTTGAAAGAAGGCGTGTTGATGGTGGTCGTGGCGGTCCAGCACCAGCCCTCACCGACCGTTGGCAACAGCGTCTGTCCCGCCGGGGTCGGCTGGGCGTTCTGGTTGGCCAGTTGCTGCAGCTCTTTCATGTGCGGCAGGCGCCAGGCGATGCCTTCGGCCTTCTCGCGCGCCTTGACGTGCGCGAGCGCTTCGGCGTGGTCGAGCTGCAAGGCCGTGCCGGTGCAGCGCTGACCGGTCCATTGCATGCCTTCCACGCAGCGGGGCCAGGCCACGCGGGCGCTGCTGTGGATGATGTGGCCGCCATCCTTCGTCAGCCCCCAGTCGGGCGGGGCCACCTCGTCGCTGGTGGCGGCGAAGGCCGCGGGCCACCCGGCGCACAGGGCCCCGAGGAGCAGGAAACGGGCGGGGCGGGAGGTGGGTCTGTTCATGGGGTTCACGGCAGGTGGTTTCAGTGGGTTCAGTTGCGGGCGTGGGCCACGCCCACCACCTCGACTTCGGGCCGGGCGCCCAACTGCTCGGCCAGCCGGGGCAACGACCAGCAGCTGCACCGGTCGATGGCCACCGCCACGAAGTGCCACTGGGCCAGCGCGTTTTCCACGTGGATGGCGATCGACCCGGGCGCGAGCTCGTAGCCGCAGTCCTTGAGCCAGCCGGCAAGTTCGGCCTCGGTTGGCGCGTGTGCGGCACCAAAGCGCAAGCTGATGCCGATGGCGTGGCGCGAGGGCAGATGAGATTCCAGGCGCGAGCCCCACACCATCAGCGCGGTGGACAAGGCGGTCAGCAAAATCGCCGCGCCGTACAGCCCGACACCGACCAGCACGCCGATGGCGGACGAGGCCCAGATGGAGGCCGCTGTGGTCAGGCCGCTGATGCTCAGCCCCTCTTTCATGATGACGCCGGCGCCGAGAAAACCGATGCCGGTGACGATGCCCTGCACCACCCGAGTGGGGTCGGTGATCACGCTGGTTTCCCCGCCGTGGCCGCCATACCAGTAAGCCGAGTAACCGACGAACACCGTCAACGCGGCAGAGGCCATGCACACGATGCCGTAGGTGCGCATGCCGGCGGCGCGGCCGTGGTACGAGCGTTCGTAACCCACCACCAGGCCCAGCAGCAGGGCGCCCAGCAGGTTCATGAACACGACCAGGTTCGCCTCGACGATGGGCGTCGACCAGAACGAGGCCATCCACTCCCACGAAAGCATGATCCAACCCTTTTCAGTGATGCCTTGGCAGCCGCGTTGCGCGCGGCGGCCTTGATGCCTGTATCGGCCGGGTTGGGGGAAAGCTGAGCGCCGTGTGGAACGTGTTTGAGATCTCAGGAGGGGCCGTCGGAGTGGGTGGCTTCAGGGTCCGTGGCCGCCGGACCAGCAGCGGCCCTCAGCCAGCGTGGCCAGCGGCCATCGCGCGCAAGGCATCGGCGGTGGCCTCGTCACCTGGGAAGAAGGTCTCAAGCGCCAGTTCCTGCAGCGTGATGTCCACCGGCGAACCGAACACGGTGGTGGTGCTGATCAGGTGCAGGGTGCCACCCGGCGTCTCGAACAGGAAGGGCATGAGCACGCCAGGGTGTTCGCCATCCAGTCGCTGCGTGGCGTTGGCGGGCTGGGCCGGGTAGGCCATCAGCTCGGTCAGCAGGTCCGCCAGGCCCTCGTCGCCCGTCTGGTGGATCTGCTGGCGCAGGCGGCCAAACAGGTGCTCGCGCCACTGGTTGAGGTTGGCGATGCGCGGCGCCAGGCCGTCCGGGTGCAGGCTGATGCGCAGCAGGTTGACGGGCCCCTGCAGCAGTTCGGGCGCCACGCCGGCCAGCAGCGGCGCGACCATGCGGTTGGCCAACACCATGTTCCAGTGCCGGTCGAAGGCCACGGCGGGCCAGGGCTCGTGGCTGTCCAGGATGTGCTGCACGGCGCGGCGCGCGGCCAGCATGCTGGGGTCGTCCATGGCGTGCTCCCGGTACATGGGCGCGTAACCCGCCGCGACCAGCCAGGCGTTGCGCTCGCGCAGCGGTACCGCGAGCCGCTCGCACAGTCGCAGCACCAGCTCGCGGCTGGGGCTGGCCTTGCCGGTTTCCACGCAGCTCAGGTGGCGCGTGGAGAGTTCGGCGTCGGCTGCCAGATCAAGCTGGCTCAGGCGGCGCAGCTGGCGCCAGTGGCGCAGGTGGTCGCCGACGCTGGTGCGGCGTGTGGGTGTGGGGGCAAGGGCGGCGTGCATGGGCGCATGGTAGATCGGTCGCGCCGACGGTCCATGACCTGCGGGGTCATGGACCCGGTGCGGGCGCTGGCCGAGCATGGTGGCTCCCGTTCCTTCTTTTCAACCCCTTCAAGGAGTTCACCATGTTGAATCTGTCGGTTTCTGCGTTGCGTCGCGTGCTCTGGCTGGATGCCGCCAGTGGCCTGGGCATGGCCGTCGCGCATTTCGGGTTTTCAGACTTGTTGTCCGAGTGGCTGGGCCTGCCCTTGGCCTGGCTGCAGGTGTCGGGCGTGATTGTTTGCGGCGCGGCGCTGTTGTCAGGCGCGCTGGCTTCGCGAGCCCGGCCTCCGTCTGCGGGCGTGCGCCTGCTGGCGGCGGGCAATTTCCTGTGGGTGGCCGCCAGCGTGTGGGCGGTCTGGGGCGCCGGCCTGCCGCTCACCACGCTGGGCGCGGTGTGGGTGCTGCTGCAGGCGGCGTTCGTGTTCGGGCTGGCCGAGCTGGAGTGGGCGGGCAGCCGTCAGACGCAGGGCCTGGCGGTGGCCTGAACGCGTTGGCTCAGATCAGCCGCGCAATCAGCGCACCCTCGGTGGGCGCACCCAGCGGCACCCAGACGCGGATCGGGCTGCCATGCGCGACCTCGATGGCGTTGCCGTCCTGGTTGCGCATGGCGTCGAGCTGCACGACGCGGTTGCCGCCGGGGTGAATCACCTCCAGCCGGTCGCCGACGGCGAAGCGGTTCTTGGCTTCGACCTCGGTCCAGCCGTCTTCGCGCACCTGCAGCACCTCGCCGACGAACTGGCTGCGATGACTCTCGCTGTGGCCGGTGATGTAGTTCTGGTAGTCCTGCGCCGGGCGGCGCTCCATCAGGCCGCCGGTGTAGCCGCGGTTGGACAGGCCTTCCAGCTCCAGCAGCAGCTCGGGGTTGAAGGGCTTGCCGGCCACGGCGTCGTCGATGGCGCGGCGGTAGACCTGCGCGGTGCGCGCCACGTAGTAGTGGCTCTTGGTGCGGCCTTCGATCTTGAGCGAGTCGATGCCCATGGCCGCCAACTTGCCCACGTGCTCCACCGCGCGCAGGTCCTTGCTGTTCATGATGTAGGTGCCGTGCTCGTCTTCCATGATCGGCATGAGTTCGCCCGGGCGGCCGGCTTCTTCGATCAGCCAAACCTTGTTGGCTTCAGGGTGGCGCTGGCCGTTGCCCACGGTGGAGAACGCGCTGGCCGCTTCTTCGTCTTCCTGCGCGAAGTTGAAGCCGTCGAGCTGCGCCAGCGGCACCGCTTCACCCGTGTCGGTGTCGGTGCTCGCGGTCTGGGTCTTGTACTCCCAGCGGCAGGCGTTGGTGCAGGTGCCCTGATTGGGGTCGCGGCGGTTGAAGTAGCCGCTCAGCAGACAGCGGCCCGAGTAGGCGATGCACAGCGCCCCGTGCACGAACACTTCGAGCTCGATGTCCGGGCAGTCGTTGCGGATCGCCTGCACCTCGTCCAGGCTGAGCTCGCGGCTCAGGATGATGCGGCTCACCCCCTGCTTGTGCCAGAACTTCACCGCCGCGCTGTTGGTGGTGTTGGCCTGTACCGAGAGGTGGATCGGCACCTCGGGCCAGAGGCCTTTGTCCATCTGCTCGCGCACCAGCATGATCA
Organism: Hydrogenophaga sp. A37; assembly: GCF_002001205.1. GTDB lineage: Bacteria > Pseudomonadota > Gammaproteobacteria > Burkholderiales > Burkholderiaceae_C > Hydrogenophaga. The sequence continues at coordinate 4,843 of NZ_MUNZ01000188.1, forward strand.
GGCCGGCGTCGGCCATGATGAGCGCGTCGGGCTTCAACTCCACCACCGGCTGCAGGTCGCGGATGTAGGTGCGCAGCTTGTCGTTGTGCGCAATCAGGTTGCTGGTGACGAAGAATTTTTTGCCGCGTGCGTGGGCTTCTTCAATGCCCTGCGCGATCTGTTCCATGCGGAACTCGTTGTTGCGCGCGCGCAGGCTGTAGCGCGGTTGGCCGGCGTAGACGGCGTCGGCGCCGAAGTCGTAGGCGGCGCGCATGCGTTGCAGCGTGCCGGCGGGGAGCAGGAGTTCGGGGGCTTTCATCACACCCGGGATTGTCCTGCAAAGCGGGTGTGCTTCCAGCCAAGGCGGCGTGTTCGCCAACGCACAGACCGTTCCCAAACGCCCCACTACGCTGAGCCCACGCTGGTTGGACACATGTGCCTGACCAGCCACAAGGGTGATCAAGGCGAAGCAAGGCCTCACCCGCCACAACCGTTTTCGAACAAGGATTTCTCCATGAAAAAAATTGCCCTGCTTTTGACGCTGCTGTCCACCATCGGCCTGGCCGCCTGCGACCGGACCCCGGTGGTCATCAACCCACCGCCCGTGGTGGTTCCAGGCCCCGCCGGCCCGGCCGGTGCCACGGGTGCCTCTGGTGCCGCCGGTGCACAAGGTGATACCGGCGGACAAGGCGTGCAAGGCAGCACGGGTGAACAGGGCTACACCGGCACCCAGGGTGCCACAGGGACCCAGGGCGAAGAGGGCAAGGCGGGCAAGACCGGTGGCAGCACCACCGTGATCATCGAGCCGGCACCGCCAGCCCCCGCACCCGCCAATTGATCGTCACACCCGCCACCCACAGGAGCCCATCATGAGCCTTGGAACCATCTTGCTGATCGTGCTGATCCTGATGCTGATCGGCGTTTTCCCCACCTGGCCGCACAGCAAAAGCTGGGGCTATGGGCCCACCGGCGGTCTGGGCCTGGTGGTGGTCATCCTGGTGGTGCTGGTGCTGATGGGTCGCCTCTGACAGCGCATATCCACTACAGCCAGCGCGGTGATGGCCTGAGCGGCAAAAATGAGCCGTCCGGGAACCCTCCCGAAGGAGCCGTTCATGCTGTCCCGCGTTGATTTTGCGCATCCGTTTGCCTCCACCGTCAAATCCTTCCGCACCGCGTCCGGCAAGAGCGGTCGCTTTTATTCCCTGCCCGCGCTGGCCAAGCAGCATCCCAACGTGAGCCGCCTGCCGGTGTCGCTGCGCATCGTGCTGGAGAGCGTGCTACGGCATTGCGATGGGGAGCGCGTGCTGCCCGAGCAGGTGGCGCGCCTGGCCAACTGGCAGCCCAACGCCGAGCGCACCGACGAAATACCCTTTACCGTGGCGCGCGTCGTGCTGCAGGACTTCACCGGCGTGCCGCTGCTCGCCGATCTGGCCGCCATGCGCAGCACGGCGCTGCGCCTGGGCCAGGACCCACGGAAGATCGAGCCGCTGGTGCCGGTGGACCTTGTGGTGGACCACTCGGTGATGGTCGACCACTACGGCACGAAGAACGCGCTCGACCTCAACATGAAGCTGGAATTCCAGCGCAACCGCGAGCGCTACCAGTTCCTGAAATGGGGCATGCAGGCTTTCGACACCTTTGGCGTCGTGCCGCCAGGCTTTGGCATCGTGCACCAGGTCAACCTGGAGTACCTGGCGCGCGGCGTGCACATGAAGGGCGGTCTCTATTACCCCGACACCCTGGTTGGCACCGACAGCCACACCACCATGATCAACGGCATCGGCGTGGTGGGCTGGGGCGTGGGCGGCATCGAGGCCGAGGCGGCCATGCTGGGCCAGCCGGTGTCTTTCCTCACGCCAGACGTGGTCGGCTTCGAGCTCACCGGCCGGCTCCGTGAGGGCTGCACCGCGACCGACCTCGTGCTGACCGTGACCGAGATCCTGCGCCGCCACAAGGTGGTGGGCAAGTTCGTGGAGTTCTTCGGCGAAGGCACGGCCTCGCTGTCGTTGCCCGACCGCGCGACCATCGCCAACATGGCCCCCGAATACGGCGCCACGATGGGCTTCTTTCCGGTGGACGACAAGACGCTCGACTACTTCCGGGGCACCGGCCGCAGCGTGGCCGAGATCGAGGCCTTCGAGGCCTACTTCCGCGCGCAGGGGTTGTTTGGCGTGCCCGGCGCTGCGGGGGCATCGCAAGCCAGCGGCGACATCGTGTACTCGCAGGTGGTCACGCTGGACCTGGGCCAGGTGACGCCCAGCCTCGCCGGCCCCAAGCGCCCGCAAGACCGCATCGAACTCGGCCGGGTGTCGCAACAGTTCGCCGAGTTGTTCAGCCTGCCCGCCGCGCAAAACGGCTTCAACCGCCCGGCGGCGATGTTGCACACCCGCCACCAGCCCGAGCTGGGCGAACCGGCCGACACCCTGGCGCCCGAGAAGGCGACCCCCACGCCCCCGGGCGCACCGCGCTTCGTGGCCGAAATGGAGGCCAACAAGCCGGCGCGCGCCATGGCCCACGCCAAGACCGAGCCCCCTTCGCACGCGGTGCAGAAAAAACTGACCATCGGCAACGGGGACGTGTTGATCGCCGCCATCACCAGCTGCACCAACACCAGCAACCCCAGCGTGCTGCTGGCCGCCGGCCTGCTGGCGAAGAAGGCTGTGGAGGCTGGGCTCAAGGTGCAGCCGCACATCAAGACCTCGCTTGCGCCGGGCTCGCGCATCGTCACCGAGTACCTGACCCGCACCGGGCTGCTGCCGTACCTGGAAAAGCTGGGCTTCTCGCTCGCGGGCTACGGCTGCACCACCTGCATCGGCAACGCCGGTGATCTCACGGCCGAGCTCAACGAGGTCATTGCGCAGAACGACCTGGTCTGCGCCGCCGTGCTCTCGGGCAACCGCAACTTCGAGGCCCGCATCCACCCCAACCTCAAGGCCAACTTCCTGGCCAGCCCGCCGCTGGTGGTGGCCTACGCCATCGCCGGCACCGTGTTGCGCGACCTCATGACCGAGCCGGTCGGCTTCGGCACCCAAGGCAAGGCGGTGTACCTGGGCGACATCTGGCCGTCCAGCGACGAAATCCACGCGCTGTTGAAATACGCGATGCACGGCAAGGCCTATCGCGAGAACTACGAACGCATCGCCACCGAGCCGGGCAAGCTCTGGGAGCACATCCGGGGCGTGGACGGTCTGGCCTACACCTGGCCCCAGAGCACCTACATCGCCGAGCCCCCGTTTTTTGAGGGCTTCGCCCTGGAGGCGCCCCCCAGCCTCTCGGCCGCGGTCCGTGGCGCGCGCATCATGGCCCTGTTCGGCGACTCGATCACCACCGACCACATCTCGCCCGCGGGGTCGATCCAGGAAAACTCCCCGGCGGGCCAATGGCTGCTGGAGCATGGTGTGCTCAAGGCCGACTTCAACAGCTACGGCGCCCGGCGCGGCAACCACGAGGTGATGATGCGTGGCACCTTCGCCAACGTGCGCATCAAGAACCTGATGCTGCCCCCCGGCCCCGACGGTTCGCGGGAAGAGGGCGGCCAGACGATCTACCAGCACGAGGGCATCGGGCAGGGTCAGACCATGAGCATCTTCGAAGCCGCCATGCGCTACCGCGCGGCGCAAGTGCCCACGGTCATCTTCGCGGGCGAAGAGTACGGCACCGGTTCCAGCCGCGACTGGGCCGCCAAAGGCACGCAGTTGCTGGGCATCAAGGCCGTGATCGCGCGCAGCTTCGAGCGCATCCACCGCAGCAATCTGGTGGGCATGGGGGTGTTGCCCCTGCAATTCAAGGCGGGCGATTCCTGGGAAAGCCTGGGGCTGACCGGGGAAGAAGAGATCGACGTGATCCCTCCCGCCGACCTCCAGCCGCAGAGCGAAGCCCGTCTGGTGATCGTCGACCCTGACGGTGACCGCCGCGAGATCCCGCTGGTGCTGCGCATCGACACGCCGATGGAAGTGAACCATTTCCGTGCCGGAGGAATCCTCCCCCATGTGCTGAGGCAATTGTTGAGCGCTTGAGCCACTCGCCTCAACGCGGCATGATGTGTCAAACGGACTTGTCCGTCACCCCCGCCGGCCCCCGGCGCACCAGGAGTCGCCATGCGAAAGCCTGCCCTGTACAGCCGATCGGCACGAGCCGTCCCTCCACCGGGTCCCGGGGTTGAAAGCACGACGGCGGCCCAGCCTGTCATGAGCCAGGTTCCCCGGCGGGAGCGCTGGCGAGCCGGGCTGGCGACCGCTGCGGTGAGCCCGAGGGTGATGTGGGCGGCGCTGGTCCTCATGGGTGCCCTGTTGCTGGCATCGGTGTGGCAACAGTCGACGCAAGGTCCCAAGGCACTCACGCAAAAAGACATCGACGCCGCCGTGCTGCGCACGCTCACCACACAGAACCTGCCCTCGCGTGCGGCCCGCGCGGCCGAGAAAATCCGCCCCGCCGTGGTGCGGGTCGTGTCCTACGTGAAGAACAAGCAGGGCGAAGAGGTGGAGCACGGCGTGGGCACCGGCGTGGTCATCACCGACAAGGGCATCATCCTCACCAACCTGCATGTGGTGCAGTCGGCGCAGACCATCAAACTGGTGTTTGCCGACGGCTCCGAGTCGGGCGCCAACGTCGCGGGCGTGCAGGCCCAGCACGATCTGGCGGTGCTGCAGGCGCTGATCATTCCCGACGACTTTCACGCCGCCACATTGCGCACCACGGCCGACCTGGCGCCGGGCGACGAGGTGGTGGCGGTGGGCTTTCCCTTCGGCATCGGCCCTTCCACCTCGGCGGGCGTGATCTCCGGCCTGGGGCGCGCCTTCAAGTCGCCCGAAGGCGAGCAGGAAATCAACAACCTGATCCAGTTCGACGCCGCCGCCAACCCGGGCAATTCCGGCGGGCCGCTGGTCACCATGGACGGCGAGGTGGTCGGCATCGTCACCGGCATCCTTAACCCCACCAGCCACCGGACCTTTGTGGGCATTGGTTTTGCTGTGCCCATTGAAAGTGCCGCATCGGCCGCCGGTCTTCCCCCGTTTTGATCCCAAGGAGCGTTTCATGAGCGAGAGCAACACCCCCGACACCGCCCGGCTCATGGAGCAGATCCTCTACGAGGTCAAACGCGTCGTGGTCGGGCAGGACCGCTTCCTGGAGCGGGTGATGGTGGCCATGCTGGCGCAGGGCCACCTGCTGGTGGAGGGTGTGCCCGGCTTGGCCAAGACGCTGACCGTCAAGACCCTGGCCGATGTGGTGCAGGGGCGTTTCAAACGCATCCAGTTCACACCCGACCTGGTGCCCGCCGACCTCGTGGGCACGCGCATCTACAACCAGAAGACCGGCGACTTCAGCACCTCGCTCGGGCCGGTGTTTGCCAACCTGCTGCTGGCCGACGAGATCAACCGGGCGCCGGCCAAGGTGCAGAGCGCGCTGCTGGAGGTGATGCAGGAGCGGCAAGTGACGATCGCCGGCGAGTCGCACAAAGTGCCCAGCCCGTTTCTGGTGATGGCGACGCAGAACCCCATCGAGACCGAAGGCACCTACCCGCTGCCCGAGGCGCAGGTGGACCGCTTCATGATGAAGGTGCTGGTGGACTACCCGACCGACGAAGAGGAGTACGTGATCGTCGAGCGCGTCACCGGCCCGGCCGTGCAGGTGAACGCCGTGGCCACGACCGACCAGCTGGCCGCGCTGCAGGTGTTGTGCCGGCAGGTCTATGTGGACCCTTCGCTCGTGCAGTACGCCGTCAAGCTCGTGTCGGCCACGCGCGCGCCCGAGAAGCACGGCATCAAGGACATGGCCCAGCTCATCACCTACGGCGCCAGTCCGCGCGCCACCATCGGCCTGGTCGAAGGCGCGCGCGCCCTGGCCATGCTGCGAGGGCGCAGCTACGCGCTGCCCGAAGACATGAAAGACATCGTGCCCGACGTGTTGCGCCACCGGCTGGTGCTGTCGTACGAGGGCTTGTCCGAGGGGCTGGACAGCGACGCGCTGATTGCCCGCATCGTGAAGGCGGTGCCCGCGCCCGCGCGCCCGCTGGAGCACGAGAAGAAGGCCGCCTGAACGGGGATCGACGCCATGTTGTTCGGCCTCTTCAAGTCCCGCGCGCCCGAGCCGCCACCGCCACCCGCAGCGGGTGCGGGTGAGAAAGCGGACGCGTTGTTGCGCCGCCTGGAGTGGACCGTGATCCGGCGGCTCGACGGCCTGCTGCAGGGCGACTACCGCACCCTCATGCGCGGCACCGGGCTCGACCTGGCCGACCTGCGCGAGTACCAGCACCACGACGACGTTCGCCACATCGACTGGAATGTCACCGCGCGGCTGCAGCAGCCGCACGTGCGCGTGTTCACCGAAGACCGCGAAATGGCGGCCTGGTTCCTGCTCGACCTCAGCCCCTCGGTGGACTTCGGTTCGGGTGAGCAGCGCAAGATCGAACTGCTGCAGGGCTTTGTCGGGGTGCTCGCGCGACTGATCAGCCGGCACGGCAACCGCGTGGGCGCGGTGCTCTATGGCGGGCGCGGCAAGGCGGTGGTGGACACGGTGCTGCCGCCGCGCGGTGGGCGGCTGCAGGTGTTGCGTCTACTGAACTTGTTGAAGACCCCCGCCGCGCAACGCGCGACCCCCTCAAGGGGGCGACACCAGCCGTCTCCAGCGGACAGCGGCGCCACCCGCCTGGCCGACCTGTTGCACATGGCCACCCACACCGTGCGCCAGCGCTGCACCGTGTTTGTGGTGTCCGACTTCATCAGCGAACCCGGCTGGGAAAGACCGTTGGGCGAGCTGGCGCGGCGCCACGATGTGGTGGCCGTGCGCCTGATGGACCCGCTGGAGCTGGAACTGCCGGACCTGGGCCTGATCCGCGTGCGCGACGCTGAAACCGGCGAGCAGTTGCTGGTGGACACGCACGACAAGGGCTTTCGCCTGCGCTTCGCCCGCATCGCCGCGCAGCGTGAAGCGCAACTGCGCGAGAGCTTCACCCAGGCGGGCGTGGACACCCTGGAGCTGGCCACCGACGACGACCTGGCCGACGCAATCCTGCGTTTCGTGGACCTGCGCAAGCGCCGCCACGGGCTGCGCCAGGGCCTGCCTTCGCACCTGTCGACCCGTGCGTCTGCGGTCCACCCTTCTGCCGCCCGTTCAACCGCACCGGAAGGCACACCATGAAAGAACTGCCCATCACCTTCCTCTGGCCGCAGTTGCTGTGGCTGCTGCTGATCCTGCCGCTGCTGGTGCTGCTGTACTGGTGGTTGCTGCGACGGCGCAAGCAGGCCTCGCTGCGTTTTGCCAGCCTGTCCATCGTGCGCGAGGCCATGGGCAAGGGCCCGGGCTGGCGCCGCCATGTGCCACCCGTGCTGCTGTTGCTGGCCTTTGCCGCGATGCTGCTGGCCTCGGCGCGGCCGATGGCGACCATCGTGTTGCCGTCGACCCAGCAGACCATCATCCTGGCCATGGACGTGTCGGGCAGCATGCGTGCCACCGACGTGTTGCCCAACCGGTTGGTCGCTTCGCAGAACGCGGCCAAGGCGTTTCTGAAAGAGCTGCCGCGCCATGTGCGCGTGGGCATCGTGGCCTTTGCCGGATCGGCCCAGGTGGTGCAGCCCATCACGCTCAGCCGCGAAGACCTCAACGCCGCCATCGACAAGTTCCAGATGCAGCGCGCCACCGCCATCGGCAGCGCCATCGTGGTGGCGCTCTCGGAGCTGTTCCCCGGGCAGGTCGATCTGGCCAGCGTCACCTACGGCCGCAGCAACGACCCGTTTGCGCCGCAGGGCAGGGCGATCGACCAGCCCAAGACCGAGGCCGAGAAAAAGCCCTTTGAGCCCGTGCCTCCCGGCTCCTACAGCTCGGCCGCGATCATCCTGCTCACCGACGGCCAGCGCACCACCGGCGTTGACACGGCCGAGGCGGCCAAGATGGCGGCCGACCGCGGCGTGCGCGTCTACACAGTGGGCGTGGGCACGGTGGACGGCGAGGTGATCGGTTTCGAGGGCTGGTCCATGCGCGTGCGGCTGGACGAAGAGACACTCAAGTCGGTGGCCCGCGACACCAAGGGCGAGTATTTCTACGCCGGCACCGCCGAAAACCTTAAGCAGGTCTACGAGTCGCTGAGCACACGGCTCACGGTGGAGAAGAAGGAAACCGAGGTCTCGGGCCTGCTGGCGCTGGCCGCCGCACTGCTGGTGCTGATGTCGGCCGGGCTGTCGTTGTTCTGGTTCAACAGGGTGTTGTAGCGGTCAGTTCCAGCGATCACTTGGCGCGCTTGCCAGACTGCGCTGGCAGGCCCACAGCCAAGGACTGACATGGACGTGCATCGAGCAGGGCATCACGGCGCGCTGAAGTCCCATTGATCGTCGTCGCTGTGGGCCTGCGCTAACATCCCGGTCGAAAGCAAAGGCCCCTTGGAGGTAGATCACCTCGTTGTTGAATGCAAAACATGGCACTGAACCATCTCGATGTGGATGACGGGGCAATACACCCCGATACGCGCACATCGCTGTTCCTGCCTTCGCCCCAACTGGCAGATTGCGTGTGTGCGTATGTGGTGCGTGATACGTTGGATGCCCCACTGAGTCCCAAGCAGCGCTTGAGTCATTTGCCGGTGTCTCCTCTGGTCAGCATCGTTTGGTCGATTCACGGTGGCAGATCATCCATGCATATCGGAGAGGATGAATGGCCCCCGTCCTCCAGGCGTGTTGTCTTGCGTGGCCCCCGCACGCAGCCCAGCGTTTGGCAAAACCATGGCCCTGACGTTGGATTTTCCCTGACCTTTTTTCCGGATGCATTTCATGCGCTGACACATTTGAATGTGGCCAGTTTGCTTGATCAGGCCAGAAACTTGCAAACCGTACTGGGCAAAGATTGGCAGCAGATGGCGATTGCCGTCCTGCGGGCCAGCGATGATCTGGCGCGCATTCAAATCATTGAAGCATTTTTAATGCCTCGTTGGGCACCAGTGCGTGCTCCACTGTCGGTGACAGTGCCGCCGGATGGTCTGTCCTTGTTCAATGACTGGGTTGATGCGGTGGCGTTGCGCGCGTCAACTTCAACGCCTGGGCACAGCACGCGCCAACGCGAGCGGCGGACAAAAGGGCAATTGGGCCTCCCCATGCGTGCACTGCGTGGACTGGTGCGCATGGAGTCAATGTTGACGCGAGGACATGCGTCCAACGCGTTTGGTGGCCAGTCTTTGGTGGATGTGGCCCACACGATGGGATTCTCTGACCAGGCGCATTTCTCCAGAGAAGTGAAGCGTTTCTCAGGCTTGAGTCCTACTGAATTGCAGTGGGCCATTGAGACCCAAGAGTCCTATTGGCCTTACCGTTTGAGGCAGGCGCTGAAGGCGCGTTGAATCGCTCAGGGTCCTGCCCACAGGCGTGTGCATGCGCCGCAAATGTCGTTTCGATTCAAGACCGCATCCCCGCACTTCCGTAGCATCCGTGGCTTTTGTTTGCCCAGTGCACAAAGGTGTTCGGTCATGCTTCCAGGTTTGGCCTCGTGGGTTTTGAAGAGTTGGAAACTGCATTGCCGCTGCTCACCGAACAGACCATGGCCATCGCCATGACGACTCCCCCTATGCACGAACTGAGGCGCCGCAGCGGCCGAGTGTTGTTGCTTGTGGCACTTGCGGCGACCCTGGCCTCGTGCGGCGGTGGTGGCGATGCGGCTGGCGATGCTGCAACGGCCGCTCCGGTTTCGAAGCAGCATCTTGCAGACACCGACCTCAGCATCCAGCCCAAAGCCTCGGTGCTCCATATCTTTCGCAAACCAGCGCGAGCGCCAGCACGACCCTCGGCGCCTGACACCACGGCCCCGAGCGTCCCTGCTGGTTTGGCGGCAAGCAATGTCGCCAGCACCAGCCTGACGGTCAGCTGGACGGCCAGTACGGACAACGTAGGTGTAGTGGCTTACAAGGTATACCGCGACGGCACGCTGGTCGGCTCACCCAGTGCCACCCACTTCACCTTGACCGGTCTGACCGCCTCTACCAGTTATGCGATTACGGTGAAGGCGGTCGATGCGGCGGCCAATGCGTCTGCAGCAAGTGCTGCGCTCAACGCCAGCACCGCCTCGGCGGTAGTACCGGCCAGCGGCTATCCCGTGTCGGTGATTGGTCCGGTGGAGATCATCAGCTGGGCACCGGCCACCGCCTACCCTGGCGTGCCCTACCGCTACCGCGTCGGGGTCATCGGCGGGCAGGCACCGTACACCTATTCCGTCGTTACCGCACCTTCAGGCGTGACCATCGCAGCAGGCACCGGTGAGCTGTCGTGGACAGCACCCGCCAGTGCGGCAAGCCCTGTTTCCATCACGCTGCGGGCAACCGATTCGCTGGGCTCGGCTGTCGACCAAACGCTCAGCGTGCAAGTCACCAGCAGCGGCTTTTACTTTGTATCGCCCTCCGGCAATGACAGCACTGGCACCGGAACCCTGGCCTCCCCCTGGAAGACCATCGCCCATGCCCTCACAAAAGGTGCGACTGGCGACACCTTGTATGTGCGCGGCGGCAGCTATACCGGCGGCTTTGACTTTGTGGCCGGCAAGATCACGCGCCTTGTGGGCTACCCCGGCGATGCCATGCCAGCCATCAACTTGAACTTCACCAACATCAACCCGCGCTCATCGCACACCTGGGTGGAGGGGCTGGAGATTTTCAACTTCAGCCACCACGGCTTCCATGTAGATGGCAGCCAGAGCGACCTTGTCTTTCGGCGCAACCACATGCACCACCTGTACGACCCCAGCCAATCCGAGAACCCATCGTTCATTTTCTTTGCGGACAACCAGTACTACGACCGTATCATCATCCAGGACAACATCTTCCACGACCTGTTTGACCGCGGATCGGGCCTTCACGGCGATACAACGGCCAACTTCCACGGTGGCGCGTCCATCATGTACAACGTGCGCAGTGCCTTGGTTGAAAACAACGAGGTCTGGGGGATTGACGGCCCCTGCTTCAAGGACAAGGACAACGGCCAGCGCAACACCTTCCGGGGCAACTACTTCCACGACTGCGCGTCGGGCGCGATCCATTTGGCCAGCCAATACACGCAGGACCGCATAGAAGTGTCCTGGAATGTGCTGATCGGCGGCATATCGATTGGACAGCAGCCCGGCTACATACGCGACATCGACATACGCCACAACACCCTATTGGGGAGCATTGACTTCGGATGCGTGGTGGGCGATCCGGACAGCAAGAACTTCATCGTGCGGGACAATATTCTCATTCCCGACAATTCCTTTGCCTACGCATCCATCAACTGCAAGTTCCCTGACAACAGCCTGGATCTGTCGTCACAAAACAAGACGCTGAGCGCGGAAGGCCGCTTTGACTACAACCTGATTGACTCGTCATACGCCTACGTTTTTGGCTATGGCTGGTATGCCACCAATCTGGACTGGTCTGCATGGCGCACCACCTACAGCAAGGACGCGCACTCCAAGAAGACCGCCGCGCAGCTCACCAATGTGAGCCTTAAAGACTATCGCCCCAAGGCCACTTCGGCAGCCTGCGGCGCCGCATCAGACGGACGGGCAATGGGTGCGTTGGCGTGCGCGCCTTGATGGGCCATGTTTTTGGGCATCCGTCTTCTGGTCACAGCCAGTGGCGGTGGTGACGACCCCGCGGCTACCCCAATCACTCGAGCGCCCACAGCCACCGCTGTGGTGCTTCCAAACCCTTGCGCAGCAGCCCGGCAGCCGTCGTTCCAGACACGACGGACACCACTGCTCCGAGAGCATTCACCGCAAGCAGCAACGCAAGCAGCAACGCAAGCAGCAACGCAAGCGACAGCATGTCCATAAGGTCTGACACGTCCGCCGTGGTCACGGCCACTGCGTGCGACAGACCTGGGATGTTCACCCCTCAACGGCCCCCGTACCCAAACCCACCCGTTCCATGCAACGCACCACTGCCTTTACCACCACCGCGCTGACCTTGGTGTTCTTCACCACCGCCACCATGACCCCGCCTATCGAAGCAGCCACGCCGCTTGCCCCCGCCGAACGCGCCTTCGTGGGCGAATACGTGCAGTCAGGCAGCGAGACCATGGCCCAGATGGCCGTGCTCGATGACCGTACCTTCTGCTTCGCCTTCATGGGCGGTTCGATCGATTTGCTGCTGGCCGGGCACTGGAAGCTCGCGCCCAACGGCAAGGACATCCAGCTCAATGAAGTGAAAGTGCCGCGGCCACAGTTCCCCGCGCTGGCCCGCCCTGCCAAAGATGCGTCGAAAAGCGAGTTCGAAATCGACGGCTATTCGATGTCAAACGCCGTGAAGCCGGTGTTCGCCTATTCCGCCACCAACGCCGAGCCGGCTGAGTTCCGCCGGCTGTTTGCAGACACACACAACAACTGGGCCGAGCGATACCCGCTGCCGCCCGTACCCGCGGCGCAGGCGCGCTACTTCTACATCGGCAGCTCTGAGAACGATCCCGACGCGCCCTACGGCTCAGCCACCCGAAACGGCCCGAAGCGCTACAAGGTTGTGCAGTACGAACTGCGCGGCGCGGCCAAGGTGCTGGTGGGCTTCAACGCCGAGCAAAACATCATCGACCTGAGCCAACCCGTGCGGCTGGTGGGCGAGACGCTGCACCTCGGGCCACAGTCCTTTGCCAAGCGCCGACCGATCTCGGCCGAACGGGCCGAAGAAGCACGTGAAGGTTGCATCCGCCCGATGTTCGCGCAGGCCGCGGACAAGCCCCTGACGCGCAGCCAGGAAGTCGAGGAAACCAACCCCGATCTCAAGGGCCGCTCCGAGCTGGTGCCGATCAAGACCTTTTATGTCGACCCCGCGCGTGTCAAAGGCGCGCCGTGGGTCCCAGGCAAAAAGTTCTGAACACCCCCATAGGGCTCGTGGATGCCTTGCCTGCCGACCTCCCCATGGGACTCGTTCATGGCGTTGGTTTGGACCAGATACTCGGGCGGCCATGACTTGTCGCTGCCCCCCGAGGGGGCTGACCCGGCTTGGGGCGGCCCGGCGCCGGATCGATGTAGCCCCCACACTCCGCCGCTGCGCGGGTCGTTCCCCCCGAGGGGCTTGGTTCGCCGTGGGCTGGCCCGGCGGCGAATCGTCTCTGTCTCTGACTTTCGTCAAGTTGGTTCATGCTCGCGCGAGCACAATCCCCGCCATGACAAACACGGTGGTGGTGGCTGGCGGCGGCATCGGGGGTCTGGCTTGTGCATTGGCGCTGTCCCGCGCTGGGGTGCAGGTCGACCTGCTGGAACAGGCGAGCGCGTTCGGTGAGGTGGGGGCGGGCATTCAGCTGGGGCCCAATGCGGTTCGGGTGCTGAACGACTGGGGCCTGATCAATGCTTTGCACGACTTTGCGGCCTTCCCCGAAGCCCTGGACGTGCGCGATGCCCACAGCGCCACGCACCTGGGCCATCTGCGGCTGGGTGCGCTGGCCCGTGCGCGTTACGGGCAGCCCTATGCCGCCATCCACCGAGCCGATCTGCACGGCCTGTTGTTGGATGCACTTCAGCACGAAAGCGGGGTGCGCCTGCACCTGGGCACCCGGCTGTCGAGCTACGAAGAATGCGCCACCGGTCTGAAAGTGACTTGCGAAAACGAGGCGGTGTTCGAGGCCGACGCGCTGATCGGCGCTGATGGTCTCTGGAGCCGCGTCCGCCTGGAGATGCAGGGCGTGCAGCCGGCGCGCGTGAGCGGACACCTGGCCTACCGTGGCATGGTGGATGCGCAAGACCTGCCTTCCGCGCTGAGCGAGCCTGTGGTGACGGCCTGGCTGGGGCCGCGCCTGCACGTGGTGCATTACCCGGTCCGGCGGGGCGAGCTGTTCAACGTGGTGGCGGTGGTCGAGGGGGTGTTGGGGCGCAACCATGGCGGCCCGCCCGGCAGCGACCCACAGAGCTGGAGCCACGAAGCGCGCCATGCCGATCTGCTGCGTGCGCTGGGGCCGGTGTGCCCCGATCTTGCGGCGATGCTGGAGCGGGTGCCCGAGTGGAAGCTCTGGGCGCTCAACGACCGCCCGCCGCTGTCCGCCGCTGCCGAACACGCGCGGGGCCGCGTGGCCCTGCTGGGCGACGCAGCGCATCCGCTGCGGCCTTACCTCGCACAAGGCGCGGCGATGGCGCTCGAAGACGCCTGGACCTTGGGGCGGCTGGCCGGTGCGGCGGGCGATGCGCCAGACTGGTCAGCGCTGTTTGCGCGGTATGCCGACACGCGTTGGCAGCGCAACGCGCGCGTGCAGCGCCGCTCGCAGCGCAACGGCACCATCTTTCACGCCAGCGGCCCGCTGCGTTGGGCGCGCAACGCCTCGATGGCGTTGCTGGGCGAGTCGCTGATTGACAACCCCTGGCTGTACAACGGACCGCCGGAGCCGGTGTAACCACCCCCCGCGCCGCCTGCGGCGTCACCCCCCAAGGGGGCGATGCGAGTGGCCCGGCGGAGCCGGTTCCACCGCATCCTGGGTGGGGACATTTCGCGCCGGTGGGGAAGCAACGGCCGCTGTGAGTAGGCGTGCAGGTGCTGCACCTCGCCTGTTAGCCTGCTGGTCTGTTTTCATCCTCAAGAGGTCATCGCATGTTCCGGCCCCAACGCCGCCACGCCATCGCCGCCGCCATCGCCATGGCCTGCAGCGCATCTCCCGTGTTCGGCCAGACCCCTTGGCCCAGCCAACCGTTGAAGATCGTAGTGGGGTTCCCCGCTGGCTCCACGCCCGACCTGATGGCGCGGCTGCTCGCCGAGCCGCTGCAGCAGGCGCTGGGGCAGCCGGTGGTGGTGGAGAACAAGACCGGGGCCGGCGGCAACATCGCGGCCGACCAGGTGGCGCGTGCCACCGACCACCACACCATCGGGCTGATGATCAACGGCAACTTGACCATCGCGAAGATCCTCAACCCGGCCACGACCTACGACCCGCTGAAAGACCTGACACCGGTGTCGCTGATCGCGACCTCGCCGCTGGTGCTCACCGTGCCGGCCAGCGTGAACACCTCGGGAGCAGCGTACTTCGCGGCCGCGCGCCAGTCGGGCGACAAATGGAACTACGGCACGCCGGGCGTCGGCACCGTGGCCCACCTGGGCATGGAGCTGCTCAAGGCCAAGGCCGGCATCGCGCCGGTGCACGTGCCTTACCCGGGCAACCCCCAGGTGATCACCGCGCTGCTGGGCGATCAGATCCAGATGTCGCTGCTGCCGCCGGGCCTGGCCATGGCCCAGGTGCGCGCGGGCAAGCTCAAGGCCATCGGCGTGACCTCGGCCGGGCGCAGCAGCGTGGTGCCCGAGGTGCCGAGCCTGGCCGAGGCGGGCGTGAAAGACCTGCAACTGGAAATCTGGAACGCGGTCGCCGCGCCCAACAGCCTGCCCAAGGCCCATGTGAACCGGCTGGCCACGCTGCTGACCGAGATCGTGCGCCGCCCCGAGATCCGCCAGAAGATCCTGGCCCAGGGCTGGCAGGTGGCGGGCACCTCGCCCGAAGGCTTGGCCAACCGCATCCGCGTGGACACGGCGGCGATGGCGGACGTGATTCAGAAGAACAACATCAGGCCGAATTGACCCACCCCTGCGCCGCGCTGCGCGCGTCACCCCCTCAAGGGGGCGATGCGAGTGGCCCGGCGAAGCCGGTTCCACCGCATCCTGGCCTCCGACATCTCGCTCCGGATCGGCTCACCCCCGCACCGGTTCAACTCCGCTCGGCGCCAAGGCAGGCGGCCATGGTCGACAGCTCGGTGTCCAGCGCCTGCTGGAACGTTTCATCCTTGGGCGGCTGTCCGTCCACGTAACCCAGGTCAGCACGCAGCCGCCCCTCCACCACCGACAGGTTGCCCCAACCGATGACCTGGTCGCGCCACAGCAGCGGCATGGCGTAGTAGCCGCGCACGCGTTGGGCTGGCGGTGTGTAGGCCTCGAAACGGTAGGCCCAACCCCACAGGCGTTCGAAGCGGTTGCGGTCCCAGACCACGGGGTCGAACGGTGCGAGCAGGCGAGCATCCTCGGGTGCCTTCCAGCGGCGTGAGCCGGGGTCTTCGTCCGCCGGCCAGTACCACGCGACGCCGTCCACCTCGGCGTGGGGCAATCGCTGGACGGCGCGCTGCAGGGCGGCGCGCAACTGGTCCTGCCACTGCGGCACCGCGTGCTTGAGCATGGCCACCAGCTGACGCAGGCCGGGCTGCGGCAAGGGCGCGTACTTGTTCATCAGCACGTCGACCAACTGGTCCAGCACGGCGGGCACGTCGTCGGGCGCGGTCTGCGGCTGGTGCGCCGCGTAGAGGCGGATGCCGTTGTCGCGCCGCGCCACGCGCAGCAGGCCGCGGTAGTGCATGGCGTCGAGCAATTGGGTGCTGGCCTTGGACTGCCCACCCCACCAGTTGGTGGTGTGGCCATGGGCAAAGTGCGCGTCCACCTCGCGCGGGTGGGCTTCGCCCCGTTGTTGCACGTGGTGCCAGACTTCCTGCGCCTGCGCCCAGCGCTCGGGCGGCCATGCCTGGCGCGCGGTTCGCGGGTGCATGCGCGCGTGCAGTTCGGGTGTGACGAAGCCGTAGTTGACGAAGAAGTCTTCCTCCACCGCGAGCTTCGGGTATTGCCGCTCCAGGTCACCGGCCCGGTAGCCCTTCACCCGATGGCGCAGCGTCAGATCTTGCGCGCGGGCAGGCGAGCGGATCGGGTCGGCCTGCACGAAGCCCAGGCGGGCGATGGCTTTGGGCAGGGTGGTGGGCTTGAACAGGCTGCGGGCGACGGCGTAGCGGCGCAGGTCGGAGAGGGCGAGTGACGGCATCTCATGATCATGCCGCAGTGCGCTGTGCCAGCGCCCAGTCCGGCGCGAAATGCCCTGTCCAGCATGCGTTGGCATTGGCGCTCGCATCGCCCCCAGGAGGGTGACGCGCAGCACGACGCGGGGGGTCACAACGCCGTGCGCAGTGTCCAGATTTCCGGGAAAAGGACGACGTCCAGCATCTTGCGCAGGTAGCTGACGCCACCCGTACCGCCGGTGCCGCGCTTGAAGCCGATCACGCGCTCGACCGTGGTCACGTGGCGGAAGCGCCAGAGGCGGAAGGCGTCTTCCAGGTCGGTGAGTTCTTCGCCCAGCTGGTACAGGTCCCAGTGTTGTTTCGGATCGCGGTAGACGGTGAGCCAGGCCTGCTCAACCTCGGCGTGCGCCTCATAGGGCTGGGTCCAGTCACGCTGTGTGTGGCTTTCGGGCACGGCGATGCCGCGCCGCCCCAGCAGGCGCAGCGCTTCGTCGTACAGCGAGGGCGCCTCATACGCGGCCTGCACCATCGTCAGCCGTTCGGGGCTGTGCGCGTGGGGCTTGAGCATGGCGGCGTTCTTGTTGCCCATCGCGAACTCGATGCAGCGGTACTGAAAGCTCTGGAAGCCGCTGGACTGCGCGAGGTAGGGGCGCAGCGCGCTGTACTCGGGCGGTGTCATGGTGGCCAGCACGTCCCAGGCGTGCACCAGCTGCTCCATGATCTTGGAGACGCGCGCCAGCATCTTGAACGCGGTGTTGAGCTCGTCGTTGGCGATGTGTTTCACGGCAGCGTGCAGCTCGTGCAACATCAGCTTCATCCACAGCTCGCTGGTCTGGTGCTGCACGATGAACAGCATCTCGTCATGCGCGGGCGAGAGCGGTTTCTGCGCACTCAGGATGGCGTCGAGCTGCAGGTAGTCACCGTAGCTCATGTCCTGGCTGAAATCGAGCTGGGCTTTTTCTTCGGCCACGATGGCTTCGGTCCGGGACGCTGGTGTGCCGTCGGGTTCGGCGTGGAAGGGGCAGGACATGGCGGGCTCCTTCAGGTCACGGCGTGTTTGCGGTTGAACTCGGGGCGTTGCCACTCGCCCGATTCGAGCACCTGCTTCAGGTGCTCGACCGCGTTCCACACATCGACGAAGCCGATGTAGAGCGGGGTGAAACCGAAGCGCAGGATGTCCTTGTGGCGACCACCGTCACCGGCGCGGTAGTCGCCGATCACGCCGCGCGCGATCAGCGCCTGCACGATGGCGTAGGCGCCTTCGTCCTTCGTGAGGCACACCTGAGAGCCGCGCTGCGCCTGCTCACGCGGTGTGGCCAGGCCCAGGCCGTGGCCGGCGCAGCGTTCTTCCACCAGCGCAATGAACAGGTCGGTCAGCGCCAGCGACTTGGCGCGCAGCGCGGCCATGCCACCCAGCGGCTCGGCGGTCAGCAGCGTGTCCACGCCGCAGTCCAGCGCGGCCAGGCTGATGATGGGTTGTGTGCCGCACTGGTAGCGCGTGATGCCCGGGGCGGGGCGGTAGTCGGGCGTGAATTCGAACGGCGTGGCGTGGCCCCACCAGCCCGCCAGCGGCTGCCAGAAGCGGTCGGCATGCTGTGGGTTCACCCACACGAAGGCCGGTGCGCCCGGGCCGCCGTTGAGGTACTTGTAGCCGCAGCCCACGGCGAAGTCCGCCTTTGCTTCTTTCAGGTCCACCGGCACCGCGCCTGCGCTGTGCGCTAGGTCCCACACGGTCAGGATGCCCTCGGCGTGTGCAGCGGCCGTCACAGCGGCCATGTCGTGCATGGCGCCAGTGCGGTAGTTCACGTGCGTGAGCATGAGGATGGCGACCTCGGCGGTGAGCGACGCGGCGATGGCTTCGGGCTCGACCAGCACCAGCTCCATGCCGTGCTGTTGGCAGAGCGCTTCGGCGATGTAGAGGTCGGTCGGGAAGTTGCTGCGCTCGCTCACGATGCGTTGGCGCTGCGGCGCGTCGGCGGCCGCGATGTTCATGGCCGCGCTCAGCACCTTGAACAGGTTGACCGAGGTGCTGTCGGTCGCCACCACCTCGCCGGGGCCGGCGCCGATCAGGCGCGCGATCTTGTCGCCCACCTGCTGCGGCATGGCGAACCAGCCGTTTTTGTTCCAGCTTTGAATGAGGTCGGTGCCCCATTCGCGCGCCACCGTGTCGGCCACACGGGCCGGCGTGGCGGCCGGCATCACGCCCAGCGAGTTGCCGTCGAGGTAGATCGTGCCGGCGGGGATGTTGAAGGCCTTGCGCAGGTCGCGCAACGGGTCGGTGGCGTCGAGGGTGATGCAGTCTTGCTGGGTGGTCATGGGTTTTTGTCTCCTGGTGTTTACAGTTCTCTGAGTACCGCGCGCACCGGGCTCGCGTCGGCGGTGGTGAGCTTCAGGGGCAGTGCGATGAGTTCGTAGTCGCCCTCGGGCACGTCGTCGAGCAGCAGGTTTTCCAGCACGCGCAGGCCGCGCTGGCGGATGGTCTGGTGGCTGGTCAGCAGCTTGCTGTCGGCGGGGTCGATGCTCGCGCTGTCGATGCCGATGAGCTTCACGCCCTGGTCGGCCAGCAGGGTGACCGTCTCGGGTGCGAAGGCGGGCAGGGCGTGGTCGAAGCGGTCTTGCGGCATGCGCTCATAAACGCGGACCAGCACCCGCTGCGGGAGGTGATCCATGGCGTGGGCGATGTGCTCGGGCCGCACCAGCGGTCCGCAGCCGATGGCGTGGATCACGCGGCAGGGGCCGATGAAGGCCTGCAGGTCCACCGCGCCAATGGCCGAGCCCTCTGGGTCGTAGTGCAGCGGCGCGTCGGCGTGCGCACCCACGTGGGGCGAGAGCGTGATGGCGCTCACGTTGACCGGGCAACCCGGGCCTATGCTCGCCACCCACTGCTGCGAGTAGGCGGTGTCACCGGGGAAAACCGGGGTACCAGCGTGGACGGATGGGGAAATGTCCCAGAGCTTTTTCATAGTGCGGTGAAGGTAGCACCGGCAAAAAAACCATGGTGTCGGTAATTTCCAACGACCTTCAAAAATACTTCAGGCCTAAACGAAATCAGTCAAAACAGCGCGGCTCAGCCAGATTTGACGGGGGCTTGACTTAAAGCAAATGAGAAGCGTTGTCATCTGAATACACTGAGCCCATCAACTTCTCACTTGCCCAGCCATGTCCAACACCGCTCTGTGCCTTCCCCGTGTGTGCCCAGCCCCGAGCGATGCGGCGGTCGTCGGGCTGGACCGTTGGCCGCTGCACCAACCCGCCGAACTGGTGGGGCTGGCACCCGCCAGCGGCGACGAACAGGCACGCACCCTGCACCGGCTGGCCGAGGTGGGGTTTCTGCCGGGTGAAACCCTGCGGGTGATCTCGCGAGGCTGGCTGCGCGGGGGACCGATGGCGGTGCGGGTCGGGCAATCGACGTTTGCCTTGCGGTCGCACGAGGCCGCTTTGCTGCAGGTGCGTGCGCTGCGCGGGGCGGACTGAGCATGGACACCGCCGTGCCCCAAATGGCCCTGTTGGGCAACCCCAACTGCGGCAAGACCGCGCTGTTCAACCTGCTGACCGGTACGCACCAGAAAGTCGCGAACTACGCGGGGGTGACGGTCGAGCGCAAGGCAGGCTGGTTCGTCACCCCTCAGGGGCGGCGCGCCCAGTTGCAGGACCTGCCAGGCACCTACAGCCTCGTGCCGCTCAGCCACGATGAGGCGGTCACACGCGACGTGGTGATGGGCCGGCGAGAGGGTGAGGTGCGCCCCGACCTGTTGGTCTGTGTGGTCGATGCGACCCACCTGCAGCTGAACCTGCGTCTGGTGCTGGAAGCCCAGGCCCTGGGTTTGCCGATGGTGCTGGTGCTCAACATGTTCGATGTGGCGCGGTCACAGGGCATGCAGATTCACACCGACCGCCTGGCGCGGCGTTTGAACATGCCGGTGGTCACCGCCGTGAGTGTGCACAAGGACGGCGCGCACGACCTGCTGCGCCAGCTCGACGAGCTGCTGTCGAAGGGGCTGAAGGCCGGGACGCCGGTGGCGCCGCCCGCCGGCGAAGCCGACCCTGCGGCGCTGAACCGCCGAGTGCGGGAGCTGCTTGTCGATGCACTGGAGGTGCCCGCGCAGCGGTGGGCGCTCAGCGACCGCATCGACCGATGGGCTATGCATCCGTTCTGGGGCTATGTGTTGCTGGCGGGCCTGCTGCTGCTCATGTTCCAGGCGGTGTTCGCCTGGGCGGCGTGGCCCATGGAGACCATCGAAGCCGGCATGGGCTGGGTGGGTCGGGAGGTGTCCAGCCACATGGCCGACGGACCCTTGCGCAGCCTGCTGGTTGATGGGGTGATTGCCGGCGCCGGCGGGGTGCTGGTGTTCCTGCCGCAGATCCTGATCTTGTTCTTCTTCATCTTTTTGCTGGAAGACTCGGGCTACCTGCCACGTGCCGCCTTCCTGATGGACCGCGTGATGGGCACCGTGGGGTTGTCTGGGCGCTCTTTCATCCCCTTGCTGTCCAGTTTTGCCTGCGCCGTGCCGGGGATCATGGCCACGCGCACCATCAGCCACTGGCGCGACCGCTGGCTGACCATCCTGGTCGCACCGCTGATGACTTGCTCCGCACGGTTGCCGGTTTATGCGCTGCTGATCGCCGCCTTCATTCCCCAGCGCCAGGTGGCGGGGCTGTTCAACCTCCAGGGGCTGGTGCTGTTCGGGTTGTACGTGGCTGGCATCTTGAGCGCCATGGCGGTGGCCTTCATCGTTTCGCGGCGCCATGGCGATCAACCCACGCCGCTGCTGATGGAGCTGCCGGCCTACCGCTGGCCCAGTGCGCGCAACGTGGCGCGCGGGCTTTGGGAGCGCGCCCACATTTTCGTGCGGCGGGTCGGCGGCATCATCCTGGCGCTGATGGTGCTGCTGTGGTTTCTCTCCAGTTACCCGGCGCCACCCGAAGGCTTTACCGGGGCGGCCGTCGAGGCCAGCGTGGCGGGGCGGTTGGGCCATTGGCTGGCACCGCTGTTTGCACCGCTCGGGTTCGACTGGCGCATCGTGGTCGCGCTGACCCCTGCCATGGCGGCCCGCGAGGTGGTGGTGGCGGCGCTCGGCACGGTGTACGCCCTGAGCGTGCCAGGAGATCAGGTGGCGGATGCGCTGGGCAGCGTGATCGCCGGGCAGTGGTCGATGGCCACCGCGCTCTCGCTGATGGTCTGGTTCATCTACGCGCCGCAGTGCGTCGCCATGTTGGCGGCCGTGCGCCGCGAGGCTGGTGGCATGCGCCACGTCGCCATCGTGGCCGGCTATCTGTTTGCATTGGCCTATGTCGCGGCCTGGTTCACTTACCGGCTGGCCTCTCAATGGGGGGCCGCATGAACCAGCGCCGGCCAGCGCCCCGCGCAGCCCTCAGGGCCAAGGCGTGTCTGTGAGTTTGCAGTCTTTCATCGTTGCACTGTGTGTGCTGGCGGCGCTGGTGTACCTGCTGCGGGCTGCGCTGCGGCGCTGGCGGGTGGGCCGATCGATGGCGGTGCCTGCGGATCGCAGTGGCGCCGGTGCGCCGGCTTGTGGCCGTTGCCAAGGTTGCAGCAGGTCCGGTGGCTGCCACTGACTCAAAGCGGTGGCAGGCGCGCCAGCAGCACCTTCAGCGCGCGGTCGGGCGACACATCGGCGAACACCGCCGGGTTGGGCAGGCGCTGAACCAGTTCCAGCTCGGGCGCTTCTGCGGCCAGCAGGTCGTGCAGAAAACGCTCCGGGATTTGCGGCGCGTTCAGGCAGAGCAGGGCGTGGCCGCCAGGACGCAGCAGGTCGGGCAGGCGGCGCATCAGGCGTGGCCAGTCTTTGTTGGCCACGAAGCTACCCTTCTGGTGACTCGGCGGATCGGCGATCACCAGCCCGTAAGGCCCCATGCGCGTGACCTTGCCCCATGAGCTGAAGAGGTCGTGCGCGAGGAACTTGGCACCGCTGGTGATGCCGTTCAACTGGTGGTTCTGCTGGCCGGTGGTGAGCGCGCCCTGCGCCATGTCGATGTTCACCACCTCTTTCGCGCCACCCTGGAGTGCTGCCACCGAGAAAGCGCAGGTGTAGGCGAACAGGTTGAGCACCTTGTGGCCTTGTGCGTTCGTGCGCACCCAGCGCCGGCCCTCGGCCATGTCGAGAAACAGGCCGTGGTTCTGGCCGCGCTGCAGGTTGATGCGGTACTTGGCGCCGTCTTCGGTGACCACGTGTGACTCGGGCACGGTGCCGGCGAGCACGGTGGTTTCGCTGCGGCCCTCGAAGCGGGTTTGCAGCACGGCGTTGAGCGGTTCGCCGGGCGCGATCTGCGCTTGCCGCGCCTGCAGGGCAGCGGTCACCGCGGCCCGTTCTTCGGCCGTGGTTTCGCCGAATTTGGTCAGCACCCACACGGGCGGGAAGGCGTCCAGCGTCCAGGCCTCGTTGCCCGGGTGCAAGCCGCCGCGCCCGTGGAAGAAGCGTTGCGCGTCAGTGGGCATGGCCACCGTGGCGATGGCGTCGAGCAGGGCTTGCATGGAGTGGATGTGCGGGTCAGCCGCCGAAGGATGCGCTCAACGGTGAAAGCCCATGGCGGCGGCGCGCCTGGCCGCAGGCATCGCTGCCTTCTTCGAATTCGCGGCAGGGGTTGGGTCGCCACTCGTAGATGCCGCAGGTGGCTCTTTCACCGATGCGGCCCGAGAGCGCGGCGCAACGGGGTTGCCCGTGGTCGGTGCCGCGCATGCGGGCGATGCTGTCTGTCACCGGCACCCACAGACCGTCGGGAACGCTGCCACCCTCAGACTGGGTTTCGTGCACCGAGAAGTCCACGCGAAAGCTGGCGCAGCAGGCGCCACAAGTGGTGCAGGCACTCATGCGTTGGTTGGCGGCGGCTCAGCCCAGACGGCCCAGCAGCAGGTACTCCATCAGCGCCTTCTGCGCATGCATGCGGTTCTCGGCCTCGTCCCAGACGACCGATTGTGGGCCGTCGATGACTTCGGCGCTCACCTCTTCACCGCGGTGCGCGGGCAGGCAGTGCATGAAGAGCGCGTCGGGTTTGGCCACGGCCATCATGGCTTCGTCCACGCACCACTGCGCGAACGCGGCGCGGCGCACCTCGTTTTCGGCCTCGTAGCCCATGCTGGTCCAGACGTCGGTGGTCACGAGGTCCGCGCCGGCGCAGGCGGCCTTTGGGTCCTTGAAGACCTTGTAGCAGCCTGGGTTGGAGATGCCGGCCAGCTTCGGGTCCACCTCGTAGCCGCTGGGCGTGCTCACGTGCACCGTGAAGTCCAGCAGTTCGGCAGCTTGCAGCCAGGTGTTGGCCATGTTGTTGCCGTCGCCCACCCACGCCACCACTTTGCCCTTGAGCGCATCCAGCGGGTTGCCGCTGGCGGCCGGGCGGTGCTCGACCAGGGTGAACAGGTCGGCCAGGATCTGGCAGGGGTGGAACTCGTTGGTCAGGCCGTTGATGACCGGCACGCGCGAGTGCGCGGCGAAGCGCTCCAGCTTGCTCTGCTCGTAGGTGCGGATCATCACCATGTCCACCATGCGGCTGATGACCTTGGCGCTGTCTTCGATGGGCTCGGCGCGGCCGAGCTGGCTGTCGCCCGTGGTCAGGTGCACCACCGAGCCACCGAGCTGGTACATGCCGGCCTCGAAGCTCACGCGGGTGCGTGTGCTGGCCTTCTCGAAGATCATGGCCAGCGTGCGGTCCGGGTCGGCGAAGGGCTGGTGCTTTTCGAAGGCCTTGAACCTGGCCTTGATGAAGGCCGCGCGCGTGAGCAGGTAGGCGTACTCGTCGGCGCCGAGGTCCTTGAACTGGAGGTAGTGGCGGATGCTCATGCGTTTTCCGTCAAGAAGGTGGTGATGAGGGGCAACAGGATGGCCGCGACTTCGTCGGCCTCGGCGGTGGTCATGATCAGCGGCGGCACCAGGCGGATCACGCTGTCGGCCGTGACAGACAGCAGCAGGCCGGCGTCGGCCGCGCGCTGCGTGATCTCGCCGCAGGGCTTGTTCAGCTCGATGCCGATCATCAGGCCCTGGCCTCGGATTTCTTTCAAGCCCGGGTTGCCCGCCAGGCCTTTGGCCAGCGTGTCCCGCAGGTGAGCGCCCACCGTGGCGGCGTTTTCCAGCAGACCGTCTTCTTCCATGATGCGGATGGTTTCCACCCCGGCGCGCATGGCCAGCGGGTTGCCGCCGAAGGTGGTGCCGTGGTTGCCCGGTTGGAAGATGTGGGCGGCCTTGGGGCCGGCCACCACCGCGCCGATCGGCACGCCAGAGCCCAGACCCTTGGCCAGCGGCATCACGTCCGGCTTGATGCCCGCCCACTGGTGGGCAAACCACTTGCCGGTGCGGCCCATGCCGCACTGCACCTCGTCGATCATGAGCAGCCAGTTCTTGGCGTCGCACAACGCGCGCACGTCCTGCAGGTACTGCACGCGCATCGGGTTGATGCCGCCTTCGCCCTGAATCGTTTCAAAGAACACGGCCACCACGTTGGGGTTGCCTTCGGTGGCCTGTTTCAGCGCCTCAATGTCGTTCACCGGCACGCGGATGAAACCCTCGACCAGCGGGCCGAACCCGGCCTGGATCTTGGGGTTGCCGGTGGCCGAGAGCGTGGCAATCGATCGGCCATGGAAGGCCTTTTCGTACACCACGATCTCCGGGCGCTCAATGCCTTTGTCGTGGCCGTACTTGCGCGCCAGCTTCAAGGCGGCTTCGTTGGCCTCCAGTCCGGTGCTGCAGAAGAACACGTTGGAGAGGCCCGAACGCTCCACCAGCAGCTGTGCCAGTTTTTCCTGGTCGGGCACGTGGTAGTAGTTGCAGCAATGCATCATCTTGGCCACCTGCTCCTGCAGCGCGGGCACCAGTTTGGGGTGGCCGTGGCCCAGGGTGTTGACGGCGATGCCGGCCAGCGCGTCCAGGTATTCCTTGCCGTTCACGTCCCAGACGCGGCAGCCTTTGCCGTGCGACATGGCGATCGGCAGTCGGCCGTAGGTGTTCATCACGTGGGGCGACGACGGGGCGGCGGGGGCGGCGGCATTCATGCGGAACTCCGGGTTGGAAGGGGCCAAAAGAAAGCGGCTCAACGCAGGTTGAGCCGTTGAAAAGCGATTTTAGGCGCAGGCACCGGCATCATCTTTGCTTGTTGGGCATCAGAGCCATGCGGCACACCTCGGTCGGTTGGTCCGGGTTTTCCCTGAGCTTGAGTCTTATATAAGATAGAATACCCACCTCACCGAGAACGAGCGATCCTCGACACTTCGGTGGCTTTTTCACCCTCCCGCGCCCTCCATCCGAAGGCCTTTTCTGCACTCCACCGATGGCTCAACCCGCTGCCAAGCAAGTGTTCATCCAGGGCGTCACCAGTACGGGGCGCGCCTTTCGCCCCAGTGACTGGGCCGAGCGGTTGGCGGGTGTGATGAGTCAGTTCCGCCCAGGTGGCGGCAAGGCCATGCAGGGCAGTCACATCGCCTACTCGTCCTGGTGCGTGCCCACGGTGATGAACGGGGTGAAAGTGGTGGTGGTGAGCACCGACCTGCGCGAAGCCGAACCCATGGCCTGGGATTTCGTCATGCATTTCGCGCGCGACAACGACCTGCAGGTGGTGGAAGCCTGCTTGATGCCGGACAAGATCTGAAGTACCCCCGCCGCGCTGCGCGCGACCTCCTCAAAGGGGGCAACGCGAGCGGCCTGGCAAAGCCAGTTCCGCCGCGTTCCGGGTTTGGGCACTTCGCTCCGGCGTGGTTTTTTGGCGCTGACTGCGGCGTCGCTCTGTCACGCATCGCATCCGCTATCCTCCGCTGATCGGGCATGTGCCCTGTTTCAGGAGTGATCCTTCATGGCGATGGACGACGTTGACTACTTTTTGCACGGCGACGACATGCAGTGCGTCGAGATCGAGCTCGACCCCGGCGAGGCCGCGATCGGTGAGGCCGGCAGCATGATGTACATGGAAGATGGCATCCGGATGGACACCGTGTTCGGCGATGGTTCTGCCGCGTCGGGCTCGGCCGGCCTGTTCGGCAAGCTGCTCGGCGCGGGCAAGCGTCTGATCACGGGTGAATCGCTGTTCACCACGGTCTACACCAACGACGGCCGCGGCAAGAAGAAGGTGGCGTTTGCCGCGCCCTACGCCGGCAAGATCATGCCGTTCGACCTGAGCCGTTACGGCGGCACCCTGATCTGTCAGCGCGACGCGTTCCTCTGTGCAGCCAAGGGCGTGTCGCTCGGTATCGCGTTCCAGCGCAAGCTGGGCACCGGGTTCTTCGGCGGCGAAGGCTTCATCATGCAGAAGCTCGAAGGCGACGGCCTGGCCTTTGTGCACTCCGGCGGCACGGTGCTCGAGCGCCGGCTGCAGCCTGGCGAGGTGTTGCGTGTGGACACAGGCTGCGTGGTGGCCTATACGCCCGATGTGGACTTCGACATCCAGTTTGTCGGCGGCGTGAAGACGGCGCTGTTTGGTGGCGAGGGCCTGTTCTTTGCGGTGCTGCGCGGCCCGGGCACGGTGTGGATCCAGTCGCTGCCGTTCGCGCGCCTGGCCTCGCGCATCTTCGCGGCCGCGCCCAGGATGCAGGGCGGCGGTGGCCGTGGCGGCGAGCAAGGCGGTTTGACGAGTGGACTGGCTGGGGGTCTGCTTGGCGGCTTCATCGGTGGGGATGACGACTGACAGCGCTTTTGAGGCGCCCATGAAAAAACCGCCCGAAGGCGGTTTTTCACTTTTTGCTGGCAGCGCACCGTTTCAAACGGCGGACCGGGATGGTCCGGGCTGATGGCCTGACGGATCAGGCCGGTGAATGCTGCAATTAAGCGGCAGCGAGTGCCAGGGCCTTGACCTTGGTCGACAGGCGGCTCTTGTCGCGAGCGGCCTTGTTCTTGTGGAAGATGCCCTTGTCGGCAACGATGTCCACCACTTGTTGCATCTTGGCGAACAGTTCGGTCGCCTTGGTCTTGTCGCCAGCCAGAACGGCTTTTTCAACGTTCTTGACGGCGGTGCGGTATTTGGAACGCAGCGAGGTGTTCGCGGCGTTGATCTTGACGTCCTGGCGGACGCGTTTGCGGCCAGAGGCCAGGCGGGGGTTCTTTTTCTTCGGCTTGGTTGCCATGGTGAAATTCCTTCAAATGTTTGGGGATGTTGCCAGCAAAGCCCGCGATTTTAGCACGGCCACAGCGTTCGACCAGTCCCAGGGCTTCACGGCGAGGGGGCGTGGTTAAACTTCGCCCGTGTCACTCTTCAAATCCGCCTCCCTGGTTTCCCTTCTGACGCTGGCGTCGCGCATCACCGGCCTCGTGCGTCAGTTGCTCCTGGCCTCCATGTTCGGCGCGAGTCCCCTGACTGACGCCTTCAATGTGGCGTTTCGCATCCCCAACATGTTCCGGCGGTTGTTCGCCGAGGGCGCCTTCAGCCAGGCTTTTGTGCCGGTGTTGGCGGGCGCGCGCGCCACCCAAGGCGACGAGGCCACGCGCGAACTGGTGGACCAGATCGCCACGGTGCTGGTCTGGGCACTGCTGGTCACCTGTGTGCTGGGCGTGGCGGCCTCGCCGATCCTGGTCTGGGCCATGGCCAGCGGTTTGAAGCAGAGCGCACAGGGCTTTGAGGCGGCGGTGTTCATGACGCGCTGGATGTTTCCCTACATTGGCTTCATGTCGCTGGTGGCGCTCTCGGCCGGCGTGTTGAACACCTGGAAGCG
Organism: Hydrogenophaga sp. A37; assembly: GCF_002001205.1. Classification (GTDB taxonomy): domain Bacteria; phylum Pseudomonadota; class Gammaproteobacteria; order Burkholderiales; family Burkholderiaceae_C; genus Hydrogenophaga. Next base: position 33,149 of record NZ_MUNZ01000188.1, read on the forward strand.
TTTCGCCGTGCCGGCGGCCACGCCGGTGCTGCTCAACGTGGCCATGATCGGTGCGGCCTGGCTGGGGGCGCCCTGGTTCAAGACACTGGGCATCGAGCCCATCTACGCAATGGCCGGTGGCGTGATGCTGGGTGGCATGTTGCAGCTGGGGGTGCAGATTCCGGCGCTGCTTCGCATCGGCATGTTGCCGCGTGTGGGGCTGCGCTGGTCTTCGCTGAAAAAGGCCTGGACCCACCCGGGCACCCGCCGCGTCACCACGCTGATGCTGCCAGCGCTGCTGGGCGTGAGCGTGGCGCAGATCTCGCTGCTGATCAACACCCAGATTGCCTCGCACCTGACGCCGGGCAGCGTGAGCTGGCTGTCTTATGCCGACCTGTTGATGGAATTTCCCACCGCCATGCTGGGTGTGGCCCTGGGTGTCGTGCTGCTGCCGCAGCTCTCGGCCGCAAAGGCCCAGGAAGACGGCGCGCGCTACAGCCAGTTGCTGGACTGGGGCCTGCGCCTGATGGTGTTGCTGGCGGTGCCCTGTGCGCTGGCCTTGCTGACCTTTGCCAAACCCCTGGTGTCGGGGCTGTACCACTACGGTGCGTTCACCGAGCGCGACGTGCAACAGACCTCCCTCGCGTTGATGGGCTACGGCGCCGGATTGTTGGGGCTGGTGGCGATCAAGGTGCTGGCGCCGGGCTTTTACGCCCGACAGGACATTCGCACCCCGGCGCTGATTGCCGTGCTGGTGCTGGTGCTCACACAGGGCATGAACCTGTTGTTTGTGCCCCATCTCGCGCACGCGGGGCTGGCGCTGTCGATCGGTTTGGGTGCGGCGCTCAACGCGCTGTTGCTGCTGATCGGCCTGCGCCGTCGCGGCGCCTACCAGCCGTTGCCTGGCTGGGGCCGGTTTGCCTTGCAGGTGGTGGCGGCCAGTGCCTTGATGGCGGTGTTTCTGCTCTGGGCGGCAGGCGCCGAGAACTGGACCGATTTTGAGGGCCGGGCGCTGGAGCGTGTGGGCCTGCTGGCGCTGTGTGTGGTGGGTGCGGCAGCGATCTACTTTGTGGCCTTGTTGCTTTCAGGGTTAAAACTTCGGCAATTCGTCCGAAAATAGGGGATAGGGCGCGTGGGTCGCGCCTGTCGCCGCCATGCCATGCCTTCTGCCTACCAGCTTCCCCCGTCCACACCCCTGGCCTATTTCGCTTCGCTGGTGAGCGAGGACGACAGCCTGCCGCTGCTGGAGGCCGCGGCCTCGATCGCGCAGGACGAGTACCCCGATCTGGACGTCCAGGAGGTGCTGGGCGATCTGGACCAGCTCCTGTCGAGGGTGCGCCGACGCTGCGCCGAAGACGCCGGGCCGCTGCAGCGGCTGCGCACGCTGAACCAGTTTTTCTTTCGCGACATGGGGTTTGGCGGCAACGTCAACCACTACCACGACCCCGACAACAGCCACCTCAACGTGCTGCTCAAGACGCGGCGCGGCATACCGATTTCGCTCGCCGTGCTCTGGCTGGAGCTGGCGCAAGGGCTGGGACTCAAGGCGCGTGGCGTCAACTTCCCCGGGCACTTCCTGGTCAAGATCAACCTGCCCGAAGGCCAGGTGGTGATCGACCCGTTCACTGGCCAGTCGCTCAGTCGAGAAGACCTCTCCGAGCGACTGGAACCCTACAAGCGGCGCAGAGGCCTGGTCGACGATTTCGACGTGCCGGTGGGCCTGTACCTGCAGGCCGCGCCCCCGCGCGACATCCTGGCGCGCATGTTGCGCAACCTCAAGGAGATCCACCGCACCGCCGAAGACTGGCTGCGCCTGATCGCCGTGCTCGACCGCCTATTGATCCTGCTGCCCGACGCCTGGGTCGAGTACCGCGACCGGGGCCTTGCCTGGGCCGAGATGGGCGATGCCCGGCTCGCCGTCGCTGACCTGGAGGTGTACGTCGCCCACACCGACGACACGCTCGACCGCGACGCCATCGCCCAGCGCATGCAGGAACTGCGTCGGGCGCTGAATTGAGCTGCCTCCCATGAGCACCATGTTGCTGGTGGGCGCCACCGGGTTGGTGGGCCAGGCCGTGTTGAAGCAGGCCTTGGCTGACCCGCGGTTGGCCTGGGTGATCACCCCCACCCGCCGAGCGCTGCCGCTCCACCCGAAGCTGTTCAACCCGCTGGTGAATTTTGACCACCTGCCCGAAGGGGCCGACTGGTGGGCGGTGGACGCGGTGATCTGCACCCTGGGCACGACCATCAAGGTGGCCGGCTCTCAGGCCGCTTTTTACCGGGTCGATCACGACCTCCCGCTGCAGGTGGGCAAGCTCGCGTTGCGTCACGGCGCCCGGGCCTACGCCCTCAACTCGGCGCTGGGTGCCGACCCCGCGTCGCGCGTCTTTTACTCGCGCACGAAAGGTGAACTTGAACGCGACCTGGAGGCGCTGGGGTTTGCCTCGCTGACCTTCGTGAGACCGGGCCTCATCGGCGGGGATCGCAAGGTGGCACGGCCGGCCGAACAGGCGGCGGTCAGGGTGTCGCAGTGGCTGAGTCCGGTGCTGCCCCCGCGCTACCGCGTGGTGCCCGCCGAGCGCATCGCCCACCACCTGCTGTCGTCGGCGCTCGCCGGTGCGCCGGGCACCCATGTGTTGATGTCCGAACAGCTGCTGTGAGCTTCAGGCTGCGGGCCGAGCCGGCGAGCCACTTTTCCCCAACTGGTGCCAGGTGCGGCGCAACTGCGTGTCGGAGCTGAACCCGGCCATCTCGGCGGCCTGTCCGACGCTGCGGCCGGCGTTCAGCGCGGCCTCGGCCAGATCGAGCCGGATGCTGCGCAAGTAGTGCATCGGCCCGATACCCGCGTGTTGAATGAAAAGCCGCGTCAGGTGGCGCGGCGACGTGCAGGCCACCTCGGCCATGGTTTGTGCGTCCCAGCCTTGTTGGGGGGCCTGGCTCACCGCGTCCTGCACCCGGTGCACGGCGGGGTGCATGTGATCGCGGTGGCGCAGGAACGGCGACAGCTCCGGATCGCCGGGGCCGCGCCGCAGCGCCACCACCATGGTCTGGGCCACCCGGGCCGCCAGCGCCGGGCCGCAGACGGCGGCGATGCGATGCAGAAACAGGTCGATGCCGGTGGTCACGCCCGCACTGCTGCTCACCACGCCGTCGAGCACGAACACCCGGTTGGCCACCGTGTCGCAGCGCGGCGCCACCTGGCGCAACTCGTCCAGGTGCTGGTGGTGCGTGGTGGCACGGTGGCCGTCGAGCAGCCCGGCGTGCGCGGCCAGGATGGCGCCGGCACACACCGTCACCAGCTCCAGCCGGTCCGGCCGCAGCCGCAGGCCCCGCAACCAATGCAGCAACTCGGGCACGCCCGGGGCGCGCACGTCGACGGTGTCGCCGGGCTGGCCCAGCAACACGATCCAGGTGGGCGCCGGTCGCGCGTCGGAAGCCGGGTCGGGCAGAGGCTGAATGCCGCTGACCTGGGCGCCGACCGAGCTGATGGCCTGCGCCAGTGGGCCGATGAACCGCAGCTCGAAGGCCTCCGGCTGGCCGATGGCGAGCAGGCACTGGTTGGCGATGCGCAGCGCCTCGGCCGGGCCCGCCCAGTCGAGGATCAGGCTGCCAGGAAGCAGCACGAAGTCGACCCGGATCGGTCCGCTCAATGGCGCGTCCACTGGAACTCTATCTGCCTGGCGGTGCGCAGCGCGAGCGCCTCGCCCGCGAGCCGCGCGACCAGGTGCAGGCTCATGTCGATCCCGGCGCTGATGCCGCCGGAGGTGACGATCCGGCCCTGATCGACCCAGCGCACACCGGACTTCACCGCCAGTGCGGGGAACGCGCGCGCGAGGTCGGCCTGGTCTTCCCAGTGGGTCGTGACCGGGCCGGCGGTGAGCACGCCGCTGGCCGCGAGCACGAAGGCGCCGGTACAGACCGAGGCCGTCAGCAGCGCCCGCTCGCTCGCCTGAGCCACCCAGCGCAGGGTCTCGGGGCAGCGCATCGCCTCGTCCACGACGCCGCCCGGCACGATCAGCACGTCCACCGGCGGTGCATCGGCAAAACCGTGGTCGGGCAGCAGCATCAAGCCGGCGCGGGCGCGCACCGGCTCGCGGGTGCGTGCCACGCTGACCACCTCGAACGGCGCGGGGTCTGAGGGGCGTTCGCGCAAGGCCATGCGGCTCGCGGTGGTGAACACCTCGTAGGGGCCGGCGAAGTCGAGTGCTTCGACCTCGTCGAAGGCCAGGATCGCCACGGTCAACGTCTCAGTGCTCACGGGACGACTCTCCGCGCTGCGCACTGCGGGGCTGAGCGACTCCGGGGCGGCCCGGCGCGGCGCTCACGACAGCTGCTCCAACGCCTCGGTCACGCTGCAGATGCGCGCAAAGCGGTCCTTGAGCACGGTGGCCGTGCGGCTTTGGATGTCGGCGGCGCTCAGTGGCCGACCGTCGGGCTGCACCATGTCGAAGGTCAGCGTCGCCTCGGTCACGAAATCGACCGACCAGCCCAGGTCTGAGGCGTGGCGGGTGGTGGTCTCGCAACATTGTTCGGTGCGGATCCCGCTGACGATCAGGCGGCCGATGCCATGGCGCGTCAGCCAGACCTCCAGCCCGGTGCCCACCAGTGCGCTGTGGCGGTGTTTGATGAACGTTGCCGAAGCATCAAAATCGGACAGACCCTGAAGTGGCCGAACGTGCCCCGAGGCCAGCGAAAACGGGTTGTCCATCGTTTCCGGGCCGTCACTGTGAAAGATGCGAACCACCGGCACTGCTCGTGCCACGCAGCCGGCAATCAGCGCATTCTGTGCAGCGAGGTAATTGGGCAGATCACGCTCTGAAAACGAGGGATGATGACGAAATGATTCCTGGACGTCGATGACCAGCAAGGCGGAAGGCATGTAGGGGCTCCTGATGGGAAGGGGAATGCCCATATTGTTCCGCTTCAAGGGCAACCCGTCCGCGCTCATGGCGACAATATTCGATCATTTTCGGACACACATCGCCGTCCAGCGCCATTCAGAGGAGCCTCATGCTGCCAGTGGCATCGGGAGCGTGCGCTCGTATTGTTGCCTCGCCATGGCGTAACACTCGCAGGCGCCTTGTTCCAGACCCTGGCGGTCCAGCACGGTGATGTGGCCACGGTGGTAGCGAATCACGCCGCGGCCCTGCAGCTTGTGCGCGACTGCCGTCACGCTCTCGCGCCGCACACCCAGCAGGTTGGAGAATTGTTGGTGCGTCAGTGCCACCTCGTTCTGCGGTGCCTGGTCCAGGCTGATCAGCAGGCGGCGGCACACCCGTTGTTCCACCGAGTGGAAGTGGTTGCACACGGCCGTCTGTGCCACCTTCGCGACCAGGCTGTGGGCGTAACGCAGCATGACGGGAAGGGCGGGGCCGGCCTGAGTGAGTTCCTGGCGCACGGCCTGCGAGGGCAAACGATAGCCTTGCCCGGCGCGTTGCACCACGGCCAGGGTTTGCGCGGTGTTTGCCCCCATCAACGAATCGATGCCGACCACGCCATCACTTCCCACCGCACAGATTTCTGTGGATGCGCCGTCTTTCGTGAGATACAGCAACGAAACCATGGCGGTGGTGGGGAAGTGCAGATAGGCCAGGCTTGTAGCGCAGGCATGAAGCTGCTGGTCCGCAGAGAGGTCAACGGGTTCCAACTGGTGACGCCACCGAGCCCACACCGACTCGGGCAACGACGCCAGGAAATGGTTGTCTCGTGGATCGCCATAGGGGGCAGAGACGGTGTGCATTGGCGCGCTCCTGATGGGGGAAGATGCGCTCATCTTGTCCCGTGACACCTGTTCGAGCCATAGGAGGCCACGATCAATGGCCGTGGGCCTTGTCCTACAAGGTGCAGGCTGGTCCATGAGCGCCACGTGAAGCGACAAAGGCCCGCGAACGGGCCTTTGAGTGTGGGGAAAAGGGGGCTCAGGCCACGGTGACCGAAGCACCTTCGCCCTTGACCGCGATCACGCCGATCTCAAACACCGTCTCACCCAGCCCGCGCAGCGTCGCGGCGCACGCGGCGGCCTCTTCAGCGGCGATCACCACCACCATGCCGATGCCGTTGTTGAAGGTGCGGTTCATCTCGATGTCGTCGATGCCGGCAGTGGTCTGCAGCCAGGCGAACAGTTCGGTCTGCGGCCAGCTGCCCTTCTTCAGGTGTGCGGCCGTGCCTTCGGGCAGCACGCGGGGGATGTTCTCCAGCAGGCCGCCGCCGGTGATGTGCGCCAGGGCCTTGATGGGGTGGGCGGCCAGCGCGGCCAGCACGTTCTTCACGTAGAGCCGGGTGGGTTTCATGATGGCCTGCTTGAAGGGCTGGCCGTCCAGCGTGGCGGGCAGTTCGCCGCCGGCGCGCTCGATGCACTTGCGCACCAGCGAGAAACCGTTGGAATGCACACCGTGCGAGGCCAGGCCCAGCACCACGTCGCCGGGCTTCACGCTCTGGCCGGTCAGGATCTTGGACTTTTCGACCGCGCCGACGCAGAAGCCAGCCAGGTCGTATTCACCCGCCGGGTACATGCCGGGCATCTCGGCCGTTTCGCCGCCGATCAGCGCGCAACCGGAGAGTTCACAACCCAGGGCGATGCCGCCGACCACGGCTGCGGCCGTGTCCACGTCCAGCTTGCCGCAGGCGAAATAGTCGAGGAAGAACAGCGGCTCGGCGCCCTGCACCAGCACGTCGTTCACGCTCATGCCCACCAGGTCGATGCCGACCGTGTCGTGCATGTTCCATTCAAAAGCCAGCTTGAGCTTGGTGCCCACGCCGTCGGTGCCCGACACCAGCACCGGTTCCTTGTAGCGCTTGGGCACTTCAAACAGCGCGCCGAAACCGCCGATGCCAGCCAGCACGCCTTCGCGCATGGTTTTCTTGGCCAGCGGCTTGATGCGTTCGACGAGCGCGTCGCCCGCGTCGATGTCAACGCCGGCGTCTTTGTAGGAGAGGGGGGTGGTGCTGGAGGTCATGGCAAGGGTGCTGCGGCGTGCCGCGAAGGGTTCCGGAGAGGGACGGGGAGGGCCAGGGCCCGGTGCGCCGGAGGCGCCGCACAGGATGGCGGGGGCCTTTGGGCGGTGGCTCAGAGGCGCGGACTAGAATTTGCCCCAGATTTTAAGGGTTCGCCCTTGCAGCCCGACCATTCACCCGACGCACCCCTCCATGACCCTCACCCCCAACCAGATCCGCTTCTTGTCCTGGGCTGCCATTGGCCTGGCGATCTGGGCCGTTCTGGCGGTGCTCGCGCCGGTGCTCACGCCGTTTTTGCTGGCGGCGGTGCTGGCATATGCGCTGCACCCACTGGTGGAGAAGCTGCATGCCTACAAAATTCCGCGCGGGCTGGGCGCGGGGCTGGCGATCGCGATGCTGATGCTCGTGATGGCCGCTGTGGTGCTGTTGATCGTGCCGGTGATCACGAAGCAGGTGCCGCTGCTCAAGGAGCAGGTGCCGGCCCTGCTGGACCGGGTCAACGACTCCCTGACCCCGCTGGCCGCGCGGTTCGGCGTGGATCTGCAGGTGGACGTGTCGATGGTGCGCGGGTGGCTGCAGAAGCTCATCACCGGACACGAAGGTGAGCTGATCGACGGCCTGCTCTCTTCGTTGCGCATCGGCGGCAGCGCGCTTGCGGCGGTGTTCGGCAACCTGGTGCTCACGCCCATCGTGGCCTATTACCTGCTGCTGGACTGGGCCAACCTGGTCGAGCGCAGCAAAGGCCTGATCCCGCCGCGCTGGCGCGCGAACGTGCAGAGCTTTCTGGACGAGACCGACGATGTGCTGGGCCAGTACCTGCGCGGCCAGCTGCTGGTGATGGGCGTGCTCGCCGTGTTCTATACCGTGGCGCTGGCGCTGGTGGGGCTCAAGCTCGCGCTGCCGATCGGCGTGTTCACCGGTCTGGCGGTGTTCATCCCCTACCTGGGTTTTGGTCTGGGCTTGGTCATGGGCTTGCTCGCCGCGGTGCTGCAGTTCCAGTCCTTGCTGGGGGTGGCGCTGGTCGCAGCGGTCTACACCGTGGGCCAGGTGGTCGAGAGCATGTATGTGACACCTCGCCTGCTTGGCGAGCGCATCGGCCTGCACCCGATTGCCGTCATCTTCGCCTTGATGGCCTTCGGCCACCTCTTTGGCTTTGTGGGGGTGCTGATCGCTCTGCCCGCGAGTGCCATCCTGCTGGTGGCGATTCGCCGAGCCAAGACGGGTTACCTGTCCAGCCGCTTGTACATGGATGCGCCGACGCAGACCGGCACCGCGCCGGCCCATCAGGACGTCACCGAATGACGCCGGTTCAGCCCCCCATGAAGCAGATGGCGCTCGACATTGGCCTGGCGCCCGTGCCGACCCTGGCCAATTTCGTGGCGGCGGGCAACGAGGCAGCGCTGCAGCATCTGAGCCTGTGGACCGGCAACCCCATGCGGTCGCCCGTGCCCACGTTTCTCTGGGGCGAATGCGGCAGTGGCAAGACCCATCTGCTGCGCGCGGCGCGCGAGGCGTTGCGAGACCATGGCAGCCATGTCGGCTGGATCGACGCATCGACCCTGCATCCTGCCGATTTCGACGAACGCTGGGACGCGGTGTTGCTGGACGACTGTCACCTCTACACCGCCGAGCAACAGGCCGCGGCCTTCAACTGGTTCGTCAACGCCCAGAGCCCGGCGCACGGACCGGCGCGCTGGGTGCTGGCGGCCGCCGACCGGCCGCCAGCCGACCTGCAGCTGCGCGAAGACCTGCGCACCCGCCTGGGCTGGGGCCATGTGTTTCAGGTCAAGGCGCTGGGCGAGGCCGAGCGCCGCGCGGTGCTGCGGCGCGCCGCCGACGAACGCGGCGTGTTCCTGAGCGACGAGGTCATGGACTTCATGCTCAACCGCTTCTCGCGCGACCTCTCCAGCCTCATGATGCTGCTCGACCAGCTCGACGCCTACGCTCTGCGCACCCAGCGCGCGATCACCATCCCGCTGATCAAATCCATGCTGGAAAACGAATAAAACTCTGATGAGACTTGCCCTTTTCGATCTTGATCACACTCTGATTCCCATCGATTCCGATTACTCCTGGGGACAGTTCACCGTCACGCTGGGGTGGCGCGACGCTGAAACCCACACCCGTGCCAACGACGCCTTTTACGAGCAGTACAAGGCCGGCACGCTGGACATTCACGAATACATCCGCTTCTCTGTCGCTCCGCTGGCCGAACACGGCGTGGCCCTTTGCAACGCCGCGCACCGCCGGTTCATGGACGAGGTCATCCGCCCGGCCATGAAGCCGCAGGCCATGGAGCTGGTGCGCCGTCACCAGGCAGCGGGCGACACGGTGATCGTGGTCACCGCGACCAACGCCTTCGTGACCCGCCCGATCGCCGATGCGTTTGGTGTGCCGGAGTTGATCGCCATCGATCTGGAGCGAGATGCCCAGGGCAATCCCACCGGCGAAATTCTTGGCACGCCCTCGTTCCGGGAGGGCAAGGTCGCTCGTGTGGAACAATGGCTGTCCGAGCGTGGTCTGGACTGGTCGCGCGTCGAGCACAGCACCTTCTACAGCGACTCCATCAACGACTTGCCGCTGCTGGACAAGGTGCACGAGCCGGTGGCCACCAATCCCGATGCCCGGCTCAGCGCCATTGCCGCCGAACGGGGCTGGCGCATTCTGAACCTATTCGAATGATCAAAAAATTCATCAACAAGCTGCTGGGCAAGTCCAACGAGCCCAAGCCAGCCAAAACACCGAAGTTCGGCAAGCGGGACGATGTGCCGGCATCTGTGCACGGCATCGACCGCAAACTGGTGGACCAGCGCGCGCTGGACGTGGTGCACACCTTGAAAGCCGCGGGTTTCGAGGCCTACCTGGTGGGTGGCGCGGTCCGCGACCTGTTGCTCGGCCTGCGCCCGAAAGACTTCGACGTGGCCACCAGCGCCACGCCCGAGCAGGTGAAAGGGCTGTTCCGCCGCGCCTTCATCATCGGCCGGCGTTTTCGCATCGTGCACGTGGTCTATGGCCGCGGACGCGAACACGAAATGATCGAGGTCTCGACCTTTCGCGCCTACCTCGACAGCGCCGACGCCGAGCAGGTGGCGGGCAACGAGCGCACCAGCAAGGGCGAGCTCGCCGGCATGAAACACGCGGTGGACGCGAGCGGCCGCGTGCTGCGCGACAACGTGTGGGGCCCGATCGAGCAGGACGCCGCACGCCGCGATTTCAGCATCAACGCCATGTACTACGACCCCGAGTCGGAGATCGTGGTCGACTTCCACAACGGCATCCGTGACGCGAAAAAGAAGACCTTGCGCATGATCGGCGACGCCGCCACGCGCTACCGCGAAGACCCGGTGCGCATCATCCGGGCCGTGCGTTTCGCCGCCAAGCTCAGTGGCCTGGGTTTCAGTTTCGACGCCAAGACACTGGAGCCGCTGGCCTCGTCGCGCAAGCTGCTGGCCGATGTGCCGCAGAGCCGCCTGTTCGACGAAATGCTCAAGCTGCTGCAGACCGGGCACTCGCTCGCCAGCGTGGCCCAGCTCAAGGCCGTGGGGCTGAACACGGGCATCTACCCGCTGCTCGACGTGGTGGTGGAACGCGCCGACGACGAGTTTGTCAAGCTGGCGCTGCAGGACACCGACCGCCGTGTCGGTGAAAACAAGCCGGTGGCGCCGAGCTTCCTGCTGGCCTGCGTGTTGTGGGCCGACGTGCGCAAGGGCTGGAGCCAGCGCCTGCAGCCGCGTGGCAACCAGCGCCCGCCGCCGGCGTTCGGTGCCTTACAGGATGCGGTGGACGAGGTGTTTGAGTCCCGCATCGGCGACGTGTCGGGCCGCGGCAAACTCGGTGCCGACATGCGCGAGATCTGGATGATGCAGCCCCGTTTCGACAAGCGGGTCGGCACGTCGCCCTTCAGCCTGGTCGACCAGGCTCGGTTCCGCGCCGGCTTCGACTTCCTGCGCCTGCGCGCGCAGGTGGGCGAGGTGGAAGAAGAGCTGGCCCACTGGTGGGAAACCTTCAGCATGGCGAGCGACGAAGTGCGCGAAGACATGGTGGACGCGCAGCGCAAGGTCAACCAGCCCAAGGCGGGCCCGGGCGGCGCGCGGCGCGTGAAGCGCAGCGACACCGATCATCCTGCCAACCAGGCGCAGGCAACGGCACCCGATCCCCGCTTCCGGGCGGCGGGTGACGAGGGCGATGCCGACGGGGACGACGATGGCGCCCAGCCGGGTCCGGCCGGCGCTGGTGGCGTCAGCACCGATGGCACGGCACCGGCCAAGAAACGCCGTCGCCGTCGCCGCAAGCCCGGCGGTGAAGGCGGTGCCGGTGGCCCAGCCGATGCCGGCGGCGCCGACTGAACTCCCTTCGGAGCCCTGCGTTGACGCGCGATGAGGTCACCGCCTTTGTGGCACTCGGCGCCAACCTCGGTGACGCCGAGCGGACCCTGCGCGATGCGCTCGCCGCGCTCGGCGGCACACCCGGTGTCCGGCTGGTCCAGGCGTCCAGCCTCTACTGCACCGCGCCCATCGAATCGGGTGGACCCGACTACATCAACGCCGTGGCCGAGGTTGCCACCACGCTCACGGCCCCCCGTCTGCTGCAAGCGCTGCAAGCCATCGAACAAGCTGCCGGTCGCGAGCGCCCCTACCGCAACGCACCGCGCACGCTGGACCTGGACCTGCTGCTGTACGGAAGCGCCAGCATCGATTCAGCAGAACTGACCGTGCCGCACCCGCGCATGGGGGAGCGGGCGTTTGTGCTGGTGCCCTTGCATCAGATCGCGCCAGGGCTGGTGACCGAAGCGATGCTGAAAGCTGTGTCAAAGCAAGCGATCCGGCGCTTGTAAATCGCAACCGGAGCGCGTGCATTTAACCCAGGTGGAACCGGCTTCGCTGGGCCACACGCATCGGGTGAAGCCGCAGGTGGCGCGGGGGGATCCTGTCAAGGTGCCAACCGCTCCCTCAGCCACCCGCCGTCGGCTTGTAGCGTGTAGCGCAGCCGGTCGTGCAGACGGCTCTTGCGGCCCTGCCAGAACTGCCAGTGGTCGGGCTTCAAGCGATAACCTCCCCAATGCGGTGGGCGCGGTGGTTGCAGCAGGAATTGCGCGCCGTATTTCGCCGCGTTGGTCACCAGCACGGTGCGGCTGTCGATCACTTCGCTCTGCGGGCTGGCCCAGGCGCCGATGCGGCTGTCGAGCGGGCGGCTGTGGAAGTACGCGTCGCTCTCGGCGTCGCTCACTTTCTCCACCATGCCCTCAATGCGCACCACGCGCTCCATCTCGACCCAGTGAAACTGCAAGGCGGCGAAGGGGTTGCCGGCCAGCTCGCGGCCCTTGTGGCTCTGGTAGTTGGTGTACCAGACAATGCCGCTTTCATCGAACCCCTTGATGAGCACGATGCGGGTGCTCGGGCGCAGGTTGGACCCGACGGTGGCCAAGGTCATGGCGTTGGGCTCGGGCACTTCGCCGCTGATGGCTTCGTTGAGCCAGCGCTCAAATTGCTTCAACGGATCGGCGTGAGAGGCCGACTCGCTGAGTTCGGCTTTTTCGTAGCTTTTGCGCAGGTCGGCGATGTTCATCCGGGCAGTATAGGAGCGGGCCTGTGGCCGGCCACTGCGACAGGTCAAGCTTTCAAGGCAGATCGTCCGCGAGGCGCAGCAGGTGCGCCAGCGCGCGGTCTTCGATGCCGTGTGCGCGCAGACCGTGCAGGGTCTGGCGGGCGTAGTCCAGCGTGCTGCCGTAGCGCCCACACGAATGGGCAAAGATTTCGCGATAGCGCTCGTCGCTCAGGGGGCCGGTGTGGTTGGGGCTGCGCGCCGAGAGCGTGAAGGCCAGCGCCCTGACGGGGCCTTGGTCGGTCTGGCACAGCAGCCACTTCGGGTCGTACACCGGATTGGGCATCTCGCGTGCCCACAAGGCCGGCATCTGAGCCTCCACTTGATCGTGGGGCAGGCGCAGGGCCATGCCAGTGCAACTGCCGCCACGCATCAACGCGAAGACCAGGCCCGGGCGCTCGGGCGTGCCGCGGTTCACCCGGCTCCACATGTGTAGGCAGCGGTGGTGGCCATGCACCCGCGCGATGCGCTGCTCGGCCGCCTGGAATTCGGGGCGCCACACCAGCGATGCGTAGCCGAACACCCAGAGATCGGCCTGCGGTCCCAGGGAGCGCCATTGCGCCAGGGTGTGGGCCATCATCTGCGCGCCGTTGCGCTGAGCGGGGTCCCAGGTGCCGGGCTTTCGGGTGCGAGGAGCGGGAATGAGGGGGTGGACGGCGGATTCGGCCATTTAGAATCTAAGGTTGGTTTCGGCCTCACCGGTTCGAACGCCGGGTGAGTCGCCAAGCGGTTTTCTTTCTCTTCCCCTCATTATTCTTCACGGAGTGTGCGCCCATGTCTTCCCAAGATGACAACCCAGAAGACCGCGTTGTCGCGGTGGTGTTGATTGCAGCGGTGCTGTTGGCGGTGGGCCTCGCAGTGGGTGTGGGCATCCAGAAGGTTCGTTCCCATGGCGCCAAGGTGGCGGTGGCGGCCACCGCCGGTGCTGCAGGGGCGGCGTCTGCTTCCGCTGGCGCCGTGCCTGCACCAGTTGCCGCAGCTGCGTCCGGTGAAGCATCCGGTGCCACGCCGACCGCTGCCGCCGCAGGCGACGACGCCAGCGTGGTGGTGGAAAACGGTGTGGTGAAGTTCTACTTTGCACCCAGCAAGTTCGAGCTGGCACCCGGCGCGCTCGGTGCGTTGACCGATGCCATCGCTGCCGCCAAGGGTGGCAAACGGCTCGTGCTCTCTGGTTTCCATGACGCCACGGGCGATCCGGCAAAAAATGCCGAGATCGCCAAGAAGCGTGCGTTCGCCGTGCGCGATGCATTGATCGGCGCGGGTGTGACCGAGTCGAGCCTGGAACTCAAGAAGCCCGAGCAGACCACTGGCACAGGCAACAATGCCGAAGCGCGTCGCGTGGAAGTGATGATCGCCCCGTAGGTGCACACTTGCTTTCCCCACAAAAAAGCCCGGCAATACCGGGCTTTTTTGTGGGCGGCAGGCCAGGTGTCAGCGCAGGCCCTGACCGGCCTCGTTCTCGGCGCGTTGGATCAACTCGATCTTGTAGCCATCGGGGTCCGTCACAAAGGCAATCACCGTGGTGCCGCCCGCGACCGGCCCGGCTTCGCGCGTCACGTTGCCACCGGCGGCCTTGATCTTGTCGCAGGCCGCGTACGCATCGGGCACACCCAGGGCGATGTGGCCGTAGGCGGTGCCGAGTTCGTAGTGCTCGGTGTCCCAGTTGTAGGTGAGTTCGATTTCGGCCTGGCCGGGGTTGCCGCCATCAAAGCCGAGGAAGGCCAGCGAGTACTTGTACTGCGGGTTCTCCGATGTGCGCAGCAGTTGCATGCCCAGCACCTGGGTGTAGAAATCGATGGAGCGCTGCAGGTTACCCACGCGCAGCATGGTGTGGAGGAATCGCATCGGGGGGCCTTTCTGTACGGGGGAGGCGCCGATTATGTGGTGGGCCCCCCCGCCGGCTTGTGGTGCATGTCGAAGACCAGGCAGGTTGTCGTGGCATGGGCATACAGCGTGCCGTCAGGACCAACCAGTTGCGCGTCGGCGGTGGCGAGCTGGCGCCCGCAGTGGATCACGCGGCCGATGGCGCGCACGCGCTGCACCTTGGGGGTGAGCGCGCGCACGATGTTCACGCTCAGCTCGGCCGTGGTGTAGGCACGGCCGGCGGGCATCCTGGTGTGCACGGCGCAGCCGAGCGCAGAGTCGAGCAGGGTGGCGAACCAGCCGCCGTGCACCGTGCCCATGGGGTTTAAGTGTTGTGGGCCGGGCGTGCCCTGGAACACGGCGCTGCCTTCGCCCACCTCGACGATCAGGAAGTCCAGCGTCTGGGCGATGGCCGCAAAGGGAATGTCGCCGTTGAGCATGGCCTGCATCTGCTCCAGCCCACTTTTGCCGGCGATCTGCTCCGGCCGCGCCACGCCTGGACCCGGGCCGGTGGCCAGACGCTGCAGGATCTCGCGCTCCTGCGCCAGCCAGGTTTCCAGGGTGTGATTTGCGCTCATGGGGTTCTCCATAACTGATGTATATGCATCTATTGTAGATACAATGAAATGCATGAACCCTGTCGCCACCGCGTCAACCCCCACAGCCTCTCCGGTCAAGCCCCAGGGCTGCACCAATCTCAAGCTGCGCCAGCTGATGCGCCGCATTGCCAGCCACTACGACGCCGAGCTCGGCAAGACCGGTCTCAAGACCACGCAGTACTCGCTGCTGTCCTATGTGGTGAAGCTTGGGCCGATCCGGGCGGTGGATCTCGCGGCGCAGATGAAGATGAGCACTTCCACGCTCTCGCGCAACCTGCAGCCGCTGGTGGCGGCCGGCTGGTTGTTGGTGAGCCCGGGTGCGGACGCGCGCAGCCGCCTCATCAGCGCCACACCCGCAGGTCTGGCCAAACGCACCGAGGCGCAGCGGCGCTGGCGCGTCGCGCAGGAGGGCATCAACCAGACGCTGGGTCTGGACCGGGTGCTGGCATTGCACGCGCTGATCGACGAATCCATGGACCTGCTCAACCCCGAAGGAGACACCCATGAAACGGCATGACACCCCGGGCGTGGTCTGGTGGCTGGTGTTGCTGGCGGCGGCGGGCGCCTTTGCGCTCACCATGGGAACGCGCCAGACCATGGGCTTCTTTCTCTCCCCGCTGAACACCGCCACCGGTCTGGGCGTGGGCAGCATCAGCCTGGCCTTCGCCTTCGGGCAGCTCTGGTGGGGCCTCACGCAGCCGTTTGCCGGCGCGGTGGCCGACCGCGTGGGCGCGGGGCGTGTGCTGTTGGTCGGCGTGCTGCTGGTGGCCTTGGGCACATTTCTCACGCCGTTCATGACGACCACCTGGGGTCTCATTTTCGCCATCGGCGTGCTGGCCGCGGGGGGCGCGGGCATGGCGGGGCCGTCGGTGTTGATGGCCGCGACCGCGCGACTGATCCCGGCCGAGCGGCGCGGCATGGCCACGGGTGTGGTCAACGCCGGCGGCTCGTTTGGCCAGTTCCTCATGGCACCGCTGGCTGCCGCACTCACCGCCAGCCTGGGCTGGATGGGGGCGCTGCAGGCGCTGGGCTTCATCGTGCTGCTGGCCTTGCCCGCCGCCTGGGTGCTGCGCGGGCCCGGCCCGGCCGCAGCGCCGGGTGCGGTGCCGGCCATTGCGCTGCCGGCGCGCGAGGCCATCCGCTGCGCGCTGCACACGCCGAGCTACCTGCTGCTGTCGGCGGGGTTCTTCGTCTGCGGTTTTCACGTCGCGTTCCTCGCCACACACCTGCCGGGCGTTGTAGCGGCCTGCGGGCTGCCGGCGCCGGTGGGGGCCTGGGCGCTGGGCGTGATCGGTCTGTTCAACATCATCGGCAGCCTGACCATGGGCTGGGCCGTGGGCCGCTGGCGCATGAAGTCGCTGCTGTCTCTGGTGTACGCCTCGCGGGCAGTGGCGGTGCTGGTGTTCCTGCTGGCGCCTAAGACCGAGGCGGTGCTTTTGGTGTTCGCCGCCGTGATGGGGCTCACGTTCCTGTCCACCGTGCCACCCACGGTGGGGTTGGTGGCCAAGTTCTTCGGCACCGGCAACATGGCCATGCTGTTCGGTCTGGTGATGCTGTCGCACCAGGCGGGCGGTTTCCTCGGCGCGTGGCTGGGTGGTCAGGTGTTCGAGGCCACCGGCAACTACGACTGGGTCTGGTACCTCGATATCGTGCTGGCGGTGGCCGCAGCCTTGGTCCATCTGCCGATCAAGGAGCAGGCGCCGGTGCGTTTGCAACCCGCCTGAGCGGACGAGGGCAGGGGGTTGCGGGCGGTGGGCGTCAGCCCTGCACGAGCTTCAGGTAGGCGTCCCGCGTGGCCGGAGAGACCGCGTCCAGGAGTTGCTCGTAGGTCGTCTGGTGGCGCACCAGCAGGCGCGCCGAGGCCACGCTGCGCGAGCGGCAATACCAGTGGCAGCTGTGCTGCATCAGGTAAAGCTCGGCCAGCAGCGTGCGGGCCTTTTTTCGGGGATCGGGTGACGCGCTGTCCAGCGTCTGCGCGATGCCTCTGGCGTGCACGCGCATCACCTCCCTCAGGTCAAAACCCGGCGCAAGGAAGGCGGGCAGCCAGCGGTGGGCGTGGGGCAGGGGGTTGCGATTGACGCGGGTAGAGGCTTCATCGGCTTGCGACAGTTCGTCGCTGAAGCGTTGAAACTGTTGGGCCAGTTGCTGTTCGGTCGCTTCGTGCATGGACCAGATCTGCGCCTGTCGATCAGGGTCGCTCTCGCCCAGGGCCCGCATGTAGCCCTCGTTCAGGCGTTCCATCAGCTTCTCGATCTGGTGGCGCCCCAGGTGGTTCGCGAGCAGGGCGATGCGTTGGCGCTGTTCTCTGGATTTCAGGAGGTAGCCGCCAACGGCGAACAGGAGGAAAAGGGTCAGAGCGTCCATGGGTGGGCAGGCATTCGACGGGCAGCCAGTGTGTGGTCACACGGGCTCAAGATGATGGACGCTGTGCCAAGCCCCTACGGGTCATGGCAGGAGGCTTGCGGGACTCAAGCCTCAACCTTGACGCCTTTCCAGAATGCCACACGCCCCCGGATGTTCTCTGCCTCGGGTTTCGGGTCCGGGTAGTACCAGACGGCATCCGGGTTCAGCTCGCCGTTGACCAGCAGCGAGTGGTAATGGGCCTGGCCCTTCCAGGCGCAGGCCGTGCGGTGGTTGCTGAAGGTCACAAAGGCGCGGTTGAGCGCACTTTCGGGAAAGTAGTGGTTGCCCTCGACCAGGACCGTGTCGTCGCTCTCGGCGATCATGGCGCCGTTCCAGGTGGCCTTCACGCCAGCGCCCTCGTCACTTGTTCTTCTCTTTGCCGCGCGGGATGACCGAGGTCATCGGGGGCATCGGACGGTCCGAGGTGCCCGGTCCTTTGGGAGCGGAGGTGTCCTTTTTCGGTTTTTTCGACATTTTTTCGTTGCGTTGTTCTTTGCCCATGGTGTGCTCCTTTGCGGGCCGCGAGTTGCGGCAGAAGGTTGAATGTTAATGCCGACAGGGCCGGTTCAAGGCCGCGCAAGACCCAGAAATTCGGCGAGGGCCGGCGTGTCCATCGATCCGGCCTTGGCCACGATCTGGCCGCTGGTCGCGTTGCGCGCCACGATGTAGGGCACCGACTCGGCGCCGAGGCGGTCGAGCAGCAGGGTGTTGGCTTTGATCGCCGCTTCGATGTCGGCAGGGATGCTGGCCGATGCGGCGGTGCCTCCTTGTCCGGCGAGCAGGGATTTTTCATGCGCGCCCATGGCCTCGACCGGGTTGGCAGCCTGCATCAGGGCCGCGCCCTGGGGCAGGCTCTTGGGGCCGAGCAGGGCCACGGGCGCCCAGACGAACTTGATCTTGGTGTGCAGTGGCAGGGAGGCTTCCCACAGGTGGCTGCAGTGGGGGCACTGTGGATCGAACAGCACATAGACGGTCTGCGCGCTCATCAAGGCACCGGCGGTGAAGCCTTTCGCCTCGGCGGCCAAGGTGTCGAAAGCCTGCGCGGTCTCGATGCGGCTGGCGGTGGGAACGCTGCTGGCCTCTTCTTTCGAACAAGCGGTGAGCCAGAGCGGGGTGGTCGCCAGAAAGGTCAGAGCAAAACGTCGTGTGGTCATGGAGTGGAATCGGGGAGAGGAATGACGGGTTGAGATCATCGCAGGGCGTCGCGGTTCCGGCAGAGGCTGAGAGTTTTTCGGCCGGGCCTGAAAGGCGCGCCAAAACGGCCCGGGTCTAGGCGCAAAACACAGCCGTAGCTCGGGCTACGGCGAGCATTTGCAACGACGAACTGGGTCGTTTTGGCGTGCAAGGCGGGCATGGACGAAAGACTCTCAGCCTCTCAGGCCTTGGCCCGCAATCCCTGCGCCAGCGCACCCAGGGCGATGCCGCCCAGTGCCCAGAGCAGGTCCACGTTGCCGGTGCCCAGGCCCGCGATGGCTGCCCCCGGGCACACGCCGCACAGGCCCCAGCCCACGCCAAACAGCGCCGCACCGACCAGGGTGTCGCGGTTCCAGTGACTCACGTGCCGATGGAAATGGCCACCGAGCAGCGGCTGCCGCATGAGACGCGGCCCGAAGCGGTAGGCCAGCAAGGTGACCACTACCCCACCGCCCATCACCAGCATCAGCCCGAAGTCCTGAAAGCGCAGAAAACCCAGCACCACCTCGGGCTTGACCATGGAGGACAGCGAAAGGCCGAAACCGAACAGCGCACCGCTGGCCAGCACGGCCAGGGCTTTGAGTGGGGTGACCACGAAGCCACTCATGCGAACCACCTACCGACGAGGTTGGCGGTCAGAAACGCCGTGGCCATGAAGGTCAGCACCGCCGCCAGCGAGGGCCACTGCAGCGAGCCCAGGCCGCAGATGCCGTGACCGGAGGTGCAACCGTTGCCGAGCCGTGCACCATAGCCCACGAGCAGTCCGCCCATGAGCAGTTGCCAGGCGGGAACATCGGTGGAACCGGGTGTGCCATCGGAGAACCCCAGCCACCAGACCAGCGCCCCCAGGATCAGCCCCAGCGCATAGACGAGGCGCCAGGCGCGCGAGTCCGTGAAACGCGCCTGCTGGAAGAACGGACGCTGGACGACAAACGACCAGGACGATGAAAACACCGTGCTCATGCCGCCAATCAGGCCGGTGCTCACGAAGAGCAGCGCGACACCGGCGCCGATGAGCGCGCCGCCGAGCAGGTAGTGTTGCCAGCCGAAGGGAAAAAGGGAGGCAGGAATCAGGGTGTCCATGGGCATCCAAGGAGGTCGTGCTGCGCACGGGCCGAGAATGAAAAAGCCCGCTGTCCAGGAGACAGCGGGCTGATCAAATTGTGTGGTGCCGGAGAGATGAATCGAACACCCGACCTTCTCATTACGAATGAGCTGCTCTACCGACTGAGCTACACCGGCAACGCCCGCGATTATAGCGTGCCGTGGTAGCTGGTGATGCGCTCGACTTCGTTCTTCGAGCCCAGGATCACGCTCACGCGCTCGTGCAGTTTGGTCGGTTGGATGTCGAGGATGCGCTGCTGGCCGTTGGTGGCCGCGCCGCCCGCTTGCTCCACCAGCCAGCTCATGGGGTTGGCTTCGTACATCAGGCGCAGCTTGCCGGCTTTCTGGGGTTCACGCTTGTCCCAGGGGTACAGGAACACGCCGCCGCGCGTGAGGATGCGGTGCACGTCGGCCACCATGGAGGCGACCCAGCGCATGTTGAAGTCTTTGCCGCGTGGGCCTTCCTTGCCGGCCAGGCACTCGTCGACATAGCGCTTCACCGGCTCGTCCCAGTGCCGCATGTTGCTCATGTTGATCGCAAATTCCTTGGTGTCGGCGGGGATCTCGACGTTCTCCTTGATCAGCACGAAGGAACCCTGTTCCCGGTCCAGCGAGAACATGACCACGCCGTCGCCCACCGTCAGGACCAGCGTGGTCTGTGGGCCGTAGACGCAATAGCCGGCGGCCACCTGCTGGCTACCGGGCTGCAGGAAGTCGGCCTCGCTCACCCCCGGGCTGCCTTCGGGCTTCTTGAGCACGCTGAAGATGGTGCCGATGGACACATTCACGTCGATGTTCGAGGAGCCGTCGAGCGGGTCGAACATGAGCAGGTATTCGCCCTGCGGGTAGCGGTTGGGCACCACGTAGATGCTGTCCATCTCTTCGCTGGCCATGGCCGCCAGGTGGCCGCCCCATTCGTTGGCTTCGATCAGCACCTCGTTGGCGATGATGTCGAGCTGCTTCTGCATCTCGCCTTGCACGTTCTCGGTGTCGGCGGCGCCGAGGATGCCCCCGAGGTCACCCTTGTTGACGGCCTGGCTGATGCTCTTGCACGAGCGCGCCACCACTTCCAGCAGCAGGCGCAGGTCGCCCGGGATGTGGCCATCGACGCGCTGTTGTTCGACGAGGTAGCGGGTGAGGGAGATTTTTTTGGTCATGGGTCTTCCTTATTCGGCAAGAGCGCGAGTCACAACCTCACGCACATCGTTGCTCAGATCGGCCTTCGCGGCCACGCGTGCAATCGCCTCGCGCGCCGCACCGCGGTAGGGCTCGGCGAGCTTTTTCCAGCGGTCGAGCGCGCGCGCCAGGCGGGCGGCGACCTGCGGATTGATGGCGTCGAGTTCCAGCACGCGATCGCTCCAGAACACGTAGCCCGCCGCGTCGCCGCGGTGGAAGGCGCCGGGGTTGGCGCTGCAGTAGCTGAACACCACGCTGCGCGCCCGGTTGGGGTTCTTGAGGTTGAAGTCCGGGTGGGTCATGAGCTGGCGCACGGCCGGCAGCACGTTGCCACCGCGGTCGGGCGCGCCGGCCTGCAGCGCGAACCACTTGTCAATGACCAGGGCCTCGTTCTTGAACATCGCGTGAAAGCGCACCAGCGCGTCCTGCGCCAGTGGCTGGCCGCTCACCACCAGGGCCGACAGCGCGTTGAAGCGGTCGGTCATGTTGCCGGCGTCCTTGAAGCGCTGGTAGGCCTTGCCGGGCCAGACCGTGTCGCCACTCTCACGCGCGGCCAGGCAGAGCATGGTCAATGCCAGACCAGCGAGCGCGCGGCGGCCGGTGCTCACCGGGTCGGGGCGGTAGGCGCCGTTGTCCTTGTGCTGCTCGTAGGCCCAGGCCCAGTCGGCCTGCAGGGCTTCGGCCAACTGTTCGCGCATGGTTTCGCGCACAGCGTGGATGCGCTGCGGGTCGACCACGTCGAGCTGCTCGGCGATGTAGGTTTCGCTGGGCAGTGTGAGCACCAGTTCCTTGAACGCCGCGTCCAGTGTGGGGTGGCGCAGCACCTCGCGCATGGCGTTCAGGTAGGCGGCATCGAGCGGCTCGCGTGGCAGCGGACCGTCGGCGCGGATGGCCGCCAGCGCCAGGCGCAAGGCCAGCCGCTGGCCGGCTTCCCAGCGGTTGAAGGCATCGGTGTCGTGCGCCAGCAGGCTCAGCAGCTGGGGGTCGGTGTACTCGGCGTCCAGCACCACCGGGGCCGAAAAGCCGCGCAGCATGGAGGGCACCGGTTCGGCGTCGAGGTTGACGAAGGTGAAGCTCTCGCTGGCCTGCGTCAGCACGAAGGTGCGCGTACCGCTTTCAGCCTGGTTCCAGTGCGCCAGCTGCAGCGGCAGCTCGGTGCCGCTGGCATCCAGCAGACCGATGGCGACCGGAATCACGAACGGCTCTTTCATCGACTGCCCCGGCGTGGGCGCACAGCTCTGGGTGAGCGTGAGCGTGTAGCTGAGGGACGCGGCGTCGTACACGCCCCGCGCCCGCACCACAGGTGTGCCGGCCTGGCTGTACCAGCGCTTGAACTGCGGCAGCAGGCGGGCGAGGTCGCTGTGGGGGTTGGCGTCGGCGATGGCCTGGGCGAAATCGTCGCAGGTCACGGCCTGCCCATCGTGGCGCTCGAAATAGAGCTTCATGCCCGCAGCGAAGCCGGCGCGTCCCACCAGGGTCTGCATCATGCGCACGACCTCTGCGCCTTTTTCGTAGACCGTGACGGTGTAGAAATTGTTGATCTCGACGTACTGGTCGGGGCGCACCGGGTGCGCCATCGGGCCGGCGTCTTCGGGGAACTGCATGGTGCGCAGCACGCGCACGTCTTCAATGCGTTTGACCGCGCGCGCCGAGGGCTCAGCGCACAGGTCCATGCTGAACTCCTGGTCGCGGAAGACGGTCAGGCCTTCCTTGAGCGAGAGCTGGAACCAGTCGCGGCAGGTGACGCGGTTGCCGGTCCAGTTGTGGAAGTACTCGTGGCCCACGACCGACTCGATGTTGGAGAAGTCGGTGTCGGTGGCGGTCGCGCTGTTGGCCAGCACGTACTTCGTGTTGAAGATGTTCAGGCCCTTGTTTTCCATGGCGCCCATGTTGAAGTCGCTGGTGGCGACGATCATGAAACGCTCCAGATCGAGTGGCAGGCCGAAGCGCGCTTCGTCCCAGATCACGCTGTTGACCAGCGAGTTCATCGCGTGTTCGGTCTTGTCCATGTCGCCGGGGCGCACATAGACTTGCAGCAGGTGCTGGTTGCCACTGCGCGAGGTGATGCGCTGCTCGCGCGCCACCAGCTTGCCGGCCACGAGCGCGAAGAGGTAACAAGGCTTCTTGTGCGGATCGACCCACTTCGCGAAGTGGCGGCCATCGGGCAGCCGTCCTTCTTCCACCAGGTTGCCGTTGGACAGCAGCACCGGGTATTTGGCCTTGTCGGCGCGCAGCGTCACCGTGTAGCTCGCCATCACGTCGGAGCGGTCGAGGAAGTAGGTGATGCGGCGGAAGCCCTCGGCCTCGCACTGCGTGAAGAAGGTGTCCTGGCTCACGTACAGACCCATGAGCTGGGTGTTCTTTTCGGGCGCGCAGGTGGTGAAGATTTCCAGATCGAAGGGCTCGGGGCCTTCGGGCAGGTTGGCCAGCACCAGGGCCTGGCCGTCCATCTTGAACGAGCAGCCGCCGCCGTTGAGCATCACGCGCGCCAGGTTCAGGTCTTCGCCGTCCAGGCGCAGCGCCTGCTCGGGCACGTCGGGATTGCGGCGCAGGCGCATCTTGTTGAGCACCCGCGTCTTGAGCGGATCGAGGTCGAAGCTCAGATCGACGGTGTCGATCCAGAAAGCCGGAGGGGCGTAGTCTTCTCGGCGGACCACAGTGGTTGGGCCGCCGGCCTCACGCGATGGGTTCATAGTGTCTCCAGGAAACGGGATGTGATCAGGGCGTGGTAGTCGGGAACATGCGCCAGCACGTGCGGCCCGCCCAGTTCCTCGGCCGGGTGGGAGCTGCAGATGGCCACGGCGCGCATACCGGCGCGGCGCGCGGCCTCGATGCCCAAGGGCGCGTCTTCAAACACGATGCAGCGCTCGGGCGCCACACCGAGGCGGCGCGCGATCTCCAAAAAAATGGCGGGCTCGGGCTTGCCGGGCAGGCCCTCGTCGCCACCCACCGTGGGTAGCGGCTGGCTCAGTGCGAGATGCTGATAGGCGAACGCCTGGTTGTGGCGGTCGCCCGCCGTGCCCACGCCGACCGCGAGCCCACGCTGTTGCGCAGCCCCCAGGAAAGCCTTGAAGCCCGCGACCTCGCTGAAGATCGGGGCAAACAGCTCGCGGTACACGGTTTCCTTTTCATTGACATGGGTCTGGGCCAGTTCGTCGGAAATGTCGCCGAACAGCGCCCGCATGCACTCCACGCCGGTGCGCCCGGTGGTGCGGCGCATCAGCTCGGCCACGTCGATCTCCAGGCCGCGCCGGCGCGCGAACTCCACCCAACTGCGCTGGTGCGAGGGCATGGAATCGATCATGGTGCCGTCCATGTCGAAGATCAGGGCCTGGACCATTTACACGCCTTGCTTGAGCGAGGCTTCGATGAAGGCATCGAGATCGCCGTCGAGCACCTTCTGCGTGGCGGAGATTTCAACGTTGGTGCGCAGGTCCTTGATGCGGCTGTTGTCCAGCACGTAGCTGCGGATCTGGTGACCCCAGCCCACATCGGTCTTGGTGTCTTCGAGCTTCTGCTGCTCTTCCTGTTGTTTGCGCAGCTCGTGGTCGTACAGACGCGAGCGCAGGCGTTTCCAGGCCACGTCGCGGTTGCTGTGCTGGCTGCGGCCGTCCTGGCACTGCACCACGATGCCGGTGGGGATGTGCGTCAGACGCACGGCCGAGTCGGTCTTGTTGATGTGCTGACCGCCCGCGCCGGATGCGCGGAAGGTGTCGGTGCGCACGTCGGCCGGGTTGATGTTGATCTCGATCGAGTCGTCGACCTCGGGGTAGACGAACACCGAGGCGAACGAGGTGTGGCGCCCGCCCGACGAGTCGAAGGGGCTCTTGCGCACCAGGCGGTGCACACCGGTTTCGGTGCGCAGCAGGCCGAAGGCGTAGTCGCCCTCGATCTTGATGGTGGCGCCCTTGATGCCGGCGGTGTCGCCCGCGGTCTCGTCTTCGATCGTGGTCGTGAAGCCCTTGCGCTCGCAGTACTTGAGGTACTGGCGCAGCAGCATGCTGGCCCAGTCGCAGGCCTCGGTGCCGCCGGCGCCGGCCTGGATGTCCAGGAAGCAGTTCAGCGGATCGGCCGGGTTGTTGAACATGCGGCGGAATTCGAGCTTCTCCACCTCGACCGCGACCTTGGCGGCTTCGCCTTCGATGGTGATCAGGCCGGCGTCGTCGCCGTCTTCGCTCGACATCTCGAACAGCTCGCTGTTGTCCGAGAGCTCACCGGTGAGGCGGTCGAGCACCAGCACCACGTCTTCGAGCGATTTTTTCTCACGTCCCAGGTCCTGGGCGCGTTTGGGGTCGTTCCAGACCGTCGGGTCTTCCAGCGCGGACTCGACTTCTTTCAGTTTGGATGCTTTGGCATCGTAGTCAAAGATACCTCCGTAACTCGACCACGCGGGTGGTCAGGTCTGCGAGCTGGCTACGGATGGTGTTGACGCGTTCTGCTTCCATGATGGGACCTTGATTCGTTGTGTGGGGGAGGGCGCGCCCTTGGACACCGGGGTGTCAATGGGCGTGGAAACCGCGATTTTCTCACGCGAACGCTGAGAGACCGCAAGCGGTTGGTGATCCCAACGGGCGGTCGCGTGTTCAGAAGCGAAAAGCGGTGCCGAACATGATGCCGGCGGAGCCCAGCAGCTGCAGCTCCACGCTCACCGCGGGGGTCAAACGGTAGCCCAGGGCGGGGATCAATCCGGGTGAAAAACCGTGGTTGTTGGCGGGGACTTTGCCCTCGTAACGGTCCACGTAGCCAAACAGCACGCCCGCGCTGACCGAGCCATACAGCTTGGGCAGGCTGGGCACCAGCGCCTCCCAGGTCTTGCCCAGATAGACATAGCCCGAAGGTTGCCCGAACGAGTTGCGGAACAGGCTGAAACCGCAGAACCGGTCGTCGGGCAGCCGCTGCGTGAAACCCAGCGCATACACGGGCTTGTGCTCGTCGGAGCGTGTCCAGTGGCGTGTGAAGGGTGAGATGAACAGCTCGAGGTGCCGGTCCTTGGCGTCAGGCGGGTTCCAGCCAGGGCACGGCGAATGGTCTTGAGCGACCGCACTGGCTGCGAGCATGGAGACCAGGAGAAAAGCAACAAAGGCTCGCATGCCGCGCCAAGGAAAGGGTGATGGGTACTGCAAAATTGTGCCATTGATGCTTCGACTGACCCCATGACCGTTTCCAGCGCCCCCGTGTCCCCCGCCCTGGGCCGACGCATTCTCCTGACCCTGTGGGTGATGGGGCTGGTTGTTTTGTTCTCGGGTTGTGCTGCGGTGGACACCTGGCAGCGCGAAAAGATCTACCGTCCCAGCGCGCTGCAGAACGACGCCGAGAAGCAGGCCCTTCGGGCGACGAATCCCGACGTCAGCGTGTTGCGCGTCCCGTCTGGCGCGGCCGGGGAGTGGGTGGAGGTGTTGCACGTGCCCGCCCTCGGTACCCCGGCACGGGACATCCGGGTGTTGTACCTGCACGGCACCTTTCGCCATGCGTACCAGAACCTGCCCAAGACCCTGCCCATGCGGCGCGCGGGCATGGCCGTGTGGGTGCCTGACTACCGGGGCTGGGGCGGCTCCAGCCCGCGCTTGCCCGATGAGCAGGGCATCCACGACGATGCCTGGGCGGTCTGGCAGTTTCTGCAAGCGCAAGGGCCGCAGGACCCGTCGGTGCGTTGGGTGATCTACGGGCATTCCATGGGCACCGCCGTCGCCACCCGGTTGGCGGCACGGCTGAAGGCCTCAGGCGGTGGCTACTGCGCCCTGGTGCTGGAAAGCTCGTTCACCAGCTTCTCCGATCTGGCGCAGGCCAGTGTGGGCTGGGTGGGGCGGGCGCTGGTGGGCTTGGGCTCGCAACGCATGGCGGCCAGTGAGGACATTGCTGGCGTTGCCGGGCCCGTCTGGTTTCTGCACGGATCGCAGGACACCACGGTGCCGATGGCCCAAGGGCGGCGCCTGTACGACATGGCGCCGACGCCGAAGTTCTGGCGCGACTGGCCGCTGGGTCACAGCAACCTGCACACTGACACGACCGGTTCCTACGACCGGACC
This sequence comes from Hydrogenophaga sp. A37, assembly GCF_002001205.1. Taxonomy (GTDB): domain Bacteria; phylum Pseudomonadota; class Gammaproteobacteria; order Burkholderiales; family Burkholderiaceae_C; genus Hydrogenophaga. The sequence goes on from NZ_MUNZ01000188.1 coordinate 60,048, forward strand.
TGGCAAGACATCGCGAACGCTTGCGCCCACTGATCAGGCGTCGGCGAGAAAGCCCTCGATCAATCGGGCCAGCCGCTCCGGCTGGTCGTGGTGCAGCATGTGGGCCGCGTCTTCGATCACGGCGTTGTGCAGGTTCGGCACGGCCTTCAGGCGCTCGTGGTACTGCGCCAGCGTGAAGCGGCCCTTCCACCACTGTGACAGGCTGTCGTCGCTCGCGGTGACGCTGAGCACCGGCGCCGCGATGCGCTCGTAGATCGCCAGCGTCTCGGGCAACTGGTAGAGGTGGGCGTTGACCACCTTGTGCGCCGCGTCGCCGAGGATGGCCCAGCGCCCTTCGGCGTTGGGCGCGGCCCACTGGCGCGCCAGCCAGTCGGCCTTGTCGACCCCCAGGCGCGGGTTGGTCTTCATCAGGCGGCGCGCCACGCCCTCGGCCGAGTCGTAGGTCTTGAGGTCCATTTCGCCCCGGCGCAGGGCCTTGAGTTCGTCCAGCCACTGCGCGTAGCGACCGGGCGCTTGCGCGGGCCGCGTCTCGGGCATGCCGAAGCCTTCGAGGTTGACCAGGCGTCGGATGCGCTCGGGCCGCACACCCGCGTACGTCATGGCCACGTTGCCGCCCATGCTGTGGCCCACCAGGTTCACTGGCTCGTCGGGCGAGAAGTGATCGAGCAGGGCGTCGAGGTCGGCCAGGTAGTCGGCGAACCAGAAGTTGTCGGAAACCTGCTCGGACACTTTCGTCAGCCCGTAGCCGCGCCAGTCGGGCGCGATGATCCAGCGGTCTTCCGTCAGCGCGTCCACCATGAACTGCCACGACGCGGCCACGTCCATCCAGCCGTGCACCAGCACCAGTGGTGCCTGGCCAGCTTGCGGTTCACCCCACTGTCGAACGTGGTACGGGATGTGGCGGATGGGCACAAACGTGCTGCGCGAGGCTTGAAGTGCTTGGTACATTCGATTCATCATAAAGACGAGCAGGAGACCGCGCATGCCCCAGCGTCAAGGCCGTGACACCCCACCGTCCGCCGTGGACCACCACGACCAGTTGCACCGCCGTTTTGGCTGGCAGGTGCCGCAGCACTTCAACATGGCCGAGGTCTGCTCGCGCCGCTGGGCGGCCGATCCCGAAGTTGCGACGCGCACGGCGGTGATCGCCTGCGCCGCCGACGGCCCCGACCAGCACCACAGCTACGCCGAACTGCAACTGCAGGCCAATCGCCTGTCCAACGCGCTGGCAGCGCTCGGTGTGGAGCGCGGCGACCGCGTGGCCATCGTGATGCCGCAGCGCTTCGAGACCGCCGTGGCCTACATGGCGGTGTTGCAGATGGGCGCGGTCGGCATGCCGCTGTCGCAACTCTTCGGCCCCGAGGCGCTGGCGTTTCGCCTGCACGACAGCGAGGCCGTGGTGGCGATCTGCGACGCAAGCACGCTGGCGGCCGTTCAGTCGGTCAGCGCGATGTGCCCGCAGCTGCGCAGCGTGATCGCGGTGCATGCGCCGGAGGCGAGCGCGCTGCACTGGGCGCCCGTGTTGGCCCAGGAGCCGGCGGTGTTCGAGGCGGTGCACACCCTGGCCGACGAAGCGGCGGTCTTGATCTACACCAGCGGCACCACCGGCAACCCCAAGGGCGCGCTGATCCCCCACCGCGCCCTGATCGGCAACCTCAGCGGTTTCGTCTGCAGCCAGAACTGGTTTGGTTTCGACCCCTTTGACAGCACCGCGAAGTCGACGGCGGTGTTCTGGTCGCCGGCCGATTGGGCCTGGACCGGCGGCCTGATGGACGCGCTGCTGCCCACGCTGTATTTCGGCCGCACCATCGTCGGCTTCAACGGCCGCTTCAGCCCGCAGACCGCGTTTGAGCTGATGCAGCGCCACGGCGTGACCCACACCTTCCTGTTCCCGACCGCGCTCAAGGCCATGATGAAAGCCTTCCCCGCGCCGCGCCGGCAGTTCACGCTCCAGTTGCAAGCCATCATGAGCGCGGGTGAGGCCGTGGGCGACGCGGTGTTCGCCTACTGCCGCGAGCAACTGGGCGTGACCGTCAACGAGATGTTCGGCCAGACCGAGATCAACTACATCGTGGGCAACTGCGCCATGGAATGGGGCGCCGCAGCGCCGGGGCGAACAGGCTGGCCCGCGAAGCCCGGGAGCATGGGCAAAGGCTATCCCGGCCACCGAGTCGCGGTGATCGACGACGACGGCAACGAATGCCCGGTCGGAGTGCACGGTGACGTCGCGGTGCACCGGCTCGACGTGCACGGCGAGCCCGATCCGATCTTCTTCCTGGGCTACTGGAAAAACGAGGCATCCACCCGCGCCAAGTTCACCGGCGACATGGCCAACAGCTGGTGCCGCACCGGCGACATGGCCATCCGCGACGCCGACGGCTACCTCTGGTACCAGGGCCGCAGCGACGACGTGTTCAAGGCCGCGGGCTACCGCATCGGGCCGAGCGAGATCGAGAACTGCCTGGTCAAGCACCCGGCGGTCGCCAACGCCGCCGTGGTGCCCAAGCCCGACGCCGAACGCGGCGCCGTGGTCAAGGCCTATGTGGTGCTCGCTCTGGAGTACCTGGCGGCAGCGCCAGGGCGGCGTGTGGGTGACGCGGGTTTCGAGGCGCGGCTCGTGAAAGAGCTGCAGGCGCACGTCAAAGGCAAGCTCGCACCCTACGAATACCCCAAGGACATCGAGTTCGTCGATTCGCTGCCCATGACCACCACCGGCAAGGTGCAGCGGCGCGTGCTGCGGCTGCAGGAAGAGGCGAGGGCGCGCTCACGCGACTGATGCGCGGCGGCCCCCGGAGCGAAATCCCTCAACCCAGGATGCGGTGGAACCGGCTTTGCCGGGCCACTCGCATCGCCCCCTGGAGGGGGTAGCGCGCAGCGCTGCGGGGGTGTTACTTCTCCACCCGCAGTTCCAGCACGCGGCTGCCAGCCTTGCCCTCGGTGGTGAGGCGGGTGATGTCGGCGCCACGCGCGAGCAGGTAGTCGCGCACGCTCATGGCGCGGTCTTGCGCGAGCAGGCGGTTGGCCGCGTCGCTGCGGCCCTCATCACCGTTGCCCACAATGTGCACACGAAACGTGGGCCGGCTTTCGAGCCGTTTGCCGAGGTCGTTGAGTTGGCGCGCCAGACCCGGCGTGACCGCCGAACGGCCTTTGTCGAAAGCAGATGTGCCGGGCACATCCATGGACGAAGGAGGGGCGGAGGCGCGTGGCGCGGCCGGTGCGCCGCTGCCACGGGGGCTTGAAGCGCAAGCGGCGAGTGCCAGGAGCAACACGGGCGGAATGGCGCGGAGGGCGGGCGACAAGTGGGGCATACCTGAACTCCTGGTGGGGGTGGCGCCAGCGGCGACAGGGCCGTTGCGCACGTGGCCCTAAACTTATAGATCAGTTCCTCTCCCGATGGTCTTTTCATACGCATTTGCTCACCCCTCCATGAACACTGTTGCACTCGGCGCCAGCGGCCTGCACGTCACCCCCATCTGTCTCGGCACCATGACCTTCGGCGAACAGGTCAATGAGGCCAACGCCCACGCCATCCTTGACCGCTCGCTCGAACGCGGCGTCAACTTCATTGACACCGCCGAGATGTACGCGGTGCCCGCCAAGGCCGAAACCTGCGGAGCCACCGAAACCATCGTCGGCAACTGGTTCGCGAAACACCCCGGTGTGCGCGAGAAGCTGGTAGTCGCCACCAAGGTCGCCGGCCCTGCGCGCGGCATGCCCTGGGTACGGGGCGAGGTCAGCAAGGCCGGCATCATCGAAGCCTGCGAAGGCAGCCTCCGGCGCCTGCAAACCGAGGTCATCGACCTCTACCAGATCCACTGGCCCGCACGCAACGTGCCGGCCTTTGGTGCGGTCTATTTCGACCCCAGCAAAGACAAGCCCATGCCCTCGGTGCTGGAGCAGCTCGAAGCGCTGTCCGGGCTGGTGCAGGCCGGCAAGGTGCGCGCGGTGGGTCTGTCCAACGAGTCGCCCTACGGCGTGCACGAGTTCGTGCGCCTGGCCGAGCAGCACGGTCTGTCGCGCGTGGCGACGGTGCAGAACCCTTATTGCCTGATCAACCGCACTTACGAAAACGGCCTGGACGAAACCTGTCACCGCCTGGGCGTGTCGCTGTTGGCCTATTCACCGCTGGGCTTTGGCCTCTTGAGCGGCAAGTACGACAGCACCGGCCTGGTGGGTGACCACGGCCGCATGGCGATCTACGACAGCATGAAGGCCCAGCGCTGGGGTCGGCCCGAGGCACTGGCCGCCGCCAAACGCTACAACACCTTGGCGCGCGACCACGGCCTGACGCCCGCCCAACTCGCGCTGGCCTTCTGCTACCGCAACCCCAAGGTGGCCAGCACCATCATCGGCGTGACCTCGCTGACGCAGCTGGATGAGTGCCTGGACGCCTGGGGCACCGAGCTCTCGCCCGAGTTGCTCAAGGCCATCGACGCCATTCGTTGGGAGCTGCGCGACCCCGCGCAGTGATCGGGCTCACCCCCGCCTCGCTGCGCGCGACCCCCTCGAAGGGAGCCATGCGCGTGGCCCGGCGGAGCCGGTTCCACCGCATCCTCCTGGGTCAGACACCGTTCTCGTTGCATCTGTTCATGGCGAAAAAAGCGCACATCTCCGAAACGCCCGCCACGGCCTGGCTCAAGGCGCACGGCGTGGCTTTCACCGAGCATCCCTACGAGTACCTGGAGCACGGCGGTGCCCAGCACAGCGCGGCCGTGCTGGGTCTTGACCCGTTCGCCGTGGTCAAGACCTTGATCATGCAAGACGAGGCGGCCAAGCCGCTGGCCATCCTCATGCACGGCAACCGCACGGTGTCCACCAAGAACCTGGCGCGGCAGATCGGCGCCAAGTCGGTCGAGCCCTGCAAGCCCGAGGTGGCCAACCGCCACAGCGGCTACCTGGTGGGCGGCACCTCGCCGTTCGGGCTGAAGCGCGAGATGCCGGTGTATGTGGAGTCGGCGGTGCTGGGGCTGCCGAAAATCTGGATCAACGGTGGGCGACGCGGTTTTCTCGTTGGCATCGATCCGGCGGTGCTGGCTGGCCCACTGGGCGCGAAGCCGGTGCAGTGCGCGCTGGCAGAATAGGCGGCGCGCGCTCCGGGTGAGCTCGCGCAGAGAACCACAACGAGGGCATCGCCTTGGAATTCATCACCCCCATCCTCGCCACCGTCCTGGCCTACCTCATTGGCTCGCTCTCGTTCGCGGTGCTGGTCAGCCGGCTGATGGGCCTGAACGACCCGCGCACCTACGGCAGCAAGAACCCCGGTGCCACCAACGTGCTGCGCTCGGGCAGCAAGAAGGCGGCCATCCTCACGCTGCTGCTCGACGCCCTCAAAGGCTGGCTGCCGGTGGTGGCGGTGAAGTGGTGGGGCGATGCCTGGGGGCTGGGCGATGGCACGGTGGCGCTGGTCGGGCTGGTTGCGTTTCTGGGCCACCTCTGGCCGGTCTTCTTCCGCTTTCAGGGCGGCAAGGGCGTGGCCACGGCGGCGGGCGTGATCATCGGCTTCGAGCCCTGGCTGGGGTTGGCCGTGCTGTTGACCTGGGTGATCGTCGCCTACGCGTTCCGGTATTCGTCGCTGGCGTCCATCGTCACGGCGGTGTTTGCGCCGGTTTTCTATCTGTTCGGCAACCACGTGGCCTGGCGGGCGCCCGGTGTGCTGGTGCTGAGCCTGGCGGTCATGGGCCTGCTGCTGGTGTGGCGCCATGCCGAGAACATCAATCGCCTTGTGGCGGGCAAAGAGAGCAAGTTGGGAGCGAAAAAATCATGAGCCATGAGATTCAACGCATCGGGATGGCCGCTCGCTATAGCGAGGCCGCGGTGTTCAATGGCGTGGTGTACCTCGCGGGCATGGTGCCCGAGCGCGGCGACACCGACATCGCGGGTCAGACGGCCGACGTGCTGGCCCAGGTTGAGCAGCGGCTCAGGGAAGCGGGCAGCGACAAGTCGCGCATCCTGCGCACTCAGATCTACCTGACGGACATCCGTGAGATCGGTGCGATGAATGCTGTGTGGGACGCGTGGGTGGTGCCTGGCACCGCACCGCCCAGGGCCACCGTGCAGGCCGCGCTGGCCGACCCGGCCTGGAAGATCGAGATCGTGGTGACCGCAGCCCAGGGCTGAGTGATCAGAACCGCTTCTCAAGCGTCAGCTGGTCGTTCGTCTTCTGCATCTGGAAACGGTTGAGGAAGCTGTTGCCCAGCAGCACGAAGGGCATGGGCTGGGGTGACACCACGGCTTCCACGTCGTAGGCCACCACGTCGCCCACCCGCACTGAATCCAGGCGGATCAGGTAGCCCGTGGACGTGCCGTTGGCGGTGTTCATGCGGACCTTCTGGCCGTGTTCGTACTTCAGGTTGATGCGTTTGGCGTCGGCCGCGCCGAGGGCGACTGTGGTGGCACCCGTGTCGAGCAGAAACTGCACCGCCTGGCCGTTGATCTGCCCTTGCGGCACGAAGTGGCCGCTGGGATCGGCGGTCAGCACGGTGCGCTGCCCACCACCGCCAGCGCGCCCCTTGCCCACGCTCACCGGCGCACCACCGACTTGCAAGGTCTGGCGTTTGCCGTCCACATCGACGGTGGCGGCATCGCCCTCGACCGCCAACAACTTCACGCCCTGCAATGACTGGCCCACGCTGAGAAACTTCGGCGCCGCGCCGTCAATGATCACCAGGGCCTTGCCACCTGCCACGCCCGACAGGGCGATCTGCGGACCCGTTTGGGCGTGCGCTCCCAGGCCCATGACCAGGCCCATCACGAAAAGCCACCGGGTGAACAAGGATGGTTGTGCCAACATGATCTCCCGCAGGTGGTGTGTGTTCAGCGACCGCTCTCGACCTGTGCGTAAACGTCGGCGTAACGCGTGTCGAGCAGGGTTCGGATCTTGGTGACGGCGTTCTTGCAATTGTTGGCGTTCACGGCCGGGTCGCTGGAGGCGCGCAGGTCGATGCTGGACAGCGCTTCATTGGCCTTCGTGAACGCGTCCATGCGTTCTGACATCGTGAGGTATTTTTCGATGAGGCGTTCGCTGGCGCTGATGGCCGAGGCGCGTTCACTGCGCCAGTTGTTCAGCAGGGTTTGCAGCGCTGCGGCCTGATCGGGTGCGTTTCGTTGGCAATGTTCGAGGCTTTTGCGCAGACCCATCTGCATGCCGCTGATCTTGATGGCGGCATCCAGGCGGCGTTTGTCCAGCGGGTTTTTGAGGCGTTGGGCCAGCGGCAGCGACAGGTTCACCGCTGGGCCCACGTCGGCTTTGGCCGGTTGCAGGGACTGCGTGTTGGGTCCACACGCACTGTCCTGGAAGATCACGGTCCCGTCAGGGCCTTTGCATTTGAAGACGCCTGCGAAGGCGGCGCCCGCCATGGCACCGGTGCATGCCAACACCGCCAGCGAACGACACACCACTCGACTCAGACGCATGGAAACCTTGCAGTGATCGAAGCTCAGTCGCGGAAGTTGTTGAAGCTCAACGGCAGGTCTTTGAGCTCGCTCTTGATGAGGGCCATGGCGGCCTGCAGGTCGTCGCGTTTGGCGCCGGTCACGCGCACCGCGTCGCCCTGAATGGCGCCTTGCACCTTGAGCTTGCTGCCCTTGAGCACCTGCTGGATTTTTTTGCCGTCTTCGGTGCTGACACCGTTTTTGACCTTGACCACCTGCTTGACCTTGTCGCCGCCGATCTTCTCAACCTTGCCGGCGTCGAGAAAGCGCACGTCCACGCCGCGCTTGACCAGCTTGCCGAGCAACACGTCGTTGACCTGGGTGATCTGGAAATCGGCATCACCGAACAAGGTGATCTCTTTTTCCTTGTCCTTGAGTTCGATGGCGGCGCTGGTGCCTTTGAAATCGAAGCGCGTGCCGATTTCGCGTGCAACCTGTTCGACCGCGTTTTTCACTTCCACGAGGTCGGCTTCAAGAACGGTGTCAAAAGAGGGCATGGTGCGGGCTCCACAGAGCGTGAATGAGACAATCGACAGATGTTAGTCGAGAACAACGTGGCGCTACAGGCGCTCAACACCTTTGGTATCGCCGCGCGTGCACAACGTCTCTCGCGCCTGCGCTCCGAGGCCGATCTTGCCGGGTTCATGGCCAGCCCGGAGTGGGCCACGCCGTCGTCTGCGGCGCCGGTGTTTGTGCTCGGGGGCGGCAGCAACCTGGTGATCACCGGCGACATCAAGGCGCTGGTGTTGAAGGTGGACATTCCCGGTAAACGCCTGGTGGAAGAAACGCCCAAGGGCTGGCTGGTGGAGGCCGGTGCGGGCGAGAACTGGCACGATTTTGTGGCCTGGACGCTGGCGCAGGGCTGGCCGGGGCTGGAAAACATGGCGCTGATCCCCGGCACGGTGGGCGCCTCGCCGGTGCAGAACATCGGGGCGTACGGCGTGGAGTTGCAGGACCGCTTTCATTCGCTCGACGCCATCGACCTGCACACCGGCAAAAGCTTCACGCTGGACGCCGCGCAGTGCGGCTTTGGTTACCGAGACTCGGTGTTCAAGCACACACCGTCAGATCGACGCAGCTTCGGCTTGGCGGGGCGGGCGCTCATCACCCGTGTGCGCTTTCTGCTGCCCAAACCCTGGAAGCCCGTGCTGGGCTACCTGGACCTGGAGCGCAAGATGGCCGAGACTGGCAACCACGCACCCGACGCGCAGCAGATCTTTGACTGGATCGTGGCCATCCGCCGCGCCAAGCTGCCGGACCCGGCGGTGATCGGCAACGCCGGAAGTTTCTTCAAGAACCCGACCGTGACACCCGATCAGTGCGCCGACATCATCGCGCGCGAACCGAAGGTGGTGCACTACCCGATGGCCGACGGCAGCATCAAGCTGGCGGCAGGCTGGCTGATCGATGCCTGCGGCTGGAAAGGCAAGAGCGTGGGCAATGCCGCTGTTTACGAAAAGCAGGCGCTGGTGCTGGTGAACCGAGGTGGTCCTGCGCATCCCTGCACTGGTGGCGAGGTCATGACGCTGGCCAAGGCCATTCAGACCAGTGTGTACGAGCGCTTCGGTATCCGGCTGGAGCCTGAGCCGGTGGTGGTTTGAGGCGACGCGGTCTCCTCCTTCACCCACAAAAAAGCCGCTCCAAGGAGCGGCTTTTTTGTGGGTGATCCGCGAGACGCTTACGCCCCCTTGTCGCCTTCCAGCCGCAGCATCTGCGCACCTTCGCCCAGCGACAGCAGGCCGCTCTTGGCATAGATACCGAGCTTGGCTCGGGTGTCCACGATGTCGAGATTGCGCATGGTCAGCTGGCCGATGCGGTCCAGCGGGCTGAACGGCGCGTCTTCCACCTTTTCCATGCTCAGGCGCTCGGGCGCGTAGGTGAGGTTCGGGCTCTCGGTGTTGAGGATGGAGTAGTCGTTGCCGCGGCGCAGTTCCAGCGTCACTTCGCCGGTCACGGCGCGGGCCACCCAACGCTGGGCGGTTTCGCGCAGCATGATGGACTGCGGGTCGAACCAGCGGCCCTGGTAGAGCAGGCGGCCCAGGCGAAGGCCGTTGATGCGGTACTGCTCGATCGTGTCTTCGTTGTGGATGCCGGTCACCAGGCGCTCGTAGGCGATGTGCAGCAGCGCCATGCCAGGGGCTTCGTAGATGCCGCGGCTCTTGGCTTCGATGATGCGGTTCTCGATCTGGTCGCTCATGCCCAGGCCGTGGCGCCCGCCAATTTCATTGGCTTTCAGGAACAGGTCCACCGGCGAGTCGAAGGTCTGGCCGTTCAAGGCGACCGGCTGGCCTTCTTCGAAGCGGATGGTGATCTCTTCGGCTTTCACTTCGACCTCGGGCTTCCAGAACGCCACGCCCATGATGGGGTTGACGATGCGGATGCCGCTGCTCAGGTGCTCCAGGTCTTTGGCTTCGTGCGTGGCGCCGAGCATGTTGCTGTCGGTGCTGTAGGCCTTTTCGGCGCTCATCTTGTAGCCAAAGCCGTTGGCCGTCATGAAGGCGCTCATCTCGGCGCGGCCGCCCAGTTCGTCGATGAACAACTGGTCCAGCCAGGGTTTGTAGATCTTCAGGCTGGGGTTGGTGAGCAGGCCGTAGCGGTAAAAGCGCTCGATGTCGTTGCCCTTGAAGGTGCTGCCGTCGCCCCAGATGTGGACGTCGTCTTCCTTCATCGCGGCCACCAGCATGGTGCCGGTCACGGCGCGGCCCAGCGGAGTGGTGTTGAAGTAGGTGATACCGCCGGTGCTGATGTGGAAGGCGCCGCACTGGATGGCGGCAATGCCTTCGTGCGCCAGCTGCACGCGGCAGTCGATCAGACGTGCCTTCTCGGCGCCGTAGGCCATGGCCTTGCGCGGGATTTCGTCGTAATCGCTTTCGTCGGGCTGGCCGAGGTTGGCTGTGTAGGCGTAGGGGATCGCACCCTTTTGCTTCATCCACAGCAGGGCGGCGGAGGTGTCCAGGCCGCCCGAAAAGGCAATGCCGACTTTCTGCTGGGTGGGCAGGTTCTGAAGAATGGTGGCCATGTTGTGGGTAACCGTGGATTTAGCCGAAGTGGCAGATGTAGTGGTAGGGCTCGGTCACGCGGATGTCGAAGCTGCTGTTGCCGGGGATGCTGAATTTGTCGCCCGGGCCGGACTTGAGCCAGGCGTCGGTGCCGGCCAGCTTGTACTCGCAGCAGCCGGCCACGCATTCCATGATTTCGGGCGCGCCGGTGTTGAAAGTGAGGTTGGCAGGCAGTACCACGCCGACCGACTTCTTGGTGCCGTCGGGGTAGGTGATGCCGTGGCTGACGCACTTGCCATCGAAATAAACGCTGGCCTGGGTGGTGACGGCGACGCCGTCGATGCGGGAGGTGGTCATGTGAGGGTCCGGAAAAAGAAACGGGCGCCGAACGGCGCCCGGACAAACCGAGATTTTAGAGTGCGGCTCAGTTCATCGGCCAGGCCAGATAGGCCACACCTTCGTAGGTGTAGTACTGACCCAGTGTGTTGATGATGCTGTCACGCTCGGCCGCACTGGTGGTGTAGAGGTGGGTGCCTGCCGAATTGCGGAAGAAACGGTAAACCTCGACCGTGCCTTCAGCTGGGGCGCTAGCTTGACGCGCGTACCAGGCGATGCCTTCGTAGGTGTAGATCTGCGACAGGTTGGCAATGACAGAGAGCCTCTCGCTTTCGCTGATGGTGTAGAAGTGGGTGCCGGTCTGGCGGTTGATGAAGCGGTGCACCGCGCTGAGGCCGCTGCCCGGTGCCGGGGCCACCATGAACACCGGCGCTTCGTAGGTCAGTCGGGTGTTGGTGGCTCGCACACTGTCACGTTCGGTCACGCTGGCGCTGAAGAAGTGGGTTCCGTTGAAGGTGTTGTAGAACCTGAACACCATGCGGTAGCCGGGGTTGAGCCAGTTGATCAGGCCGTTTTCGTAGGCGATGTCGAAGCGGCCGTAGTAGTCCTTGCCGGTGGGATTGGTGCAAGACGAGGTGCCCCCCCACAGCTGCCCGATGATTTGGGGGTTGCTGGTGGTGCCTTCATGGAAAAGGGCCGAGCCACTGCTGCCGCCTTCGGTGATGCCTGTATTCCACTGCACTTCGTACATGGGGTAGCTGGCGTTGGTGTTGATCGCGCCCAGGTCGTTGCCGAGGTAGTTCAGGTAGTTGGTCAAGCGGCCATCGCTGCGGCGCATGAGGTCACCCCCCGGGTGGTGCAAGGCGGTGTAGACGGTGCCCGTGTTGATTCCATGGCGCTGGAACTGCCAGCCGGCGTACATGGCGCCGGCGGGTGGTTGGTAGGGAAGATCGAGAAACGAGGTGTCGGTGCCCGTGGGGTTGTTCAGGCTGCCCGATGTTTCGGAGCGGTTGAACAGCAAAGTTGCTCCGCCACCAATGGTGTGGGCATTAGGGTTGAGGGTGTTGTTATTGCAGGCTGACGAGCGCCAGAACCAGCTGGTGAGCAGCGTGCTCGCAACCGTTTGTGTGCCGATGCAATGGTTGGCGGTCAGGATATAGCCTTGTTGCGTGACGCCCCGGTTGGCGACCAGCGTGCCCGTGCAGGTGTATTGAATTCCTGCGTCCACGAAATCCATCGACGACACTGAGTTGACGGCAGGGGGCAGGGTGCAAGTGGCATCGGGATTGAGGTTGGCGCACTCGGTCTTGGCCTGAATCAGGCTCAGGTTGGCTTCCATGGCTGTTTCCACACCATGGATGACGGTCGGCACGCTGAAGCCCACGCTGGCCGTATCACGCCCCGCAGGCAACTCCACTTCCAGCACAGTGGCTTCGCCCATGGTCCCCGGCATCCAGTATGTGTGGGCCGCCGCAGAGTCCCCGTCAGCCTTCACGTTGGCGCGGATGGCCGAGTTGATGTGGGCGCCGGTGGTCTGCTGCGCTTTGCTGCTGCCGTCGGCGTAGACGCGCAGTGTGAGATCGTCGGGCAGGTTTTGAATCAGCAGGCCCAGGCGGAGGGCTTTGGCCCCGGTTGAGCTCAAACGCAGCTCGGCGCGCTGGGTGCCGGTTGCGGTGGCGCTCCAGGTCAGCAGTTCTTGGAGACTCTTGCGGTTGCTGGTCGCAGCGACCGGGCGTGCAAAGCCAATCTGGTAGGCCTTCGCCCCCCCGAAGGCACTCGACGACTTGCGGTTGTTCTTGTTGCGTTTCTCCAGGTCGGCCGCAGAGGGGGCGCCCAGATTAATGCTGGCGCCGGCCTTGCGAACCGAGGTGGTGTCCACGGTGACCGAGGTGACAGGACCCGCTTCGGCCTGGGCAGCAGCCGCTGCCGGCTGGGTCACGGCGTTCGCGCTATTGAAGCTCACCGGTTCAGCAGCGGCTTCCGATGGGGTTTCCGTTGCTTTGGCGCTGGAAGCTGACTTTGATTGAGCGGATTGGGCCGTTTCATCGGCGCCCCCGCAGGCCGCCAACCCCAACACAGCCGTCAAAGCCAGCCATCGCATGTATTTCCCCGACATGGTGATCCTCTGAATTGCAAAAAAGAAGAATTGTAGGGTCGTGCCCTCCGGTCTTGCGATCCCCGCCGGGCCGCCTGCTCAGTACTTCGTACCGGTTGTACCCTTCGCCGCTGCGCCCTGGTTCAGGCGTGTCCGCTATAGGTCTTTTTACTGCCGGTTTTGCCACGCGTTGGCGTCGAATCCCACGGTGATGGCACCGTCCGCCCACACCACCACCGGGCGTTTGATCACGCTGGCGTGGGCCAGCAGCATGGCGCGTGCGCTGGCGTTGTCCGTCACCGCGTTGCGCGTGGCTTCGTCGAGTCCGCGCCAGGTCGTGCCTTTGCGGTTGACGAGTGTTTCCCAGCCGGCTGCGGCGAGCCAGCGCTCGAGTTCCCTCTCAGGAACCCCTTGTTTCTTGAAGTCGTGAAAGGTGTGCGCGACACCGTGTTCCGTGAGCCAGGTGCGGGCTTTCTTGACGGTGTCGCAGTTGGGGATGCCGTAGAGTGTGATCATCCCCGAATTCTGGCACGCGGCCCTCTGGCAGCGTGCCCTCAACCCCAGGTTTCAACATGACAGAGCGCGATTTCTACCCACCCATCGAACCGTTCAAAACCGGCGTGCTCGACACCGGCGATGGCCACCAGATTTACTGGGAGCTGTGCGGCAATCCGGCGGGCAAGCCCGCGGTGTTTTTACACGGAGGGCCGGGCTCGGGCTGCTCGGTCGATCACCGCCGCCTGTTCGACCCTGAGCGCTACTGCGTGTTGCTGTTCGATCAGCGTGGTTGCGGTCGGTCTCAGCCCGCTGCTTCGCTGGTGAACAACACGACCTGGCACCTGGTGGCCGACATGGAGCGGTTGCGCACGATGTGGGGTGTTGAGCAGTGGTTGGTGTTCGGCGGCTCCTGGGGCAGTACGCTGGCGCTGGCCTATGCGCAGACGCACACCGAGCGCGTGTCGGCGCTGATCGTGCGCGGTATTTTCACGCTGCGGCGCGAGGAAGTGCGCTGGTACTACCAGGAGGGTGCCTCATGGTTGTTCCCTGATTTGTGGGAGGGTTTTGTGGCGCCGATTCCCATGGCCGAGCGGGGCGATCTGCTCACGGCCTACCGCAAGCGCCTGACCGGTGACGACCCGGCCGAACAACTGGCCTGCGCCCGCGCCTGGAGCTTGTGGGAAGGGCAGACCATCCGCCTGCTGCCCGACGCGGCCAACACCGCCAAACATTCGAACGACGCGTTTTCACTGGCCTTTGCTCGCATCGAGAACCACTACTTCGTGCACGACGGCTGGATGGACGAAGGCCAGCTGATCCGCGACGCGCACAAGCTGGCCGACATTCCCAGCGTGATTGTTCAAGGTCGTTACGACGCCTGCACACCCGCCCACACCGCGTGGGCGCTGCACCGCGCCTGGCCGCAGGCCGAGTTTCATCTGGTGCCGGATGCCGGGCACGCTTTCAACGAGCCCGGCATCCTCTCAAAGCTGATCGAGGCGACTGACCGATTCGCCCGGTGAGTCTGAGGGTTGGGGGTGGTGCGAGACAATCCTGGGTGTATGAACACCCTTTCTGAATGGCTCGCCCACTGCGAGCGTCTGCACCCCCAAGGCATCAGCGGCATCGAACTCGGGCTAGACCGCGTGCAACGCGTCGCGCAGCGCATGCAGCTGAACCTGGCCTGCCCTGTGATCACCGTGGCGGGCACCAATGGCAAAGGCTCCACCTGCGCCATGTTGGAAGCGATTTATGGCGAGGCGGGCTACCGCACCGGCGTGTACACCTCGCCGCACCTGGTGCACTTCGAAGAGCGCTGCCGCGTCGCGGGCGAGGTGGACGCCCAGGCCCTGGTGCCTGGCTTCGCCGAGGTGGAGGCCGCGCGCCTGGGGGAGGCGAGCGACGACGGCCTGGGCGAGGTGCAGCTGACCTATTTCGAGTTCACCACCCTGGCCATCCTGCGCACGCTCGCGGGCAGCGGGATCGATGTGGCCATCTTGGAGGTGGGGCTGGGCGGGCGGCTCGACGCGGTGAACATCGTCGATTCTGATTGCGCTGTCATCACCTGCATCGCGCTGGACCACATGGCCCTACTGGGGCCGGACCGCGAAGCCATTGGGTACGAGAAAGCCGGCATCATGCGCACCGGCCGCCCGGTGGTGGTGAGCGACCCGGTGCCGCCGCAAAGCGTGCTGGACCGCGCGCTGGAAGTGGGCGCCAACCTGTGGCGCCTGGGCAAGGACTTCCACTTCGCCGGCGACCAGCAGCAATGGGGCTGGGCCATGCACCCTTCGCACGGCGGGCGGCGCTACAGCGGGCTGGCCTACCCGGCGCTGCGTGGCGCCAACCAGCTGGTCAATGCGTCGGGGGTGCTCGCGGCCATCGAAGCCCTGCGCCCGCGCCTGCCGGTGACCGCGCAGGCGGTGCGCAACGGGCTGGCCATGGTCGAACTGCCCGGACGCTTCCAGATTGTGCCTGGCACGCCCACCCTGGTGCTGGACGTGGCGCACAACCCGCACTCGGTGGCCGCACTGGCGGAAAACCTGGACGCGATGGGTTATTACCCCACCACCCACGCGGTGTTTGGCGCCATGGCCGACAAGGACCTCGGCGCGATGCTGGAGCGCATCGCACCCCTGATCGACCGCTGGCACCTCACCGATTTGCCACTGCCGCGTGCCAGTACCGCCGAGGCGCTGGCCGAGCAACTGGACGCCCATGCGGCCACTGCGCCCAAGGGCCAGAGCCGCGTGGCTGGACGCCACGCCAACCCCATGGCGGCGCTGCGCGCGGCAGTGTCGATGGCGGACCCCGCTGATAGAATCGTGGTCTTTGG
Source organism: Hydrogenophaga sp. A37 (assembly GCF_002001205.1). Taxonomy (GTDB): domain Bacteria; phylum Pseudomonadota; class Gammaproteobacteria; order Burkholderiales; family Burkholderiaceae_C; genus Hydrogenophaga. The sequence goes on from NZ_MUNZ01000188.1 coordinate 75,742, forward strand.
TTCCTTCTTCACCGTGGGTGGGGTTTTGCAGGACGGCGTGCCCCGTCTGTCGGCCAAACACCTCGCGGCCTGACCGCTCCCGCCGCCCTTTGCCAGGGTCCGATCCCGAATGCTCACTTCCCGCTCCGGTACCCAGGGCCACCCGGCCCCTCCGCCGCCCCAAAGCATTGAGGCCGTGCGCCGCAGGGCGCGCCATCGCCTGATCGGAGCTGCGGTGCTGGTGCTGGTGGGCGTGCTCGGTTTCCCCTTGTTGTTCGACACCCAGCCGCGCCCGATCGCGGTGGACATTCCCATCGAAATTCCGTCGCGCAACCCCGCGCCTTCTGCTTCGTCCGCAAAACCTGCTGCCCCTGCCGCATCGGACAGCGCCAAGTCATCCGGGACTGGCGTGTCCACTGGTGAAAGCCTGAGCGCGCGCGAAGAGGAGGTGGAGTCCAAGCCGGCCGTCGTTGCCAAGGCAGACAAGGCAGAAGTGGCCAAGCTGGACGCTGCAAAGCCACAGCCCACGGCGAGCGATAAGGGTGCCGCCGAAACCGTGCCTGCCAAGCCTGCAGAGAAGACAGCTGAAAAGTCCGTGGCCAAAGCGGACGAAAAGACCAGCGATAAAGCCGACGACAAGCCTGCCGAGGGTGCCGAACGCATCGTGGTGCAGGTCGGTGCTTTTGCCGAAGTCGAGCGCGCACGCGAGGCGCGCCTCAAGCTGGAGCGCGCCGGACTCAAGACCTACACCCACGTGGCCGAGACTTCGCAGGGCAAGCGCATCCGTGTGCGCATGGGGCCGTTCGCCACCCGCGCCGAGGCCGACAAGGCTGCTGCCCGCGCCAAGGCGCTGGGCCTGCCGACGGCCTTGCTGTGGCTGTGATGTCTGACGGCCTGGCCCGGATGGGCGGGGCATGAACGCGGTAGACGGCGTTCTGCTGGCGATCTTGTTGTTGTCGGCGGTGGTGGGCCTGTGGCGCGGGCTGGTCTACGAGGTGCTGTCGGTCGCGGCCTGGGTGGTCGCGTTTGTGGTGGCCCAGGCGTATGCGGGTGTGGTGGCCGGGATGTTGCCCATGGGGGAGGCCTCGCCTGCCTTGCGACTGGCGGCCGGGTTTGCACTGACCTTCATCGCCACGGCCTTTGCCGGGGGCCTGGTGGCCTGGATGGTGAAGCGCATGGTGTCTGCCGTGGGCCTGCGGCCGATTGACCGGGTGCTGGGTGGCGCGTTTGGTCTCTTGCGCGGTGCGGTGATTTTGCTGGCACTGGCGGTGGTGGTTGACATGACGCCCCTCCATTCCAACGAACAGTGGAAGGCGTCGATGGTGGCGCAGGTGCTGGCCGACGGGCTGCACACGCTCAAACCCCTGCTGCCGCCGTCGGTGGCGGGCTATCTGTCTTGAATTTTTTGTCAATGTTTCGCTGAGGATCCAATCATGTGTGGAATCGTGGGCGTGGTGAGCCAGACGCCAGTCAATCAGTTGATCTATGACGCGCTGCTGCTGTTGCAGCACCGTGGCCAGGATGCAGCCGGCATCGTGACCGAACAAGGTCGCAAGTTCTTCATGCACAAGGCCAAGGGCATGGTGCGAGACGTGTTCCGCACCCGCAACATGCGTGCGCTGCCGGGCAACAGCGGTCTCGGGCAGGTGCGTTACCCGACCGCCGGCAATGCCTTCAGCGAAGAAGAGGCGCAACCGTTTTACGTGAACGCGCCGTTTGGCCTTGTGCTGGTTCACAACGGCAACCTGACCAACGCCCAAGCGCTGAAGCAGGAGCTGTTCCAGACCGACCACCGCCACATCAACACCGACAGCGATTCCGAGGTCTTGCTCAATGTGCTGGCACACGAGCTGGAGAAGGTTTCGCGTGGCATCAAGCTCAAGCCGGCCGATGTGTTTGCTGCAGTGCGCGGCGTGCACCAGCGGGTGCGCGGCTCTTATGCGGTGGTGGCGCTGATCTCCGGACATGGTCTGGTTGCGTTCCGCGACCCCTACGGCATCCGCCCACTGTGTGTGGGCCGCCACGGCGACAGCGTGATGGTGGCGAGCGAGTCGGTGACGCTCGAAGGCAACGGCTTCGAGCTGGAGCGCGACATCCAGCCGGGCGAGGCCCTGTTTGTGGATCTGGCTGGCAACACGCAGTTCCAGCAATGCGCAGACAAAACCAGCCACAACCCCTGCATTTTCGAGTTCGTCTACCTGGCGCGGCCAGACTCGGTGCTCGATGGCATTTCGGTGTACCAGGCGCGCCTGAACCTGGGCAAGACGCTGGCCAAACGACTGGTTTCCACCGTGCCGCCGAACGAGATCGATGTGGTGATTCCCATCCCCGAATCATCGCGCCCCAGCGCCATGGAGCTGGCCCAGTTGCTGGGCTTGCCGTACCGCGAAGGTTTTGTGAAGAACCGCTACGTCGGCCGCACCTTCATCATGCCGGGGCAGGGCGTGCGCAAGAAATCGGTGCGCCAGAAGCTCAATGTGATTGCCAGCGAGTTCAAGGGGCGCAATGTGCTGCTGGTGGACGACTCCATCGTGCGCGGCACGACCAGCCGTGAGATCGTGCAGATGGCGCGCGACGCCGGTGCCCGCAAGGTGTACCTGGCCAGCGCTGCGCCGCCAGTGCGTTTCCCCAACGTCTACGGCATCGACATGCCAACGCCAGATGAGCTGGTGGCGCACGACCGTACGGTCGAGCAGGTGCGAGAGAGCATCGGTTGTGACGCCCTGATCTACCAGGATGTGGACGCGATGAAGCAGGCCATCGGCTCGCTCAATCCGTCGTTGGCCGGTTTTGACGCTTCATGTTTCGACGGCGTATATGTCACTGGCGACATCACGCTGGAAACCATTGCGCGCATGAACGCAGGGCGCGGCACGGCCGAAGAGGGTGAGGAAGACAGCTCGCGCCTGGCATTGCCCAATGCGCAGACCGCCTGATCGAGGAGTACGCGATGAGCCATGACAATGCCTCCCCCGGGGCCCGCCTGCACCGCGAAACGCTGGCGGTGCGCCAGGCTGTCGAGCGCAGCCAGTACGGCGAGAACTCGGAGGCCCTGTACCTGACCACCGGTTTCGTGCAGCCCTCGGCCGAGGCCTCGGCGCGCCGCTTTGCCGGCGACGAGGACGGCTATACCTATGGCCGTTCCGGCAACCCCACGGTCACCAGCTTCGAACAGCGCCTGGCGGCGATGGAAGGCGCTGAGGCCTGCATGGCCACCGCCTCGGGTATGGCGGCCGTGATGCTGATGTGCTTCAGCCTGTTGAAGGCGGGCGACCATGTCGTCATCTCGCAGTCCATGTTCGGATCGACCCTCAAACTGATCGGGTCGGAGTTCGGGCGCTTCGGTGTCGAGACCTCCGTGGTGCCGCAGACCGATCTGGCCGCGTGGCAGGCGGCCATGCGGCCCAGCACCCGGCTGCTGTTTGCCGAAACCCCGACCAACCCGCTGGGTGAGGTGTGCGACATCCGGGCGCTGGCCGAGATCGCGCACAACGCCGGCGCGCTGTTGGCGGTGGACAACTGTTTTGCCACACCCGCGCTGCAGCGCCCCATCGAGCTGGGGGCCGACATCGTCATGCATTCCGGCACCAAGTACCTCGACGGGCAGGGTCGCGTGATGGCCGGTGCCCTGTGTGCGACCGAAGCCATGGTTCGCGAGAAGTTTCTGCCGGTGCAGAAGAACTCGGGCATGGTGCTCTCGCCCTTCAACGCCTGGGTGGTGCTCAAGGGCCTGGAAACGCTGGACCTGCGCATGAAGGCGCAAAGCGCGCAGACACTGAATCTGGCGCAGTGGCTGGAATCGCACCGCGCCGTGGGCCGCGTGTACTACCCCGGGCTGCCCAGCCATCCCCAGCACGAACTGGCCATGCGCCAGATGGGTGGCATCGGTGGAGCGGTGGTGTCCTTCGATGTGCGCGCCGACAACGCGGAACAGGCACGCCAGCGCGCCTTTCATGTGCTTGACCAGCTCCAAGTGCTGTCACTGTGCACGAACCTGGGCGACACCAAGACCCTGTGCACCCATTCGGCGAGCACCTCGCACGGCAAGCTCTCCGAAGCGCAGCGCCAGGCAGCCGGCATCGGCCAGGGCCTGATCCGCGTGGCGGTGGGACTTGAGCACCTGGACGACATCTGCAAGGACCTCGACCGCGGTCTGTCCAGCCTCTGATTTTTCTGAACCATTCCATGACCGTTCGCACTCGCTTCGCTCCCTCGCCCACCGGTTTCATCCACCTGGGCAACATCCGCTCGGCGCTTTACCCTTGGGCGTTCGCCCGCGCCACCGGCGGCACCTTCATCCTGCGCATCGAAGACACCGACCTGGAACGCTCGTCGCAGGCGGCGGTGGACGTGATCATTGAGGGCATGAAGTGGCTCGGCCTGGACCACGACGAGGGCCCCTTTTATCAAATGCAGCGCATGGACCGCTACAAGGCGGTGCTGGCCGACATGGTGACCGACGGACACGTCTATCCCTGCTACATGAGCATGGCCGAACTCGACGCGCTGCGCGAGCGCCAGATGTCCAACAAAGAGAAGCCGCGCTACGACGGCACCTGGCGTCCCGAGCCGGGCAAGGTCTTGCCGCCGGTGCCTGAAGGCGTGAAGCCCGTGCTGCGCTTCAAGAACCCGCAAGGCGGCGTGGTTGCCTGGGACGACAAGGTCAAGGGCTTGATCGAAATTCGCAACGACGAGCTGGATGACCTGGTGATCGCGCGGCCCGACGGCACGCCCACCTACAACTTCTGCGTGGTGGTGGACGACATCGACATGGCCATCACCCATGTGATCCGTGGCGATGACCATGTCAACAACACGCCGCGACAGATCAACATCTTCCGTGCGCTCGGCAAAGAGCCACCGGTCTACGCTCACCTTCCCACCGTGCTCAACGAGCTGGGCGAGAAGATGAGCAAGCGCAACGGCGCGAAGCCCGTGACGCAGTACCGCGACGAAGGCTACCTGCCCGATGCGATGGTGAACTACCTCGCGCGCCTGGGCTGGAGCCATGGCGACGACGAAATCTTCAGCCGCGCGCAGTTCCTCGAATGGTTCAACCTGGACCACCTCGGCCGCAGCGCCGCGCAGTTCGATGAAGCCAAGCTGCGCTGGGTCAATGCCCAGCACATGAAGGCGATGGACGATGTGGCGCTCAGCACCCTGGTGGCCGAGCAGTTGGCAAAACGCGGCATCACCGCCGACGACCGCCTGGCCCGCATCTGCGGTCTGTTCAAGGACCGCTGCGACACCACGGTGGCGTTGGCCGGGTGGGCTGCAGCGTTCTATGGGGATGTGACGCCGAGCGCAGAAGAGCTTGCCCAACACGTCACCGAGCTGATCAAACCCGCGTTGTCGACGCTGGCGCAGAAGCTGGCTGCTGGTGCCTGGGACAAAGCCAGCATCTCGACCGCCATCAAGGAAACCATCACTGCCCATGGCATCAAGATGCCGCAACTGGCCATGCCGGTGCGCGTGCTGGTGATGGGCACGGCCCAGACGCCGTCGCTCGATGCGGTGCTCGAACTGCAAAATCAGCAAACAGTTTTGGCAAGGCTTCAAAACGCCTGAAAAATGTCCTATAATTTGAGGCTTGCTGATTCACACCAAGCGGTGACATGTGAAGCGTGAATCGACACACCCTGTGGGGGTATAGCTCAGCTGGGAGAGCGCTTGCATGGCATGCAAGAGGTCAGCGGTTCGATCCCGCTTACCTCCACCACAGTTTGTGAAGCTTGTATCGGATAAGCGATTGCGCCGCTGATACAATGCGGAGTTCTGGAAGTTCCAAGGTTTTGACCCTATCGTCTAGAGGCCTAGGACATCACCCTTTCACGGTGAGTACCGGGGTTCGAATCCCCGTAGGGTCGCCAAGTTTGTGGCACTTGGCTTGAAGCTGAAAGGCATCAGGCAAAAGCTGCACCACTGCGGAGTGGTAGTTCAGTTGGTTAGAATACCGGCCTGTCACGCCGGGGGTCGCGGGTTCGAGCCCCGTCCACTCCGCCAGTTATAGACAAACCGCCCAGTTGCAAGACTGCGGCGGTTTTTTCTTGTGTGCTTCAGAATGGGTTTGGTCTGGAGTGTGGTTGCTATAAGCAGCGTGCTGCCCTCAAGTTGCTCGGTCCAGCCTGCCCAGACGCACCAGCCCGGTCGAGAGCGCGGTACCACAAATGATGATGACGCCACAGGTCACCATCCAGGGGGTGATGCTTTCGTCTAGAAAAAACACACCGTACACCAGTGCAAACACCGGGACCAGAAACGTGACGGTCAGCGCCTTGGATGGGCCTGCTTTTTCGATGATGCGGAAAAACAGGATGTAGGCGATGGATGTGCAGAACAAGGCCACCGCCGCGAGCGCACCCCAAGCGCCCAGACTCACGGGTGTCTCGGGCCAGAACCAGAACGTGGGCAGCGCCAGGCCGAGCGCAGCGCCGATCTGGCTGCCGGTGGCCGTGGCCAGAGGGTGTGCGCCGGTCAGGTAGCGCTTGGTGTAACTGGCGGCCAGGCCATAACACGTGGTGGCCAGCAGGCAGGCGCCCATGGCCAGCAAGGTCGTGCCGATGGACGCGGCAGCGGTCACGCCGGTGGCGCTGAATCCGGATTTCCCGATCACCAGCAGGGTCACGCCGACAAAGCCGATCAGCAAGCCCAACATGCGGGAGCCGCTGGGTCGGTCCTTGAGCCAGAGCCAGGCCACCACCGCACCGGTCAGGGGAACGGTGGCATTGAGGATGGAGGTCAAGCCGGTGGTGATGTGCAACACGGCGAAAGCAAACAGCGCAAACGGAATGCCCGAGTTCAGCAGGCCAACAAACAAAATGGGTCGGGCGCGCTGCCGGAAGTCGGCCCAGACGCCTTTGATGAGGAATACCGGCAGCAGGAACAGCGCGGCGAGTGCGACCCGCAGACCCGCCGTGGGCAGTGCGCCGAATTCGGCAGCGCCCAGGCGCATGAACAGGAACGATGAGCCCCAGAGGGCGGCGAGCAGGAAAAACTCAAGAAGAAGGGCGGGCGACATGGGGCTCAGTGTGCCGGCAAAGGCTGTGCGGTGGGGTTGCCCGTTGATGTTGTTTGCCCCTGCGATTGATGCGCTTTGTCGATCAATGCGCCTTCGAGCCGCAGCAGGGCCGCTTTGCGGTCAAGCCCGCCTGCATAGCCGGTGAGTGCGCCCTGAGCGCCAACCACCCGGTGGCATGGCACCACGATGCCCAGGGGATTCCGCCCGATGGCCGCGCCCACGGCGCGCACCGCATCGCGCTTGCCGATGGCGCGGGCCAGTTCGCCGTAGCTCCGTGTCTGGCCAAAAGGAATGTCGAGCAGAGCGCGCCAGACCGATGACTGAAACGCGGTGCCTGCGGACAGGTCCAGCGGCAGTTCAAAGCGGTCGAGGCGCTGTTCAAAATAGGCGGTCAACTGGGCGGCCGCCGTGTTCAGGATGGCGTTGTCCTGAACGGGTGTCCAGTCCTGGATCTGCCGTTCTGCAGGCAGGTACCGCTGGTCCATGAACCAGACGCCGCTCAAACCCGAGGGTGTGGCGGCCAGCAGCAAAGGGCCCAGTGGCGAGAGTACAGTGGTTTTCACCCGGTGCGTGGTGGGGGTCATGGTGTTGGCGTTCCAGAAGAAAGGATGGGGTTGGTGGCATGGGTGCCGGCCCAGGCGCGGATCACGGCGTAGCTGCGCCAGGGGCGCCAGGCGGCCGATTGCCGGTCGGCTTCGAGTGTGGCGGTCCGTCCCCGCCCTAGGATGCCGAGGGTCTTGATCAGGGCCACATCACCCACAGGCCAGGCGTCGGGCCAGCGCAGGGCGCGCATGGCGATGTATTGGGCGGTCCAGGGGCCGATGCCGGGAAGGGCTTGCAGTGTTTGCACGGTCTGGTCCATGGGGGCGCGACCATCCAGTTCCAGTGAGCCATCGGCCACCGCGCGGGCCAGCGCCTGCAGGGCGGCCTGGCGCTGGCGCACGATGCCGATCTCGCCCAGACGGGCAGGGTCGGCCGAAGCCAAGGTGTGCGGGCTGGGAAACAGGCGGTTCAGCTCGCTGTTTGGGGTCTCAACAGGCGTGCCGAAGCGGTCCAGCAGGCGGGTGGCCAGGGTGCGTGCGGCGGCAACGGTGATCTGCTGTCCGAGCACGGCGCGCACGGCCAGCTCGAATCCGTCGAAGCACCCCGGGACCCGCAAGCCATCGCCGTCGGGGAAGTCGGCGTGCAGCGTCGCGTTGATGGTCGCGGGATCGGCGTCCAGATCGAACACCTCGCGCACACGCCAGATCACGCTGGGCAACACCGGGAGCAGCCCGTCGCTCACGCGCAGGACGAGCTGGCGGGCGTCGGGCACCAGCCTCACCGACAGCCATCCTGTGTGGGTCCGCTGGGCGACGGTCAATTGCAGGGTTCGCTGGAGGCTGAACGCTTCGGGGTTCACGTGCTCCACCCCTGGCAATTGCCGGATGGCCAGGAAGCTCAACATGGCGCTGGCGTCGAAGGGCGGGCGCCACGAGAGCCGCACCTCGCCGCTGCAGCCAGCGTTGCCACCAGCGGTCTTGGCGGTTTGACCGCGCCGCATCTGCGTGGGGTTGAGGCCGTAGCGCTCCAGGAACGCCGCGTTGAATCGGCGCAGGCTGGCGAATCCGCTGGCCAGGGCGATCTGGGACACCGGCATGGCGGTATCGGCCAGCAGCTGTTTGGCGGCGAGCAGCTTGCGCGTCAGCAGGTATTGCAGCGGCGACACGCCGAGCTGGCTGCCAAAGACCCGGCGCAGGTGGCGGTCGCTCACGCCCAGTCGGGCGGCCAGCAGTCCCATGGCTGCGCCTTCGGTCGCCGGGTCGAGCCAGGAGGGCGGCGCGTCCAGCCAGCGGCTGGCTTGCTGGACCAGGATGACGCTGGCGTCCTCGGTGGACCAATGGCGATCCAGCGGTGCCAACTCCGGCCGGCAGCGCAGACAGGGTCGAAAACCGGCCTGCTCAGCCTGGGTCGCATGCTCAAAAAAACGGCAGTTTTCCCGACGCGGTGTGCGCACCCGACAAATGGGCCGGCAGTAGATGCCGGTCGAGGTGACCGCCGTGAAAAAGCGGCCGTCGAACCGCGCGTCGTGGGCGCACAAGGCTCGGTAGCGGGCTTCGTCGTCCAGGGCCGTGGTGCTGTTCATGGCCGCCATGGTAGGCCCTGGGGTCGTTCCTGGCTGGCCGTTTCCGGACATCTGCCCGACCGGGGTTGTTCGCCTCGCCACCTACAATGCAGGGTTTGCGTCCACCGAGAGCCTCCCATGCAGTTGACCGCGTCCATCTTCAAGGCTTATGACATCCGTGGCATCGTGCCCGGTGCCCTCAACGAGTCCGTCGCGGAAGCGCTGGGACTGGCCTTTGGCACGATGGCTCGGCAGCTTGGCGAAGTGACGGTGGCTGTGGGACGCGATGGGCGCCTGAGCGGGCCCGGCCTCTCGGCGGCACTGATTCGCGGGTTGGTGGCGGCAGGGATCGACGTGATCGACATCGGTCTGGCGACCACGCCCATGCTGTATTTCGCTGCCCACACGCTGTGCAACAGCGGCATCCAGGTCACGGGCAGCCACAACCCCAAGGACTACAACGGGTTCAAGATGGTGCTCGGTGGCCGGGCGATCTATGGCGAGGACATCCAGGCCCTGCGCCGCATGATGGAGGCCGAAAGCCACCAGAAGACGGACGGCGGCCGGGTGCGGCATGTGAACGTGCTGAAACCCTACACCGATCGCATCGTGGGCGATGTGAAGCTGGCGCGGCCGATGAAGATTGTGGTGGACTGCGGCAATGGCGTGGCCGGTGCCTCGGCGCCCGCGCTGTTCCGGGCGCTGGGTTGTGAGGTCATCGAGCTCTTCAGCGAGGTGGATGGCAACTTTCCGAACCACCACCCGGACCCGAGCAAACCGGAAAACCTGCAGGACGTGATCCGCACCTTGAGCGAGACCGACGCCGAGCTGGGTCTGGCCTTCGACGGCGACGGTGACCGCCTGGGCATCGTGACCAAGGATGGCCACAACATCTTCCCTGATCGCCAGATGATCCTGTTCTCGCAAGACGTGTTGTCGCGCGTGCCGGGTGGCAACATCATCTTTGATGTGAAGTGCTCACAGCGCCTGGCACCGGCCATTGAAGCCGCTGGCGGCGTGGCACACATCTACAAGACCGGCCACTCGCTGATCAAGGCCCGCATGAAGGAGCTGGACAGCCCGCTGGGCGGCGAGATGAGCGGCCACATTTTCTTCAAGGAACGCTGGTTCGGTTTCGACGACGGCAGCTACGCCGGCGCCCGTCTGCTGGAGATCCTCAGTCGCAGCCCCGACGCCAACGCCGTGCTCCATGCCTTGCCCACCAGTCACAGCACGCCGGAACTCAACGTCGCCTGCGCCGAGGGTGAACCCCACGCGGTGGTGGACCGCCTGATGGCGCTGGCGCGTTTTGACGCCCCCGCCAAAACCTCGACCATCGACGGTGTGCGGGTGGACTGGCCCGATGGTTTTGGCCTGATCCGTGCATCGAATACCACGCCGGTGCTGGTGCTGCGTTTCGAAGGTCACACGGCCGAAGCACTGCACCGCATCGAAACCGCCATGCTGACCCTGCTGCGACAGGCCAAGCCCGACGCGGTGGTGGGCGCCAGCGCGCACTGATGCCTCTCACTTCGTCCATGAGCGTTCCTGTTTCAGAGGAAGACCAGGGCCTGTGCGAAGGCGCCATGGACACCGTCACGGTGGTGGTGGTCACCCACGAGAGCGCGCACTGTCTGCACGCCCTGGACGCCTTGCTGTCCCGCTGCCCCAACGTGATCATTTCCGACAACGGCAGTGGCGACGGCACGTCGACGATGGCGCGCCAGTTCTGGGCGCACGCGATCGTGCTGGACCACGGTCGCAACCTGGGTTTTGGTGCGGCCAACAACCGGGCTCTGGCGCGCGTGCAGACGCCGTTTGCGTTTCTGCTCAACCCGGACTGCGAGATCAGCGTCGAGGGCTTGCGGAGCCTGCTGCAAGCCGCTGACACTTTCCCCCAGGGGGCCGTGATCGCGCCGCAACTGGTCAGTCCCTCAGGCAAGCCCGAGGTGAACTACCGCTGGCCCCAGAACCTGTGGCCCCCCCGCGGGCCTGCGGCCGAAGGCCCGCTGTGCGTGGGCTTTGTGTGTGGCGCCGCCATGTTGTTTCGCATGGCCTTGTTTCGGGACGTCGGTTTCTTCGACGAACAGTTTTTCCTGTACTACGAGGACGACGACCTGTGCCTGCGGCTTTTCAAGGCCGGTCAGAACATCGTGGTCGTGCCGTCCGTGCTCGCCGTCCACCACTCGCGCGGTTCGGTTCGGGGGGCCAACCCCTGGCGCCACGAGTACGGTCGGGGTTACCACCACGCGCAGTCGAAGCTGCTGTTTGCGAGCAAGTACCGCTCGCGCGACGAAGCGATGCGCCTGCGCCGCTGGCTGGTCCTGACCACCACCCTCGGGCTGCCGTTGCGGGCCATTGTTTTTTCACCCAAGCTGCTGGCCCGGATGTTCGGGCGCTGGCGTGGGCTCATCAACTGGAGGGCGCGTGGCTGAAACCCGAACCCCTTTGCCCACGCTGTGCATCGGCATCCTCACGCTCAACGAGGCGCACCGGATCGCTCAGTGCATCCAGAGCGCGTCGTTTGCCGATCAGGTGTTGGTGATCGACAGCGGCAGCAGCGACCGCACCCGCGAGATAGCGGAAGAGCTGGGCGCGCAGGTGCACGCCTACACGGCCTGGCAAGGTTTTGCCGAGCAACGCAACCGCCTGTTGACCCATGTGCAGACCGACTACGTGTTCTTTCTCGATGCGGACGAGGTCATTCCCGAGGGCCTTCAGAAGGAAATCCGTGCGGCCGTGGACACGGGCGACAACGCGGTCTGGAAGATCTACTGGGATCAGGTGGCTTTTGGAAGGACCCTGCACCTCATGGCCAAGACCGAAGGCGGCGTGTGGCGCCTGTTCCGCTCCGACCAGCTGTTGCGCTACGAAGGGGTCGTGCACGAGCACGCGGTATTGCGCGATCCGCTGACGCCCGTCAAGACCTTCCAGACCCGCCTGCTTCACCATTCACGCGAGACCGTGTACGGCGGCTTGTTGAAGATGGCGCAATACGCCCAGCTGGGTGCCGTGCGGCGAGTGCAGATGGGGCGCCGCGGGGGCGTGTGGCGTGGACTCGCTTCTGCCCTGAGCAACTTTGTGCGCCTGTATGTGTTTCGCAGGGGTTTTCTCTGCGGCGCCGAAGGGTTCCTGTTTTGCCTGCTGGTGGCGATGGAGTGCTTCTTCCGTTACGTGATCATCAAGTACGACCGGCCCGTGCCCGGTCCGACCATGGTGAAGCGGTGAGGCACGACATGGTGATGCAAAGACCGGCCGCCAAGGTCGGCGAAGACAACAAGGCACAGATGAGTTTCAGACTTTTTTCCCGCAGGGCGGCGATCTACAGCCTGGCGCTGGTGTTCGGCGCCTTTCCGGTTTCGGTGGCACTGGCCAACAGCCTGATCCTGGTCAGCGTGGTGTTCTGGCTGTTCAGCCTGGACCGTTTGGACGGACGCGATTTTCTGCAGCGGTCCTGGGCCCATCCGGTGGTGCGGCCTGCGCTGGCACTGGCCTTGCTGGTGGTGCTGGCCTCGTTCTGGTCACCTGCGAGCTGGGACGAGATCATGGGCTACTACAGGAAGTACCTGAAATTCGTGCTGCTGCCGATCTTCATCTACCTGTTGGCGCGGCGGGAAGACCGGGCGCATTGCTGGACCGCTTTCGGGCTGGCGATGCTGTTCACGCTGGCGTCCACCTGGCTGAACGTCTGGTTCCAGCTTCCGTGGTCGCGCACCGTCAACCAGGGCTTCGGCGCCGACCACACGGTGTTCAAGGACCACATCTCCCAGGGCATCATGATGTCGCTGTTCGTGGCCCTCAATGTCCACTGGGCGTACAAGGCTTCGTCGCGGTGGAAGGCGCTGGGGTTCTGGCTGGTGGCGAGCTTGGGGGCGACCAGCGTTCTGGTGCTCACCGAGAGCCGCACGGGGTACATCGGTCTGTTGTTGTCCCTGGTGGTGTTTGCGCTCACGCTGCTGTGGCGACGGCCGCAAAAGCTCTTTGGTGTGGTGCTGGTGGGTGCCCTGGCACTGACCTCCGCCTACCACCTTTCGCCGCACTTCAAGCACCGCACCAACCTGGCGCTTCAGGAAGCACAGAACCACAGCGCCAACACGGTGACCTCGGTGGGCGCGCGCATCGAGGTGTGGCGCTTCATGGCCAAACACACCGACAACGCCAAGCTCATGGGCGCGGGTACCGCTTCGTACCCGGTGATCGCCCGGACCTACTTTCAAGACCCGGCCTTCTGCGCGGCCATCTGCCCCCACCCCCACAACCAGTTCATCCTGTTCTATTTCGAACAAGGGCTGCCGGGCCTGGTGCTGATTCTCTGGTTCATGGCTGCCATCGTGCGCCAATCCCTGCGCTACCAACGAACCCACCGCGCGCTGATGCTGGCCTTTGTGTCGATCATGTTCACGTCCAACATGACGCACAGCTCCTTGTGGCTGTCGACCGAGAGCCAGTTCTTCATCCTCATGACGGCGCTGTTGCTGGCGTCGGCGGGACGGCCAGAACCAGTGGCCGAGATCGTCAACACCGGTGGTGCGCCTGCCAGTCCCGCCTGATACGGCGTTGCCTTCAAACGTATAACTGCGTTGCAACGCCATGCCGTGCTTTCGCACTGTCTGCGGCTTCGCGCCTTGTTCTACGCTTGAATGCAAAGCCGTATGAAAACTCAGTCGCGGGGGGCCGGCGCCGAGCCTGAACCTGAATACGCCAGCAACAAGGCGCCCCAGCCCGATTCGTCCCAGTGGAACGGGTTGCGCCGTTCCTTTTCCTTGCGCAATGAGCGCAAGAGGCGATCCAGGTTCTGGGCCTTCCAGGCCTCGCCTGCGCGCAACGCGCACTTGTCGAAGTCCACGATCCAGGCCTCGCCGGTGGCGTTGATCAGAAGGTTGTGGCAGTTGAGGTCGGCGTGGAAGACCTGCCGGTCGTGCAGGCGGCGGATCGCCGTACCCAGCGCCCGCCAGGCCGCGTCCGGCAGGGGCGCATCGGACAGGCACTGCGCCACGTTGCGGGTCTGCGGAATCATCGCGACCACGATGTCGGCCGTGTAGCCCCAGCCGGCGCGTCGTTGACGCGCCGCCACCGGCGCCGGCACCGGCAGACCCCAGGCGTGCATGCGCCTCAGCAACGTGAATTCGGCCATGGCTCGGCTGTCCCGTGCCTGGCGACCCAGGTAGCGGTCCGGGCTGAGCCGGGCCATCAGGCCACCGCGCCGGTAGTGGCGCAGCACACCTTCACCGAGGTCAAGGCTGATGCGGTGCGCCTGGCCACGACCGCTGCCCGTGGCCAGCGTCGACCCATTGGTCGACGGGGCTTCGAACAGCGCCGCATCGCAAACGGTGATCCGTTGGGGGTCGTGCCACAAAGTCTGAGCGCCCGCTTCCTGCGCCGACACCGGTGACAGCAAGGGGGGATGCATCGGTGCCCAGACCTGGCGCAGCGTCTCCAGGGTGCGCTGGCTGCTGCCTTGCTGGCGCAGCACGAAGTCGCGGGCCTGTTGGCCTTTTCGCTGGAGCAGGGTTTTGTCGCGCATCCACTGTGCTGCGGTGTGCATGAGCAGGCGGGCCGAGTCGATGCGTTCACCCGCGCCGCTGGCTTCCACGTCCTGGTACAGCTCTTGAAAATGGTGGGTGTGGGGCCCGAAGAGCACAGGCTTGGCACAGGTCATTGCTTCGAGCGCGTTGTGTCCGCCGATGGGCACCAGACTGCCGCCGATGAAGCAGACGCTGGCGTGCAGGTACCACAACGTCAACTCCCCCATGGTGTCGGCAAGGAGCACGCTGGTGCTGTCGATCGGTGTCTCTCCACGGCTGCGCCGGACGTAGCTCAGGCCACCTTCTTCCAGCTCTTGTGCGACCGCGTCGAAGCGCTCGGGGTGGCGGGGCACCAGGATCAGCAACGCGCCCGGAATCTGGCGCGCCAGCTCGTGCCATGACGCGATCAGTGCGCTCTCTTCGCCTTCGTGCGTGCTGCCCGCGACCACGACGGCACGGCGCTCGAGCCAGGGCAGGCTGTGGGCATCTTCTTGGGTGTCGCGCTGATCGAACTTCAGGTTGCCTGTGTGCAGCAGGTGTTTCCGTGGCACACCGAGCGTCGCGTAGCGCTCCTCGCTCGGCGCGTCGGCCGCGGCCACCACCGCCAGTTGCGCCCACACCGGCCGCATCAACGCACGCCAGCGCTCGTACGAAGCGGCGGAATCTGCAGACAGACGGGCGTTCACCAGCGCCACGGGAATCAGGCGCTGGCGGCATTGACACAGCCACTCGGGCCAGATTTCGCGCTCGATGAGCACCAGCATCGATGGTTGCAACCGATCCAGAAAACGTCCCGCCGCACCCGGGGTGTCGATGGGGGCATACACATGCTGGATGGCGTCACCCCAGTGCGCGCGCAACGTGCGTGCGCCGTTGGGAGACTGTGTGCTGACGGTGATGGTGTGGTCGGGCCATTCGGTGCGCAGGGCCGCGATCAACGGCCGGGCCGCCTGGACCTCGCCGACGGAGGCGGCGTGGATCCAGAGGCCGCCGGCCGAGGCGGGCGTGGGGTCGATGAAGCCGAGGCGTTCACCCAGGCGCTCGCGGTAGCCCGCGTCCTTGTGCCCGCGCAGCCACAGCCAGCTCAGTACCGGCAACGTCAGGGCACGCATCAGCAGCCGGTAGCTGCGATGCGCCATGCCTGGCCCCTTCAGCGCCAATGGTCGGCGACCCATTGGGTCGGCATGACGCGCCGGTACCACTTGCCACTCACGCCGGCGATCGCGTCGGGTGGGTTGGGCTTGCCGTGGAAGGCGATGATGCGAGCGCCTTCAGGGATCGTGGGTGGCTTCA
This sequence comes from Hydrogenophaga sp. A37, assembly GCF_002001205.1. Classification (GTDB taxonomy): domain Bacteria; phylum Pseudomonadota; class Gammaproteobacteria; order Burkholderiales; family Burkholderiaceae_C; genus Hydrogenophaga. Next base: position 91,661 of record NZ_MUNZ01000188.1, read on the forward strand.
ACCATCCCATGAGTCCGCGCTGAAGGCAGTGGCGCTTGAAACTGCGGCACCACGCGTCGGGCCAGTAGCTGAGCTTGCCCTGGCGCGCGAGGTACAGGGTGATGAACTCCTGCTCATTGCGCACGGTGCTGATCGAAGCGGGGTAGTCGTTTTTCAGGTGGTCCAGCGCGTCGGTGTGGGCACCGATGGTGTAGACATAGCACGAGGTGTTGCCCGTGCCGTCCTTCTTGTCCCACTCCTTGATCACGACGAACTCGCCGGGCTGTTCAAAGAAAGGGTCCAGGCTGTCCACGATCACGATGTCCAGATCGAGAAAGAGCGTGCGGCCCTGCAGGTCGTACAGCGGGTTGGCGAAGCTGGTGAGCTTGAGCCAGCCGTGACCGAAGGTCCAGGGCTTGCGTTGGTCGAACTGATCGAAACCGACCATGGGGATCGGTTTGACTTCGATGGTGGGATCGATGCCGGCGCCGTCATCGGTCAGGCACACGAACCGGAACGGCCGGTGCAGGTGACGGCGGACCATGCTGTGCAGCTTGTTGACGTACTCGGGGCCATATTTCTTGCCCCATTTGATGCACAGCACATTGACCGCTTGCATGAATCACCTTTGTCTGTTGCCCTCTGTGGTCGGACGACATGTCCGCCGCAGTGCACCCGGCAGTTTATCCCAGCACACATCCAGCCCAGCCCGTCCAACCCCTCTCCGGAGCACGTGCCTTTGCCAGCGCACGCCGAAGATCCGGCTTTGCCGGTCCAAGGGCGTGGTCCCCCTGGGGGGAAGCCGCGTAGCGGCGCAGGGGGGAGCTATTTCAACAATGCGTTGACGGGCTGCAGGTCTTCGGCTTTCAGCACGCCACCGGCCTGCTTCAGTCGCAACTGGCCCACCAGCACGTTGTAGCGCGCGACAGCCAGATCGCGCTTGGTCTGGAACAGCTGGCTCTGGGCGTTGAGCACGTCGATGTTGATGCGCACACCGACCTGGTAGCCCAGCTTGTTGGCGTCGAGCGCACTCTGGCTGGAGGCCTCGGCCGCTTCGAGCGCCTTGACCTGGCCCATGCCGGAGAGCACGCCGAAGTAGGCGCTGCGGGTGGCCTGGCTGATGTTGCGCAGCGCGGTCTCTCTGTCGGCGCGCGATTTTTCCACCAAGGCCAGTGCTTCCTTCACCCGGTTCTGGATCGCGCCGCCCGCGTACAGCGGCAGGTTGAACTGCAGGCCCACGCTGGCGGTGTTGCTGCGCACGTTGCCAGCGGTGGGGAAGTTGGAGCTGGGGCCGCGGGCGACCTGGTACTGGCCCACGAGGTCGAGCGTGGGCTTGTGGCCGGCCTGGGCCTTCTGCGCCTCGATCTCGGCGATCTCGAAGGCCTTGTCGGTCTGCCGGACCACGGGGTGCTGGCGCAGGGCGTCTTGCACCCAGGCTTCGGGGTCGGCGGGCAGCAGAGCAGGCAGGCTGACTGGCGCAGCCAGCGCGCGGGGTGTGGCGCCACTGCGGCCCACCAACTGGTCGAGGGCCAGCTTCTTGACCAGCAGGTCGTTGCTGGCGGCAATCTCCTGCGCGAGCACGAGATCAAATCGGGCCTGGGCTTCGCGGGAGTCGGTGATGGTCGAGGTGCCGACCTCAAAATTGCGTTTGGCGGAAGCCAGTTGTTCGGCCACTGCGGTTTTCTGCGCCTGCACGAAGGTCAGCGTGTCCTGGGCCGCCGACACGTCGAAATACGCTTGCGCGGTGCGAACGATCAGGTCCTGTTCGGCGGCATCGAGCTGGGCCTTGGCGATGTCGATCGACAGCTGGCCTTGCTCGTTGTTGAAGCGGTTGACCGGCCGGTACAGGGGCTGGCTCGCCGAGAGGGCGACGTTCTGCGAGTTGCTGGTCTTGCTGGTGTCGGTGACGCTGTTGCTGCTGTTGGCCCAGCTGGCCCCGGCGCCCAGGCCCGCCTGGGGGCGCAGCCCGGCCTTGGCCTGCTCGGCCTTGGCGAGCGCAGCGTCGTGCTGGGCGCGCGCCGATTGCAGCGTGGAGTCGAAGCCCCGCGCCGCTTCGTAGAGATCGACCAGGCTCTGCGCTTGCGCGCTCGCAGCGCCGCCCAGCGCCAGTGCGATGGCCAGCGCCAGGTGGCTGAGCACGGGGTGAGGGAAGGGCAGGGCTGTCATGGTCGTTCCTTGGGACTTCGGAGTGGCGCGGTGGTGGTCAGTACAAGGGCACGCTGGGGTCGCGCTGCTGCGACCAGGCGTTGATGCCACCGTGGATGTTGACGACGGCACTGAAGCCGTTCTGCATCAGGAAATGCGCCACCTGGGCACTGCGTGCGCCGTGGTGGCACAGGCAGGCGATGGGTCGGTCGCGGTCGAGTTCGGGGTATCGCGCGGGCACGCTGCGCATGGGCATGGCCACCAGGTCAAAGCCCACGGCTTGGACCGACGCCGTCTGCATTTCCCAGGGCTCGCGCACGTCCAGCACCACCGGCGTGACACCCGGTGCCAGGGTGCTGGCGTGCTGGATCCATTCGTCGATCTGTGCGGGGTGGATGGATTGCATGGTGGGCTCGCGCGGTGTGAGGCTCAGAACTGAAAGCGCGACGGCTCGGAGAAGTTCCGCAAGCGGGGTGCTACGGTGTCCCAGGGCTGCGTGGTGCTGAAGGCGGCGTCGCCGGTGCGGGTGATGAACGAAGCGCGCATCACCGGCTCATGGCCGACGATGGCGGCGAGGCGTCCGCCGGGGGCCAGCAGGTTCAACAGGGCCGCTGGCACTTCGGCCACGGAGCCCGCGATCAGGATCACGTCCCACGGGCCTTCGAGCGCGCAGGCAGCGAAGCCGTTGGCGGTGGCGTCGGCCACGCGCACCTCGGCGTTGGCGATGCCGGCCTGCTGCAGGTGGGCACGGGCGGTGCGGGCGGTGGCGTCGTCAATCTCCAGCGACACCACGCGCTGCGCCAGGCTGGCCAGCAAGGCCGTGGTGAAGCCGCTGCCGGTGCCGATCTCCAGCACTTTGTCGGTCGGCTTGACGGCCAGGTCCTGCACCAGGCGGGCCTGCACGCGCGGCGCGAGCATCACCTGGTCAGCGCCCAGGCCGAGCGGCAGCTCCATGTCCACATAGGCCAGCGCCTTCTGCGCAACGGGCACAAACTGCTCGCGCTTGACGGTGTCCAGCAAAGCCAGCACGGCTGGGTCCAGCACCTCCCAGGGGCGGACTTGCTGTTCGATCATGTTGAAGCGCGCCTGGTCCAGGCTCATGGGGGTGATAGAGGTCATCTTTGATACTCCGGTGGGTATGTTAGCCGAACTGTGTCCATTTTACCGAGCGGGGGTCTCTGCCCCGCTGACGCCGCGCCCCAACAGGCGCCGTGCCCAGTTCGCGAGGTCGTCCATGTAGCAATAGACCACGGGCACCACCACCAGCGTCAGGATCGACGAGGTGATGACGCCGCCGATCACGGCCTGGCCCATGGGCGCGCGCTGCTCCGAGCCTTCGGTCAGCGCAAAAGCCAGCGGCACCATGCCGAACACCATGGCCAGCGTGGTCATGAGGATGGGGCGCAGCCGCACCCGGGCAGCGAGCAGCAGGGCGTTGTCCCGGTCCAGCGGGGGCTGACCTTCGAAGCCTTCGCGGGCTCGGATGGCGAAGTCCACCAGCAGAATGGCGTTCTTCGTGACCAGGCCCATCAACAGCACCACGCCGATCACCGAGAACATGCTCATGGTCGAGCCGAACATCAGCAGCGCCAGCACCACACCGATCAGCGTGAGCGGCAGCGCGGTCATGAGCGCCAGCGGCTGCAGGAAGCTCTGGAACTGGCTGGCCAGGATCATGTAGATGAAGATGATGGCCAGCGCCAGCGCTGAGACTGCATAGGCAAACGATTCCTGCATGTTCTTGGTCGAACCGCCGAACTCGTAGCGGTAGCCCGGCGGCATGGCAATGGTGTCGAGCACCTGGCGGATCTCGGCCGACACATCGCCCGCCGAACGGCCGAACACGTTGGCGTTGATGGCGACTTCGCGGTTCAGGTTGCGGCGGTTGATCTGGTTCGGGCCGGTCGATTCCAGCACCTGCGCCACCTGGCCCAGCCGCACCACGCGCGCCGTGCCGTCGGCGGCGGTGCCGACCACGAAGGGCAGTTGCTCCAGGTCGCTGGTGCGCGCGCGCTGCTCGGGCGCCAGGCGCACGTTCACGTCGTAGCTCTCGCCGTCGGCCGCGCGCCAGTTGCCCACCGTCTGGCCGGCCACCAGGGTGCGCAGGCTGCCCGCCACCGAGGCCGCGCTCAGGCCCGCGTCCGACGTGATCTCGCGCCGCATGATCACGTCCACCGTCGGCTTGTTGGGTTTGACGCTGGCGTCCAGGTCCACCAGGCCGACGATGGGCCGGATGCGCTCCATCACCGTCGCCGTCAGGCGCTCCAGCTCGGCCAGGTCGTCGCCCTGCAGTGAGAACTCAACCTGCTTGTTGCCGCCCACCGGGTCCAGCAAGCCCGCGTGCGTCACGTTGATGCCCGGCACCGTGCGCAGCCGGTCGCGCAGCTTCGCGGCCATGGTGTCGGCGTTGAGGCTTCGGTCCTGGCGGTCGACCAGGCGCACGTAGACGCTCGCGTACATCGTGCCCTGCGCGTTGCCGGTGTTGATGGTCGAGAGCGTGTACTTCACCTCAGGGAACTCGCGCAGGATCGCCTCGACCTGTTTCGTCTTGGCCTCGGTCGCTTCCAGCGAAGAGCCCACGGGCGTGTGGAACGAGAGCGAGGTTTCCGAGAAGTCGGCCTTGGGCACGAACTCGGTGCCCAGCAGCGGCACCATGAAGACGCTGCCGACGAACACCACCAGCGCCAGCGCCAGTGTGGACAGCTTGTGGGTCAGCGACCAGCGCAGGGCGCCCTGGTAGGTGTCGGTCATGCTGTCCTGCATGCGGTCGAACCAGCCGGTCACGCGGCCAATGGTCTTGTCGTACAGCGTGACGGGCGCGGCGTGTTGGCCGTGTTTTTCGATCTCTGGGTCGTGCCAGATCGAGGACAGCATCGGGTCGAGCGTGAAGCTGACGAACATCGAGATCAGCACCGCCGCCACCATGGTGATACCGAACTCGTGGAAGAACTTGCCGATGATGCCGCCCATGAAGCCGATGGGCAGGAACACCGCCACGATGGACAGCGTGGTTGCCAGCACCGCAAGGCCGATCTCCTGTGTGCCGTCCATCGCAGCGTCGTACGGCTTCTTGCCCATCTGCACATGGCGCACGATGTTCTCGCGCACCACGATGGCATCGTCGATCAGCAGGCCCACCGAGAGCGTGAGCGCCATCAGCGTGATCATGTTGATGGTGAAGCCAAACAGGTTCATGAAGAAGAAGGTGCCGATCACCGAGATCGGCAGCGTCAGGCCGGTGATCACGGTCGAGCGCCACGAGTTCAGGAACAGGAACACGATCAGCACGGTCAGCAGCGCGCCTTCGATCAGCGTGCGGCGCACGTTGTCCACCGACACGCGGATCGGCCGCGAGCCGTCGGCGATGGGCTCCAGCCGCACGCCCGGCGGCAGCTCGGCCTTGAGCGATTCGATGGTCTTCTTCAAGCCGTCGGTCACGGCAATCGTGTTCTCGTCCTGCGCCTTCTGCACCTGCAGCAGCAGCGTGCGCTGACCGTTGTAGAGCGCGAGGCTGGACACCTCCTGCGTGCCGTCGCTCACCCTGGCCACCTGCGAGAGCCGCACCGGGTTGCCGCCACGCCGCGCAACGATGATGTCTTCAAAGTCTTTCGGGTTCTGCAGCCGCGAGAGCACCTGCACCACGCGGTCGCGCTCGGTGGTCTTGAGCGTGCCCACCGGCAGGTCCTGGTTGTCGTTGCGCACCGCCGTGGCGATCTGGTCGGCGGTGACGCCCAGCGCTTCCATGGCCGAGGGATCGAGGTCGATGTTGACCGCGCGGCGCGTGCCACCGACCAGCGTCACCGAGCCCACACCGCGCACGTTTTCCATGCGTTTCTTGAGCGTCTGTTCGGCCCAGGTGGTGAGCTCCACCGCCGACGGCGCTTTGCCGTTCACGGCCTCAGGCAATACCGCAACAGACCAGATCGAGCGCGCCGACGGGTCGAAGCGCAGCACGCGCGGCTCCTTCACGTCCGTGCGAAAGCTCGGACGCAGGATGGCGATCTTCTCGCGCACGTCGTCTGCTGCCTTGCGGCCGTCGATGTGCAACTGGAACTCGATGATGACGACCGACTGGCCTTCATAGCTGCGCGAGGTGAGGGCGTTGACCCCCGCGATGGCGTTGACCGCTTCCTCCACCTTCTTCGTGACTTCGCTCTCCACGATCTCGGGCGATGCGCCGGGGTACTCGGTGGTGACCACCACCACGGGGAAGTCGATGTTGGGGAACTGATCGACCTTGAGGCGCTGGAACGAAAACAGCCCGAGCACCATCAAGGCGAGCATCACCATGGTCGCGAAGACCGGGTTGCGCAGCGAAACCTGGGTGAACCACATGGTGCGGCGCTCAGTGGGTGGCGGTGGTGGTCGGCGCGGCCGTTGCCGCCACCGGGGTCGCAAGCTTGACCTCAGTGCCCTCTCGGATCAGCCCGGCTTGCGCGCGCAGCAGCTGCGTGCCCACCGGCGCCGCCTTCACGCCTTCCACGATCAGCATGGGCTCGCCGTTCAGCGCGCCCTGGCGTTCCAGCGTCACTGGCACATGGGCCACCTTTCCGGCCTGCACGATCTGCAGATAGGGCTGTGGTTTGTCGTTGCGCACGGCCGAGAGCGGCACCGCTGGCGCGTTCAGCCGGCCCGTGACGATCTCGCCCTGGGCGAACAGGCCCTGGCGCATGCCGGCCGCTGCGGGCACGCGCAGGTACACCAGCACGCTGCGGCTGCCCGGCTGCACGCTGGGGTTGATGCGCGCCACCGCCGCGTCCACCGGCGCCGCCAGGCCTTCGACCCGGAGCTGGGCCTTCTGTCCCGCGATCACGCCCACGGCATCGGCCGGGGCCAGCGCGGCCTCCAGCTCGAAGCCGGAGAGGTCCACCACTTCGAGCACGCGCGCGTCCAGCGCCACCCGCTCGCCGTTCTGCACCAGTCGCGCCGACACCTGGCCACTCAGCGGCGAGCGCAGCGTGGTGTCACCCAGCGTCTTGCGCGCAATGTCCAGCGCCGCCACGGCGGCCATGTGGTTGGCTTCGGCCGCGGCCAGGCTGGACGACGAGGTCTCGAGCGCGGTGGCAGAAATGAAGCCCTGCTTCACCAGCGACTGGTTGTTCTCCTGCGTGCGCCGGGCAATGGTCACCTGCGCCTGCGCCGACCGGGCCTGCTGCTCGGCCTGGCGCACCCGCGCCTGCGCCTCGGTGCTGTCGATGCGCGCGACTACTTCGCCCGCCCGCACCGTCTCGCCTTCGCGCTTGCTCAGACCCTGCAGCTCGCCCGCCACCTTGGCCTTGATGGCCGCCGTCTGCAGCGCCTTGAGCGAGCCCGACACCGCCACGGCTTGCGCCATGTCGAGCTGCTGCACCACGGCCACGTCCACCGGCGACAGTGCGTACACCGGCGCCTGCTGCGTCGCCGCGGCCGCCGCTCCGGCCGCATCGTTGCGCGCCTTGCGCTGGTTCAGGGCACGCAGCACGCCCAAGCCGATGGCCACGACGAGCACGCCCAGCAGAAGCCATTTGATCCAGGAGGAGCGGGAAGCATGAGGGCTCATGGTGCTTGCTTTTCAGAAGAGATGGGGTGGATCAACATGCCGCCCAGCAGCAGGCCGACCTGTGTGTCGATGAAGGTGATGGGGTCCAATTGCTGGCTCGGCGGGCAGCACGGCGCCAGGGAGTGCTTCCACATCAGCAGAAAAATCATGGGCGCCAGCAGGCTGTAGACCGCGTATTCGAGGTCCATGCGGCGGAACTCGCCGCGGTCCACGCCGCGTTGCAGCACCCGTTTGAGCAAGTCGTGGGCGGGGCCGATGACTTCCTGCTGGTAGAAGTTGGCGATTTCGGGAAAGGTGCCCGACTCGCTCACCACCAGCTTGGTGATGCCCGAGGCCGCCGTCATGCCGATGCGCTCCCACCACGAATGCATGCAGTAGCGCAGCAACTCGGCGCTGTCGCCCTGGAACTGATCCAGTTCCTGGTTCCATTCCGAGAAGCGCCCGGAGATGGTTTCGCGCACCACCGCCTTGAACAGCTCTTCCTTGCTTGGGAAATAGAGAAACAGCGTGCCTTTGGACACACCCGCGCGAGCGGCCACCTCTTCGACGCGGGTGGCGGCAAAGCCTTTTTCAACGAACAGGGCGAGGGCGGCGTCGAGCAGTTCGCCGGGGCGTGCTTCTTTGCGGCGCTCCCGTTTGCCGGTGGTGGAAGAGGTGTCCATTTTTTAGTGACTGACTGGTCAGTAATGTAACCAGTCGGCGCACGGGCTGTCAACGCGCGGCCGGCACCACGACGCCCTCGCACGCCGCGATGCGCGCGCCTTCGTCGAACACAAACTGCTTGAAGGCCAGGTTGACGCCGCTCAGGCCGGTGTCGCGGCGGTGGATGAAACACCAGTCGATGAACTTCGGCATGTCCACCACGTCGAGCATCGCGATGCGGCCCGCCGCCAGCTCCACCTGGAACACATGCGCCGACAGAAAACTGATGCCCAGGCCACACATCACCGCCTGCTTGATGGTTTCGTTGCCGGCCAGCTCCATGCCCAGCCGCACCTGGATCGACTGGGCCTGCAGCAACTGCTCCAGGAACGAGCGGGTGGACGATCCCTGCTCGCGGAAGATGAAATCTTCGTGCTGCAGCTCGGCCCACGGAATGCCCTTCCTGCCGACGAGCGGGTGGTCGGGCGCCGCCACGATGCAGTGGGGATGACGGGCGAAACTGGAGGCGTCGAGGTCGGCCTCGGACGGTGGGTAGCCGGTGATGGCAATGTCCAACTGGTGTTCGACCAGCATGTCCAGGATCTCCGAGCGCTTGGCCACGGTGAGCTTCAGCCGCACGTCGGGGAAGCGCTGGTGGAAGGCGTGCAGCAGGCGGGGCGCGAAGTAGTGGGCGGGCGAGACCACGCCCAGGTGCAGCAGGCCGCGCGGGCCGCGAGCGCCGTCGCCAACGCCGCCTTCTTCATGGAAGGCCATGGCGTGTTCAGCGTCTTTCACCTGCGCGAGGATGCGCCGCGCGTGCAAGACGAGTTCGCGCCCGGCCTCGCTCAGGCGCCTGCGGTCGCTGGGGTCGAACAGGGCAATGCGCAGCTCTTTTTCCAGTTGGCGCACGAGCATGGACACGGCGGGCTGCGTCATGTCCAGTTGCTCGGCCGCGCGAGAAAAGCCGCCGAGCCGCGCCACGGCCTCAAACACCTTGAGCTGGCGGATGTTCATCGAAGACGTCACGGAAGTTTTCCTATGGGTTACCCGAATGCTGGGGTGCGTTTGGCCGCCCGACGGCCACGGAAATCAGGCAGCGCCGAATTTTATAAGTGGTTTTGATGGGTTGCATAAGTTTTCATAAATTGCTCGTATGGGTGGGCCTGCCTAAGATCGCGCCCCATGAACACACCGACCTCTGCCCACACCTTCCCGAGCTGGAACGACGCCGCCACCGCCGGCATGGACGAACCCCAGTTGCTGCTCTACCGCTCCAACCTGCTGGGCTCCGACCTGCGCATCACCAACTACGGGGGCGGCAATACCTCCGCCAAGATCTGGCAACAAGACCCACTGACCGGCGAACAGACCGAGGTGCTGTGGGTCAAGGGCTCGGGCGGCGACGTGGGCTCGATGAAGCTCGACGGCTTCTCCACGCTCTACATGGACAAGCTGCGCGCCTTGAAGGGCCTGTACCGTGGCCTGGCCAACGAGGACGAGATGGTGGGCTACCTGCCGCACTGCACCTTCAACCTGAACGCCCGCGCTGCCTCCATCGACACCCCGCTGCACTCCAGCCTGCCCTATGTGCACGTGGACCACATGCACCCCGACGCGGTGATCGCCATCGCCGCCATGGCGAATTCCGAGGCCATCACGAAACAGGTGTTCGGCGGCACCGTGGGCTGGATGCCCTGGCTGCGCCCCGGCTACGAACTGGGCCAACAGCTGGCGGCCTGCAACGCCGCGAACCCGGGCCTGCGCGGCATCGTGCTGGGCGGCCACGGCCTGTTCAGCTGGGGTGACACCTCGAAGGCCTGTTACGAGAACACGGTGGACCTGATCCAGCGCGCACAGACCTGGCTGAACCAGGAACGCGAGGCGCGCAACCTGCCCGTGTTTGGCGGCGCGGTCATGACCCCGCTGGCCGAGGCCGAGCGCGACGCCGCCCTGGCCCGCGTGCTGCCGGTGCTGCGCGGCCTGTCGGCCGAAGGCTCGCCCAAACTGTTGCACCTCAACACCTCGGCCGAGGTGATGGACTTTGTGAACTCCAAGGACCTGGAACCGCTGGCCGCGCTCGGCACCTCGTGTCCCGACCACTTCCTGCGCACCAAGATCCGCCCGCTGATCGTGCCGGAGGCTGTTTACCAGCTGCACGGCGCCGAGCTGAAGGCGTGTCTGAGCGAGCTGCTGGCCGGCTACCGCGCCGACTACGCAGCCTATTACGAACGCTGCAAGCGCGCCAACAGCCCGGCGCTGCGCGACCCGAACCCGGTGGTGATCCTGCTTCCGCGCATCGGCATGGTGACGATCGCCAAAGACAAGGCCACGGCCCGCATCGCTGGCGAGTTCTACGTCAACGCGATCAACGTCATGCGCGAAGCCAACGCGGTGGACCGGTACGTGGGTCTGCCCGAGCAGGAGGCGTTTGACATCGAATACTGGCTGCTCGAAGAAGCCAAGCTGCAGCGCATGGCCAAGCCCAAGCCCATGGTGGGCAAGGTGGCGTTGGTCACCGGCGGCGCCGGTGGCATCGGCCAGGCCATCGCGAAACGCATCCTGGCCGACGGCGGCTGCGTGGTGCTGGCCGACATCGACCAGGACGCCCTCAACACGGTGGGCGCCGAGCTCGCCAAGGCCCACGGCAAAGACCATGTGCGTGGCGTGCGCTGCGACGTGACCGACGAGGCCAGCGTGATCGCCGCATTCGACCGTGCCGCCATCGAATTCGGTGGTGTGGACATTCTGGTGAGCAACGCCGGCATCGCCTCGGCCGCGCCCATTGAAGACACCAGCCTCGCGCTGTGGAACAAAAACCAGAGCATCCTGGCCACGGGCTATTTCCTCGTGGGCCGCGAGGCCTTCAAGCAGATGAAGGCGCAAGGCACGGGCGGCGCCATCATCATGATCGCCAGCAAGAACGGCATGGTCGCGAGCAACCAGGCCACGGCCTACTGCGCGGCCAAGGCCGCCGAGATCCAGCTCAGCCGCAGCTTCGCGCTGGAAGGCGCGCCGCTGGGCATCCGCTCCAACGTGGTGAACCCCGACGCGGTGATCCGCGGCTCCAAGATCTGGACCGGAAAATGGAGCGAAGAACGCGCCGCCGCCAACAAGATCGACGAAGGCGACCTCGAAGCTTTCTACCGCGACCGCAGCATGCTCAAGCGCAGCGTGTTCCCGGAAGACATCGCCGAGGCCACCTATTTCTTCGCCGCCGAGCACCTGAGCGCCAAGAGCACCGGCAACATCCTCAACGTGGACGCGGGCAACCTCGCGGCATTTACAAGGTAACCCCCCGCCCCCCAGGGGGCGACACCAGCGGCCCAACGAAGCCGGTTCCGCGGCGTCCACAGACGAGAGGGCTGCGCAGGCACCCGCTCAACAAGGAGACAACATGAAGACCATCGACAGCAGCTTTCTCGCCTCGCACAACTACTCGCTGGCGCGCCACGCGCACCACGACTACGAGCACCTGGGCGAACAACTCGCGCGCCGCAACATCGACATCGAAACCGTGCGCCAGCAGGTGGCGGCCTTCGGTGTGGCCATCCCCAGCTGGGGCGTGGGCACCGGCGGCACGCGCTTCGCGCGCTTCCCCGGCCAGGGCGAACCGCGCCATGTGTTCGACAAGCTGCAGGACTGCGGCGTGATCCAGCAACTGGCGCGCGCCACGCCCACGGTGAGCCTGCACATTCCATGGGACAAGTGCAGCGACTGGAGCGAGCTGCGCCAGGCCGCGGCCAACGCCGGTCTGGCGTTCGACGCCATCAACTCCAACACCTTCAGCGACCAACCGGGCCAGGCCCACAGCTACAAATACGGCAGCCTGAGCCACACCGACGCAGCCACCCGCGCCCAGGCCGTGGTGCACAACCTCGAATGCATCGACATCGGCCAGGCGCTGGGCAGCAAGGCGCTCACGGTGTGGGTGGGCGACGGCAGCAACTTCCCCGGCCAGCAGCATTTCCGCCGCGCCTTCGACCGCTACCTGGAGAGCGCACAACAGATCTACGCGGCGTTGCCGGGCGACTGGCGCATGATGCTGGAGCACAAGATCTGCGAGCCGGCCTTCTACGCCACCGTGATCCAGGACTGGGGATCGAGCTTCCTGGCCGCGCAGACCCTGGGCCCGAAGGCGCAGTGCCTGGTCGACCTGGGCCACCACGCGCCCAACGTGAACATCGAACTCATCGTGGCGCGCCTGATCGCGGCCGGCAAGCTCGCGGGCTTCCACTTCAACGACAGCAAATACGGTGACGACGACCTCGACGCGGGATCCGTCTCGCCGTACCGCCTGTTCCTGGTGTTCAACGAGCTGGTGGCCGCGGCGCACGAGGGCGTGGCCTTCGATCCGGCTTACATGCTGGACCAAAGCCACAACGTGACCGACCCCATCGAGAGCCTGATGACCAGCGCCGTCCAGGTGCAGCGCAGTTACGCGCAGGCCCTTCTGGTGGACCGCGCCGCGCTCGACGCTGCGCAGGAGGCCAACGACGCGCTCACCGCGACGCACCTGCTCAAGCAGGCCTTCCAGACCGACGTGACCCCGCTGCTGCAGCGCGTGCGGCTGGACGCCGGTGGCGCCCTCGACCCGGTGGCCGCCTACCGCGCCAGCGGCTACCGCCAGCGTGTGGCCGGCGAGCGCCCGGCCGCCGTGGGCGGTGGCGGCGGCATCGTGTGAACCCATTCACCGGCCGGGGCGGCGCACGAGCCGCCCCGCCGGCCAACCCATCTTGACCGCTGGCGTTTCCCAACACCGACGGCAGGACAACGACCCCGACAGGTCGGCCTTTTCAACCGCGACGACATCCTTTGGAGACATACATGAAAAAAACCCGTTTCGCACTGACCGCTGCCGCCCTGGCGCTGGCCCTGGTTCAGCCGGCCTTCGCCGCCGACAAGATCGCCCTCGTGGTCAAGAGCCTGGGCAACGGCTTCTTTGACGCCGCCCACCAGGGCGCGCTCGAAGCCGCCAAGGAGCTCAAGGACGTCGAGATCATCTACACAGGCCCCGCCAAGGCCACGGCCGAAGGCCAGATCGAGATCGTCAACTCCCTGATCGCGCAGAACGTGAAGGCCATCGTGATCTCCGCCAACGACCCCGACGCGCTGGTGCCGTCGCTGAAGAAGGCCATGGCCCGTGGCATCAAGGTGATTTCGTTCGACTCGGGCGTGAAGAAGGAAGGCCGTTTGATGCAGCTGAACCCGTCGAACAGCGCGCTGATCGGCGAGAAGCTGGTGAAGATGAGCGAGCAGGTGGTGGGCAAGACCGGCGAGATCGCCGTGCTGTCGGCCACCGCGCAGGCCACCAACCAGAACATCTGGATCGCCGAGATGAAGAAGGTGCTGGCTCAGCCCGAGTACGCGGGCCTGAAACTGGTCAACGTGGTCTACGGCGACGACCAGACCGACAAGAGCTACCGCGAAGCGCAGGGCCTGTTCAAGAGCTATCCCAACCTGAAGGCCATCGTGGCCCCGACCACGGTGGGCATTGCCGCCGCGGCCAAGGCCGTGCAGGACGAGAAGAAGGTCGGCCAGATCTTCGTGACCGGCCTGGGCCTGCCGTCTGAAATGGCCGGCCATGTGAAGAGCGGCGCGGTGAAGTCGTTCGCGATCTGGAACCCCATCGACCTCGGTTACTCGTCCATCATGGCCGCCAGTGCCTTCATCAAGGGCACGGCCAAGGGCGTGGCCGGCGAGAAGATTTCGCTGGGTCGCGTGGGCAGCACCACGCTGGACAAAGACCTCGAAGGCGCGATGGCCGAGCCGTTCACCTACGACGCCGGCAACGTGGACAAGTTCGCAAAAATCTTCTGAAGCACCCCCTGCGCCGCTTCGCGTCTTCCCCCTCTCTCGCCTTAGGCGGGAGGGGGACGGCACTGGCCGTCCGGCAAAGCCGGCCCGGCGGTGCCCTGGGGCTGCACCGCTGCGCGCGGTGCGGGCGGCGCTCCGGCGCCGTGGGACTCCCCAGCTTCGACTCCTGATGGCCGGCAACGGTTCTACGGGGAACCTGCCGTACCCTTGCCGAGCCTCTTGCCTCCACCACGCTGCCATGAACCCTGATTCCCCTCCCGCGTGGCTGTCGCTGCGCGGCATCCACAAACGCTTTGGCCCCACCCACGCCTTGAAGGGCGTGGACCTGGACCTGGTGCCTGGCCAGGTGCTGGCCCTGATCGGTGAAAACGGTGCCGGCAAATCCACGCTGGTGAAAACGCTCACCGGCGTGCACCAGCCCGAAGAGGGCGAGATCCGCATCGAAGGCCGGCCACAGCGTTTTGCCAAGGCGCAGGACGCGCAGGCCGCCGGCATCGTGGCGGTGCACCAGGAAACGGTGATGTTCGAGGAGCTAAGCGCGGCCGAGAACATCTTCATCGGCCGACAGCCCCTGCGTGGCGCGGGCCTGTTCAAGGTGATCGACTGGGCCCGCATGAACGCCGAGGCCCAGGTGGTGCTCGACCGCGTGGGCGCGGGCTTTGCCGCCACCACGCTGGTTAAACAGTTGAGCCTGGCGCAGCGCCACCTGATCGAGATCGCGCGCGCTTTGTCGCAGAACGCCCGGGTGGTGATTCTCGACGAGCCCACCGCCGCCCTGTCGCAGGCCGAGATCCGCGACTTCTTCGGCCTCGTGCGCGGCCTGAAGAACGAGGGCGTGGCGGTGCTTTTCATCACCCACAAGTTCGACGAGATTTTTGCTGTCTGCGACCGCTACGTGGTCTTGCGCGACGGCGCGTCGGTGGGCTCGGGCGCCATCGCCGAGGCCGACGAACCCACCCTGGTGGGCCTGATGGCGGGCCGCGCCATCGAACAGATCTACCCGCCCATCCACAGCCAGCCGGGCGAGGTGGTGCTGCAGGTGAAAGGCCTCAGCCACCCAACCGAATTCGCCGACCTCGGCTTCGAACTGCGGCGCGGCGAGATCCTGGGTTTCTACGGCCTGATCGGCGCCGGCCGCAGCGAGGCCATGCTGGCGCTGATGGGCCTGAACCCGGCGGCCACGGGCGAGGTGGTGGTCGAGGGCCGCCGCATCGAGATCCGCCGGCCCGGCGACGCCATCGCCGCCGGCCTGGCCTACGTGCCCGAAGAACGGCAGCGCCAAGGCGCCGTGCTGGGTTTTTCGGTGCGGCACAACATCAGCCTGGCCGGTCTCGCCAGCGGTGTGTCGGCGCTGTCGCGTGGGCCTTGGTTGTCGGCCGCGCGCGAGTCCCATCTCGCGGCCCGCATGATCGAACGCCTGCGCATCAAGACCGCGAGCCAGGACACGCCGCTGTCGGGTCTGTCGGGCGGCAACCAGCAGAAGGTGGTGATCGCCAAGTGGCTGGGGCTGAACCCGCGCATCGTGATCCTGGACGAGCCCACCAAGGGCATCGACGTGGGCGCCAAACAGGCCGTCTACCACCTGATCGCCGAGATGGTGGAGCAGGGCCTGGCGGTGATTCTCGTGTCGTCCGAATTGCCCGAGGTGATGCACCTCGCGCACCGCGTCATCGTCATGCGGCGCGGCCGCATGGTGAGCGAATTTGCCATGGGCTCGGTGGACGCTGAGACCATCGTGTCCGCCGCGTCAGGCCTGGGCCTCGGGCATGGCGCCGCTGTGCCGTCGCCCACCGCTGCGGTGCCCCCTGTCCGTCTGTCCTCCGAGGTGCAACCATGACAACCAACCCCCTGACCGCGCTGGCGCAGGTGCGGCGCGAGTGGCTGCTGCTGGCCATCATCGCCGTCATCGTGCTCGCGGTGGGCGCGCGCGCGCCCGTGTTCCTGACCCTGCGCAACGCGCTGGACATCGGCAACGACTCGGCCATCCTCGCCATCCTGGTGATGGGCCAGATGCTGGTGCTGCTGACGCGTGGCGTCGACCTCTCGGTGGCATCCAACCTGGCGCTCACCGGCATGTTGTGCGCGCTGGCCGGGCGCGCCTGGCCCGGCATTCCGCTGGTGGCGCTGATCGCCATGGCCTGCGCCATCGGCGCGGCGCTGGGCTTCGTCAACGGCTGGCTGATCATGCGGTTCTCGCTGCCGTCCATCGTGGTCACGCTGGGCACGCTGTCGCTCTACCGGGGCGCGGTGTTTGTGTCCAGCGGCGGCGCCTGGGTGTCGGACCACGAGATCCACCCGCTCATCAAAGGCCTGCCGCGCGAGACCCTGCTCGGCCTGCCCATGCTGATCTGGTTCGCCGCCGTGGTGGTGGCGCTCGCGTTCTGGCTGCTGCACTGGCGGCGCGAAGGCCGCGAGCTGTACGCCTACGGCGGCAACCCCTCGGCCGCGCTGTACGCCGGCATTCCGGTGCAGCGCCGGCTGGTGATGGCCTACACCGTGTCGGGCCTGCTGGCCGGGCTGGCGGGCCTGCTCTGGGTGGGGCGGTATTCGATTGCGTTTTCCGAGCTGGCCTCGGGCTACGAGCTGACGGTGATCGCCGCCTGCGTGATCGGCGGCGTGAGCATCGGTGGCGGTGTCGGCACGATTGGCGGTGCGGTGCTCGGCGTGTTGTTCATCGGCGTGGTCAACGGCGCGCTGCCGGTGATCCAGGTCTCGCCGTTCTGGCAGCAGGCGATTGCGGGCGCGGTGATTTTGATTTCGGTGGTGCTCAACGCCACGGCCGACCGCAAAAAAGGGCGGCAGATACTGGACCGCTCGGCGGTTCCACAAGGAGCGACAGCATGAGGGCACTCGACACCTGGGAGCGCGTGCTGATCGCGCTGATCATGTTGGTCTACCTGGGCTTCGGCCTGGGCATCGAGGGCTTCTTCTCGCCCTACGCGCTGGCCGACAGCACCTACAACTTTTCAGAGAAGGCCCTGATCGCGCTGGCGATGGCGCTGCTGGTGGTGTCGGGCGAGATCGACCTCTCGATCGCCGCCACCATGGCGCTGGCCTCGCTGGCCATGGGCCTGGCGATGCAGGCCGGTGCCAGCCTGCCGCTGATGCTGTGCGCCGCGGTGGCCACGGGCGCGCTCTGCGGCGGGCTCAACGGCTGGCTGGTGACGCGCTGGAAGTTGCCGTCCATCGTGGTCACCATCGGCACGCTCTCGCTCTACCGGGGCCTAGCCCAGGTGGTGCTGGGCGACCAGGCGATCACCGGCTACCCCGAGACGCTGAGCACCTGGGGCAACGGCAGCATCGGCGACCTGATCGGCCAGCCGGGGTTCATCGTGCCCATCGAGTTCGGCGTGATGTTGCTGATGGCGATCTTGGTGGGCCTGTTCCTGCACGCCACGGTGCACGGCCGGCGGGTTTACGCCATCGGCGCCAACCCGATTGCGTCGCGTTTTTCGGGCATCTCGGTGGACCGCTACCGGCTCGGCCTGTTCGTGTTCGCCGGCATCATGGCGGCGCTCGCGGCCATCCTGCTCACCGGGCGCATTGGCAGCACGCGGCCCAACCTGGCCATGGGCTGGGAACTGGACGCGGTGACCATCGTGATCCTCGGCGGCGTGGCCATCGAGGGCGGGCGCGGCAGCATCGTGGGCGTGATCCTCGCGGCCGTGCTGCTGGGCAGCTTCAACTTCGCGCTGGGCATGCTCAACGTGTCGGGCATCGTGATGTCGATGATCGTGGGCGCGCTGCTGATCGTGGCCATGGTGCTGCCGCGCTGGCTCAAGGTGTTGCGCCGTCCGTCCGCCGCCGTGCTTAAACCAGCCTGAACAGGAAGCCCGCCATGAACACCGAAAAGATCGCATTCCGCATGTTCCTGAAGCTCGGCTGCGAGTCCGAGTACCAGCGGCGTCACGATGCCATCTGGCCCGAGCTGTCGGCCCTGCTGAAGGAGCGCGGCGTGTCCGACTACAGCATCTTTCTCGACGCGCCGCGCGGCGTGCTGTTCGCCGTCTTGCGCCGCAGCGCCGGCCACGGCATGGACACCCTGCCGCAGCACCCGGTGATGCAGCGCTGGTGGCAGCACATGAAAGACCTGATGCAGACGAACCCCGACGGTTCGCCCGTGGCCGAGCCGCTGCACTGCGTGTTCCACCTGGACTGAGTTCGTGACCCACACCCTCATCCTCGACATCGGCAAGACCAACGCCAAGCTGCTGCTCATCAACGAGGCCGGTGAGGTGCTGGCCCGCGAGGTGCAGGCCAACGAGGCGGTGCAGGGCCCCGATTACCTGGAACTCGGCGTGGCCGCGCTCGAGGCCTGGCTGCTGCGTTGCATCCCCGCCTTGCCCCAGCGCGAGCGCATCGCGCACCTCCACATCAGCACCCACGGTGCGGCCTTCTGCGCCATCGACGGCGAGCGCCTGGTGCTGCCGCCCATGGACTACGAGTGGGACGGTTACGGCGCGCACCGCGAAGCCTTTCACCGCCTCGCCGACGGCTTCGACGCCACCGGTTCGCCCGACCTGCCGCTGGGCCTCAACGCCGGTCTGCAGCTCTACTGGCTGCAGCAGACGCAGCCTGCCGCCTGGCAGCGCATCCGCTACTGGCTGCCGTACCCGCAGTACTGGGCCTGGTGGTTCAGCGGCGTGGCCGCGAGCGAGGTGTCTTCGCTTGGTTGCCACACCCACCTGTGGTTACCTGAGCGCCAGCAACCGGCCGCGTGGGCGCGGCGAGCCGGCATCGCCGACCTGTTTGCGCCGCTGAGACCGGCATGGGAGGTGCTGGGCCCGGTGAAGCCCGATCTGGCCGTGCGCCTGCAGCTGCCCACCACCTGCCAGGTGCACGTGGGCGTGCACGACAGCAACGCCTGCCTGGCCCGCCACCTGCACGCCGTGCCTCACGGCACGGTGGTCTCCACCGGCACCTGGTGCGTGGTCATGGCGCCCGGTGGCACGGCGGCGGCGCTCACGCCCGGGCGCGATGAGCTGGTCAACGTGTCGGTGGAAGGCGGGGCCGTGCCCACCGCGCGTTTCATGGGCGGGCGCGAGTTCGCCGCCCTGTGCGGCGGCGCCGACCCCGCGCTCGCCACACTGGCCGCGCTCGACGAACTGCTGGCACAGGGCTGGGCGGCCACGCCGTCGTTTGCGGAAGCCGGCCCTTATCAAGGCCAACAGGGCCGTGTGTGGCAACACGGGCTGGTGCAGGCCGCTGGCGCACAGGCGGTGCCCGCGCACCTGCGGCCGGCGCTCGCGGCGCTCTATGGCGCCGACATCACGGCCGAGCTGGTGGCCTCGCTGGCCAACGGTGCCGCCGCCTCGGCGCCCGTGGTGGTGGAAGGGCCGCTCGCGGGCAACGTGGTCTACAACACGGCGCTCTCGGCCTGGCTGGCCGGTCGCCGTGTGCTGCGCTCGACCGATGCCCTCGAAGGCACGGCGCGCGGCGCCTGGATGCTGGCCGACTGGCCCGCCCGCGCGCGGCTTTCGGGCTGGTACGAACCCTTGCCTGAGGTGGGGCAGGATCTGCAGCAGCGGCTGCATCGGTACAGAAACCAACGCACGGCCTTGCTCGTGTCCATCTGAATCACCCCAGCCGGATGCCCACCCGCGTGATGCGGTCACCGTCCATCTGGCGCACGCTCAGCTCGGCAGCGCCCAGCAGCGCGCCGTCGCCCACCACCGGCGGGCGGTTGATTTCGATGCGAAGCCAGGTGGCCACATCGGTTTGTGGTGCAGCAGGCATGGGCAGCCCGTAGAACCCGCACAGCGAGTCCATCGGCGTGCTGGCGTCGATCACGAAATCACCAAACACCTCGCGGTGGCCTTGTTCGTCTTTCGGGTCCGGCAGGGCCACGCCCAGCCACCGCGCGCTCCAGGCAATGGTCGAGCCCTGCAGCAGCAGCGAGGTGAGCACCACCACGAAGGCCACGTTGAAAAACGTGCGCGCGCCGTCCACCCCCGCCATCAGCGGAAACACCGCCAGCACGATCGGCACCGCCCCACGCAGCCCCACCCACGAGATGAAGCCGATCTCGCGCCCGCTGAAACGGAACGGCGCCAGACACAGCCACACCGAGATCGGCCGGGCCACGAGCATCAGCGCCGCCGACACCCCCAGCGCCGGCCACAGCGTGCGCAAGATGTCGCTCGGCGTCACCAGCAGACCCAGCAGCAAGAACATGGCCGCCTGTGCCAGCCAGGCGTAACCGTCCATGGCCGAGAGCGCCCGCCGCACCGGGCGCTGCGCCCGGTTGCCCGTCACCACGCCCATGGCGTACACCGCCAGAAACCCCGAGCCGCCCAGCCAGGTGGTGGCCGCGAACACCGCCAGTCCGCCCGACACCACCAGCAGCGCGCGCACGCCGCCACCGCCTTCTGACCCGCGGCCCAGCCGGTTGAGCAAGGCCGCCAGCGCCCAGCCACTGCCCAGGCCCATGGCCGTGCCCCAGCCCAGGTGCAGCAACAGCGCCCACACGGCGTGCAGCACCTGCTGCGCGTCCCACGGCGTTGCGACGGCGTTCACCGCCTGCCCCGCCGTGGCCAGCCCGATGAAGGTGAGCGTCAGGTAGACCGCCATCGGATCGTTCAGGCCCGACTCGATCTCCAGCGTCGCGGCCACGCGCTCGTTGAGCGTCACGCCCGACGACTTCATCAGCGAGAACACCGCTGCCGCGTCGGTCGAGCCCACGAT
Source organism: Hydrogenophaga sp. A37 (assembly GCF_002001205.1). Taxonomy (GTDB): domain Bacteria; phylum Pseudomonadota; class Gammaproteobacteria; order Burkholderiales; family Burkholderiaceae_C; genus Hydrogenophaga. Next base: position 112,464 of record NZ_MUNZ01000188.1, read on the forward strand.
GGCGCCCACCAGCAAGGCCAGTGGCCAGCTCAGGCCCAGCAGCCAGCGCGCCGCCAGACCGGTGATGCCCGCGCACACCAGCACGCCCAGTGTGGCCAGCAGCATCGATGGCCTCAACCCGGTGCGGAAGGTGGCGTGGTCGGTGCGCAAACCGCCGTCCAGCAGGATCACCGCGAGCGCCACGTTGCCGACCCAGAAGCTCAGGTGGAAATCATCAAACACCAGCCCGCCCGGCCCGTCCACCCCGGCCAGGATGCCCACCAGCAGGAACACCAGCAGGAACGAAAACCCCACGCGCGCCGACAACACCCCCGCCAGCACGCTCACGAACACCAGCGACGCGGCCACGAGCAGCGGCAGAGCGAGGAAGTCGAGCGAGAGGGCCATGGCCGCAAGCTAACAGAATGTGTGCCAGTTGCGGTGCAAGAGGAGAGGCTCCTCGGAAACACAGGTGCAGCTCAGTCACCTTGTCCGGCGGTGACTGATGGTGAGGTGGGTTTCAAATAGTAACTATCCCTTGCTGCTTATCCCCTCACGGACAACGATGTGTGCCTTTCCTCCGTCGGCTTCGCGTATGTGGCCGGTGTTGGGTTTCCAGTGTCTGTTCGCACGGGGGGCATATGAAGCGTCTTCACAATCTGGGTGCGTACTCACAGGTGCTGCCCTACGCCAGTGAGGTGTTCGGGGTCTACCAGCCGCTGATTGGCTGGACATCGAAGCGGCAACGGGAACGGCTTGATCGCGGGTTCCGAAACGATCTCATCCGTGCCGAGAGAGGGCTGCTGGGCAGGTTCACGCCGTCGGTGGAATTGCGCAGCCTCGAAGAAGGGCGACTGGCAGAGATCCGCAAAGTGCGTGTCGCCCAGCTGGAGCCATGGCGCCGCCGCAGCACCGGAACATTGCTCGGAGACCTCCTGAGCAAGAAGCTGCCGGACCTGGACCGGCTTGACGAGGCCGCTTGGGATGTGATCGACGAGGGGCTTCTGGACGACATGCTCGCGAGGTCCGTCGTTCCCGAAGTTGAGGAATGGCAGCGCAGCCAGTTGGCGAACAGGCAGGGCCTTGGCACCGCCGACCGGGTGGCCGAGCAGCTGGCCCGGGAGTCGTCGTTTGCCGGCCTGCTCGTGTATCTCAGGAAGACCAAGCAGTTCGATGCGCTCAAAGACCTGTTTTTCAAGGTCAATGCGGACCTGCCCAAGCTGCAGTCGCTGCTCCAATTCCGCGATCCGCTGGACCACTTCGATCCCAAAAAGGACATCGACCGCGCAGCGTTGTCGCCGATCGGGATCGTGCATCTGTTCCGGCAGTATTTTTTTGAGTTCGACACCTTCCTTGGCTCGCCGGTGGGTCACGTCTGGCTGAGCCCTGGGTCGGTGGTGGAACTGGTCGAGGTGTCCACCCGCCGCACGCTGGTGGAGAAGGTGATCGAGCAGGCGACCGAATCAGTGACCAAGACCGAAAAAAGCCTGACCGAGGAGGAAGAGATCTCCGATGCCGTGAAGCAGGAGAACCGCTCGGACACGAAGTTCGGCATGAACGCGACGGTCAACCAAGGATGGATCACCGGCAGCGCGACCGCTACGGCCAGTCTGAACATGGAGAACACGCAGTCGACTGCCCGCGAGCACACCCACCGACAGATGCGGCAGCAATCCCAGAAGCTGTCGACCGAGATCCGCAAGAACTTCAAGTCGACCTTCCGCACGGTGACCGAGACGATCGACACCTCCAGCAAGCGCTACGTGTTGAACAACACCACCGACAAACTCGTCAACTACGAACTGCGCCGCAAGATGCGCCAGGTCGGGGTGCAGGTGCAGGACATCGGGACCTACCTGTGCTGGCAGACGTTCGTCGACGATCCCGGGCGCGATCTCGGGGTGGCCAAGCTGGTTCACATTGCGAAGAACCCGGATGTGTCGGGGGTGCCGGCGCCCGAATCGATCCCTCGGCCAGCCGACCACGTGACGCCCGTCAATGTCGACATCCCGTTCGTGCCGATGACCCAGGACACCGAGCCCGACGAAGACATGGACGAGGCGTACCGCGACGGGGTGGAGGTGAATACCGACACCGCCGAGGGAACACCCGAGAAGGTGCAGCATGTGTTCAATGGCCTCCGGATGGTGTGTGACCAGCCCGGCTATACCTACGCCGGCATCGACTTCGACTACGGGGGGCAGGATGTTCGGGTCGATGTGATCAACCTGGATCATTCGGTGCGGGGGCAAGTGGCGTTCGGCGTCAAGGTCCGGCACATCAACTTCCGCAACAACCCGAATGTGCGCATCGTTGCCAACGTCAAATGGACCCCTGCGGCGGACGTGCTGGCCGAAATCGAGGCGAAGAACAAGGCCGCAATCGCGACGTTCAAGGCCGCCTCGAAGCGCTTGTTCGAGCAGGAGTTCCTTGCCGCCGCGCAGGACCGGATCAACAAGGCCAGCCGCATCGAGCGAAGGCCTTTCGAGGACTTGCGAGAGGAAGAGCGGATCGTCGTCTATCGCGCGCTCATCCAGGACATGCTCACGCGGGGCGTGCCGATGCCGGACGACCGGACTCGCCACGTGGTGAGCGAACTGCTTAACACCATTTTCGATATCGACAAGATGCTGTATTTCGTGGCGCCGGAGTGGTGGCGTCCGCGCCTGCATCGCAGCCACCAGGCCGTCGGTGTCCCAGCTGCAGCCGCTGCGGGGGGTGAGGGCGGCACTCGAACGGCGGTCACGTCGGTCCATCGCTCGATGGCGAGCATGGCCAATCCCGGGGTGTTCACGCAGTCGGCTCTGAAGAAGCTGCAGCAAGGCGAGCGCGAGGACGCGTCCATTCCCACTACCTCGGTGGTTGCCTGGGGCGGTATCGGAGAGAACCGGGCAGACAACTACTACATCACGCACGACAGCGAACCGGCGCGACTTGGGGCGTCGCTGGGGTGGCTGATGCAACTGGACGGCGACAACATGCGCAACGCGTTCCTGAACGCGCCGTGGGTCAAGGCCGTGATCCCGATCCGGCCGGGGAAGGAGAAGGCGGCAATCAACTGGTTGCAGCAGACCGGTGTGGAAGGGGCGATGGGCCTGGACCAGACCTATGTTGCGCCCGCAGGCGAGCTGGCGGGAATCCCGCATGACGGCTCTGCGCCGACGGTGCTGGATGCGATCGAGCACCTGTGTGCAAAGGTCTCTGCGAAGCATGCCTCGTCGGCGCAGGTGGGTCAGTTTCCTCCGGAAGAAATCGACGACGCCAACAAAGTGTCGGCCACGCCGATCGACAAGGTGTTCGAGCACGGCTTCTATCCGCTACAGGGCGGGTTCCGGGTGGCGCCGGGTGCGGATGAGTTCGAGGTGTTCGACCAGTGGGTCGAGGTGCTACCGACCGATCAGGTGGTGCCGGTGGAGGTGAAGTACGACCCCAAGACGGGGCGCCAGGTCTAGCGCGGTCAGGGGCCTCAGGTGGCCGATTGGTTCCTGCCCCAGGGCACGCCCGGATCGCCGGACGAGTGGTGCTTTCACGTCACGCTGGCGCCCGAGATCCGGTTTTACCTGACGTACGCGAGCTACTACAAGCGCCTCGCCGAGCTCATCGCAAAGACCAAAGGCTCGTACGACGGCGTGTTCCTGGTGGGTTGGGGATTCAACCTGGAGCAGCCACTGGAAGGAAGATCCACCGCGCTGAGCGTGTTGCACAAGGCCCGCAAAAAGGAGGTCCGGGTGCGCTTGCTTGCGACACCCGACGTCGGCTACGAACAGAACGCAGAAGCCGTCCGGATGGCACGGGACAAGGACATCAACGCCGTGCTGGACGAACAACTGCCGCCGTCCAGCAAGTCCAGCCCGTCCCACCACCAGAAGGCCGTGCTGATCGACATGGTGGTTTTCAAGAAGGATCTTTACGGATACGACCGCTTCCTGTTTGTCGGAGGCATGGACATCGTGAAGGACCGATCCGACTGGATTGATGTCCAGGCGGAACTCACGGGCAATGCCGCCCGCGTGGGCAGGCTCTCTCTCGAAGAGCGCTGGCGGTCCATGACGGTCACCAACGACGGGGACAAGGCGATCACGAAGCGGGACATCGTCGAAATGTCCAAGGAAGACGTTCCGCTGCCGCACAAGGTCCAGTTCGTGCGGACCTATCCCCCGTTCCCCAAGGACCGTACAGGCTGGAAGCGCAGCTATGCCGAGCACGGCGACCACACCTATTTCCGGCTCCTCTCAAACGCCATCACCCAGGCAAAAAAAACCATCTATATAGAGGAGCACCTGCTGTTCTCCATGGGGTCCGCCCCGACAGAGGCCAACCCGCGCAAAGTGACCGACCCGCCGCGTCGCAGCGATCTGCCGCGAGCGGCAAACACACTTGAGCAGCAGGTCAAGCAGGCGGCGGCCAGGGGTGTCGAAGTGGTCATCGTGACACCCAACCTCGGAGAAGGCGTGTTCAAAAAGAACCGCGACGCCACCGCCAAATTCATGGCCACCACCAACAAGAAGCTGCGCGTGTTGGCTCTGGCCAGCACGGCGATGGTGCATTCCAAAATCTGGATCTTCGATGACGAGTTTGTCGTGTTGGGCTCAGCGAATTTCTACGGCCCGTCCCAGGCCAGCACCGACCGCATGCCGGCGGAATCCGAGTTCGGCTTCGGCTTCACGAGCAGCAACGACGGCCGATCGCTCGGTTTTCCGAAGTCGGGTTTCGCGCGGGCATTGCGCCTGGCGCTCTGGCAACGACTGCGTCGCCAGCACTTTGCGTTCTATCAATTTCCTGACGATCCCAAGAAGACCTTTTCTGAAGAGTTTGACGAGCTCATCCGACCCATCAACAGACAACCACCTTTCGTTCGGATCGTGTAGCAGCCGGAGCCGCAGAATGCCCCAGCCGACCGACATCAATGTCATTCACCTCACCACAGCTGATGCAGCGCTGCTGCACCGCATGCTCGACGTATTTGGTCGAGCCTTCGACGACCCCGACAGCTACGACCGCGCCCGGCCCGGGCCGGCCTATCTGCAGCGCCTGCTGGGCTCCAGCACCTTCATCGCGCTGGCGGCGGAGCAGGGCGGTGAGGTGGTGGGCGCCCTGGCCGCCTACGAACTGCCCAAGTTCGAACAGGAGCGCAGCGAGATCTACATCTACGACCTTGCCGTGCTCGTGACCCACCGCCGCCGCGGCGTGGCCACCGCGCTCATCCGGCACCTGCAGACCCTGGCCGCACAACGCGGCGCCTGGGTGGTGTTTGTGCAGGCCGACCACGGCGACGACCCCGCCGTGGCGCTGTACACCCAGCTCGGCACGCGGGAGGACGTGATGCACTTCGACCTGCCCGTGCGGTGGCCGTGAGTGCCGCGCAGGCGTTCCCAAGCCAGCTCGCACCGCAGCTCGCAGGGCGTAGGTACTCCAGTAAGCCCGCTGGGGCACAAGTCCAAGGCCGACCGGCCGGCATGGGCGCGGCTGGCGAGAATGGCGCATCACATGGAGATAGATCTGACATGGCCGCCACCCCGCTTCAACTCCAGCGTTGGCAAGTGCTCACCAGCGAACAGCAGCAATCCGTGCTGGCTCTGCACATCCCGCCAGAACAGATCGAATTTGCCGGAACGATGGCGCAAGCCGTTGCGGTGGGCGAGGGCGCTAGCCCCGACGAAGTCGCCGGCCTGGCCGTGCTTCAAGCCGGGGTGCCGGTCGGTTTCGTTGTGCTCTGCCAGGGGGCTCGGCTGCCGGAGTGGGCGCCCACCGGCGCCGTCGCCCTCAGGGCCATGCGCATCGACAGCCGCGAACAGGGCAAAGGCCATGGCAGGCACGCGCTGACCCTCGTGGAGGCCTGGCTGGGGGAACACTGGCCGGTTTGCCAACTGCTCGCGTTGTGCGTGGACGATCAGAACCTGGCCGCTCGGCGCGCCTACGAAGCGGCGGGGTTCACCGAGTACACGGCGCCCAAGGTTGGACGCATTGGGCTGGTGCGGTACTTGTCGAAGTCTTTGAAGGTGGTCGCGAGGGCGTAACACCCGATGGCCGGTTCAACACCACCGCGGTGCGCCTGAGTTGTTGCTCCGTTCAATGCGTGCCCGCGGTGTGCGCCACGCCCAACCGCTCGGCCAGCCCGGCCAGGCGCTGATCGAGCGTCCACAACCGCGCGCCGGGTGTGATGAGCGCCGACGCCAGCAGGCCCAGATCCACCAAACCGCAACTCTGGCCGTACAAGCGTTCGCGCTCTACAAACGCCATCACCTCGTCCACCGTGGCCACCTTGGCCGACTGCAACGCCGCCAGATCGGCCAGCGTCTGCACTCGGGCCGGGGGCGTGCCGCAAGCCAGTTCCCCCAGCACCCAGGGGTGGATCAACACGGCGTCCTGCATCAGCAGGCTGGTCAGCGCCTCATTGCGGCGGCGAAAGTGGTCCACCCACACCGAGGTGTCCACCAACACCGCCGTCATTCGGCAGGTTCCTCACGCCGACGTGGAACGTCGGTCATCTCGGGCGCGGCCGCGCCCAGCGCCGCCAGCCGCTTGGCCGACTGCACCCGCACAAAGGTGCGGAACACCTCGCGGAACAGGTCGGCCTTGTCCATGGTCGGGTCGGCGACTTGCAAGGCACGTTCGTACAGGGCGTCGTCGATGGTGACGGTGGTTCGCATGGGATGCTCCGGATGTGAACTCAAGTGGAGCATCAATTTTGATGCATAAACGCATCTTTTGGGGGTGTTCCTCAGCCTTAAGACCACATCCATCTAAACCGCACATCGTTACAGTGCAGACACGGTGTTTTGGTGAGATTCCATTCAAGAGCGATAGCACTTTGACAACCCTTGTCCTTCTGCCGGGCCTGGACGGCTCCGGCGACTTCTTCGGCGCCTTGTGCCGCCAGTTGCCACCGCAGTGGCGGACACATGTGGTGCCGTACCCGGGCGACCAGCCGCTCAGCTACAGCGAGCTGGCCCGGTTCGTATTGGCGGCCTTGCCCGATGACGGCCCCTTTATTTTGTTGGGCGAATCCTTTTCAGGCCCAGTGGCCATCCAAGTCGCGGCGACCCGACCTGCCGGCTTGATCGGCCTGGTGCTGTGTGCCACCTTTGCACGCAACCCCCGGTCGATCCTCAGGCCTTTGCTGGGGCTCACCCGCGTGGCGCCGGTGCGCGCCGCGCCGATGGGCATGCTTTCGCGCTGCTTGCTGGGGGCTGAGGCCAATGCTTCGTGGGCTGAGCGCATCAGGCAGGCTATGGGCGAGTGCTCTGTCGCCGTTCTGAGGAAGCGGGTCTGGGAAGTGCTGTTGGTGGATGTGCGCAGCCAGTTGGCCGATATTCGGGTGCCTGTGCTGTATCTGCAAGCAACCAAAGATTGGGTGGTGCCGGCGGAGGCGCTGATCGAGATGCAGCGTGTCTTACCGGGAATTCAGGTGGCCCGGATCGATGGGCCGCACTTCCTGCTTCAGGCTCGGCCTGGGCCTTGTGCTGAGCGGATTGCCGTGTTTTCGGAAAGTCTGATGGGCGCATCCGAAATCATTACCCATGGTGACTGATTGCTCTATCATTCCACGGGCCAATTGCCTTCAATAACAAGTCGTTTGCCTTTTCGATGCTTCAGATACCTACTATGTTATGAACAAGCTACTCATTGCCACCCTTGCCCTAATTTTAAGCGGATGCGCAACCTTCAAGGTTGAGCAGACAGAAGTCGTAGACACTAAAATTACTCTTGCTGATTCCAGTGCCCCTATCAAGGTCGCATTAAATGGTTCACGCTTTGGCGGCAGTCATTGTTATGAACCTATGATATTTGTCCTCACGCTGGGAATAATTCCAACTCACTGCGTTTCTAATTACAGCGTGACGATGGCTCCTGCAGAACCAGAACAAGGGCAGGCGGTACAGCTGGGTACGTTTAGAATAACTACCATGAGTGGGTGGATTGCATTATTTTTAGCTCCACTGCCACACTGGAATTTTGGTTCCCCAGAGAGTCCTGAGGTTGAAATCAAACGAGTCATAACGAAGAAGTGAATGCAAACAAGAAGGGCTGCCAATGGCAGCCCTTTTGGTGGAGGCGTTGAGCCCAATCAGTTCGCAAAAGCCGCAATCCCCGTAATCGCCCGCCCCAGAATCAGCGCATGCACGTCATGCGTGCCTTCATAGGTGTTCACTACCTCCAGGTTCACCAGATGGCGGGCCACACCGAATTCGTCGCTGATGCCGTTGCCGCCCATCATGTCGCGCGCCATGCGGGCGATGTCGAGCGACTTGCCGCAGCTGTTGCGCTTCAGAATGCTGGTGATTTCCACGGCGGCGGTCCCTTCGTCCTTCATGCGGCCCAGGCGCAGGCAGCCTTGCAGGCCGAGGCTGATTTCGGTCAGCATGTCGGCCAGCTTCTTCTGGATCAGCTGGTTGGCCGCGAGCGGGCGGCCGAACTGCTGGCGGTCCAGCACGTACTGGCGGGCGCGGAAGTAGCAGTCTTCGGCGGCGCCGAGTGCGCCCCAGGCGATGCCATAGCGCGCGCTGTTCAAGCAGGTGAACGGGCCTTTGAGGCCGCGCACGTCGGGGAAGGCGTTTTCTTCCGGCACGAAGACTTCGTCCATCACGATTTCGCCGGTGATGCTGGCGCGCAGGCCGACCTTGCTGTGGATGGCGGGGGCGCTCAGGCCTTTCCAGCCTTTTTCAAGGATGAAGCCGCGGATCTGGCCGCCGTCGTCCTTGGCCCAGACCACGAACACGTCGGCTATTGGGGAGTTGGTGATCCACATCTTGGCGCCGCTCAGGCTGTAGCCGCCGGGCACGGCCTTGGCGCGGGTGACCATGCTGCCGGGGTCGCTGCCGTGGTTGGGTTCGGTGAGGCCGAAGCAGCCGATCCACTCGCCCGTGGCGAGCTTGGGCAGGTACTTCTGCTTCTGCGCTTCGGTGCCGAACTCGTTGATGGGCACCATGACCAGCGAGCTCTGCACGCTCATCATGCTGCGGTAGCCGGAGTCCACGCGCTCCACTTCGCGCGCCACCAGGCCGTAGCAGACGTAGTTGAGGCCGCTGCCGCCGTACTGCTCGGGGATGGTGGGGCCGAGCAGGCCGAGCGCGCCCATCTCGCGGAAGATGGCCGGGTCGGTCTTCTCGTGGCGGAAGGCCTCGGTCACGCGGGGCAGCAGCTTTTCCTGGCAGTAGGCGCGGGCGGCGTCCTGCACCTGGCGCTCGTCGTCGGTGAGCTGGGCGCTCAGGTGGAACGGGTCTTCCCAGTTGAAGGTGTTTTTGGGGCTGGCCATGGTGTGTCTCCGGGCGGGTTGGAAGAGGGGATAAAAGAGCGGTTTGAGGGCGATTGTCGGCGCCGCATGAATAGCTGTCTAATATTGATTGCCGATTGATCAATACAAACTTCATATTCATGGAATTCCGCCACCTGCGCTGTTTCACCGTGCTCGCCGAAGAGCTGCACTTCGGCCGCGCCGCCCAGCGCCTGGCGATGACGCAGCCGCCACTGTCGATGAACATCCAGCAGCTCGAAGCCTCGGTAGGCGCGCGCCTGTTCGAGCGCAACAGCCGGGGCGTGGCGCTCACCGCCGCGGGGCTGGCGTTTCTGCCGCGTGCGCAGGCGCTGCTGGAGCAGGCGGCGCTGGCCGCGCGCGAGGCGCGCGACGTGGGGCAGGGGCTGGCGGGGCAACTGCAGATCGGCTTTGCCGGCACGGTGCTCTACCGCGGCCTGCCGCAGGTGCTGCGCGACTTCGCCGCCGCGCACCCCAAGCTGCGGCTGGCGCTGCGCGAACTCAGCAGCAGCGAGCAACTGGTGGAGCTGGTGCACGACCGGCTTGATCTGGGTTTCGTGCACACCACGCGCGTGCCGGCAGGTTTCTCGCAGATCCTCGTGTCGAGCCAGCCGTTCATGGCCTGCCTGCCTTCAACGCACCCGCTGGCCAAAAAGAAGCAGCTGTCGCTCGATCAGCTGAAGGGCGAGGCCTTCGCCATCGTGATGCGCGCCGTCTCGCCCGACTACCACGACCGCATTCTCGCGGCCTGTGCCGACGCGGGCTTTGAGCCTTCTCTGGCCTTCGAGCTGCGGCACTGGCTGAGCGTGGTCTCGGTCATTGGCCAGGGGCTGGGGGTCGGGCTGGTGCCAGCCGCCTTGGCCCAGGCGGGTTTGCCAGGGGTGGTGTTCCGCCCGCTGGCCCGACCGCTGCTGCCCTACGACACCCACTGCCTCTCCAAAGACGGGGGACACCACCCCGCGCTGCTGGCGTTTCTGGACATGGTGCGGCGCACCTCGGCGGCGCTCACCAGCGGCTGAAGAGATCACCTGCTCCTCTAACGCGTCCATGATATATAACAAGGACATGATTGCTCACATGGCCGCTTTGGGTAAAATGGCCATGTTAGAAAGGAGCATGTCATGGACACCCAGCAATCCACTCGCACCCTTGAGGCAGAGCACCTCGTCAGAAACTGGCTTGCTAAACATGGTTGGGGCTTCGATCCTGTGCCCCGTGGCCCTGATCGTGCGGATCTCGTTGCCAACAACGGGGGGGAGCGATTCATGGTGGAAATCAAAAACCTTTCCGAGGGGCGCCCCGACCGCGTGATCCCCTTGCTTTCTCAGGCCATCCTGGAGGCCCGGTCGTATACAGCGCGCGATGATCTGGCCAAGCCAATGGCCGTGGTGTATGTCGAGCGTGCTTCTTTGCCGCTCTACAAGCACGTGCTGAACTTTGCTGAACGGTATGCGCCTGACGTGGCCGTGGGCGTCTTGTCCGGTGAAGGCCTGGGGATCCTGAAGAGAGGGGGCTCGGATTCCCTCGCTATTGATGACCGCGATGAGTTCCTGCAGCAATCACGCGCTAGGCAGGACAGGACGACTGCGACACCAAGCCACAACCTGTTTTCTGATCTCAACCAGTGGATGCTCAAAATCCTGCTGGCTCCAGAGATCGCTGATGACCTCCTCAACGCACCCCGTGGCCGCTACCGCAGTGGTGCTGAACTGGCCGCTGCAGCCAAAGTCTCGGAGATGAGCACGTCTCGGTTCCTGCAGCAGCTGAGGCACGACAGGTTTCTGGATGAGTCCTCGGGATACATGGCACTCGTGCGCCGGGAGGAGCTGTTCGCCCATTGGCGTTCAGCGGCGCGGCGTCGCCCACCTGAAGCACCCATGCGCTTTCTCCTCAGATCGGCCGTGCCAGATCAGATTGCGAAGCTCGTGAGCGCTCAGCATGGCCAAGCCTGCGTAGGGCTTTTTGCGGCGGCTGATGCCTTGCGGCTGGGGCATGTGAGCGGCGTGCCACCCTATGTTTATGTACCGAGACTCCCCAACATCGGGAGCAAGGACGGCGGCTGGGACATGGTGAAGGCGTTTTCCGATGGGGCGCCCGACTTCATTCTTCGCCAGGCACCGTCACCACAGTCCACTTTCCGAGGGGCGTTGCACCGCGACGGTTCGGTGTTCGCCGACGTTCTTCAGGTCTGGCTGGATGTCTCGAATCACCCATCACGTGGTCAGGAGCAAGCCGACCTCATCTACCGCAAGATCCTGCAACCTCTGATCGAAGCAAGGCATTGAATGAACGACTTGGAAGCTTTTGCAAAGCTGGTGCAGGCGCTGGATCCGTGGCGAGGTCAGCTGGTCTTCATCGGGGGCTGGGGCCACCGCCTGCACACCCTGCACCCCAAGGCGAACCAGCTGGACCACCAACCTGTTTTCACAAGGGACACCGACTTGGCATTCCACAGCAAGACCCCCTTGGAAGGCGATATCAAGTCTGCACTCATTGCAAAGGGCTTCAAGGAAAACCTATCGGGAGACTTCAGGCCGCCGATTGCGAGCTACACGCTGGGAGATGAACAGGGTGGCTTCTATGCAGAGTTCCTGACGCCCCTGATCGGGAGCGGCTACAAGCGCGGAGGGGCGGCAGATGCCACCCTCCAAGCCGCTGGAATATCGGCTCAGAAAATCCGGCACCTCGACATCCTGATGGTTGATCCATGGATCGTCACCGTGGGCCCTCCGCACAACGAGGTGCCGCTCGATGTCCCAGTCGAGCTGCAGGTGGCAAATCCCCTTTGCTTCATGGTGCAGAAATTCCTCATCAAGAAAGACCGCAAGAAAGCCAAGCAGTCACAGGACCTGCTGTACGTGTACGACACCATCCAGCTGTTCTTTCAGCATCTGCCGCAGTTCAAGGGCAACTGGGAAGGGGTCGTCAAGCCTGCCCTGCAAGGGGCGAGCGAAACCGTTCTCAAAGAGTGCGCAGAATCGTTCGCCAGCGTCACGGATGAATTGCGTGAAGCTGCTGCAATCCCGCAAGACCGCAACGGTTTGACGGCGGCTGAAATGCAGAATGTCTGTAAGCACGCCTTCTCCCAGATCATGGGCATCTGAAGCGATGCCGTGGTCTCGTGAGCAATGCCCCGTGTGCTCATCGGGGCGCATTGACGCCACCTTTTTCTCAATCACCCTGGGAAAGACGCGTTTCATGTGCAAAAACAAGGAGTTGGGTGTGTTTTGACGGTCTTTTGGCGTGATCGGGCGCACCGGCCCAAGGGCACCATGCTGACCGGGAATCTGCGTTGGCTCACCCAGGGTCCGCATGGGGCGGCTTGCATCCAACGCGAAGCCACTCGCATGGACCACCAGACACGCCAAACACCAGAGTCGCCAGGCCCGGGCCGCTGCAGCGCAGCGCCCGAGGGTCCTGTTGCCCGTGCGATCACCACCGACCCGTCGCCCACCCCCCTGCGCGCGCCACCCAGGTCGATCAGCACGCGCTGGGTGCTGGAGCACCGCATTGTTTTTGACGGGGCCCTGGTCTCCACGGTGATCGAGCAGACGCCGGCTTCGGCCGAAGGGCCTGAGCCGGTGGAGCGGGCCGAGCCGGAATCGCCGGAGCCTGTGTCGGTCGCTGCTCCCACTCCAGCTCCCACGTCCACGCCGAACGATGCGGAGGACGAACCGCAGACCGCCGATGCCGACACTCCACCATCGGTGGAGTCGGTCGTGTCCACCGCGCCCTCCACCGACGACGAAGCACCGCCCGCCAGCGACACCACGGCCACCGACAGCGCATCGACCGACGGACCGTCAGAAGACACCCTGGCGGCGACCCCCGACGAACCCGCACGCCAGGAGCTGGTGTTCGTGGACGGCCGCGTGCCCGACCCCGCCGCCTTCGCCGCGCCCGGACGCGAGGTGATCGTGTTGAACCTGGACGAGGACGGCATCAACCAGATCGCCAACGCGCTGGACGGGCGCAGCGGCATCGACGCCATCCACATCGTGAGCCACGGCGACAGCGGCAGCCTGTCCCTGGGCAGCGGGGCCGTGACCGCGGATGCCATGGCGGCGCTGCACCGCGACGACCTGCTGGCCATCGGGCAAGCCCTGTCGCCCGAGGGTGACATCCTGATCTACGCCTGCGACTACGGTGCGGGCGCCGAGGGCGAAGCAGCACTGTCTCAGTGGGCCGACCTCACCGGCGCGGACGTCGCTGCCTCGACCGATGCCACCGGGCACACCGAACTGGGCGGCGACTGGACGCTGGAGGCCCAGTTGGGCACGGTGGACACCGCCGAGCTGACGCCCCAGAACTGGCTGCACGCGCTGGACCTCACGCTCACGCCCGTGGGCACGGTGGGCGCCGTGGGGCTGGCGGAAACCATCCTGGGCAACGGCGTCACCATCGTGTCGGCCACCTACAGCGGTGGCGCGGACCAGGCGGGCAGCTTCACCACGGGGTCGGGCGCCAGCTTCGATCCCATCGCCTTGGGCTTCAACGCCGGCGTGGTGTTCACCACCGCCGACCACATCAACAGCGTGGCCGGCCCCAACGACGACGACTTCTACAGCGTGGACGCGCCCGATGGCGTGGACGGCGACCCGATGTTCGATGCCCTGTCGAACGGCCTGGGTTCGTTCGATGCGTCCTTCCTGGACATCGTGTTCGTGCCGGACGTGCCGCCGGGTGCCAGCGCCGGGGACACCGGCCAGATGACGCTGGAGATCGTCTTCGGCTCGGAGGACTACAACGACTACGTGTACTCGACCTTCGGCGACGCCGTGGTTGTCAACGTCAATGGTGTGCACCAGGCCCTGGTGCCCAACGGGCTGCCGGTCGGCATCGACACCATCAACGACGCGGGCAACGTCAACCCGACGAGTGTGGAGTCGGATGTGGCCAACGACCCCAACCCCGAGAACACCTCCACCAGCTACGAAAGCGCCAACCCTTCGCTGTTCGTGGACAACTCGGGCGGCATGCTCAACACGCAGATGAATGGCTTCACCGTCACCATCCCGCTGACCTTCAGCGTGGTGTACGGACAGGCGAACACCCTGCGCATCGGCATCGCAGACATCGGGGACACACACTTCGACTCTTGGCTGTTTGTGCGCGCGGACTCGGGGCAGACCGGCGTGATCGCCGAGAGCGACACGGTGACCACAGCGGCCAACCTGCCGATCACGGTGGACCTGACCGCCAACGACACCAATCTCTCGGGTGGCACGTTGACCATCACCGAGATCCTGGACGTGCCCATGAGTCCGGGCGTCACCGCCATACTGCCTTCGGGGATGACGGTGACGCTGGAGGCCAACGGGCAAGTCACCATCACGGGCGATGGCTTCAGCGCCATGACCGACACCTTCACCTACCGGGTCAGCAATCAAGACGGCGAGACCGCGCTGGGCTCGGTGAACGTGACCATCCTGCCGGTCAACGCCACCCCGCCGGTGGCCGTTGATGACGCCTTCACCGGGGGCCCGACCAGCACCGTGCTGGACGTGCTGGCCAACGACAGCGATGCCGGCGACGGTGTGCTGAACCTGACCCGCATCAATGGCGCCAGCGTGGTGGTGGAGACGCCCGTGACGCTGCCGTCGGGCAGCACCGTCACCGTCCATGCCGACGGCACGCTGTCCTACGACGCGGCGCCCGGCGTGCCCGAGGGCGAAAGCTTCACCTACACCGTGTCCGACGGGCAGGGGGGCCACACCATGGCCACGGTGAGCATCCACCTCGACAGCGATGGCGACGGCGTGAACAACACGCAGGACATCGACGACGACGGCGACGGCATGCTGGACACCACCGAACACCTGGACGCCGAGGTGTCGATGATGGTTCCCACGCTGGCGCTGTCGGACCAGCTGGAAACCGGAACGGCGGTGGTTTCTCTCGAACCCGCCGGCCCCGCCACGCTGCCCGGTGGCGGCGTCACCGTGACCGTGCTGAGCGGCGACACCGGCGGCAATCAGTGGCAGATCTGGCAGCCGCCGCAGCCCACCGCCGACGTGGAGCTGTACGGGCAGTCGCTCACCCTGCCCACGCTCTACCTGGACCTGATCGGCTCGGTTCCCCGCACGATCGAGATCGACTTCGGCATCTCGGCCGAGGCCCTTGGCACGGGTGGCTACCAGTACCGCTACATCCTCGGCGTGGCGGGACAGGGCGGCGGTGCCGAATGGTCGTCCATCATGTCGAGCGAAACCCTGGTGGTGCTGGACAACGCCGACGTGTTCAACACGGGCATCTACGCACTGCTCGATGGCGTGGCGTCCACCACGCCGGGCCAGAGCGGGACGGTGATCACCACCAACACCGGGGGCTTCAACAACTACACCTTCTTCGAAATCAGCCCCGAGGCCGCAGCGCTGCAACTGACCTACACCGGCTACGACCCGCAAGGCCTGGTCTTTGGCGTGGTGGCGATTCCCATCGGCGGGGCGCTGGACCTGGACAGCGACGACGACGGTGTGACCGACAACATGGAGGCGCAGACTACCGCTGGCTATGTGGCGCCCTCGGGCACCGACAGCGACGGCAACGGCCTGGACGATGCTTACGAGAGCAGTCCCGGCGCGGGCGAAGGCCTGACGCCGATGGACAGCGACAGCGATGGCACGGCCGACGTGCTGGACGCCGACAGCGACAACGACGGCCTGTTGGACGTGGCCGAGCGTGGCGACGGTCAGCCGACCTCCGTCACGTCCACCACCGACAGCGATGGCGACGGGCTGCTGGACATCTTTGAAGGCAGCGATGTGCTCGACGGGTTCGACGCCAACGACGACAACCGGACCGCCAACACGCTGAACCTGAGCGGCGTGCCGGCGCTGCTGCCCGACGGATCGAACGCGGTCCCGCTGGTGAGCGATCTCCACTTCCGCGATGTGAACGACGCGCCGGTGGCCGCCGACGATCCGTTCGTGGTGGCCGAGGACGCGGCGCCCGCCGTGTTGGGCAGCGCACTGGACAACGACAGCGATGCCGATGGCGACGCGCTGGGCACCGGCGTGCAGATCAACACGCCCGGCAGCGCGGGCGGCCTGTTCAGCATCGACGCAGCGGGCCAGGTGAGCTTCGATCCCGACGGGGCCTTCGATGACCTGGCAGCGGGCCAGAGCCGCACCACCAGCTTCAGTTACACCGTGACCGACGGGCAGGGCGGCATGGCCACGGCCACCGTGACCGTGACGGTGAACGGGGTCGATGACCCGCCGCCGCCACCGCCACCGCCACCGGAGCCGGAGCCGGAGCCGGAGCCACCCACCAGGGCCGACCCTGGCACTCCCCAGCCGCCCAACGCGCCAGCCATGCCAGCCCCACCCGCCGTGCCGGGGGTGCCACCGTCCGCCGCCGGTTCAACCCCGGGCGCGCTGCCACCGCCTCGGGCGCCGGGCGCCTTGTTGAAGCGCGGCGCGATAAATGTAGGCTCTGAAGCGCGATATTTGATCCTACCTTCTGCTTTCGCCTAGGGAAACAAAATACCGCGCAGGGAAACTCAGAACAGGCCTGCGGGCTCTGCGGCACGGTCCCAGCTGTAGATCACCAGCTCACCACGCTCCGCCCTGTTCGCTCCACCACCCACCGTGTAGTCGATCTTCAGGCCCTCCATGTCGAAGCCCTGAAAGCAGGCCCTGATGTCTGGGTGGTCGTTGATGCTGACCACCGCCTTCCCCTTGATCGCCTTGAGCTTGGCCGCCATCAGCTCGTATTGCTCCCACGGAAACGGAACGCCATAGCCCTCGGTCTGCCAGTAAGGTGGGTCAAGGTAGAACAGCGTGTGAGGGCGGTCGTACCGGTCGATGCAGGTGCTCCAGTCGAGCTGCTCGATGTACACACCGCCAGCCAGGCGCAGATGCGCGGCCGACAGGTTCTCTTCGATCCGCAGCAGGTTGATCGACGGGCCGGTGGTTGCGGTGCCCCAGGATTGCCCGGACACTTTCCCGCCGAAGCTCTGCTGCTGCAGGTAGAAGAAGCGCGCCGCCCGCTGCACGTCCGTGAGCGTCTCGGGGCGCGTCTCCTGCTGCCACTTGAACATCTGCCTCGACGTGAGCGCCCATTTGAACTGGCGGACGAATTCCTCCAGGTGGTGGGTGACCACCCGGTACAGGTTGACCAGGTCGCCATTCACATCGTTGAGCACCTCAACCTCTGCCGGGTTGCGTGCGAAGAAAACGGCAGCGCCACCGGCGAACACTTCGCAGTAGCAGCTATGGGGAGGGAACCGGCTCAGCAGCAGGTCGACGAGACGGCGTTTGCCGCCGATCCAGGGAATGATGGGGTTTGCCATGGTGCAAGCTGTTTTCTTGGAGTGAAAACGGCCCGGTACAATCCCCTCGCCTGTACAGGTGGGGTGGCCCTGGGCCGAGCTTGCTGGTCTTATCAGCAGGGGAAGCGGTTGGGCTGGGTGTTGACGCACCTGGCCCAGCCGCCACTTCTTTACGGTGTCGGCGTGGGGGCTGCAGCAGGCAGCGGTGCCGAGCCCATGGGCACTTGAACCACAAACGGTTCCTTCACCACCAACGGCGGCTTGCTGGCCGCAGCAATGCCGGCCTCCGCAACCTGCGCCTGGGCCAGCTGCCCAGTGGACACCACCTTCTGCACGGCTTCGATGCCGTATTTCGCCAAGGCGAACTGCATACCGTCCTTCAGGACCGACTGGACGATCTCCTCCGGTGCGGCCGGAACACGTGCCAGCAGCGCTTGGCCGATGAACGGAGCGAACGCGGTCAGCATGTTGCTCTGGGTGCGAAGCGCGGTCGCCATCACGGTGCAACCCTCAGAACTGCCCGGCTCAGCCACCTTCGTCAGGGTCAGGTTGAGCGCGCCATCCGCCGCCTTCACCGGCCCGGCCGCAGACCGCACCACGTAGCCCGAGGCGCGCAGATAGCAGGCATTGATCGCGCTCAAGTCGCTCTCGGCCTGCAGGAGGATGTTGTCCTGATAGTGCGCCAGACGTTTCGTGTTTTCGTCGTTCGCCTTGTGAAAGCCCGCCCCCATCTGGGCGCAAGCACCCAGCGAGAGAGCGGCGGCGACGATGGCAAAGGTTCGAAGGGTCTTCTTCATGTTCATTCCTTGGTGGGGTTGGGTTTCAGGGCTTCGCGTTTGGCGTCGAGGGCGGCGCGGCGCTCAAGCAGGGTGCGTTTGAGGGCTTCAGCAACCGCAGTCGCTCGCACCGCTCGCTGTCCCATCGACTCCGCATCTGCCTCAATTCCTGCAATGTTTCGCTCGCTGATGGAAGCAAATCGACCACAGGTATCGGCAGCTGCTCGGCCTGCTGCGGCGGCGATGTCGGCGCGTTCTGAGTCGCGCAGGCCTGCAGAAGCAGCGCGGCCAGCAACGTCGGTAGCCAGACTGGACAGAATCGTGTTGTAAGCACCTTGCACCTCCTCATTGACTTGCACCAGGCGGGACAACTCCCGCGCGTTTTCTCGATGAGCCGTTGCCACCGCCTCGGCGACCTCGACCCGGCTCTTGTCCCACTGCGCCTGCACAGACGACGCGCCGCGCTTCTCAGCGGCATCCACGGCCGTGGAAACCTTGCCGCTGTGCCAGGCCAGCGCTGCGGCGGTGGCAGCGACTCCGACGCCCAGCCAGATCGCCCAAGACCACGCACCAGCACCGCCCATGAAAGCGCCGCCCAGCCACTTGATCGCCTTCACCGATTTGCTGCTCATACAAGCCCCCGGTACTTCGCCATCCGAGCAGCCACGTCCACCGCGTGATGTCGGTTGATCTCGCAGGCCGTGCGCCGCGTGCCCGGGATCACCCGCTTGCCGCGCAGACACACCCGATCCACGTGGCCGGCCCAGCGCATCGGGTCACAGCCCGCTGTCATGCCGCAGGCCCGGCGCTCTTTCGCCAGCATTCCCGGTCCGCCGTTGTAGGAGGCCGAGAGCATCTGCAGGCCGTCCTCGGTTCGTGGCACATGGGCCAGCGCCTGGTGTTCGGCGCGCAGCATCAACAGCATCGCCCGCACCTGGTAGTCGGGCCGGCTCGCGCAGTTCGCCCAGGTCCACCCGCGCAGCTGCTGCGGATAGGCCCGCACCAGCTCGCCCAGCTTGTCGAAGCGGCCGTAGACCTCGGTCACCTGGCCGAGGCCGCAGGCACGCTCCCGGGCCGTCTTGAAGCTGCTGGCCGGGTTCATGCACTTGGCGGGCATCGCAAAACAGCCACTCTCGTGCTCAGCCAACGCCAGCGGATAGGCCCGATCAGGGATGCCAGGCCAGATCGCGGCCGTCTCCGCGCGGAAGGTGCCCAGGTGGTCGTAGGCCCGGGTCGGGATCGTCGTGGCCACATTCGCGGCCACCACCAGCGCCGGCACCAAGGCCAGCAGCGCGATGCAGATCAGGCGGCGCATCTCAGCCACCCCGCATCGAGCTGACCGCGCCAGAGATCGCGGGCGCCGTGGCATCCAGGCCCCAGCAGAACACCACGATCAGGATCGCCAAGATCAGCGCGTTGGCGATCAGCGCCAGCCCAGCGGCCACGTTGCCCGCCAACACCTGCCGAAACAATTCCCGGTTGTCGGCTTCGATGTAGTCGCGAAACGCCTTGAACGACCACCAGGCAAACAGCAGGCCCATGGTCTTGGAGCCCAGCGCCTGAATGAACACCGCCAGCGAAGCCCAGGCAGCGTTGGGGAACAGACCCCGCAGCGCGCCCGACTCAGGGTCGGTCAGAACGATCAGCAAGGGCCAGAGCAGGAACATGCCCAGCATGAAAACGTGACGAAATCGAAGCATCTCAGGCCTCCGGTGTGGTGGGTGCCGCAGGTGCGGCGGTGGTGGGCACCAAGCGCTTCTGCGCCACATTGCCCGTGATGTAGACGCCGGCAGTGCCCAAGAGCACCGAAGCCGACGCCATGTCGATCTGCTTGCCCAAGGCCAACAGCACAGTCACGCAAAGGGTGACCAGCATGCACAGCACGAACTTGCGCCCGCCCACGCGATCCAGCGCCTTCATTTGCCTGCCCTCTCTAGCCGGTCGAGCAGCCGTTGTGCGTACAGAGCGAGCAACATCTCGGCTGTGACCCGACGTGTCGGGTAGCAGCCCGTCAGGGCAAGCCAGCACCACTGGTAGCAATACAGCAGGTTGTCGAGCCAGTGGCGCAGCACCGGCACCTTGCGGGCCACCTTGACCACCCACTTCAGCGGCGTGAAGTCAAACAACTCGGCAAAGTCATACCCGGTCCCGCGCGCGATCAGTGCATCGGCCTTGGCCTGCACCTCTGCGTCGCGCTCATCGCCCAGCGGCCACAGCTCCCAGCGCTCTGGTGTGTAGGGCGTCTTGCAGAAACCGTGGCGCGCCGTGGCGTGGTACAGCTGGTCGCCGATCACGATGCCGGCGTGCGGGAAGTCTGTGACCAACCGTTCCTTGATCACCCAGATGAAGAAGTGGTCCAGCCACTTGGCATCGGTGGCTGCGCCGCGTCGAAGAGCGAGGTACATGGTCAGGCTCCCGGACTGAAGAACTGTGCAGCTCGCGCCTGCGCACCTTCGAGGCCATAGAACGGCGTGAAGATGTCCAGGAACTCGGCCAGCGCTTTGGCCTTCGCTGCGGTCAGGATCGCTTCAAAGCCAGCGACCTCGGTGCAAGCAGCGACACGGTCGAGGGTCGCGCGCTCGATGCCGTCGACGGCCGCACCGACCGAGGCGAAGATCAAGCTGTTCGCGATCACCTTGTCCGCAAGCTGCTCGACCGATTCACCCAGTTCGCGGTTGCGCGCCTCTCGCTCCAGAACAGCGGTGTCAAACGCGGTGGCGGCACCGGCTTTGACCGCCTGGGCAGAAGCCAGTTGAATCGACCAGCGAGCCGCTTGAAGGTAGTGTTTCGACGATGCAATGCGCTCGCGGATGGTGTTGGCGAACACGGTCGTTCGGCGTTGTGCCGACGCCCGTTCACGCGCGAGCAGCACAGCAGCCACCGCTGGATCGTTGGCGGGCAACAGATCGGACTCAAGGCCCTCCATCGACACGTCAAACCCGATCAGTGAGCCATCGGCCCGAAACTTGTAGCCGATGACGCTCATTGCAGGTACTCCATGTGAAGTGAACTGTTGTTGCCTGCGCTGGCGATCATGCTGGAGCTGGCGATGCCAACGAGCGTGTAGACGTCGCCGGCCAGGGCATCGGTGCGCGCGAGCGGGCGTGCCTGCGAGTACTGCGTGCCCGTGGTGGTCATGTACTCCGCGAACGAGTCAAGAATCGTCGTCGTCACGGCGGCCCGCGTGCGCTGCACGTAGGCGGACATCGCGATGAAGGCGTTCAAGTTGTTCGTGGCAGACAAAATGCCCCGGATGTAGATCGATCCGTCCCGATGGGCAGTCAACGTTGTGATGTTTTTCGCCACCCCACCTGTGAGGGCGCTTGATGCGACACCACTGAATGTGGTGTAGCGATTCGCGACCACCTTCCACACGTCGCCCAGCCACATCCAATACTCGTTGTAGGGAGCAACCGACTTCCAGATCGTGTACGGGCTCGCGTCCGAGGGCGCAGCAGCTGGCCCGGTTGCAGCACAAGTCGCCGGGCTCAGCAATGCGCTGCGCAGGTACGCGGCCAGCTCGGTCGCGCTGTAAGCCCACCGCTCCCATTTCGTGATGTCGGTACCTGGTGCCACGTTGTTCGCGACAATCGCGCGCCACGACACTCCGCCGTGCATCACGCAGGCTTTCGCCGGGTAGCCAAAGGCAGCGGCCAGGTCGGCGCTCCATTCCGTCACGTTGCGCAGCCGCTGATACAGCGAGCGCTTCGCCAGTGGAAGCCCCATCAGGTTGACCGGCCCTTCAGTGCCTCCCAGCACCGGGTCAGTGACAGCAACTTGGTAGACGCCGGACGGCCACATGTCCGTTTCGAGGTGATAGGCCATGTTCAGTAGGCTCCGTAGTTGTAGGTGCCGTCGTAGTTCGCGAAGGCGTTGTAGATGAGCTGGTTGCCCGTGGTGCGGATCTCCCAGAGGTGATCGCGGGCCGGTGCCCACTTCGCCAGCAGCGCGCGGATCCGCGCCGCCATGTGCGTGGTGAGCAGTGCGTCAACGGTCACCCGGTACACCGCCCAGTCCCGCCACCGGCCGTCGTAGACCGGGAAGCCGTCATAGGTCCAGGTGCCGTCGTAGGCCTTACCGCCTCGGCCTTCGTCAATCACGACCTCGCCCAGACCCAGCAGCCGGAAAATCTCGCGGATGCTGTGCGGCGTGCCCTTGAGCCGCTTGATCGCGATCACGTTCGCCAGGTAAGCGCGCTGCTCGACCGGGTCACCGTTGCACAGCTCCCAGCCCAGATCGCCAAAGCAGTTCAGCTGCTCAGCCAGGTGCGGCAGTGCGCTGGCCTCCACCGTCGAAAAGTCGTAGATCACGACCTTCTCCACTGGCAGCAGGCTGGTCTGCGCGTTCAGCGCCTCCAGCGTGCGGAAGTGGGCATCGCGCCGCATCGGCGGCACCAGCAGGCTCGGGTTGACGAAACGCGGGTCCATGTCAGCCTTCCGCGTCGCCGACCACGGTGACCGTCAGCGCGGTCACCTGCGGCCATTCGTTCGGCGCCAGCACCATCACGTCGGCAGGCAGCACCACGTTGACGCGGTACACCCCGTAGACGTCGAGCGCGCTCTTGATCTGGCTGGGCACCACGTCCACGCCCATGCGCGCCTGGATGCGCTGCACGTAGGCCGTTGCCGCCTTCTGGGCGGCCGCCTGTGCGGTGGTCGCGTCTGCCCCGGTGTAGAGGGTCAGCTGAATGGTCAAGGCCAGCGGCCGAACCACGGGCGCCACCGCTACAACGGTGTCGCACAGCGGCCGGCGCGTCTCGCCGTTGCATGCGGCCAGCACCTGGGCCAGCACAGCCAGGCTTGGCAACCCATCGGACATCAGCGGGTGGATGTGCACCAGGCCGGGCTCCGGGCTCGTGATCGCCACGTCCGTGATACCGGCGTTCGCGCCCAGGGCGAAGAAGGTGTAGGCCTCGCGCGAGCCGCAGTTGCTGAACTGCTCGGGTGCCAGCACGATGCGGCGCCGAAGGTGATCGTCGTCTTCGGCGTCAGCGCCCGCGCTGCTCGTCGTGGTGTTCGCCACCGCAGACACCTGCAGGCCGGGTGGCTGGCCGCTGTACAGCCGGGCGATCTGCCCCGCAACAAAGCCATTGCCCAGGGCACCCAGCGTGGTGCACACCGCCCGCGCGCTGACCTCTGCGGCACCAGCCGGCACCAACACATCAACGGCGGTCGAAAACACCAGCGGAACGCCGCTCGACGAGGTGCTGACCAGCGTGCCGGCCGGCAGCAGCGTGCCCACCACTGGCACCGGGTCGAACACGAAGCGCATGGTGCATTCGGCGGGCGCTGGGTCCAGCCGTGCCACGCCGATGTTCTCGCCCAGCAGGTCCAGAATCACGCCGCGCGAGTAGCGCACCAGGTTGAGCTTTGCCGCGTCCTGGATCGCCTCGCGCATCAGCTTGTCGCGGTAGGCCACCACGTTGACCATCAGCCGCTCGGCCTGCGCCGGGTACAGGGTGAGCCCGGTCAGCTCCTCGTACATGCGCACCAGGTCGCGCGTGATCGCCTCGGCGTCACGGTCCACAAAGCTCGGCTCTGCCAGGGTGCGGTCCAGAAGTGTCATTGCGTGATCACTCCCAGCGAAGCCAGCAGATCGTCCAGCCGCACGTTGCTGCTGAAAATCTGCTCGGCCACACCGTCAGCAAACTTCCACTCGACCAGAAGGTCTTTCGAAGCGTAGTTGTTGTCGTCGCGCTGAGTCAGCACCACGCGCACCAGCTCGATGCGGATCACCCAGCGTTCGATGGCGCTGACCACCGCGCGCACGATGTGCGGCCGGGCGTAGTTGATTGGGCTGTCGATCCACTGCCACCATTCGCAACCGAAATCGGGCCGGTGAATGTCCGCGCCCAAGGGCGTGTAGAGCACCAGGAGCACTTCCTGGTGAATATCGTCAACGTCGGTGGCGAGTCGGGCCGCGCGGTCGTTCAGCAGACCGTCTGCGCGGTCGCTGGCGAGGCTCAGCGCAACCTGCGCAAAGCCGGTGCCAACGTCGGAAATGGTGCTGGGAACGAGGGGCATGTGGGCAGTCTGCCCAGCGCCCTCGAATCACGACATTAAAACGGTTTATTGATCGCCGAACGTCAGGCCACAGGGGGCGTAACAGGCGCTCCAGGCACTGGATAGATGATGTTGTGGACGTGGTTCTTGAGGCTGATACCGCCACCGATGGCGTCTTCGTCCGCCGTCATCGTGCCATCCACCTGCACATCGCCAGTGCAGTGCACCAGCGGCGTGTCCAGGATCACTTTCGTCGGTGCGATCACCGTGGCAATGCCGGTGGACCGGTTGTATTTCACCCAGCCGCCGTCCTTGAACTTGATGCCGCGCTCGTCTTTGTCCGTCACGGGCGGCTCGTCCACCTCGCTGTAGATCGCGCCCAGGATGCAGCCATCTTCCAGGCGGTCGTCCATCAAGCACTTGACCATGCTGCCCACGTCAAGCGTGCCGTATTCCTTGTCGTCCTGGGTGTTCATCCACACCTGCGGAATCCACTTGCTCAGCATGTCGCCCAGATCCGGGAATCGCACGATGGCCCAGCCCACCTTCGACTCCTCGACGATGCCGACCTTGAACGACACCAGGCCGGTGTTCTTGCCCGACTGCCTGTCCAGGCTGGTGGAACTTTCAGAGCTCATTTGCGCACCCTCCGGCACTCGATTCTTGTGGTGTAGCCCTGGCCCCGGCCATAGGTGTGTGTGCTCTGCTTGATCTGGTATTTGCCGTCGAAGGCGCCCCAGCCCTCCAGCTCGATGTTGACCCCCGCCACCAGGTCAACCTCACCCATCATCGTGCTCGTCGCCGAGGTCTGGTCTTCGTTCGCCCGCTCCAGCGCGGCGTCTGCCTTGAGCTGGGCCTGGGCCGGGTTCTCCGCGCGGATGTTGATCTTGCGGGCGTCGCGGCTGTGGCGCCTGATCTTGCTCTCGCTGTCCTGCGCCTCGCCGGTGTACGTCTCTTTGGTCACCGGGTCGTGGTAGGTCACGGCCGCGCTCTCCACCACGTGCGTGATCTTGTCGCGGAAGGTGAACCGATAGCCCTCAGAGCGCCGCAGCGTGCGCACAGCGCCCTGGGCCTTCAGCTCGCTGCGTTTGTACATGCAGAGCTTCTTGCCGCGCACTGTGAAGGCGTAGCCGTATTCGTCAGCCAGGCGCCTCAGAAACGGCAGGTCGCGCTCTTGCGCTTGTGTCACGCGGATCAGTTGCACTTCGCCGATGTCGCCCTCCAGCTCCAGCCCGTTGCGCTTCGCCACCTGGCCCGCCACGTCCGCCAGCGTCGTCTCGTCGTAGGCCACCGCGCTCGCTGTGCGCAGCTTGTGCTCGGTGCCCGCCGCCAGCGCCTTGATCGAAAACACGTCCGGGTCGGTATCCAGCTCCGTCTCGTCGATCTGGAAGTCACCGCAGGGCAACCACTGGCCGCGCTTGTATCCCTTGGCATACCCAATGCTCGCCACCAGCGCATCGCCGTGCTCGGGATACCAAGGCCCTTGCCACTTGCGGTCCACATCCTCCAGCTTCACCTCCAGCGTGTCGCTCTCGCCCTCCAGGTAGTCGGTGTAGGTGAGCGAAAGCAGGTGGTCCTGGACGTACTCCGTCACGTTGCGACCGGCAACCACCAGCACCACGGCCGGCTCAAGAACTTCGACGTTTGCCATGTGAAAACCCTTTGCGCTCAGCGCTTCCAGGGCGGCAGGTTGCTGGTGTCGCGCTGCGCTGCCTGCTCAGCGACGGTCAGCAGCGGCACCAGCACGGTCTCGCCGGCCGGCAGCAGCGGCACGATGTTGATTGCTGGGTTGGCCTCAACCAGGCGGCCGTAGGCAAACGGGTTGCCGTAGTAGCGCCAGGCCAGCGTGTCCCACCGCTCGCCCGCCACCACCGTGTGTTTCAGTGCCTTGATCTTCATGCGTCAGATCCCGATGGAGAAGCCGGCACGGACGGCGGGCAGCTCGGCGTCGCGCTCCGGCGCTGCCTCGGTCGCCGTGCCATTCGGCCCCACCTCGGCGCCGCTTGAGCCCACCCGCATCGCCGCCACCGGCGTGCCGCTCGCGGCCACCTCGGTGCTCAGCCCGTCCTCGGTGTATTCCCGCAGGCTCAGCGACACCTCGGCCACGATCACCGTGCCGTCACGCATCAGCTGCTGCGAGCGCTGTTCAACCGCTGTCAGCACAAACAGGCCCACGATATGCCCGTTCGTGAAATAGAGCTGCATCGCCTCATGTTTGCGCTGAGCCGCCCGCAGCTTCGCCAGCTCCACTTCGGGTGTACAGAACTGGGCGTGCAGCTGCGCGACCAACTGCCCCTCATCCAGCTTGTCGCCCACCCACTGCAAACGCGGCTTCTGGCCCACCTTCGCGTGCTCGGCAAAGTCCGCCTGAATCGTCACGTCGAACTGCGTCATGTCGGTGATCGACAGTGGGATATCACCCAGGTAGGCGATTGGCTGGCCCATCAGTAGTTCCTCCGCGCGCGCTGGTCGAGCACCCGGTTCAGCATCTGCTCAAAGTCGCGCTCGCTCAGCTTGAGCGCCTGCTGCATCGCGGGCACCACCGCCTCGGCCGCGCCGCCTTGCACCGTGATGTTCGGCGAGTAGTGCACCACCATGCCAGCACCGCCCGCCGCGCCTGCAGAAGCTGCCCCAGCCATGGCAGCGCCAGCAATCGCGCCCCGTGCGGCCTGTGCCAGCTTGCCGCTGGCCTGGGCAACCCGGGCGATGCTGCGCGTGATGCCGATCTGCGCGCCCTGGCCGATGTTGTCGCCGAACCCCATGAACACCCGGCTCGGGCTCTTGATGCCCAGCGTGTCGGCAAACCAACCCTTGATGCTCTGGCCCATGCCCACAATCGCCGCCTTGGCCTGGCCGATCTTGTTGGTGATGCCTTTGATCAGTCCGTCGATCACCATCCCGCCGAAGTCTGTGAACTTCGCGGGTAACTCAACGCCAAACCAGCTCAGCACCGTGCGCCAGGCGTTGTAGAACAGCTGGATCGGCGACCAGTTGATCAGCAGCTTGGTGATCCCCCAAACCCCGCCTGCAGCGGCCGTGCGCATGTCGCCCCACACGCCCCGGAAGAAGGCCGTGATGCGGTCCCAGTTGCGGTAGATAAGGTAGCCGCCGCCTGCAATGGCCGTGATCGCCAGGCCTATCGGGTTCATCAGCAGCGCGCGGCCGACCCACATCACCGCCGTGCCCACCATGCGCACACCGCCCGCAACCCGGCCCCACAGCACCGGGTTGAACAGCCCGGCAGCCTGCAGCAGGTTGAACCCCAGGCGCAGGCTGTTCGCGCCAGAGAGCACCAGGTTGATGCCGTACTTCACCGCAATGGCGCCCAGTTTGAACGCAGCGAAGCCCGCCACCACCTTCACCAGGCCAGACATCAGGCCCGGGTTTTCTTTCGCCCAGGCCGCCATGGCGCCCACGACCGGCCGCACTGCGTTGACCAGGTCGTTCAGGGCCGGCAGCACCGCGCTGCCCACGTTGATGCCGATTTCCGTCAAACCGTTTTTAAGGAGCCGGAGGTTGTTCGCCGTCGTCGCTGCGCGAGCGCCGAACTCCCGCTCCATGGAGCCCAGGTAAGTCTGCTGCCCGCCCTTGTTCACCCGCTTGAGCGTTTCGATGCTGCCCGTGTAGGTTTTCACCGACCCGGCCAGCACCGCCACGTCGTCCGCATAGTGCAGGCCGAACAGGTCCACCAGGATGCCCATGCGGCGATCAGCGGGAATGCGCTCCAGCGTCTGCAGGAAGCCCACCAGCGCGCCCTCGGCGTCGTTCTTGATCGACCGCTTCAGGCCGGCAGCGCTCATGCCCATCTCGGCCAGCGCCGACTGAAACGCCTTGCTTTGCTTGTCCGCCGTGCCCAGCTTGGTCAGCATGCCGTTGATCGCCGTGCCAGCCACCTCGGGCGGCTTGCCCAGCGCGATCAGCGCGTTGCCCAGGCTCGCGGCCTGCAGCTCGGTCAGGCCAAACTGCTTGGCAACACCACCGATGCGCCCCAGCGTGTTCACGATATCGCTCGCCTTGGCCGGGCTTTCGTTGCTCAACTGGTTGATCGCGTCGCCCAGCCGGCTAATCTGCGCAATCGGGATGCTGTACACGTTCGCCAGCTTCGCCATGCTGTCGCCCGCTGCCTCTGCGCTCATGTCGAACGCCGTGGCCATCTTCGCAATGCTCTCCGTGAACGCCGGTAAGTCCTTCGCCGCCACGCCCAGTTGCCCACCGCTGGCAGCGATCTGCGCGAGCTGCTCGACCGACAGCGGCAGGTGCCGAGACATGCGCAGGATCTCGTTCGTGAGCTTCTCGAAGCCGTCCGGCGTGTCGAAGTCCACCACCTTCTTGACATCTGCCATGGCCGACTCGAAGTCAATCGCCAGCTTCACCGGCACGAATGCCGTGGCACCGATACCAATGGCGTCCATCGCGTCCGAGCGAAGCGCCTGGCGCTCGCTGCGCAGTGTGGCCGCGCGCTCGCGCCCCACCACGAGCGAGTTCTGAATTTTGGTGGCGCGCTCAATGGAGCGGCCCATCGCGTCGTATTCCTCGGTGATCGCGCGCAGGCCAGCAGGGGTGCGTGGGCCGATGAAGTTGTTCATCGAATCGCCCAGGGCCTTCTGTTTGACCTTGAGCTTGTCGACGTGTTCTCCCACCTTCGTGATGCCGCCGCTTACGCTGCCCAGGCCGGCCAAGGCCTGCGCGCCCTGGAAACCCACCTTGATCAGAACGCTCGTATCAGCCACAGCACACCTTTAAATCTCAGTCCGACTTGTACTCACGCCGGATCTGCTCGCCAGCGTCTTCGCCCCACTCAACGAACCGGACCACGTCCAGCTCCTCGATCTCGCTGGGCTGGAAGCGGAACCACCGCGCCAGCAGCGCGGCGATCCCCCTGATGTCATCAGGCTCCAGTTTGAACTGCGCGAAACCAGCGCTGGAGCTTGGCGAAGTCGCCAAAGTCCAGCTCCCCGATGTCTTCCATCGTCAGCTTTTCTTCGGAGAGGTTTGCGTAGATCAGCAACTCCTCCTCGGCGTCATCCAGCTTCAGGCCTTTTGCCTGGCTCTGGTAGCGCACCATCTCACTCACCTTGGGGCGGCGAAGCGTGATGCTGCTGAACTCGCCCGCAGGCGTCTTGATCGGCACCAGCAGTTCGATCCGCTTGGTCAGTTCCACCTTCAAAGCGGCGGCCTTGGTTTCAGTCGTGCTCATCGATCAGCCCCCTTGGTTCGCGCGGAACAGGTCCAGCTTGTCCACGCCGTTCACCTTGTAGATGTTCGACAGCACGTCCAGCTCGACGATGTCTTTGCCCGCCAGCTGCTGGCGGATGTAGTAGGCCGAAAAGCCCGAAACGAACTCGGCGTTGTCGTTCTGCTTGAAGCTGCCCAGCGGGTTCTTCTTGAACAGCACCGTCAGGAAGGTCACCAGCGGCACCTGCTCGGTGCGGCCACCAGATCCCCAGGTCTCCACGCTGCTGCGCACCTGCAGGGGCACCATGGTGAAGAAGTCGCCCATGGTCGCGGCCACGTCCGGGTAGAAGCTGTTCCACTTCACCTCGCCGTCCATCTTGTCGAAGCCGCTGGGTAGTTCGATCTTGGCGACCATGCCCAGGGCCTTGTGCTCCGTCATCAGCGAAGTGATGTCGGGCAGCTTGACCTCTTCGGCCTTGCCCAGCAGGCTATTGCCGTTGATGTAGATGGCCGCGTTCGTCACGCGGCGCAGTTGAATTTGGGTCGCCATGTTGTGTGCTCCTCAGTGTTCAGTGGGTCAAGCCTGGCGCGTGGCCACGAGCTGGCGCAGGTACTCGGTGTTGATCCGCGCCTGGTAGCTCACCCGCTCCAGCGGGCTGTAGGGCGCGAAGTCGTAGCTCGGCAGCAGGTGGCCGGCGCTCAGCGTCTCGGGCGTGTTGAGGTCTTTGTCCAACCATACGTCGCCGTCCTGGATCGCGCCGTTCGCCACCTGGTGGCGCAAGAAGCGGCGCCCGCTCTCCAGGATGTCGTCAATGCGCGCGTTGTCCAGCGGCTGGTCAATGAACTGCAGGGTCGCCAGCTCCAGGCTTTCGCTGATGATGTCCGCCGTGCGGCGCACATTCAGGAAGTTCTTCTGGTGGCTCACAGTCGGCCACGCCGCGCTGCGGTTGCCCCAGGCGCGGATGCCGGTACCGAAGCTGTTCGCCACCGTGATGATCCCGGCTTCGTTCAGCAGGTTGGCCTCGCAGTTCGGGTCGTTCAAGCTGAACTCGATGGGGCGCTCAACGCCCGTGATGCCCA
The DNA here is from genome assembly GCF_002001205.1 of Hydrogenophaga sp. A37. Classification (GTDB taxonomy): domain Bacteria; phylum Pseudomonadota; class Gammaproteobacteria; order Burkholderiales; family Burkholderiaceae_C; genus Hydrogenophaga. The sequence continues at coordinate 143,004 of NZ_MUNZ01000188.1, forward strand.
ACAGCTCAATGTTGGAGCCCGACCACCAGTAGCCGTTCTCTTGGTCGCGGCGGCTCCAGGCCCCAGCCACCAGCGTGCTCAGCGCTCCGTTGACCTCGGCCGCTGCCACCGTGTCGTAGTACTTCACGTGGGGGTAGCACAGACCGACGCGGTCGCTCGACGTGTTGAAGTTGATCGCACCGCCTACACCGCGCCCGGCGATGGCCTGCGGCACCGTCACGCCAATGGGTGCGTCCACGAACGCCACCGCGCGCATCGCGGTGGCCTGCACGATCATGGCGGCACTCACCGCGCTCAAGCTGGAGAAGCCCGGAGCGATCAGGATCTTCGGGTTGAAGCCGAACTGCTGATACGAATCGCGCCAGCCGAACATGCCGGTCCGCGCACCGGTCACAACGTCCACGCCACCAATGATCTGCGCGGCCGTCACGGTGTTGATGTCGGCGGCCGGGGCAGCTGGGTCGTACACGTTGCGCACGATCACCACGGTGGGCTTCTGGTCAAACAGGCGCTTCAGTTCGCGAGCGATGGTGCCCTGCGTGCCGAACTGGGCGATGTCACCGTACTTTGTGACCAGGACGTTCTGATTGATCGGGCCAGAGCCGGCCGTGCCGATCAAGCCGACAACGCTGGACTTGACCAGGCGCACTGGGCGCGGACCTGTGTCGATCTCAATCGTCTCGACGCCGTGAAGGAAGTTCGCAGGCATGGGTTACTCCTTTGCTGCTTTGGTGGATTTCGGGGTGGGTTTTTCGGCAACGGCTGGGGCCGGGGCCGGGGCCGCGTCGTCCGCCTGTTCGACCAGGTAGCCTTGCGCCGCCAGGGTCTTCACGGCCGCGTTGCCCTCGGGCAGGCGCACCGTCTTGCCTGCGCGCAGCAGCACGTCGGTGCTCGTTTCTTTGTCCTGCAGCGTGATGCCGCTGTCAGGCCCTTGGTAGACGTACGTCTTCATCGGTTGCTCCTGGGTCAAGTGGAATAGCCGGCCGGGTGCTGCAGCTGCAGATCGACCAGCGGAGAAGGATCACCAGCCGTGAACGGCCCCGGCACGGCAGGCACATCGAACACGCTGATCAAGGGCACCGTCAAACGCATGGAGTAGCCCCACACGCCCTCGCGGTGACCGGTGTAGGTTTCACTGCGCACAGAGATCGGCCCGGCTGTCTCGGGCAAGTCGTGGCCCTGCAACGCAACGCGGCAGGCCTCCAGCAAGTCGTAGGCGCCGGTGCCGGCATCCGGAGACGCGTCGTCGGTCTGATGCGTGCGTAGGTTGCGGGCCATGAAGCCCAGCTCGAACTCGGCGGGCCATTCGATCAACGCCGGTCGCACCACGTGGGCCAGTTCGGGAAACTTTCCCCCGCGATACATCAGCAAGACCGCGCCCACCCGGTGCAGGAGCTTGTACTCCTCGGGCTTCCCAGGCCACGAGCGCAGCTCAACAATCGGGTGCGCCTGGCCCTCTCGGGTCAGCGCAGGGCGCAACCGCGCCAACAGCGCATCCTCGACGTAGTAGATCTGCGCGGCCATCAGCGCTCGCTCCGCGCAAACGGGCTGTAAGGCGGCTCTGGCGGGATGTTGAATTCCACGGCGCCGCCACCGACACCGCCTTCCAACACCGGCACGAGCTGGGCACCAGCCAACTCAACCTCACCCGCCTTGATGCGCTTGAGCAGGCCCAGCACATCTTCGTAGCGGCGCCGCGCGTCCTTGATGTCGTCGGCCGCGCGCAGGGTCTGCAGGCGGTAGATCGCGATGTCGCAGGCGCAGCGCGTGAGCACGGGCGGTTCGGGCAGCGCCGCACCCGCGAGGTCCACCAACGGCAACTGGTAGCGGCCGGTCAGAAAGGTGTCAATTTCGGCGGACGCGTCGTCCAGCGCGGTCTGCACCCGGCCCAAATCAATCTGCTGGCCGTAGGCGTCGGTGGTCTGGCGCAGCTCGGCCTCGCCGTAGCGCTGCTGCAGGTGTTGGGCCGATGCGTAAGTCATGTCGCCCATCGTGCCGACGTGCGTCAGCGGGCGACATTAAAACGGTTTATTGAATGAGCCGGTGGCTCACCCCCTCGCGCGGTTGAACCCTTCGATGGTCCCCACACCCAGGCTGTACAACACGCCAATTTCGTTGGCGGTATTGCTGGCCTCTGTTGCCGTCACGTTCGCGCCGACTCTGCGAACGCCATCGGTCAGGCGGGCGTTCGTGGTGGTGACATCCATTACCGGGATCGGGTCTGTACCTGCGTACACCCGGAAGCGTTTTGACAGACCGTCTCCCGACACATCGACGTCAAACGTGTAGGGCACGTTCAGAGATAGGGTGTACGTCGTGGGGTGCGCGCTCACGCTCCCAAAGTCTGCCGTCTTGGCCTGGCAGGTTGAACCTTCGATGTGAAAGTACGCCCCATCAACAGCATCGTATTGGCCGTTGGCGTTGTGAAACCCACCCCACACGTTGCGGCCCGTGAAGTCAGTGAGCCACATGAACTGAAACCGGAACTTGCGCGAGATGGCGCCGAAGAATCCGTTGTTGTTGCTGAACGTGTAGTAGGCATAGCCGCTGTGCGGGTTGGCGCTGCTGCGCAGGAACAGGCCGTTGTGGTTGTAGCCATATCCCCGGGCGATTGGGTATGTGGTGTTGTTCGAGCCACCAGACACGCCCAAGCCCAGAAACATTTCACTGGCAGAGGAGTCGGACGTGGACAGGCGCAGGGAATACCAGTAGTCCCATAGACCAAGCGGACCTGGCGAGAAGTCCTCGCCACTGGCACCTGGTGGGCCAGCATCGCCAGTGTCACCCTTCGGTCCTTGGGCGCCAACGGCACCTGGAGGACCGGCATCACCGGTGTCACCCTTCGGTCCCTGGGCGCCAACGGCACCTGGTGGGCCTGCATCGCCAGTGTCACCCTTCGGACCCTGGGTGCCAACGGCACCCGGTGGGCCGGCATCGCCAGTGTCACCCTTCGGTCCCTGGGCACCAACGGCACCTGGTGGGCCGGCATCACCGGTGTCACCCTTCGGTCCCTGGGCACCAACGGCACCTGGTGGGCCGGCATCACCGGTGTCACCCTTCGGTCCTTGGGCGACTTCGCCATCACCGCCCGGTCCTCGGGCGCCAATCACCACCGGTGTAAGGCTCAACAGCCTGCCCGACCTGGGCGTGGCGAGCACCAACGTCCCAGCGCTCTCTTGAGAAAGCGCCAACGAAAAGACCGTCTCGGGTTTCAGGTTGATGGTGAGGCTCATGGCGCGGGAGCAGGCGCAGGCGCAGGCGGCAGCGGCGTGACGCGATCGACAAACTCAATCGTTGCGGAGTTCGTTGTCGTGGTGTGCCCGTCGGATGTCCGCCGCAGGATCACGTCGATGCTGTAGAAGCCCTTCCGCAGCAGGCGGCTCTGCGCTGAGACCAAGACCAAGCGAGCAATGCCTGCAGCTGCATCCACCCAGGTGCCGGTCATGGCCACGGCCGGCTCCTCATCCGCCGAGCCATCCGGTACGCGCTTGAGCGCAGCGAAAATTTCCCAGCCCGTCATGGGCTGAGCCCGACCACCTGAGGTGACCGGGCCCGTCAGCACAACGGTGTCCCCTGGCTTGAACGGCTCCATGGCTACCCGCGCACCACAACCAGGTTGGGCTCTTCTTCCAGCCGCTCCAGCGTGCCGGGCGGCAGATCGGCCAGCGTCAACACTAGCGGCTCACGCGTGAAGCGCATGCCAGCGCGGTGGAAGCGCTCCAGCCGCTTGATGCAGCTCACCGCCACCTCGCCCTCGGCAAGCTCCGGCAATGCACCCTGCGGATCATCCTGGCTGCTCTGTGCATCGACCGTTGCAGCTACTGCAGCAACGGCGGCAACAACGGCTGCACTGAGAGCGGGTGCATCGGGCAGCGCGCCGCCGTCGCCAGCCGGCAGCGCTGCACCTGGTGCAACGCCGCCCACTTCTGCAGCCGGCCCGGCCGGTGCTGCAGCCGTCGCGGCCAAGGGCGCTTTTGGCGCCGCAGGTGCCTTCGATTTCGGCGCGGCCTTGGGGGCCGCTGCCTTCTTCGCGGCGGCCATGGTCAGGCCACCCAGGGCGTGTCGATCACCTTGACCAGGCCCTTGTTCGGGTTGTCCGCGCCGTTGGCGAGGCGGTCAGCCGTCACGAGGTCGTTGGCCTTGCTGCGCAGCGAGGGAGGCACCACCAGCAGGGTGGGCTTCACGCCGAGCAGCACATCGCCGTCGCCCTTGAACATGCGCATCGCAGCGTAGGCCGCTTCGAAATTCGCCACGTCCAACACAGCGGACGATTTGAACGCCATCTGCCAAAAGCCGAAGCCGCAGTTGTAGCGAGCGTCCACGCCGTAGCGGTACTTCTTGCGCATGAACACCGACTCGTCGGTGGTCTGGTCCATCGCCGTGAACTGGGCGCTCTTGCGGTTCTGGAAGATCAGCGGCTTGAGCGAGCGGCTCACATCCAGCAGGTACCAGGGCGCGGCGGCACCAGCCTGCACGTTGCTGACCGTCGCCGCAACGCCCGTGCCGTCCACGTTCGGCGCCACCGGGTGGTCCGTGTCGAAGTAGTTCTGGCCGTCGTAGCACAGCGTCGAGTGACCGGCTTTCAGCAGGCCGAATACCAGCTCGTCAGGGTGGCGCCGTGCCGACAGACCGGCCTCTTCAAACATCGGGCTGTACATGCCGAGGTTGTCGTCTTCGATGTCATTGCGATCCACCTCGACCGAGGATTCCCAGTCCTTGTTGGTGACCGCATAGCCGTGCTCCTGGATGTTTCGCAACGTGCGGTCGCCGATCCATTCGCGCATGCCGGGCCACTTGCCCAACCAGCCGTAGGTGTTGCTCTTGGTGGTGCTGGGCACCGTGGTTGCGATCTGCTCGTAGGCCGAGGCCTCGCCGGAGAAGCCACGCTGGAAGCTGGTGGCGAAGCCGGTGCGCAGAGCGTTGAGTACCGCTGAGGTGATGATCATGTAGATGCTCCTGGTGGTGTGTGGTGGTCAGGCTCAGGCGGTCGCCACGGCCTTGTTCTTGAGGTAGTCCTCGGGTTTCAGGCCGAGCTGCTCGCACACGGCCTTGTCCTCGGCCGAGAGCGCTGCGGTCAGCGCGCCAACCACAGGCGGTTGGCCGTTGGTCTGCAGGCCAGACAGCGCGGTAGACAGCGGCTTGGCGTCTTTCAGGAACGCCTTGAGCGCCGCCAGCGGCTGCGCCTTCCAGTAGTCGGCATTGACCGGCAGGATGCGGGCGTCGGCCAGCGCGGCGGTCATCAGCACGGTGTGCTCGGTGGTCTCGGTCTGCGCGCTCAGCGCGGCCAACTGGTCAGCCACCTTCTTGTGCTCGGCGAGCGGGATGTGCTGCGAGGGATCGAACTGCTTGCCGCGCAGATCGACGATCAGCGCGTCTTTCGAAGCGACTTGGCTTTGCAGCGCAGCCAGCGCAGTGAGGCCCGCCTCTTCGGAGGCGACAGCAGAGAGGCCAAGCGCGGCCAGCAAAAGTTTCATGGGATGCTCCTGAGGGTTGCCCGTCTCGGGCGGGGTTGAAAACTGGGCGGCCATGGCACTGAGCTGCGCCTGCAACTCGGGAAGCGCGTCGGTGTTGAGGCCAGGGGTGTTTGTGATGGCGACGTGCAGCAGCGCCAGCACGTCGCCGGTGTCCGGGTCGAACGGGAACACCGGGGAGATGTAGCGGTACTCGCTCTTGGCCACCATGGCGGCGGCGCTGGCGGTCCACTCGATATCGGCATACAGACCGGGGCCATCAGGCGCCCCGGTTGTGAGGTAGGTGAGCCCCACGATCCAAGCCGCAGCGGGGTTGGGCAGGCCATCGACCACGGCGCGCAGCGTGCGGTGCTCGTAGTCGATCAACATCTTTTGCTTGTTCACCTGGAACGCACGCACCAAGCGCCCGCCCAGCGTGGCGTTCAACCGCCACACCTTGGTGTTGCTGCCCTCCATGTTGCCGGGCCGGCCATCGACCGACGCAAACTCACCCTCGGGCAGCAGCTTGATGCGCTTGGGAGCACCAGCACCGGCAGCGCCATCCAGCGCAGCCAGCTCGACAGTCATGCAGCCGCCAACCAAGGCAGCGGTCAGGGCGTGGGTTACATGGCCGGCTCCAGCGGTGAGTACAGCGACGAGAGGGTGTGCTTTCGACATGCCCGCCAGTCTGCTCAGGCGAGCAGCGGGGCGACATTAAAACGGTTTATTGATTGATCGCAGCAAGCAGACCCAACTTGCACCGAATCGCAAACCATCCCTGCAGCAGCGACCGCAGGGCAAGCCCACCCCCTCGAAACCCGCACAAACGCATCAGAAGCCGGTCCAGGCTGGGCCAAGCCGTGGCGGCGATACGTGGGGGGCGAGACGGCCCGTCAGCGGCCCATTTCCGACTTGGGGTCAACAAGCGAAAACTGCTGATCTGCCACGCGAGCAACTGCGGCTTCCAGCTCAAAGAAGCTCCTGGTCCAATTGCGTGTCAACTCCATGCGGGCGTCGGAATCACTGTTGTGCCCCGCACGTGACTCAAGGCTTGCGCTGGCTTCATAGAACCTTTTGGCAACGTCTCTGAGTTCAGGCAGTCCTGTGAGCGCAACCGAGTAGGCGCGTGCAGCCGCTTCAAACACACCGTCTCGTGCCTTCGGCAGCGGCGATTCATCAGCCTGGCGTCCAATCAGGAGAAGGTCTATCGTTCGCACCCGCACTTCCAGAGCGCAATTCCACAGCTCACGTAAACGCTGATCGCGAAGCTCCGCAAGTCGCCTGGTCTCTTCTCTGCGCCATTTCAGATCCTCTTGTTGTTCCGCATGTCTTAGTTGTGCGGACACAGTTTTGGATGTCCATATTTGACCCAGAAGAACACCCAGGACCGCCGAACTGGAACCGATGAACGCCGACCACAACAGCTCACTCATTGCCCCGCCCCTTTGCCTTATCAGACCTGAACTCCCATGGCGCCCACGGGCTCGGGTCGCGCCACAAACCAACACCCGCACCGCGCGCCTGGCTCTCAAGCTCAGCAATCCGCGCATCCGTCAGGTACTTCGTGAACGCCCAGGCCAGCCCGCGCCGCACCTGCTCGGCATTGGCATCCACTCCATCACAGAACACCCGCCCAAGCGTGCGACCGTACTTGTCCTGGCTCGCAGACTCCACACGCGCAGGCTGTTTCAGGCACAGCTCGACCAAGCTGCGCCGCGCCACCTGGTTGTAGGGCTGGCCGCGCTCGGGAGCGTCAATCTCTGTGAGTCGAACACGCACCAGCTCACCACCATCAACCGCGAGCGTCAGCGTGTCGCCATCGGCCACGCGGACAACGGCTCCGTTCAGCACATCATCAGCATGTGCCGCAGCGCAGATCAACGCCAAAGCCAGCGCCAGCAGGCGCATCACAGCTGACCAGGCACTGCGCGAACAGCCAGCACGGTTGCACCAGCGGGGTCAACATCACATTGATAGACCATGTGTACGTTCGCGCCGAAATCATTCTGAAACTGAGCCTGGTCACCGATCAAAGTGACAGACGACTTGTTCCCGTTTGTCCAAGTGGCGCGGCTGAACCTTTGCTGGAGCAGTTGGGCATTCCACTTGACATCATTCTTCGATAGCCGCTCAACGGCATCGCCACACATCAGCCCGACCTCAGCGCTTGTGGTCAACACCTGACCAATGCAGTTGATGTCTGCCTTGCACTGAGCATCGGCCTCACTCGATTGCTTTTCACTCTGGCCGCATGCCACCAGCAACGAAGCCAAAAGAACGGGTTGTAAACGCATCATCAAAGTCTCCTCAAATTTTCCGACCGTGCCACACCACGCGCCCCACCAACAGCAGCCGGTCAAGCTCTGATCCGCTGATAGTCTCGCTGCTGTATTTAGGGTTGTCACTCATCACCTCCACTGAGCCCGACAGTTTGATGCGCAAGCGCTTCACCAACAGCGCACCAGCCAGGTTGATCACGTAGATGCCCTCGCTCTTCGCACCGCCGTTGCGCGTATCCAGCAGCAGCAGGTCACCGCTCTCGATGGTGGGACTCATCGAGTCGCCGCGCGCGTCGATCAATGCCAGGTGAGTTGGATCAACGCCTAGCGACTGTGCAATCCAAGTTCGCCGAAACGCGAGGTGATCAACCACCGACTCGTCAGTGATCACCGCACCATGCCCCGCCGAAGCGGTCACAGCATGACGCGGAACCTTCACATAGTCCGAATCAAGCTCTCCGTCTCGAATTGAGTCGAGGAACGACCCAAGCGCCTTGTCGAGTGCGTTGGTGTCGCTTCTTGCGGCCGCGAGGTAAAGCTGCTGGGTGAACTCCACGGTTCGCGGATCAATCACACCTCGGCTAGTCAGCATTTCCGTTGCGTGCCGAAGCGCAGGCAACGGCGCATTCTCGCCAGACAGAAGGGCCTGCTCTTCGCGCGTCAACCGATGAGCCCCTTTCCCGTCGAGCAACCAAACCTCACGCCATCCGTGCTTCTGCTGGATCGCGCGCGCCTCTTCAGGCTTAAGCCGAGCAACCCGGCCACCCAGCATGTTCTTGAGACGGTCCAGATCAAGGCCCACCGAGGCCGCGAACGCCGCTTGTGTGCGCTCCCCACTTTCAGCGAACACCTTCGCCATGCGCTCTTTCAACATTTTTTTGCCCCTTGCTTGATATGCGCGTAAATCGCGCGTAAACTACGCGCAGTTTTGAAACCCCTTGAAAGAGGCCTATTCCATGAAACCAGAAGAGATTAAAGCAGCAATCGTGCGTGCTGGAACCTCCCAGGTCGCGATTGCTACTCACTTGGGGGTAACGCCACAAAGCGTGGGTCGCGTGATCAAGAAGACCATGCGATCCGAGCGCATTGAGCGCGAGCTTGAGAAGCTCACAGGTGGCCCGATCCACGCCAAAAAGAGCAAGGTCGGCAGGCCTCGTGCCACCTGGAACGGCGCTGCCAAAGGAGTCAGCGCGTGATGCCCAACACCCAAACCATCGCTGTTGGCATCGGCCCTCTCGGGTACGCCATTCGACCGCTGCGTGCTCCATCGCTGCCCAAGACAACTGCGGAGGTCAAGGCCCAGTTCCACGCGGAAGGCAAGGCCATCGGTGACTGGGCGGATCAACACGGCTTCAGGCGCAGTGATGTGTACCGAGTGCTCAACGGCTTCTCGGCCATGAAGCGCGGCCTCCCTCATCAGATCGCCATCGCACTTGGACTCAAACCGGGAGCGATCCAATGACCATCGATCACCTCACACACCTGCTCGACAAGAAGGTGCCCGACATGTCGAACGGCCTTCGCATCGAAACGCACTACGGCGAGATCGACATCCCGGCAGGCAACCTGGCTGAGCGCATGAAAGACCTCGTCGCCCAGCACTTCACGCTGGAGTTGATGCGCGCCGAAGAAATCCAGCGCCAGCGCCTGGCAGCAGAAGGGAGCGCAGCAGCATGAGCACTGACTACACCAACGAGTCGCAACAACGAATCCTGAAGGTCGTGCTGGCCCTGTTCAGCGACGTGGTGCAAGGCGTCTCGCCCAGCGCCCTGGCCCGTGCTGTCGATGCCGACGCACCAAAGATCACCCGCGACCTGGACAACCTGCGCACCGCAGGCCTTGCCGAGCGCGACGAGACCACCGGCCTCTGGCGCCTGACCCCGCGCTTGCCCCAGCAAGCCGTGAAGGTGTTCGCCGCCATCGACACCGCCCAGCGCCGGGTAGACGAGGCCCGCCAGCGGTTCACCCGCACCTGACACCGCCCGAAACCGCTTTTTCAAATGCGGTGTTGACGCCGCATTTGACCCCACCCAACCACAACCCCGAAGAGGAACCTGAATGGCACGCACCCCGAAAACCACCGAAGTGATCGACCTGACAGACAAGCAGATCGACACCGGAAAGATGACCAACGCCATGGGCGCGATGCGGTCGCAGGAGCTGGCAGTGATCGAAGCCGACGCCCAGCTCAACACCAGGGTTCGCGCGGTCGCTGAGATGGTCGGTTACGTGCTGCCCGGCGAGGCGGTAGACGCCGACCTGATCCAGCGCGACATCAGCGCCAACATGCGCCGCAGTATCGAAGCCTGCCTGGAGGTGGGCCGGGGCCTGGTGGTGCTGCGCGAAGCCTGCCCCCACGGGCAGTTCACCGCCCGCCTGGACGTGCTCGGCATCGAAGCCCGGGTGGCTCAGCGCTTCATGTCCTCGGCCCGGCGTTTTTCAAATGCGGCGTCAACACCGCTTTTGAAAGCCATCGGCAACCAGACCAAGCTGTTCGAGATGCTTGTGCTGGACGATGAGGAGATCGAGGAGCTGGCGCTGACCGGCCAGACCGGTGAGCTAAGTCTTGACGACGTGGCGGTTATGTCGGTCAAGGAACTGCGCTCGGCCCTGCGCGAGCTGCGCGCAGAGCACGACAGTGCCGAGCAAGTGCGCGGTGATCTGCGCAAGAAGATCGACAAGCTGGAGCGCGACTCCAAGCGCATCAAGACCGAAGGCCCTGACGAAGCCCTGATCGCCCTGTCCAAGGAAGCGCAGGGCCATGCCTCCGACGCACTGGGCGCGATCCGAGGCGCCGTCAGCGACAGCCTCCGCGCCTTGGCGAAGCACTACATCGAGCACGGTGGTGAGCCCATCCTGCTCACGATGGCCGGCATGGTCGGGCAGCTGCAGGCGGAGCTCAACGCCATCCGCGCCGATCTGCACATCCCGGACATCAGCACCGCCGCTGACGTCAAGCTCGCCGGTGAAGTCGCCCAGTGGGCTGGCACCCCCAAAGCCGCCTGAGTCGAGCCATGCCACCCAGCTACAGCCCCTACGTGACCCAGCGCGTTCTTGCGCTGTCCACCGCCCTGCAGACCGCCGAACGCGGCCAGGCCGGTGGGCTGGTGCGGGAGTGCGCGGCTGAGCTGGCCCTGTCAGTCCCAACCGTCTACCGGATCATGGATCAAGTCACTCTCAAGACCCAGCGCAAACAGCGCAGCGACGCGGGCACGGTGAGCCTGTCGCGGCAGGAAGCCGTGGACATCTCGGCTTACCTGATGAGCAGCTTGCGCAAGGGCAACAAGCGTCTGCTGTCCATTGGCCAGGCGGTGGCCGAGCTGCGGGCCAACGGCATCGTGCGCGCCCAGCGGATTGACGCCGCAAGCGGCGAGGTGATCCCGCTCAGCGAGAGCGCGATCAGTCGCGCGCTCAAGGGATACAAACTGCACCCCGACCAGCTGCTCCGGGCCGCACCAGGCAAGGAAATGCAGAGCCTGCACCCCAACCACGTCTGGCAGATCGACGCCTCGCTGTGCGTCCTCTACTACCTCAAGCCCACCGGCCCGCGCGACGCGGGTCTGCAGGTGATGGACCACGACAAGTTCTACAAGAACAAGCCGGCCAACCTGAAGGCGATTGAAGCGGACCGCGTGTGGCGTTACGCGGTCACCGATCACAACAGTGGCGCGATCTTCGTGCACTACGTGATGGGCGCCGAGAGCGGCGCCAACCTGGCTGAGTCGTTCATCGCCGCCATCCAGCAGCGCGGTACCTCACCATTCCACGGCGTGCCTTTCATCCTCATGATGGACATGGGCAGCGCCAACACCAGCGGCCTGTTCAAGCAGCTGGCCCGCCGCCTGCAGGTGGAGATCATTGCCCACGCACCGGGCAACGCTCGTGCCACCGGCCAGGTGGAAAACGCGCACAACATCATCGAACGCTCGTTTGAGAGCGGCCTGCGCCTCACCCCGGTGCAAGACCTCGCGGGTCTCAACACGCTGGCACAACGCTGGATCGCATGGTTCAACGGCACGCAGGTTCACAGCCGCCACGGCAAGACCCGCTTCGATGCCTGGATGACCATCGCCGCCGAGCAGCTGCGCATTGCGCCATCGCCCGAGCTGTGCCGCCAGCTGGTGAACCACAAGCCCGAAAAGCGCAAGGTCAGCGTGATGCTCACCGTGCAGTTCGGCGGTGCCGAATACGACGTGAGCAGCATCCCCGGCATCGTGGTGGGCGAGAGCGTGATGATGGCCATCAACCCCTACCAGGCCGACGCGGCCACGGTGGTCGAGGTCGGCGCGGACGGCAAGGAAGCGCTGCACAGCGTGCCCCTGGTGGCGCGCAATGAGGCAGGCTTCAGGGAAGACGCCAACGTGATCGGCGAGGGCTACACCCGCCACGCCGACACCTTGGCAGACACCAATCGCAAGCTGGTCGAGCGCACCATCATGGACGCGCCCACCGACGAAGCGGCCGAGGCCGCGCGCAAGGCCAAGGCGCGGCCCTTCGGTGGCCGCATCGACCCGTACAAGGTGATCGACGACGCGCCAGAGCGCACCTTCCTGCCGCGCAAGGGCGAGGCCCTGGCCGTGCAGACCACCACCGCTGCAACGCCGGTACCGGCCCGCCAGCTCACCCACTTTGAAGCCGGCCAATGGCTCACCGCCAACGGCGTTCAGATGGGTCGCGAGGTGTACGAGAAGCTGCGCGCCTGGCACGCAGACGGCGTGCCCGAAGACCAGCTCGCCACCCTGAAAGACCGCCTCACTGTGCGGGCCGGTCTGCGCGTTGTTGCAGGGGGTTCGAAATGATGGCCGTCGCTTTGAACCTGCCGCAGGTCCACCGCTGGACATCGCTCAACAAGCTCGCGAAGGCTGCGGGCATGAGCGCCACCACGATGAAGCGCGCCGCTCGCGGGCAGTGGCCGGTGATCGGCCACGAACAGGTGCGCGAGCGCATCAATGCCGCCGTCACGAAGCTGGGCGCCCAGCCCGCCGACCTGGACGCGCTCTACACCGCGCAGCTCAACGAGCCTGCCAAAGAAGTTGGCCCCGATGTGCAGCAACACACCGAGGCCGTCCCCGCCCCTCAGGCACCTTTAACCGCAACCCAAGAGAAGGAGAAAGACATGCTACTTCAGAACGCAGCCATAACACCCGCCGCCCGCGAACACTTCGGGCTTCCCCGCAACCCGTTCGTTGACGACGTGCAAAGCGGCGACGACGTGTTCCAGACCTCCAGCGTGCGCTACGTGCGCTCCAGCTTGCTCGACTGCGCGCTGCACCACGGCTTCGTCGCCGTGATCGGCGAGAGCGGCGCAGGCAAGAGCACGCTCGCCAACGATCTGGAAGACCGCATCAGCCGCGAAGGCCGCGACATCGTGATCATCCGCCCCTATGTCTTGGCGATGGAGGAAAACGACTCCAAGGGCAAGACCCTCAAGAGCGGCCAGATCGCCGAAGCGGTTCTGCGCAGCCTGGACCCACAGGCCAGCATGCGCAGCAGCCCAGAGGCTCGGTTCAATCAGGTGCACCAGCTGCTCAAGACCAGCGCCCGCGCCGGCCGGCGCCACCTGCTGCTGATCGAAGAGGCTCACTGCATGCCCACCAGCACCCTCAAGCACCTGAAGCGGTGGATTGAGCTGCTCGAAGGCTTCCGCCGCCTGATCGGCGTGGCCCTGATCGCCCAGCCAGAACTGCGCAAGCGCTTCGACAGCGCTGGCCCCGAGCTGCGCGAGGTGGCTCAGCGCTGCGAGCTGATCGAACTGGGCGCCCTGGACACCGACCTCGAAGGCTACCTGCGCCACAAGTTCGCGCGCTTCGACCTGAAATACGAGCAGGTGTTCGCGACCGACGCCGCCGACGCGATCCGTGCCCGCTTGATCCACCTGCCGCGCGGCGGCAAGCCCTCAGACGTACGCAGCATCTGCTACCCGCTGGTGGTGAACAACCTGGTCAGCCGCGCCATGAACGCCGCTGCCAACGCCGGCTACCCGGTGGTGGACGGCAACGTCATCAAGCACTGCTGATCGGAGGGCGCACACCATGATCTTCCGACTTCAAGTCACCCTGCAGGACGGCAAGCGCTATGCCGGCCTGGGCTTCTTCACGGACTCGGGCGAAGCACTGGAACAGACCTGGGCTGACTACCCGGAGGCCTCTACCGTCAGCGCGATCTGCCTGAGTCGGAGGGCCGCGTCATGAACTGCTGCGACGACAACGGCAAATGCACCGGCGGCGCCGGATGCGCTGCGCGAACAGTGCGCAGTTGCGACGAGCTGGGCGTGTGCCAGCACAAGCGCCCGCGCTGCGAAGGCTGCACCGTGGGCCTCCAACTCACCAGCGAAGGCATCCGCTTCGCACCTGGCGAGATCGAACACTACCGCACCCCTTTCCTCGGCACGCCAGCGCAACGCCGCGAGCTGGCCCGCTGGTCGAAGCAAGCGGCGGCGCTCCTGGTGGTGGTCGGGCTCGCCTCGCTGGCAGTGGGTGTGATCGCAGGGAGGCTCCAGTGAAGACCAGCGACACGAACTACAGCAGCGCCTTCTACGGCGGCTTTTCTGAGGACGAGCTGGCGCTCTGGCGCCATCTGCGCAACCAGGGCGGCTACTGGATCGCGGGCGAGCTGATGCCCAGCTTCCCGCAGCTCGCACCGGCCCAGAAGGTGGGCGGTGTGCTCAAGCGGCTCTTCAGCGCCAAGCACGTGGCGCGCCGCATGGGCGCCGGTGGTGTGTGGGCCTACGGCGTCACGGCAGCGTGCAGCCCGCCCATGCGCGAGAGCATGACCATTCCAGCCGCCACATTGACGGAGGCCGCATGAGCGATCTGCACCACATCGACCTGGCCTCAGAGGCCACGGTCCACCTCGACGGCCTGCGCATCGTGCTGTTGGCGCTGCTGCCCAAAGACGGCAGGCCCCGCACCGTGGCCGAACTCTCAGCCAACACGGGAGCCAACTCGGCCTCCATCGTCGACGCGCTGCTCGACGACTACATGGCCGGCGCGCTGGAGTTCGACGTGCGCGCCGACGCCTACCGCCTCTCCACCACCAAAGCCCGCCCACAAGGAGCCATCGCGTGAACACCACGGAAATCCACGACATGCCAACCAACCAGGAAGACCAAGCGCTGCAAATGCTGGTCAAACAACTGGTGGTGATCGCCGATCAGGCGCCCGACCACCAACTGCTGTTGGTCGCGCTGATGTCCATCTACAAGGCCGTGGCGATCACCCACCCCTGCTGCACAGCAGTCGCAGCGCAAACCGCATTGCAGGTTGGCGGCGAGCTGCTGATCCGTTCGCTCGGCACCCAGTCTGCCGGCCCCATTCACTGACCTCACCAGGAGCAACCCACCATGGCAACCCGAATCAAGACCACCAGCGGCGGCAACGTGCCGCAATCGAAGGCCGACGCTATGCGCGACATCAAGGCCATTGGCGATATGCAGCGCGAGCTGGGCCGCATCCAGGCCGACCTGAACGACGAGATCGCCAACCTGACCAAGCGGGCCGCGCCCAAGATCGAGAGCCTGCGTGAGCGCCTCACCGAGCTGCAGGCAGGTGTGCACACCTGGTGCGAGGCGCACCGCGTTGAGCTGTGCGGCAAAGGCAAGACCGCCAACCTGGTGACCGGCGAAGTGAGCTGGCGCCAGCGCCCACCGAGCGTGTCCATCGCCAAGGCCGAAGACGTGATCCAGCGCCTGCGCGGGCTGGGCCTGTTTCGCTTTGTGCGTGAGAAGGAAGAGATCAACAAGGAAGCCATCCTGGCCGAGCCGGCCGAGGTCGCGGGCATCAAAGGCATCAAGGTGGTGACCGGCGTCGAAGATTTCGTGATCACGCCGTTCGAAGTGGAAGTGGGAGAGACGGCATGAGCGCGGTCTGGTTTTTCATCGGCTACGTCCTGGGCTGCGTCATGTCCATGGGCGCGATTTACCTCGGCCACCGCATCGCTGAGCGGAACGCTCTGCAGCAGAAGACTGGGGGTGCGTCATGATCAAGAACGCCACCATCTACCGTATCGCCTCGTCGCTCCACCTGCTGTCGTTAGAGAACATGGGGGACTGCCTGCAGAAGGCCGCGTTCGTGCCCTGCGGTGCCACGCAGGACAAGGCCGTGGGCTGGGTTGAGCCACGCGGTGAAGCACACGGCGCCCTGGTCGAGCTGATCGCCGGTCAGCGCATCCTGAAGCTGATGATCGAAACCAAGGCTGTGCCCGGCTCGCTGGTGCGCACCACCGCCCAGGCCGCTGCCGATCAGATCGAAGCCGAGACCAGCCGCAGGCCCGGAAAAAAGCAGATGAAGGAACTGCGCGAAGACGCCCTGCTGGAGCTGCTGCCGAACGCGTTCGCCCGCCAGGCGGCCGTGTGGATCTGGATCGACCTGAACGCCGGCCTGCTGGTGATCGGGTCGACCAGTCGCCACCAGATCGACGAAACGGTGACCGCGCTGGTCAGCACCTTCGGCCACCTGCAGTTGCAGCTGCTGCAGACCAAGGTCACACCGCAGAGCGCGATGACAAACTGGCTTTCAGCCGAAGACCCAGAACACGCTTGGGTGGACGGGTTCTCCATTGAGCGCGAGTGTGAGTTGCGGTCGGCTGACGAGGAAAAGTCAGTGATCCGATTCACCCGCCACAGCCTGGGCGGCGAACAGGTGCGCAAGCACATCACCGAAGGCAAGCTGCCCACCCGCCTGGCACTGAGCTGGGAAGGCCGCGTCGGGTTCGTACTCACCGAGTCCATGCAGCTCAAGAAGATCACCTTCCTGGAAGGCGTGTTGAACGACCGACCAGAAGACGGCGAGAGCAGCTTTGACACCGATGTGGCGTTGACCACGGGCGAACTGGGCAAGTTGATCCCGGCGCTCGTGGAGGCGCTGGGTGGCGAGCTGGTGGTTGGTTCTGGCCTGCCTGATGCACCAGGAGGTGCGTGATGACCAAGACGCTCAAAGCAGCAGCAGTCATCGCCAGCGGCAACGCCACGATCACCTTCGAAGACCAAGGCCAGGACTTCCTGGTGTGGGACATCAAGGACCGCAAGGTGGTGGCCTGCCGCCCGTTCCAGGCGGACCTGTGGGTCGGCTCCGAAGTCCTGTCGTTTCCTGAGGTCGGAAAGACGGTCGAGATCCAGATGCCCACGGATCGCGGTGGCCGGCGCATGTGGGTCAAGTACCCGCTCGTGAAGGTCGAGGCGTTTCGGATGGTTGAGGAGAAGGCCCCATGAGCCGCCCCGCACAGCTCCAGTTCAACAGCGCGGGCGCCTGGCGCAGCGGGCTCAACTTCGACGCGGGCGAGGTGCCCGACGAGTTCCTGCAGGCGGCTGATTCGCTCGCCCGTCTGTCCGGGGAGCACGTCGGCATGCGCGTGCTGATGTGTGTCCCGAACGGCAGCGGCGGCTACATCGCCTCTCGTCACGTGCTCATGCACTGGACGCGCGAACACGGCTGGGTGAAGACATGAGCCGCAGCCCTATCGACCGCGCCAAGGGCGCGCAGAACTACCAGAGCGCGATGGAGCGCCAGCGCTGCGAGATCTGCGCGCAATCAGTCGAGTGCTACGGCTCCACGCTGCAGTGCCGGCTGGGCTCGTTTCTCGTCACGAAGTATTCGGTGTGCGACCGCTGGGAATTGCGCCCCCGCCCGGGCTTCAAAACGCCGCCATGAATCCACAACGCGCGTCGGCCAACGGTGGGGCGCGATAGGCCGATGGGGATATGCGGTGGGTGCCCCAGGTTTGCATACCCAACTACCGCTGTCAGATGGACTGCCTCCTTTCAGCTACCAGTCTGACCGGTTTCCCGAGGCGGCCGTGAGCGCCTCGGACCACCCCTCAAACGGATGGTTTCAAAAGAGCACCCACCAGGTGCTTTTTTGCAAGCAACTGGAGAACCAAATGGACCGTGACACCGCCCTCACAAAGATCAAGAAGTGCCTCGCCCTCGCGAAGTCGAGCAACGAACACGAGGCCGCTGCCGCCATGCGCCAGGCGCAGAAGCTGATGGTCGAGCACAACCTGACCGAGGCCGATGCGGCGCTCAGCGACGTGAGCCAGGTGGCGCAGAAGACGGCCATGAAGACGATGACGCCATGGGAGTCGTCGCTGGCGAGGGCGGTGGCCGATGCGTTCGAGTGTGATTTGGTCTGGAGCACAAGCCGCAAGCTGTCGCGGTCCCTGCGCGTCGTCTCTGAACGCAGCGTGATCTTCGTCGGTGTGGGCGCCGCGCCCGAGGTGGCTGGCTATGCATTCGACGTGCTCTCGCGCCAGTGCAGCCGGGGCCGCGCGGCCCATATCGCCCGCCAGCCCAAGGCCTGCAAGACGATTACGAAGACGGCCAGGGGCGACGAATATGCGATGGGCTGGGTGATGGCCGTGCGCGATCTGCTCGCCGCGTTTGCGGGCTCAGAAGCCAACACGCTGCTGATTGAAAAGTACATCGAGATCAACTTTCCGAACACCACCACGGTCAAGCCAAAGGACCGGGCGAAGGGGCGCAATGTCTCCAACAACGACTTCTTCCAAGGCCACCACGCTGGGAAGAGCGCCGAGTTGAATCGCGGCGTCGGTGGCGTGCCAGAACGAGGGCTGCTCGCATGACAAACGGCTCCATCCACATCGCTGCCATCCACGTCCTCAAGGCCAAGCTGGCGCTGGCCGACGCGGACTATCGCGCGCTGCTCAACGCGCTCACCGCCAAGAACAGCACCAGCGACATGACGCCCGCGCAGCGCCAGCAGGTGCGCGACCACATGCAGCGCCTGGCCGAGCGCTCGGGCGTGGCGCAGGCCAGCGGCAACACCGGCAAGGCATGGCAGGCCAAGCGAGCAGCCGCCAGCCCGCAGGAGCGCAAGGTGTGGGCGATCTGGAACGCGCTCAAGCGCGACGGAAAGATCGACAACGCCAGCGGCCAGGCGCTCAACGCCTGGGTGAAGCGCACGGTGCAGGTGGACGCGCTGGGGTTCTGCACCGGCCCGCAGCTGGACACGCTGATTGAGGCGCTCAAGCGCTGGCAAGACCGCGAGGTGAATCACCATGGCAAAGCCTGAATTTGTGTTTCAGTTCCCCGAGAACTATCCCGATGTCCTGGAGCAAATGGGCCAGGTGATCGGGCGCACCTTGCTCAAGAACGGCATGCAGAAGCCGAAGGCGCAGGTGGCGGCATTTGAGTCGGTCGAGGGCATCCGCTCCGAACTGGGTGGCGCGTTCCTCTACATCAACAAGGGTGTGAGCTACGAGCTGAGCCTGCGCGACCGCGAGATCTGGGATGAGTTCGACGGCAAGAACTACTTCGAGCTGAGCAAGAAGCACAAGCTGAGCGAGATGCAGATCCGCAACATCATCAACGCCATCCGTGCGCAGGAGCTGGCGAAGCGGCAAGGCACGCTCGGGTTCGAGTGACGACAATAAAGCGTTTTAATTCCCCGCCCGTGAGGGCACGGACACACTGGTGCGCAGGCCATTTCAAAGGCCACATCTGCACCAGATATGAGCACACACGGCGACGTCATTGACCGCGCAAACGAGCGCGCAAACACATTCACCGAAGACGGCATCGCGGAGGTCCGTCGCCATCTGGCCGAGCAGGCCCTGAAGCCGAGCGCCACAGCCTGCGAGGCCTGCGGCGCAGACATTCCCGAAGCACGCCGCACCGCCATCCCCGGCATCTCCACCTGCGTGGACTGCGCCACCGCCGCCGAATACCACAACCACCTGGGGATTCGGCCATGAACATTCAAGTTGACTTCTGGCACGTCGCCGCTCTGCTGATCGGCTTCATCGGCGTGCTTGCCACCTTCGGGCAGATCCTGCTGGCGCAGATGGACAAACGCATCGACCACCACAACGACCGGCTGTCCAACCTGGAGAAGGATTTCGCCGAGCACAAGTCGACGCTGCCGCTTCACTACCAGCGCAGGGAGGACACGATTCGGTTCGAGACCACTCTGAACGCGAAGCTGGACGCCACCTATGGCCGCATCGAACGGCTGTCAGAAAAGCTGGCTTCCTTCATCGAACGACTTTCGGAGAAATGACATGAGCATCGACATGGACAAGGCCACCCGGGAGGCGTTGCGCTGGCTGATCCTGCAGGCGCTGAATTCGGCGCGGCCGATTGGCGCGAGTGAGCAGGTGTTGTATCAGGCCATCGTGCCGAGCCAGCCGATGCTCACCAATCTGGAGCTGCGCCGAAATCTGGACTACCTGCAAGAGCGCGAGCTGCTGCAGATCACGGGCAAGGGCGAGCAGCCGTTTTGGTTTGCGAAGCTGACGCGGCATGGTGCTGACGTCGTGGAATACACGGTGCCCATCGAGCCCGGTATTGCCCGCCCTTCGAAGTACTGGTGAGGCCCGGCCATGCCCCCGCGCAGCAAAGTGGATGGCCTGCCCAAGGCCGTAAAGGAGTGGCTTGACCGCGCACTGGTCGAGGGCAACTTCGCGGGCTATGAGGCGCTGAGTGCCGAGCTGAAAAGCCGTGGCCACGACATCAGCAAGACCGGGCTGCACCGGTACGGGCAGGCTTTCGGCGAGCGCCTGGCTACGCTCAAGCTGGTGACCGAGCAGGCGCGCGCCGTGGTGGAGGCCGCGCCCGACGAAGACGACACGGTCAACCAAGCGCTGGTGCGCATCACACAGGAGAAGCTGTTCTCGGTGATGCTGGATCTGCAGATCGACCCGGAGAAGGTGGACATCTCGAAGATCACCAAGAGCATCGCCGACCTGGCGCGCAGCTCGGTCAACGTGAAACGCTATGCCGCCGAAGCGGCCGAAGCGGCGCGCAAGAAACTGCTGGTCGAGCAGCAGGCCAACCTGGAGAAGATCGCCAAGAAACAGGGCATGAGCCAGGACCAACTGGACTTCTGGATTCGCGACTTCCTTGGGGTTCGCTGATGGCGGCCATCAAGCCTCTGGCGAGCACCATTCGCGTCATCGAGTGGGAAGAGCTGCCGCCCAGCGTCCGCGAGATTCCGGCCAACTTCAACCCTGTGGCCGAAGGCGTTTTGATGCTGCACCAGCGCCAGGCTGTGGCGTTGACGCACTCGATCATCGCCATCCCGAAGGGGCGGCGCACTGGCATCACCTTTGCCGTGATGCTGCGCAAGACGCTGGTGGCTGCAGCGAGCCGCGAGGCGGGCGGCGACAACGTCTATTACATCGGCGACACCAAGGAAAAGGGCCTGGAGGCCATTGGCTACTGCGCCCGTTTCTCGCGCGTGATCGCCCGCGCCCAGGGCGAGGTGTCGCAGATCGAAGAGTTCCTCTTCGAAGACCAAGACCCGGAAACGGGCAAGAGCAAGTTCATCACGGCGTACCGCATTCGCTACGCCAGCGGCCACCAGATCTGCGCGCTCTCCAGCCGGCCCGCCAACATCCGGGGCCTGCAGGGCCACGTGGTGATCGACGAAGCGGCGTTCCACCAGAACGTGCAAGAGGTGATCGATGCCGCCACGGCGCTCTTGATCTGGGGCGGTCAGATCACCGTCATCAGTTCCCAAAACGGAAGAAAGAACCCGTTCGCCCAGTTCTGCCGAGACATCGAGGCCGGCCGCTACGGTGAGGACGCGGTGGTGTACCAAGTGTCCTTTGACCAGGCAGTCGCCAACGGTCTGTATGAGCGGGTCTGCTGGATGAAGGGCGAGACGCCCACGGTCGAGGGCAAGGCGAAGTGGTACGCCAAGATTCGCAATGGCTACGGCGTGCGCAAGTCGGCGATGCGCGAGGAGCTGGACGTGATACCGCGCGACGGCAACGGCGTGTGCATCCCGGGCGTGTGGATTGAAGCGGCTATGACGGAGGAGCGGCCGGTGCTGCGGCTGCTGCTGGACGACGACTTCGTGAGGCGACCGAAAAACGAGCGCGCCAGCTACCTGGACGACTGGATCAAGCGGTACCTCAAGCCGCTGCTCGACAAGCTCCCCAAAGACCGAACCCATGTGTTCGGTCAAGACTTTGCGCGCCACCGCGACTTCTCGCTGATCGTTCCCATCACCATCGAGCAGGCGCTCAAGCGTGTTATTCCGTTCGTGATCGAGATGCACAAGGTGCCCCACGCCCAGCAGCAGCAGGTGTTGTGGGCGTTGATTCGTGGCCTGCCGCGTTGCGGCGGTGGCGCGATGGACGCGGGCGGCAACGGTGAAGGCCTGGCCGAGGCCACGGCAGACGAGTTCGGCCACACGCTGATTCACCAGCTCAAGCTCTCGCGCCAGTGGTACGGCACCTGGATGCCCAAGATGATTCAGGGCTTCGAAGACGGGCAGATCGACACGCCCCGCGACGACAACCACCAGGCCGACCTGCGAAGCATCGAAGAGGTGGACGGCATCGCCATGGTGCCGGCCCTGCGAACGGCCGACATCAAGGAACCCGACCTGATGCGCCACGGCGACTTCGCTATCGCCCTGTGCCTGGGCTGGTTTGCCACGCTCAACATCGGCGGGGCCATCGAATACACGCCCGTGGGCAAGAGCGAAGGCGGGCGCCACGAAGACAAAGGCAGCGGTCAGATCGGCCGCTTCCGCAACCGGCCCAACCCCAACGCTGACATACCAGCCATCGAATCGAAAAGGAGCTGGTAACAATGAAACTGGTCGACCAATACGGCAACCCCATCACGAGCGAAGCGCTCGACGAACCGCAAACCGAATCGCGCGCGAGCCTGCTGCACCTGCAGCGCCAGATCGCGAGCCACCCATCGCGCGGCATCACGCCGGCCCGCCTCAATGAAATTCTTCTGGCGGCCGAGCAGGGCGACCTGATGGCCCAGCACGAGCTGTTCGCCGACATGGAGGAGCGCGACTCCAACATCTTCACCGAGCTGAGCAAGCGCAAGCGCGCCAGCATCAAGCTCGACTGGGACATCGTGCCGCCGCGCAACGCGACCAAGGAAGAGCAAGACCTCGCGGCCTGGGTGCGCGAGGTCTTCCAGGACATGCCCGACCTGGAAGACACGCTGTTCGACGCGCTGGACGCGATCAGCCACGGTTTCAGCGCGCAGGAGCTGGAGTGGGAATTGGTCGGCGGTGTGTGGACGGTGGCGAAGTTCCATCACCGGCCGCAGTCGTGGTTCGCGCTCGACCAGGACACGCGCAGCAAGCTGCGCCTTCGCGACAACACCGCCAACGGCCAAGAGCTGCAGCCCTTCGGGTGGCTGCTGCACACGCACAAAGCGATCAGCGGCTACGTGAGCCGCAGCGGCCTGGGCCGCGTGCTGGTGTGGCCGTACCTGTTCAAGCACTTCTCGGTCGGCGATCTGGCGGAGTTCCTGGACATCCACGGCCTGCCGATCATCATCGGGAAGTACCCGGCGAACGCCAGCGCTGACGAGAAGTCCACGCTGTTCCGCGCCGTAGCCGGGATCGGGCACAACGCGCGCGGCATCATCCCCACCGGCATGGAGATCGATCTCCAGCAGGCGGCGGATGCGAAGGGCGACCCGTTTCTGAACATGATCAGCTGGTGCGAGCGCAGCCAGTCCAAAGCCATCAACGGCAGCACGCTGACAAGCGAGGGCGGGTCCACCGGCCTGGGCGGCGGACTGGCCGAGGTGCACAACGAAGTGCGGATGGACATCCGCAACTCGGACTGCAAGCAGCTGGCCGGCTCCATCACCATGCAGGTGGTGTACCCGATGCTGGCGGTGAACAAGGGCTTTCGCGATGCCCGGCGCTGCCCGCGCTTTGTGCTCGACACGTCCGAGGCCGAAGACCTCAAGCTCTATGCCGAAAGCCTGCCAAAGCTGGTGGGCCTGGGCATGCGCATCAAGGCCGACTGGGCACACGAAAAGCTGCGCATCCCCATCGCCGACGAAAAGGACGAGGTGCTGAAAAGCGCGCCCGCCCCGGCCGCGCCCAACCCCAACGCACCACCGGCCCCAGCGGTGCCGCCAGAGAAGGCACCTGGTGCGAAAGCGCAGGCCAAGCTCACGGCCGAGCTGATCGCCACGCTGGGCGCGCTGAAAACCGGGGCCGAGGGTCAGGCAGGCGACGACGAAATGCGCGGCCCAGCGCCCGATCTGAGCGGCCTGCGGGCCATTGACGACGCACTGGCCGCGTTGAACGCACCCGACCTCGACCGCCAGGCCGCTGGTCTGCTGGACCCGGTGGTGAAGGCGATCATGGGCGCGGACAGTTTCGAGGGCATGCAGGCCGCGCTGGATGCCGCGATTGAGCTGCAGGACGTGGGCACCCTGGCGACCGCGCTGCACCGGGTCGGGTTTGCGGCGCATTGGCTTGGGGCGGGAGAGCAGGGATGAGCGAGGCTGTTGAAACCCACCCGGCTGGAACGGTTCGCTACTACCGGGAGGACGGCGAGTGCGTCATCACCAGTCCGCGAAACCCGCTGTATTCGACGGCCCTGATGTGCGCCACTGACTTCTGGAGTGAGGCGCAGGGCAAGTGGGTGGGTGTTCTCGGCTCTGATGCGGAGGCGGTGAGCGATGGGACATAACGCAAAGTGCCCCAGCGGCAAGAAGCCCTATCCGACCTTGCAGGCGGCCAAGTTCGCCGCCGTCCAGCTCGCCAACAAGCGCGCCAGGCAGGGCAACCCGGTCGTGTCGTTCCTGCGCGCCTACGGTTGCGCGTGCGGCAAGTTCCACTTCGGCAGCTCGCGCCAGATCGACTGGGATCGGGTCAAGCAGTACACGGGAACCCGGGATGGTTACCCACCAAAGGACCTTCCATGCTGAACGATGCCGTGCCAGGTGAACTGCGATATCGTTTTCTTGGCTGCAGCCAACATGGCGTCGTCAACGGGGGTACCCTGCAAGCGGCTGTCGGTGAACTCGATGTCGCAGATGTCCGCCTTCGAATCGTAGAAAACGTTCTTGACGTATCCCTCAAGTCGCTCTTTCGCCAGTGCTTCGGCGAACTCGACCATCTCAACCATCTCGCCAGAACGCCCATACCTGGTGCTCACTGGGATTCCGAAGGCGGTCAAGCCACTGATGTCGAGCTGAGTCGACTTTTCTCCAAACCATTCATTCATGCCGTCTCTCCTGTGTTGGGCAGCTGATTATCAGCATCCTTGCTAGTACCCCATGGCCGACCTCTCCGCCGTTTTCAAGAAAGCCCCGAAGGAAGCTGTCCGCTACCTGGCCGAGAAGCGCAGCCAGCCCAGCGAGGGCTGGGAAACGGTCTCGGCCCGGCAGCAGCAACAGGCGTTCACGGTCGCGCAGTCGGCGGGCTTCGATGTGCTGGGCGACATCCGCGCGGCCATCGAGCAGGCCCGCGACAAGGGCTGGACCCACAAGCAGTTCCAGGAACAGCTCAAGCCGCTGCTGCAGGCCAAGGGCTGGTGGGGCCAGGCGGTGGACCCGGAGACGGGCGAGATCATGAAGATGTACCCAGGCACCAGCCGCGCAGTGCGCTACGGCACGCCAGCCCGCCTGAAGTTGATCTACGACCAGAACATGGCCGGCGCCAATGCGGCCGGGCGCCGCGAGCGCCAGCTTGCCACGTCGAAGCTGTTCCCGTACTGGCGATACGTCGCCGTGATGGACGGCAGCACGCGGCCCACGCACCGCGCGCTCGGCGGCAAGGTGTTCCCGGCCGATCACCCGTTTTGGGCGGTCAACTACCCGCCGCAGGGCTTCCGATGCCGGTGCACGGTGCAAGCCCTGACGCAGGCGCAGGTGGACAAGTCGGGCATCCAGGTGGAGGCGAGCGAGGGTGAGTTCGTGGAGCGCCAGGTGGCGGTCAATTCGGGCCGCGATGTGATGACGGTGCGCGGCTGGAAAACTGGCGACGGTCGCGAGTTCTGGCCCGACCCGGGCTTTGACCACGCGCCTGGCGACCGGCAGCTCACGCGTGATCGCCTGGGCAAGAGCATGGAGCGTCTGCCCGATTCAGCCCTTCCGGCCGCCGCTCGTGTGGTGTCCAAGGGCGCCGGCTTCGCGACCTGGCGTGAGCATCCGGAAGGCTCGTTTCCCATTGCCACGCTGCCGCAGAAACATGCAAACCTGCTGGGTCACAAGGGAAGCCGCACGGTGCAGCTGTCGGCAGACACGATGCGCAAGCAGGAAAGTCACCATCCTGAGTTGGCCAACGCCGAATACGCCCTGGTGCAGGAGACCATCTCGACCGGCCAGATGGTGCAAGAAGACCCGCGCACGCTGCTCTACGTCGCAGAGCAGCCGGGCGGTGGTCAAGTGGTGGTGGTGAAGGCTACAAGAACGGCCGAAGGCCTGTTTGTGACCAGCGTACGCCGGTTGAGCGCGTCGCAGGCAAAGCGCGATGCGGAAGTTCGCCGCCTGCTGAAAAAGGGGTAGGTGGTGGGGCCTCCCGTCCATCGAGATGGCAACCCCACATTGCGCTCCAGCTGAACGCTGGGCTACGGCCGGGAGACTTTCACCGTGTCACACCTACCAAATCCATTTTAGGACCGTTCAATGATCGTAGTCAAAATCGACGCCGGACGCTCAACCGCTGTGCTGCAGCAGATCATGGATCGGGTCGCAGATCCCACCGAGCTGATGTCGGGCGTGGGCATGCTGCTGGAGTCGTCCGCCCAGCAGGCGTTTCAAGACCAGGGGCCGGGCTGGGCTGACCTGGCCGAGAGCACCAAAGCACAGCGCACCAAGGACGGCACCTGGCCGGGTCAGAAGCTGGTGCGCAAAGGCGGCGACAACGGATTGCTCGGCAGCTTGTTCAGCGACAGCGGGTCGGACTGGGCAAACGTCGGCGCTGGAAGCGGCCCGTCAGCGGCCTATGCCGCGATCCACCAGTTCGGTGGGAAAGCCGGCCGTGGAAAAAAGACCACGATCCCGGCCCGGCCGTACATGCCGATCACGCCGGATGGCAAAGACCTGACCGAGGCGGCGTCGGAGTCGGTTTTGGCGCTGACCATGACCTTCCTCGGCTTGGACTGACCGGTGCCACAATTGCGCCAACGGCCGATTTTTTTCGGCGGCGCAATTTGTTTCGCCGAGTGCAACCCACTTTCAGAGTGCGTCCCGATTCTTCCCGGCAAGCCCAGGCTCTTCCCACATTTATCTCGCCGGCCGCCCGGGGTTTATCTCACTCCCTCTCACCTTGTGGCCGCTCTTGGCGGCCGACCCTCCCCCGCTGAGCTTCACCCTGGGCACGCTGACCCAGGCGCATCCGGTGGTGATGGGCATGGCTGCACCGGGGGCGGGGGGCGGCTTCGACCCGGTACAAGCCGAGTTCGCGGGGCAATGGCCAGAGGCGCTGCTGTTGGGCGTCACCCAGGACAACCCGACGGACCATCTGGGCGCGCCCGGCCATTCGGTGCCATCGTCGCTGTACGTGCAACGCGCGGTGCGCCACCAGCCGGTGGTGGGCGATCACGGCCTGTTCGTGCAGCGCGCGGTGCGGGCCTCGCAACTGGAGTCGGCCCTGCGGCAGGCCATCGTCGATGCGACCCGCTGGTCATCGCTGAGCGCATGGGCGCCGATGGGCCCTTGGCCCCTGGCCTCGTTGACCGAGTCAGGCCCCGGCGAACCGCTGGATGCTCGGTCCGGCCCCGACCAGCCCGAGGCGGGCACCCCGCCGGGTGCGCCAGACACCCCACCACGCAACGCCGCAGCGGGCGAGGTGCGGGCACCCGACCCGGCACCCGAGCCGCCCGAAGACCGGGCACCGGTCAAGGCCGCCCCCGGTTTCAAAGAACAGCTGGGCGCCAAGGCGCGCGGGAACGGCCCGCGGCCGCTGACCCGCGCCAGCGTCCGGCACGGACCGTATCACTGATGCGAAGAGGGCGCGACACGTTCGCCCGTCAAGCCGCCGCAGGCTCCTGTTGCCAGCGGAAATCGGCCACGTCTTTCGACGGCGGTGCACCGAACGAGCGGCGGTACTCTCGGCTGAACTGCGACGGGCTTTCGTAGCCGACACGAAACGCCGCGGTGGACGCGTCCATGCCGTCGGAGAGCATGAGGCGGCGCGCCTCGGTGAGGCGCAACTGCTTCTGGTACTGCAACGGGCTCATGGCCGTCAGCGTCTTGAAATGGTGGTGAAAGGTCGAGAGGCTCATGCCCGATTCGCGGGCCAGGGTCTCGACCCGCAGCGGCTCGGTGAAACGGGCGTTCAGGCTGGCGATGGCGCGCGCCACCTGGTGGCTCTGGGTGTCCACCGTGGCGATCTGGCGCAGGCGCGCGCCGGCTTCGCCCGTGAGCAGGCGGTAGTGGATCTCGCGCTTGATGAGGGGCGCCAGCGCCGGGATG
The DNA here is from genome assembly GCF_002001205.1 of Hydrogenophaga sp. A37. Classification (GTDB taxonomy): domain Bacteria; phylum Pseudomonadota; class Gammaproteobacteria; order Burkholderiales; family Burkholderiaceae_C; genus Hydrogenophaga. Next base: position 170,888 of record NZ_MUNZ01000188.1, read on the forward strand.
TGTTCGGGCTGGTCCAGCAGGGCGAGCAGGCGGTCGAAGGCTTCGAGCAGGGGTGCGGTGAGGGCGCCGGTGGTCATGGCGCGGCTGTCGCGGGCGGCGCTGCCCAGCGTGGACGTGGGTGCGGGCGACTCCAGCATCAGCGAGGCGATCTCGCGCCAGTCCAGGCGCAGGGCCACCCCGAGGTACGGCCGTTCGGCGCTGGCTTCGACCACCGCCGTCTTCACCGGCAGGTCCATCGACGTGATCAGGTAACGGTCCTCGCCGTAGCACAGGGTCTCGTCGCCCAGCTTGATCCGTTTGCTGCCCTGCACGATCACGGCCACGCAGGGTTCGTAAACGCTGCAGACGTTCAGGTAGGGCTGGTTGATGCGGATCAGCATCAGCCCCGGAATCTCGGGGGACATTTGCGGTGAGCTGTCGACCGCCCGCTCCAGTAAGCGCCGGACGATGGAGGCGCGCGCGCCGGTGGCAGGTGGGTGGGAGGAAGGATCGGGCATGGTGGGTGCTGGTGTCTGGGCTGCGGGCCATGGTATCGGCCCTTGCCCGTTTGTGCAGCGCGTTCGCAGGATTGGGCAAGCATGGCGCAGGTTCAGGCTAACGCCGGGCGGGTGCCCTGGCAGACACTGGCGCCCTTCCCGAGGTTCCGGCCGCGGGAACCCCCCGCATTCCCGTCACCCCGTTTTCAGGAGCCTTCCATGACCACCTTGCAAGTCAACGGCCGCGCACAGCAGCTGGACGTCGACCCCTCCACGCCCGTGCTCTGGGCGCTGCGCGATTCGCTGGGCCTGACCGGCACCAAGTTCGGCTGCGGCGCGGCCCTGTGCGGTGCCTGCACCGTGCACCTCGATGGCCAGGCGATCCGCTCCTGCGTCACGCCGATCTCGGCCGCCGAAGGCAAGAAGATCACGACGGTGGAAGCCATCACCGGCGGCACCGACCGCGTCGGCAAGGCGGTGCACGCCGCCTGGGTGAAGCACGACGTGGCCCAGTGCGGCTACTGCCAGAGCGGCCAGATCATGAGCGCCACCGCGTTCCTCAAAACGCTGCCCAAGGGCAAACAACCGAGCGCCGCCGACATCGACGCCGCCATGGCCGGCAACGTCTGCCGCTGTGGCACCTACGCCCGCATCCGAGCCGCCGTGGCCGATGCCGCGCGCAACCTGGCCTGAAGGAATACCCACCATGTTCAATGCTTCCACGCACGAACTTCCGCGCGCCCTGCAACACCTGCTGGCGCGCGATGCCAACACCCCCGCCGTGGCCGAACTGCCGCGCCGCGCCTTCCTCAAACTGGGCGCGGCCAGCGGCTTTGCGCTCGGCGTCTTCCCGCTGCTGTCGCAGGCACAAGGCAGCGCCGCACCGGCCGCCCTCAAGCCCACGCAGCTGCCCGGCGCCTTCGTGGCCATCGCGCCCGACGGCACCGTCACTGTCACCGTCAACCGGCTGGAGTTCGGCCAGGGCGTGCAGACCGCGCTGCCCATGATCCTGGCCGAGGAGCTGGACGCCGACTGGTCCAAGGTGCGCAGCCAGCTGGGCACCAATGACATGGCCTACGCCGACCCGATGTTTGGCATGCACCTCACCGGCGGTTCCAACTCCATCAAACACAGCTTCACCCAGTACCGTGAGCTGGGCGCCCGTGCCCGGGCCATGCTGGTGCAGGCGGCCGCCACGCGCTGGGGCGTGGACGCCGCCAGCCTGCGCACGCAGAACGGCGCGGTGCTCGGCGCCGGTGGCCGGCGTCTGGGCTACGGCGAGTTGGCCGAAGCCGCGATGGCCCTGCCGGTGCCCGCCAGCGTCACGCTCAAGGACCCGAAACAGTTCCGCCTGATCGGCCGGCCCACTTCGCGGCTGGACGCCGTCGCCAAGAGCAGTGGCCGGCAGGACTTCGGCATCGACGTGCGCCGCCCCGACCAACTGACGGCCGTGATCGCGCGCCCGCCCGTGTTCGGCGCCAAGCTGAAGTCGGTGGACGACACCGCGGCGCGCGCCGTCAAGGGCGTGAAGGCGGTGCTGCGCGTGCCGCTGGACCGGGGCGCCGAGGGCGTGGCCGTCATCGCCGACGGTTACTGGCCGGCCAAGACCGCACGCGACGCGCTCAAGCTCGAATGGGACACCGCCGCGGTCGAGAAGGTGGACAGCGCCCGCCAGCTGGTGCAGTACCGCGAACTGGCCGGCCAGCCCGGCGCGAAACACTTCGACGCCGACATGGCGCCATTGGCCAACGCCCCGAAAAAGATCGAGGCCGAGTTCGTTTTTCCCTACCTGGCGCACGCGCCCATGGAGCCGCTGAACTGCACGGTGGAGCTGACGGAGCAGGGCGCCACGCTCTGGGTGGGTTCGCAGATGCCCGGCCTGGACGGCATGGCCGCGGCCGGTGCGCTGGGCCTCAAGCCCGAGCAGGTGAAGGTGCTGGTGCAGTCCGCCGGTGGCGGTTTCGGCCGACGCGCCATCCCCACCAGCGACTACGTGGTGGAGGCCTGCAGCATCGCCAAGGCGGCACAGGCCGCCGGTCTGCGCGCGCCGGTGCGCACGCTGTGGAGCCGCGAGGACGACATCAAGGGCGGCTACTACCGCCCCATGCACCTGCACCGCGCGCAGGTGGGCTTTGATGCGGAAGGCAAGGTGCTGGCCTGGGAGCACGTGATCGTGGGCCAGTCCATCCTGACCGGTTCGCCCTTCGAGGGAATGATGGTCAAGAACGGCGTCGACATGACCGCCGTGGAGGGCATGCGCACGCCGTACCCGCTGCCCATGCGGCTGACGGTGCACCACCCCAAGCAGAACGTGCCGGTGCTGTGGTGGCGCAGCGTGGGCAGCACCCACACGGCCTTCGTCATGGAAACGCTGATCGACCAGATCGCCCGCGAAACCAAGCAAGACCCAGTGGCCTACCGCATGAAGCTCATGGGGGCCGAGCACCCGCGCCACCGCGCGGCCCTGCAACTGGCGGTGGACAAGAGTGGCTACGGCAAGAAGCAGCTGCCCGCCGGCCGCGCCTGGGGCGTGGCGGTGCACGAGTCCTTTGAATCGGTGGTGGCCTACGTGGTCGAAGCCTCGGTGAAAGACGGCCAGCCGGTGCTGCACACGGTCACGGCCGGGGTGCACTGCAACCTGGTGGTCAACCCGCGCACGGTGGAGGCACAGGTGCAGGGCGCGGCCCTGATGGGCCTGGGCATGTGCCTGCCGGGGGCGGCCATCACGCTCAAGGATGGCGTGGTCGAGCAGCAGAACTTTGGCGACTACACGGTGGCACGCTTGACCGACATGCCGGCCATCAGCGTGCACACCGTGCCCAGCGCTGAGCCACCCACCGGCATGGGCGAGCCCGGCCTGCCGCCGCTGGCACCGGCCTTCGCCAACGCCGTGAGCCGCCTGACCGGCAAGCCGCTGCGCGAACTGCCGTTCAAGCTGGCCTGAAGGTGAAAGGAGCGATGCCCGTGAAACCACACCTTTCACGCAGGGCGCTCATGGCCTGTCTGATGATCACGGTCGGCACTGCCGGGGCGCAAACCGCGTCGATGAAGGACGTCCTGCGCATCCGCATCGACGTTGGCGGACAGGTGCTCACAGCCACCTTGGTCGACAACCCGACCACGCGGGACCTCATGTTGCAGCTGCCGCTGGTGCTGACCGCCAAGGACTTCATGGCGACCGAGAAGGTTGCCTATCCCCCGCGCAAGCTGTCGGTGGATGGGGCGCCAGCGTCTTACACGCCAGTGGAAGGCGACCTGTGTTACTACGGACCGTGGGGCAACCTGGCATTGTTCTATGCGTCCGGGAAACCCTCACCGGGTCTGGTGCTTCTGGGTCGGTTCGATGGCCCTGTTGACGCTCTGCGGAAACAAGGCGAAACCGCGGTGCGGATCGAGCGGGTCCGGTAGGCCCAAAGGAAGGAACACACCATGGAAGACTTGGACACCCAAGTCCTGCGCGCGGCGCAGGCCTGGCACACAGCGGGCTTGCCCGTGCTGCTCGTCACGGTGACCCGCACCTGGGGATCATCGCCGCGGCCGCCGGGCTCGCTCATGGCCATCAACGGCCGGGGTGAAACGGTGGGTTCGGTCTCGGGCGGCTGCATCGAGGACGACCTGATCCGCCGCGTGCGCGAAGAAGGGCTGGACGCGGTGTGCGCGCAAGGCCGGCCCGCCACCCTGCGCTACGGCATCTCCGCCGACCAGGCGCACCGCTTTGGCCTGCCCTGCGGTGGCACGGTGGAGCTGGTGCTGGAGCCGGTGGCCGCGCACAGCCAGCTACCCGCATTGCTGCAGGCCAACCTGGAGCGGCGCAGCACCCAGCGCCGGCTGGACCTGCGCAGCGGCGCGGTGGACCTGCAACCGGGCCGGCGCGACGGCATGCCCGAGTTGACCGACGACGCCCTGATCACCCACTTCGGCCCGCGGCACCGGCTGATCCTCATCGGCGCCGGCGACCTCTCGCGTTTCCTGAGCCAGATGGCGCTGAGCCTGAACTTCGAGGTCATCGTCTGCGACCCGCGCGAGGAACAGCGCGCCAGCTGGACGCTGGATGGCGCGACCCTCAGCCACGAGATGCCGGACGACCTGATCCTGCGCCTGAAGCCCGACGCGCGCACCGCCGTGGTGGCACTGACGCACGACCCCAAGCTCGACGATCTGGCCTTGATCGACGCCCTGCAGTCCGAGGCCTTCTATGTCGGCGCCATCGGCTCGCGGCGCCACACCGCGCTGCGGCGCGACCGCCTGCGCGAACACTTCGGTCTGGGCGAGGTCGAGCTGGACGCGCTGCACGGGCCGGCCGGCCTGTACATCGGCAGCAAGACACCGGCCGAGATCGCGCTGTCCATCATGGCCGAGGTGGTGGCGGCGAAGAACGGCATTGCGCGGGCCGCGCTGGTGCCCGTGGCCGAGGGCAAGGCGGCGCAGCCGGGCGGCGGTGCGTCGCCAGCGGAACTGCCCGCGAGTTGCGCGGTGTAAAGGACCTGTGAGGGCTCGGGCAGCGGGTCGCGCCGCCGAAGCCGACCCCGCCCCGAGTGGGTGCTTGCTGGGGCACGCATACTGCGGGCCAAGGAGTCCCCCATGAACCATTCAACCATCGTGCTCGGCGGCGGCTGCTTCTGGTGCACCGAGAGCGTGTACAAGGAAGTGCGCGGCGTGACCGACGTCGAGTCCGGCTACTGCAACGGCCAGGCGCACCAGCCCAGCTACGAAGACGTGTGCACGGGCACCACCGGCTGCAACGAGGTGGTGAAGCTGACCTACGACCTGTCCGTGATCAGCACCCGCGAGATCCTCGAAATCTTCTTCGTGATCCACGACCCGACCACGCTCAACCGCCAGGGCAACGACGCCGGCACGCAGTACCGCAGCGGCATCTACTTCACCAACGACGAACAGCGGCGGACCGCGCAGAGCTTGCTGGACGAGCTGGAGCGCGACCAGGTTTTTGGCCGTCCCGTCGTGACCGAGCTGCTGCCGCTGGCGAACTACTGGCCCGCCGAGGACTACCACCAGGACTTCTTCGAACGCAACCCGCACCAGGGTTACTGCATGGCCGTGGCCGCGCCCAAGGTGGCGAAGTTTCGCAAGACCTTCGCCCGTCTGGCGAAATAGGCCCCCACGCTGCGCCGCTGCGCGGGTCGCTGCCCCCCCAAGGGGGCTGATCCGCTTTGGGGCGGCCCGGCGGCGGATCGAGGCCCCCACGCTCCGCCGCTGCGCGGGTCGCTGCCCCCCAAGGGGGCTGATCCGCCTTGGGGCGGCCCGGCGGCGGATCGCGGTCGCGGTGGTCGGGCGCTCAGTGGCTCAGACTGGCCCGAAGCCGGGGCCAGAGCACGATGACCGCGAGGCCGCCGAGCACCAGCGCTGCCGCACCGAGCTTCCACCCCGGCAGGCTTTCGCCCAGCGACAAGGCAGAAGCCCCCATGCCGAACACCGGCACCAGCAAGGCCAGCGGCGCCACGGTGGCGGCGGGGTGGCGGGCGAGCAGCCAGTTCCACACGCCGTAGCCAAAGAGCGTGTTGCCCAGCGCCTGCCAGAGCACACTGGCCCAGACCAGCGGCGTGGCCTGGGTGATGGCGCTGTGCATCAGGGCAGGCCCTTCAACCAGCCATGAGATGGCCAGCAGCGGCGGCACCGCGAACACGCTGCTCCAGACCATGAAGTGCAGCATGTTCACGGGCCCGAGCGACTTCACCACCAGGTTGGCGCCGGCCCAGAAGAAGGCGGCCGACATCACCAGGCCCAGCCCCAGCCAGGTGACCACCGCCGCGTCCAGGTTCAGGGCGATCACGCCCAGACCGGCCAGCGCCAGCAACAGGCCCACCAGCTGAAAACCGCGCACGCGCTCGCCCATGAGCGCGAGCGACAGGCCGATGGTGAAAAACACCTGGATCTGCACCACCAGCGAGGCGAGCCCGGGCGAAATGTGGCCCTGCATGGCCACGAACAGCAGTCCGAACTGGCCCACGCCCAGCAGTACCCCGAAGGCGGCCATCTTGCGCCAGGGTGCGGTCGGCCGTGGCACGAACAGCAGCCAGGGCAGGGCGGAGAACGCGAAACGCAGCGTGGCAAACAGGAAGGGCGGCAGACCGTCCAGGCCCCAGCGGATGACCACGAAATTGGTGCCCCAGACAAACACCACCGCGAGGGCGAGAAACAGGTGGGTGGTCGGCAATCGGGGCTCCGGTGAAACAGGGCTTTCAGTGTAGCGAGCGGGTGCCGATGCACCGGGTTCCACCGGTTTCATGAACTTGTGGCGCGGGCCCGTCAGCCAAGAGGTTACATATTGCGAGGGGGCGTGTAACCAAAGCATTCACTCTTGTTTTTATTGGCTTTTTTTGCCGCTCAGCGCTTCAGGACGGGGGTGATCTGCCGAAGAGAAGGGTGTACCGGGGCTTTATCCAGCGATCTGCGATGGGCAATGTCAGCACCCGGCACGGAGGACTCTGGCATGAACAAGACTTACCGATCGATCTGGAACGCCAGCTTGGGTTGTTATGTGGCAGCGCCTGAATGCGCCTCGTCCCACCGCTCTGGCACTTCAGCGACTCGTGTGGTCCGTTGCCGCGAATCGTTGCGTTCGGGCATTCCGATGGTGCTCGAATCGCGCGTGTTGTTTGACGGCGCCATGGTGGCCACCGTGATCGAACAAGACAGTGCCAGCGACGCGCCCGTGGTCGAGGAGGCCGAGCCAGACGCGGAGGATGACACCGTCGCAGAAGCGCCGGCGCAGCCCGCTGCGACCCCCGCCGAAGACGACGAACCCGCCCCGCAAGCCGATGCCGACGACACGGCCGTAGAGGAAGCCGTTGCCGAAGAACCTGTTGCAGACGAAGCAGCCGACGACGACGAATCGGACACCACCCTTGCCAACCCCGAAACCGCCGAAGCACCCCGCGTGGAAGTGGTGTTTGTCGACGCGCGCGTGCCCGATGTCGCGGCGTTCGAGGCGCCTGGGCGCGAGGTGATCGTGCTGTCGATGGATCAGGACGGTATTGCGCAGATCGCCAGCGCGCTGAATGGCCGCACCGACATCGATGCCATCCACATCGTCAGCCACGGCGGTGACGGCTACCTTAACCTGGGCAGTGGCCAGGTCACGATCGATTCCATCCAGTCCACCCAGCTGCAGTATCTGCAAGCCATCGGCCAGTCCCTCAGCGCCGACGGCGACATCCTGATCTACGCCTGCGACTACGCGTCGGGCGCCTCGGGCCTGGAGGCCATGAACCTGCTGGCCGACATCACCGGCGCCGACGTGTCGGCATCGGTGGACGCCACGGGTGATGCGTCGCTCGGTGCCGACTGGACGCTGGAGCGCACCACGGGCACGGTGGAAGCCGTCGCGCTGGCGCCCACCGGCTGGGTCCATGCGTTGGACTTCGCCTTCACGCCGGTGGGATCGACCGGCGCCATGGGGCTCGCCGAAACCATCATGGGCGCGGGCATCACGGTCACCTCGGCCACCTACCAGGGCGGCGCCGAGCAGTCGGGCACCTTCACGGCCGGTTCCAGCGTGACCTTCGGCAACAACGTGCTGGGCTTCAGCGCGGGCGCCCTGTTGTCCACCTCCGAGTACGCTGAGGGTGTGGCGGGTCCAAACGAATATCCGGTTTTTGGGGACGATGCGATTTCCGGTGTGGACGGCAATGCCGAGCTGAACGCCCTGTCGGGTGGCTTCGATACCTTCGACGCCGCGATACTGGATATCACCTTCGTGCCCGACGTGCCGCCAGGCGCTCAGGTGGGTGACGTGGTGCGCATGACCATTGAAGTGGTGTTCGGTTCCGACGAGTACCTGGAGTACGTCAACGGAGGGTTCAACGACGTGATGGCGATCGTGGTCAACGGCGTCAACCAGTCGCTGGTGCCCAATGCATCGGGTGGCGAATCGGCTATCAGCATCGACAGCGTCAACAACCTGCAGAACCCGTCGCTGTTTGTGGACAACTCGGGCGTGGTGGACGGCGGCACTGGCACCGTCACCGGCGCGCCCTACCATACCGAGATGGATGGCTTCACCATCACCATTCCGCTGGTGTTCGACGTGATCCTCGGTCAGGAGAACACCCTGCGCGTGGCCATTGCCGACACAGGCGACCAGTACTACGACTCGTGGCTCTTCGTGCGAGCCGACTCGGCACAGACCGCGATCGTGGCCGAAGACGACACCATCACCACCGCCACCAACCTGCCCGCCACGGTGGACCTGACGGCCAACGACTACAACCTGGCGGCAGCGCCCATGACGCTGACCCACATTCAGGGTCAGGCGGTGACCCAGGGCCAGGTCATCATCCTGGAATCGGGCGTTCAACTCACGGTCGGCGCGGGTGGCGAGGTCACCGTCACCGGCAACGGCACCGACGCCGTTCACGACACCTTCACCTACCAGATCTCCAACGGGATGGGTGGTGTGGCCTCGGCCACGGTGGATGTGGACGTCACGGCTCCCAACCTCAACCCGCCGGTGGCTCAGAACGACAGCGAGGCGGTGTCTGCCAACGGCACGCTCAGCGACAGCGTGTTGACGGACAACGGCAACGGTCCCGACACCGACCTCATCGGCGATCCGCTCACTGTGACGCAGGTCAACCTGACCTCGTTCGATCCGGGCGAGCCCACGGCCCTGCCTTCGGGCGCCCTGCTGACCATGAACAGCAACGGCAGCTACGTCTACAACCCGAACGGTCAATTCCAGTTCCTGGCCGCTGGCGCGACCACGGTCGACACCTTCAGCTACACCGTCAACGACGGGCAGGGTGGCAACGACACCGCCACCGTGTCGATCACCATCACCGGCGTCAACGATGCACCGGTGGCCGTGGACGACAGCTTCAGCGTCGGCGAAGACATCGGGGTGGGTTTGGGCGGCATCCTGGCCAACGACAGCGACCCGGACGGCGACGAGATCTACATCGACATGAACAGCGCGGCGGGCTCCGCCGGTGGCCAGTTCAGCTTCGACGATTCGGGCATCCTCCTGTTCAATCCCGACGGCGATTTCGACGATCTCGCGGTGGGCCAGAGCCGCACCACCGACTTCACCTACACCCTCCACGACTCGCAAGGTGCCAGCGCCGCGGCCACCGTGACGGTGACCGTCAACGGCGCCAACGACAACCCGCAAGGCACCGACGACAGCTTTGTCGGCGACGAAGACAGCGTTCTCTTCCTGGCCAACCTGCTGGGCAACGACACCGACGCCGAGGGCGACGCGCTCTACTTGGACATGAACAGCACCGCCGGCAGCAACGGCGGCCAGTTCTCCAGGGACGACGGCGGCTCGGTGAGCTTCAACCCCGACGGCGACTTCGACGACCTGGCGGTGGGCGAGAGCCGCACCACCGGCTTTTCCTATGTCGTCTATGACGATCAGGGCGGCAGCGGCACGGCCACCGTGATCTTGACCGTCAATGGCCTCAACGACAACCCGACCGGGGTGAACGACCACTTTTTCGCCAGCGAGGACGGGCTCACGACCCTGGGCAGTCTGCTGATCAACGACAGCGACGTGGAAGGCGATGGGATCTACGTCGCTCTGAACAGCACGCCCGGTGGCAACGGCGGTCAGTTCAGCGTCGACGATGGAGGCTCCTTGGTCTTCAACCCCGACGGTGATTTCGACGACCTCGCGGTGGGCGAGAGCCGCGACACCAGCTTCAACTACATGGTCTATGACGACCAGGGTGGGCAATCGTCGGCGACCGTGACCGTGACCGTCTATGGCGTCAACGACAACCCGGTGGCTGTCGATGATCAGTACCAGGTGGTTGAGGACGGCGTCACGCCGCTCAACAGTCCGCTGATCAATGACAGCGACGCCGAAGGCAATGAGTTCTCTTTGGAGTTGAATGATCTGGAGGGCAACAACGGTGGCTCCATCAGCGTCGGCGATGCCGGCGAGCTGAGCTTCAACCCCGACGGCGACTTTGACGATCTGGCCACCGGCGAGAGCCGCACCACCAGCTTCACCTACACCGTCCAGGACAGCGAAGGCGGCAGCGCCGTGGCCACGGTGACCGTGACGGTGCATGGCGCCAACGACAACCCCCTGGCCGTGAACGACGCTTTCACCACCCAGGCCGACACCGCCTCCTTCCTGGGCAACCTGCTGAACAACGACAGCGACCCGGAAGACGATGCCGTGAGCGTCGAGACCATCGACGGCAACACGGGCTCCAGCGGCGGCATCTTCACCCTGGACGCAGCGGGCGATCTGCACTTCAACCCCAACGGTGATTTCGACGATGTCGCACTGGGTGAGAGCCGTGACACCAGCGTCACCTACACCGTGCTCGACGCGTTCGGCGGCAGCACCACTGGCACCGTGACGGTGACGGTGGAGGGCTTGAATGTGACCCCGGTGGATCCCGAGGTGGGCGGCGGCGAAACGGAGGGCAACTCCGGAGAGACCGAGGGCCCTGTCGACCCGGTGGACCACAGCAACGAGATCGTGTTTGTCGATCCGCGGGTGACCGACCCCGATGCCTTCCAGGCCGACGGCCGCGAGGTGATTCTGCTGACGCTGGACGAAGACGGGCTGGCGCAGATTGCCGCGGCGCTGAACGGGCGCACCGGCATCGAAGCCATCCACATCATCAGCCACGGCGAGGAGGGCGCCCTCACGCTGGGCAATGCCCAGGTCAACGCGGCTTCGATGCAGACGACGCAACTGCTGTCGCTGCAGGCCATCGGGCAATCGCTCACGCTCAACGGCGACATCCTGCTCTATGCCTGCGACTTCGCCGCTGGCGAAATGGGGCTGGCCGCCATGAGCGTGCTGGCCGACATCACCGTGGCCGATGTGGCCGCCTCGCTGTACATCACCGGACACGAAACCCTGGGCGCCGACTGGTCGCTGGAGGCCAACGTGGGCACGGTCGAGACCGACGAGGTGGTGCCCAACAACTGGGTCTACGCGCTGAGCCAGGCCTCCTTGGGGGCCGGCCCGGTGAGCAGCCCGGTGGTGGCCGCGCCGGCTTCGCCTGCGGCACCGGTGGCACCGGTCGTGGTGCCGGTCGAGTCGGTGGCGGTGAGCCCCGCTGTGGCCGATGTAGGACCGGTGACTTTCGAGACCACCGGTGTGGCGTTCACCGACACCGCGGTTCGTGTGACCTCCATGACCACCGTGGCCGCCGACCTGGCCGTGCCCGCCAGTGAGAGCGGCGTCCAGCCGATCCTGGGCTTCAGCATGCTGGACCTGGAAACCGCGTTCAGGCAGTCCCTGGCGTCCGCGACCCTCGCCGGGCCAACGCTGGCCGATGCGCTGATCGAGGTGGGTGTCGAGACCACCACCGAGTGGACCCAAGAGCGTGTGGCCGACGCAGCGATTGACCAGCCCGCGGCGCATTGGGTCACCGAGGTGGCAACGACCGACGTGCTGGATCTGCTGCCTCTTGAAGAAGTGGCGCCGGCCGAGAGCGAAGGCGAGGCGATGACGGTGATCACCCGCCCCCATGCTGCGCAGGGCTTCAAGGCGCAACTGGCCAAGTGGGCCCAATGGCCTGCACAGCGGCCGATCACGCGGGCGGCGGTGCAAGGCTGACGGGGCGGCTCATTGCTGGCGGCGGTTGAGACCGCTGCCTGCGAGGCACCCTTTTCGCTCAGTGCCCCTGAACGGCCTGGGTCAGCGCCCAGGTGTTGGCGCGCATCATGGACAGGTAGCTGGGCGCAGGACCCTTGGTGTCCGACAGCGAGTCGGAGAACAGCTCACCCGCCGGCTTCACGCCGGTCTCGCGACCGATCTGTGCGATCAGGCGCGGGTCGGAAATGCTTTCGACGAACAGCGCCTTGATCTGCTCTTTCTTGATCTGGCGCACCAACTGCGCCACACCTTTGGCCGAGGCCTCGCTCTCGGTGCTCACGCCCTGTGGCGCGAGGAACTTCACGCCGTAGGTCTTGGCGTAGTAGCCAAACGCGTCGTGTGAGGTGATCACCTTGCGCTGCGCCGCCGGGATGGTGGCCCACAGCGCGCGGACGTCGGTGTCCAGCGCTTTGAGCTCGGCGTTGTAGGTGGCGGCGTTCTTCTGGTAGGTGTCGCATCCCGCCGCATCGGCCTCGCACAAGCCCTTGGCGATGTTGCCCACGTAGACCATCACGTTGGGCACGCTTTGCCAGGCGTGGGGGTCGTTCTCTTCGTGATGGTCTTTGGCCTTGTGGTCGTGCTCGCCTTCGGCGTGGATGGGCTGGATGCCGCGGCTGGCGACCACATGCCTGCCCTTGTAGCTGGCGGTGTGAAGCAGGCGGCCCATCCATCCTTCGAAGCCCAGGCCGTTGGAGAACACGATCTGCGCCTGGCCGACCCGTTTGGCCTGCGAGGGCGTGGGCTGGAACACATGGGCGTCGCTGCCGGGGCCGACCAGCACGTCGACCGCGACACGGTCACCGCCGACCTGTTGGACCAGGTCGCCGAGGATGCTGAAGCTGGCGACGGCCTTGACCGGTGCGGTGGTCTGGGCCAGCAGCGCGGGGCTGAGGGCGGCGGTGGCGAGGCCGATGGCGGAAGCGATGAGGTGATGGCGCAGAGACTTGTTCATGAGGGTTCCTTGAGGTTCAGGCTTTGAGATGGGAAGCGGCGGGGCGCTGGTGGCGCAGCGCACCGTGCGGGGCGAGCAGCAGTGACAGCAGGTACATCGCGCCGAGGCTGAGCACGATCACCGGGCTGGTGGGCAGATCTGCGTGGTACGAGAGCAGCAGGCCGCTGAGGCTGGCGGCCAGCGCTAGCAAGGTGGCGAGCAGCAGCAGGGGGCCGAGGCGGCGCACCCAGAAGCGGGCGGTGGCGGCGGGCAGCACCATGATGCCGACCGCCATGAGCGTGCCCAGCGCGTGGAAGCCGGCCACGAGATTGATCACCAGCAGGCCCAGAAAGCCGTAGTGCGCCACCGGGCTCCAGCGGCTGACCTGGCGCAGGAAGCCCGGGTCCAGGCATTCGAGCACCAGCGGGCGGTAGAGCCGGGCGAGGCTGACCAGCGTGACGGCGCTGATGCCGCCGAGCAGCCCCAGCGCCGCGTCGTCCAGCGCGAGCACGGTGCCGAACAGCACGTGCAGCAGGTCCACGGAGTTGCTGCGCACCGAGACGATGAGCACACCCAGCGCCAGCGAGAGCAGGTAGAAGGCCGCCAGGCTGGTGTCTTCACGCAGCACGGTATTGCGCGCCACGAGCCCCGAGCCCACCGCCACCGCGAGACCGGCGAAGATGCCGCCGATGGTCATGGCCGTGAGCGACAGGCCAGCCACGAGGTAGCCGATGGCCGCGCCGGGCAGGATGGCGTGCGCCATCGCGTCGCCTGTCAGGCTCATGCGCCGCAGCATCAGGAACACGCCCACGGGTGCCGCGCTGAGTGACAGCGCCACGCAGCCGAGCAGCGCGCTGCGCATGAAGCCGAACTCGACCAGCGGGCCGAGCAGGGGGTTGGCGAGCCACCACGCCATGAATGGGGGAACAGCGACTTCGCTCATGCCAGTGCCTCCGGCGCGTGGGCGTGCGCGTGCGGGTCCGGCGAGGCCGCGCACAGCGGTGCGTGTTCGTCGAACGGCTCCCGCATGCGCTGCGCCCGGGCCCAGTGCGCGTCGGTCAGTGCCTCGACCGTGGGGCCGAACGCCACCAGTTCGCGCGCCAGCAGCAGGGTGAGCGGGAAGTGCGCGCGCACCTGCGCCAGGTCGTGCAGCACCACGATCACCGTCTTGCCATGCTGCTGCCAGCGGCGCAGCAAGGCGAGCAGGTCGGTGCTGGTGCGCTGGTCGACTGCGGCGAAGGGTTCGTCGAGCAGCACCACCGGCGCGTCTTGCAGGATCAGCCGGGCAAACAGCGCACGCTGCAGCTGGCCGCCCGACAGCGTGTCCAGCCCGCGCGCCTCGAAGCCGGTGAGGCCGACCGCGGCCAGCGCGGCGTCGCACAGGAGGCGGTGCTCGGCGGTGAAGCGCCCGAGCGCGCCCACGCGGTGCCACAGGCCCATGGCCACCATGCCGCGCACGTCGATGGGAAAGCTCGGGTCCAGCCCGCTGTGCTGCGGCAGCCAGGCGATGCGCTGCCCGGCCAGGCCGCTCACGCTGCCGCTGATGGGGCGCAGCGCGCCCGCCAGTGCCTGGATCAGCGTGGACTTGCCCGCGCCATTGGGGCCGACCAGCGCCACCAGCGAACCCGGCGCGATGCGCAGGCTCAGGTGGTGCACGGCGGGGTGGCGGTCGTGGCCCAGCGTGAGGTTGTGCAGCCCGATGGCTGGGGC
>NZ_MUNZ01000061.1 GCF_002001205.1 Hydrogenophaga sp. A37
AGCTGATCCAGCTGCGCTGGCTGGCCCTGTTCGGCCAGATCGCGACCGTCGAAGTCGCCTTCCACGGCATGGACATCCCCATCCCGCTGCAGCCCATGCTCTGGGTGCTCGCGGGGCTGGCGGCGTTCAACCTGCTGTCGCAGCTGCGTTGCCGCAACCAGCGGCCCGTGACCAGCGTCGAGCTGCTGCTCACCCTGCTGGTCGACGTGGGCGCGCTGACCGCTTTGCTCTACCTCAGCGGCGGCGCCACCAACCCCTTCGTGTTCCTGTTCCTGCTGCAGGTCATCCTCGGGGCGGTGCTCCTGCCGGTCTGGGCCACCTGGGTGATGGTGGGCGTGACCACGCTGTGTTTTGCCGGGCTGGCGCTGCTGGCCCTGCCGCTGCCCCTGCCGCTCGACCACGACCGGGGCCTGGCCAGTCCCTACACCCAGGGCATGCTGATCTGTTTCGTCCTCAACGCCGTGCTGCTGGTGGTCTTCGTCACCCGCATCGCGGGCAACCTGCGCGAGCGCGACACGCGGCTGGCCCTGCTCAGGCAGCGCGCGGCCGAAGAAGACCACGTGGTGCGCATGGGGCTGCTGGCCTCGGGCGCGGCCCATGAGCTGGGCACGCCGCTGTCGACGCTGGCCGTCATCCTGGGCGACTGGCAGCACCTGCCGCACTTCAGCTCCGAGCCCGAGCTGGCCAACGACGTGGCCGAGATGCAGGCCCAGGTGGCGCGTTGCAAGTCCATCGTCAGCGGCATCCTGCTGTCGGCCGGCGAAGCGCGCGGGGAGTCGTCCGGCGAAACCACGGTCTGTGCTTTTCTGGACCAGGTCGTGCAGGCCTGGCGCGAGCGCCGGCCCGGCGCGAACCTGCAGTACCACAACGGCTTCGGGCGCGACCTCCCCATGGTGGCCGACTCCGCGATCCAGCAGATGATCGGCAACGTGCTGGACAACGCACACGAGGCCTCGCCGGGCGCGGTGTGGTTCGAGGCCCGCCGTGAAAACGGCTTGCTGACGCTGACGGTCTGGGACCAGGGCCCGGGGTTCGCGCCCCACCTGCTGCCCCAGATCGGCAAGCCCTACCAGTCGAGCAAGGGGCACCCCGGTGGTGGACTGGGGCTGTTCCTGGTGTTCAACGTCGCCCGCACACTGGGGGGCGCCGTGGCGGTGCGCAACCTCGACGAGGGCGGCGCCCAGGTGCGCATCACCCTGCCGCTGCTGGCCATCACCCTGCCCGAGGACGAGCCCCATGGCACCTGAAGACACCCCGCCCAGTGAGCGCCTGCTGATCGTCGAAGACGACGCGGCCTTCGCGCGCACGCTGGCGCGCTCCTTCGAGCGCCGCGACCACGAGGTGCGGGTGGCCGCGAGCCACGAACAGTTGCTGGAGCAACTGCGCAGCTTCGCGCCGACCCGGGCGGTGGTGGACCTGAAGCTGCAGGGCGAGGCCTCGGGCCTGGCCTGTGTGCGCACCCTGTTCGCGCACGACAGCAGCATGCTGATCGTGGTGCTGACCGGTTTCGCCAGCATCGCCACCGCCGTGGAGGCGATCAAGCTCGGCGCCTGCCACTACCTGGCCAAGCCGTCCAACACCGACGACATCGAGGCCGCGTTCGGGCGGGCCGGAGGCACGACCGAGGTGGCGCTGACCAACCGCCCCAGCTCGATCAAGACGCTGGAGTGGGAGCGCATCCACCAGGTGCTGGCCGAGACCGGTTTCAACATCTCGGAAACCGCCCGGCGCCTGGGCATGCACCGCCGCACCCTGGCCCGCAAGCTCGACAAGCAGCAGGTCAAGTAGGGCGAGTTCTGCATGGCGCCGGAGCACCGCCTGGACCCATGAAGCGGTGCAGCCCAGCACCCCAGGGCACCGCCGGTCTGGCTTCGCCAGACGGCCAGTGCCGCCCCCTGGGGGGTAGCGCGAAGCGCTGCGGGGGGAGCACTTTCACTGGGGATCATTTCAACTTTTGGATCTCTTCGGGTGTGCCGTTCCAGATCTCGAAAAAGCCTTCGCTCTGTTTGACCTGCATCCAGGTGGACCACTTCGTGTGGGCCAGTGCCGGGTCGGCCACGGCGAGGTCGTTTTGTTCGACGCCGAGTGCGAGCGTGCCACCGCGCTGGTAGCCCGGTTGGGCCTGGGCGCGACGCACCATGTTCTGGACGCGCTGCAGCTCGGCCTGGGTGGCGGGCGGCAGGCTGTAGACCAGCCAGCGGCGGCCAGGGCCGGGGGCGTCGAGGCCGAGCGTGGCGCCGCCGGTGCTGCTCATGGCCAGCGGCAGTTTTTTGTCCACCGGCTCAAAGGCCCCCGCCACCTTGGGCGTCAGCTTGAGCTGCAGATAGGGCACCGCAGCGGCCGGCGGCGTGAGGCGCGCGTCCACCTGCAGCGCCACCATGAAATGCGCCGGGTTGGCGTCGAGCATCTGGCCCGAGAGCTGGGCCAGGCGCGGCAGCGAGCGCAGCGGAATGCCGCTGCACGCGGCGAGGGCCGCGCCGGCCGCGAGCACCAGGCTGCGGCGGGTGAGGGAAGGCAAAGTTGAAGGCGAAATGGAGGGTGAAGGTGTGTGTGACATGGTGGGTGTAGCGCGGTTGATTTGACAAAAATTATCATAAAACAATAAAATATTGTCAATCTACAATCATGAAACGCCAGCCGAAAGGTGTGGCGACTGGAGAAAACGCGATGACCTCAAATACCCGCCCCCACACGGTTCCCTCACTGCAATCCGTGCGCCGCATCAGCCGCTGGATGGTCGCGGCTTGCTGGTTGATCTTGCTGCTCTTGCCCCTGGCGCTGGTGGGTTACTGGGCCACGGCGAGCGACGCCGTGCTGGCCGGCCACGCCAACCTGTCGGCCAGCGCCATTCAGGGGCCGCTGCTGCCCTGGCAGCGGCTGGCCGCGGGTGCGGTGATGGCGGTGCCCCTGGTGCTGCTGCTCATGGGCGTGTGGCAGGCGCGGCGCTGCTTCGAGATGTTTGCCCAGGGGCAGGTGTTCACCGCGCAGGCCACCCACCTGCTGCGGCGTTTTGCGGGCTGGGTGGCGTGGGCGGCGCTGGCCGCGCTGCTGGCGAGCTCGGTCACCTCGGTGCTGCTGACCCTGCACCACCCGTCCGGCATGCGTCAGTTGGCGATCGGCGTCGGTTCCAACCACGTGTTCACGCTGTTCTTCGCCGGGCTGGTCTGGCTCATGGCCGCGGTGATCGGGCAGGGTCAGGCCATGGCCGAAGAAAACGAGGGCTTCGTCTGATGCCCATCGTCGTGCAGCTGGACGTGATGCTGGCGCGGCGCAAGGTCAAGTCGCGCGACCTGGCCGAGTTCGTCGGCATCACCGAGGCCAACATGTCCTTGCTCAAGCAGGGCAAGGTCAAGGGCGTGCGTTTCGAGACGCTGGAAAAGATCTGCGAGTACCTGCAGTGCCAGCCGGGGGACTTGCTGGTGTTCGTACCTGCCGTTGAACCGCCGGTGGTGCCTTGAGTGGGGCGTTTCGTTGCTTGCTCCTCGCGTGCCAAGGCCTGTGCGCTCAGGCCGCAGCGCTTGAGTGAGGCGGTCGGCGCGGTGCGCCGACTGCCCTGCGATGCTCGCGGCCGTGGCCCCGTCGCCAAACTCGCTGCGTTCGCTTCGCTCTCTCCGCTCAGACATGGCGACGAGTCAGATGACGAGGCGCGCTGCGCGCGCGGCCACGGCCCCTGCGCTTCTCGGCGCCTCACATGGCGCGCTGCGGCCTGAGCGCACACGCCTTGGCTGAAAAGGGGTTGGCACACCACCGTTGGAATATCCAAACGCTTGTTGCTGCGGCAGGCGCTGTGCGGTGGGGGCGACTTTCCGGGGTGGCTGTGTCCGCCCGTGTGGGGCCGGGCGCGCAAGTGCGCGCTTCGTCAACTGACTCGCGGCCACTGTCTGAACGGAGAGAGCGAAGCGAACGAAGAGAGTTTGGCCGCGCCGGCCCCACACGGGCGGACACAGCGAAGTCGGCGCAGCCGACCACCCCGGATGAGCCCCCGCCGCACAGCGCCTGCCGCAGCCGCAAGGAGCCGGATCTGCAAGGAGAAGTTGAGAGGCGAAACGCCTCAGAAACGCAGACCCAGGTTCAGCGAATAGCCCTTCACACTGGCGCCGCCGCTGTCGAGGTAGTTCATGTGGTCCGCGCTCAGCGAGAGGTGGTCGGTGGGCATGAGGCGCAGCCCGAAGCCGTAAGACAGCTTCTTGTCCTCGCCCGAGCCCAGCCCCTGGAACGTCACCTTGGTGCGCGCCATGCCGACGCGGCCAAACAGCTCCACCGGGCCCAGGCCGAACTTCGGCGTCAGGTACACGCCATACAGCTGGTTCACCTTGGCCGTGGTGCTGATGCCGCTGGAGCCGCTGTTCTTCACGCTGCTGCTCCGGGCGTTGAGGCCGCCGATGGCTTCAATCGCGAAGCTGTCAATGAGTTGAAAGCCCACCAGGCCACGCAACATCACCGGCTCGGCGGTGGCGCGCAGGCCGATCACCGGCACCGACAGGCCGAGCGACAGCGGCGAATAGCCGATCTCGCCGTAGACGCTCTGGGCGTGCGCCCACTGTGCGCTGCCGCTCGCGGCCAGCAGGGCCGCCATCACCAGGTGTTTTTTGTTCATGTTCGCTCCGCTGAAAATAGGGTTGACCGATTCTAGAAGCTGGCCCCCGCCTGATGTGGTGCCGGCGGCGGCTGGTGCTCTGGCTTCGATAATCGGTCTTTCCCAGGCGCCACGCCGCCGATGCCACCTCAATCCCCCTGGTCTTTGCATGCACACCCTTGAACAACTGCGCAGCGGCGCGCTCGCCGGCACCCGATGGCTCGACCTGAGCGCCGGCCTGACCGAGCTGCCGAACGAGGTGTTCGCACTGGCCGACACGCTGGAGGTGCTGAACCTCAGCGGCAACCGATTGACATCGCTGCCGCACGACCTGTCGCGCCTGCACCACTTGAAGATCGTCTTCTGCTCCGACAACCCGTTCACCGAACTGCCCGAGGTGCTGGGCGACTGCCCCGCTTTGCAAGTGGTGGGCTTCAAGGCCTGTGACATCCACCGCGTGTCCGGTGCCGCGCTGCCGCCGGCCCTGCGCTGGCTGATCCTGACCGACAACGCCATCGAGCACCTGCCCGACGCGCTGGGCGAGCGCCCGCTGATGCAAAAGCTCATGCTCGCGGGCAACCGCCTGAGCGCGCTGCCCGAGGGCCTGGCCCACGCCGGGCGCCTGGAGCTGCTGCGGCTCTCGGCCAACCGCTTCGAGCAGTTGCCCGCTTGGTTGACCGCGCTGCCTCGCCTGTCATGGCTGGCGCTCTCGGGCAACCCGCTGGGCTGGACCGTGCCCGCGCCAACACCCCTCCCTACGGTGCCGTGGGCCGATCTGCAGATTGGCGAGGCGCTGGGCGAAGGTGCGTCCGGCCGCATCTCGCGGGTGACGTTGGCGGGCCACGGGCAGGGGCTCGCGCTCAAGCTGTTCAAAGGCGCGGTCACCAGCGACGGTCTGCCCGAGCACGAGCTGGCGGGCAGCCTCGTGGCCGGCCAGCACCGGGCGCTCTGCACGCCGGTGGCCGAGCTGTCGGCGCACCCACAGGGCACGCCGGGCCTGCTGTTGCCGCTGATCCCGCCGGGGCATGTGCACCTGGCCGGGCCGCCCAGCATGGCCAGTTGCACGCGCGACGTGTACGCCGAGGGCTGGCGCATTGGCGCGGCGCAGGCGCTGCGCCTGGCCCGCACGGTGGCCGGCGCCGTGGCCCACCTGCACCTGCAAGGCGTGATGCACGGCGACCTGTACGCGCACAACATCCTGTGGGACCCACAGAGTGGTGATGCGATGCTGAGTGATTTCGGCGCGGCGACGCTGTTGCCCACCGACCGGCCAGCGCAGCGGCTGGCACTGCTGGCGCTGGAGGTGCGGGCTTTCGGTTGTCTGCTCGAAGAGCTGGTGGCGCATGCGCAGCGTGTGGCGGACGAGGCACCGGCCTGGGTCGTTCTGGAGGAGTTGGCGCGCGCCTGCCTGCAGACCGACCCGGCGCTGCGGCCCACCCTGGACGACGCGGTCCTGGCGCTGGAGCGGGTGGCCGCCTGAGCTGCCCGCGAAGGGGGACGCACCCCAAGGGCACTTGGGCGCGCCCTGTGCGATGGACAGGCATCGCGCTACAGTCGGCAGCACATCGCGCCAGGCCATCTTCAGGCCTTTTGGCGCGCCATCAAAAGGGGTTGACATGGTGTGGCTGGTTCTGGGTCTGGTGCTGTTTCTGGGCGTGCACAGCGTCTCCATCGTGTCGCCGGTGGGGCGCGACCGGCTGGTGGCGAAGATGGGCGAGGGCGGGTTCAAGGGCCTGTACTCCGTGGCCGCGGCCGTCGGGCTGGTGCTGATCGTCTGGGGCTACAGCCTGGCCCGCGAAAACCCGGTCATGCTCTACAGCCTGCCCGGTGGCTTCCGTCACCTGGCCGCGTTGCTCCTGCTGCCCGTCTTCGTGCTGCTGCTCGCGGCCTACCTGCCCGGGCGCATCCAGCGCGCGGCCAAACACCCCATGCTGCTGGCCGTGAAGCTCTGGGCGCTGGCGCACCTGCTGGCCCAGTCGGTCACCGGCGGCACGCTGGCCGACGTGTTGTTGTTCGGCGGGTTTCTCGCCTGGGCCGTGGCCGACCGCATTTCGCTCAAGCGCCGCGCGCTGGCCGGCCTCACCCGCGCGGCACCTGCACTGCCCGGCAGCGGCGCCAACGACGCCATCGCCGTGATCGGTGGCCTGGCGCTCTACGGTCTCACGGTGATGTGGGCCCATGCAGCGCTGTTTGGCGTTCGTCCCTTCGGCTGACCCTGGGAAGGCCGGGAACCATGGGGCTCGCAAGGGCTCCCACCGCGATCACTTGAAACTCAGGAGAACCCCATGACCCGTGCGTCCCTCATGGCCATCCCGCTGGCGCTGTTGTTTGCGACGGGCGCTAACGCCGCCAGCTTGCGCACCGAGGTGGTGGCCAGCGGCCTGCAAAACCCCTGGGGTCTGGCCTTCATCGACGGCGGTCGCATGCTGGTCACCGAGCGGCCGGGGCGCATGCGCGTGGTCGCTGCCGACGGCACGCTGGGTGCCCCGCTCACGGGCGTGCCCAAGGTCGAGGCCCAGGGGCAGGGCGGCTTGCTCGACGTGATCACCGACAGCGGCTTCGCCCGCAACCGCACCATCTACTTCTGTTTCTCCGAGCCCGGCGCGGGCGGCAACTCCACCGCGCTGGCCTCGGCCCGCCTGTCCGACGACGCCACGGCGCTGGAGGGCGTGAGGGTGGTGTTCAGCCAGAAGCCGAAGTTCGCCAGCAAGGTGCACTTCGGCTGCCGCATCGTGGAGGGCAAAGACCACACGCTGTTCCTCACGCTGGGCGACCGCTTCGCCCGCAAGGACGACGCGCAAACCCTGGACAACCACCACGGCAAGGTGGTGCGCCTGCGCAAGGACGGCACGGCGCCGCCCGACAACCCCTTCACCACGCGCCCCGGCGCATTGCCCGAAATCTGGAGCTACGGCCACCGCAACCTGCAGGGCGCGGCACTCGGCCCCGACGGCCGCTTCTGGACCAGCGAACACGGCCCGCAGGGCGGCGACGAAATCAACCACCCCGAGGCCGGCAAGAACTACGGCTGGCCGGTCATCACCTACGGCGAAAACTACGGCGGCGGCCCCATCGGCCAGGGCATCACCACCCAGGCCGGCATGGAGCAACCGGTGCACTACTGGGTGCCGTCCATCGCGCCGTCGGGCATGGCCTTCATCACGAGCGAGCGTTACGGCAAGGCCTGGAAGGGCAGCATGCTGGTGGGTTCGCTGAAGTTCCAATATGTGGCGCGGCTCACACTCAGCGGCACCAAGGTGGTGAAAGAAGAGAAGCTGTTGCCCGATCTCGGCAGCCGGGTGCGCGACGTGCGCGAAGGCCCCGACGGCTTCATCTACCTGCTCACCGACGCACGCAACGGGCAGGTGTTGCGGCTGCTGCCCTGAACCCTTTAACGACCCCGCCTTTCACCATGCTCCGCACCCTCAAAGACCTGTTCGATAGCTTCACCGCGCCCGCCGAGCAAGCGCCCGCCGCGCGCCAGCACACTGTGCAGCTGGCCACCGCCGTGCTGTTGGTGGAGGTGATCAAGGCCGACCCTGCCACCGGGCCCGATGAGCAGGCCGCGCTGTTCGCGGCGTTGACCACCAAGTTTGCATTGGCGCCCGACGAACTGGCGCGCCTGGTGGAACTGGCCGAGGCCACGGCCAAGGGCTTGTACGACTATCACCGCTTCACCAGCACCCTGAATGAACAGTTCAGCCAGGAGCAAAAAATTCAGGTGGTCGAGGCCATGTGGCAGATCGCCTTTGCCGACGGGCACCTCGACGTGCACGAGAACCACCTCATCAGCAAGGTCGCCGGCCTGCTGCACGTGACGCACGGTGAATACATCGCGGCCAAGCTGCACGCCAAGGCCGCCGCCGGTCAGTGAGCGGCCATGGCAAGGTGCGGCGCGGAGGGCCTTGCAGGGCACTTCTCTGAGCGTCCCGTTCAAGGCAGAAACACCACGGAAGACAGTGCGCTGAACACCACTGCCGCCGCCGTGTTCGGCCGCCCGCTCGACCGCTTCATCGCCTTCACACGCCGCTCCACGGCAGCATGCGCGGCAGCAGCAGGCCGGCCGCACCCTCGAGTGCGGCATACATGAAGAGGATGCGCAGCGCCTCCAGGGTCTTGTTGGCCGGGGCCGGCGCCAGGCCGCTCATCCAACGTGCCAGGTAGTAGCAGGCCGACAGCACGACCGCCGCGACGATGGTGCAATGCCAGGCCAACAGGGCATGGATCGCCGCGCCTTGCCCGCTGGCATCGCCGCGCAGCCCGGCGTGCCACCAATCGAGACCGTCCACCACCAGCGCGGCCACGAGGCACACCATGCTCAGCGTCATTGCCGCGGCGCTGAGCCCGCTGCCGCGCTTGAACTTCGCCATCAGCGGCCGGGCCGCAAAGGCCAGGCCTGCCGCTGCACCCAGCAGCAACAGGCCGGGCAGCAGCGCGCCGCGCGGCGCAGCGACCGTCCACCCGTCGGGGTGGGCGCCGAACAGGTAAAGGTATGAAAACAGCGCCATCAGGAAGATCATTCCCAGCACGATGACCAGCAGCACCGCGGCCCACCAGCCGTGCGATGTTGGGCCGGTCACATAGGTCGGCAGCAGGATGCCCGCGCCTGCGTCGACCTGCTTCTGCGGCAGGTGGCGGTCGTTGCTCCAGACCCAGCGCATCAGGCACACGACGGTCAGCACGCCGCAGATGCCGCTCAGTGCCAAGGCCTTCACCGTCAGCAGCAGGAAGAAGCCCGCGGTGAAGAGTGCCGCCAGCAGCGGCCACCAGGAGGGCCCGGGCATGATCTGCACGTACTGCGGCTCCGCGCGCGAGCTGCTCGTGATCAGCGTTTCGCGCGCGCCGGTGGCAGTGCCGGGCAGGAAGTAGCGCCCGGCCTCGACGTCCTCGCGCAGCCGGGCATCGGCCCACAAGGGCTCGAGGTCGCTGACGACAGGGATCGAACGCACCGCGTAGTTGCCG
This sequence comes from Hydrogenophaga sp. A37, assembly GCF_002001205.1. Classification (GTDB taxonomy): domain Bacteria; phylum Pseudomonadota; class Gammaproteobacteria; order Burkholderiales; family Burkholderiaceae_C; genus Hydrogenophaga. The sequence continues at coordinate 9,539 of NZ_MUNZ01000061.1, forward strand.
GTGGCCAGCCACTCCAGCGTGCCGCCCTGGTACACGTTGCGGGCGTTCCCCCCGACATTGGCTTGGCGGCCGTAACAGCGGATGGCGTCGATCAGGAACAGCAGCACCCCGGCCGCCATGATGAAGGCGCCCACGGTCGAGATGAGGTTGGGCAGCTCCCAGGCCCGGCCCGGCAGGTAGGTGTCGACGCGCCGCGGCATGCCCATCAGCCCGGTCAGGTGCATGGGCAGGAAGCAGACGTGCACGCCGACGAAATTGAGCCAGAAGACCCAGCGCCCTGTGCGTTCCGAGAGCTGCTGGCCGTTGATCATCGGCGTCCAGTAGTAGAGCCCGGCAAGCAGCGGGAACACCATGCCGCCGATCAGCACGTAATGGAAGTGCGCGACGACGAAATAGCTGTCGTGGGCCTGGCCATCGAAAGCGACCAGGCCCACCATCACGCCCGTGAGGCCACCCATCACGAAGATGAGGATGCCGCCGACAAGAAACAGCGACGGCACGTTGCGCTGGACCTTGCCCGAGGCGAGCGTGGCGATCCACGCGAACACCTGGGCGCCGGCGGGAATCGCCACCGCCATGGACGCGGCCGAGAAATAGCCGGCCGACAGCCCGGGCAGGCCCACCGTGAACATGTGGTGGGCCCAGACCCCGAAGCTGATGAAACCGGTGGCGATCAAGGCCAGCACGACGACCTCGTGGCCCACCAGCGGCTTCTGCGCGGCCGTGACGATCATGGTCGACAGCATGGCCGAGGCCGGGATGAAGATGATGTAGACGTCGGGGTGGCCGAAGAACCAGAACAGGTGCTGGTACAGCAGCGGGTCGCCGCCGCGCGTTGCGTCAAACAGCGGCCAGTTGAAGGCGCGCTCGAGTTCCAGCAGAAAGGTCACCATGATCATCGCCGGGAAGGCCAGGATGATCATCACGCCGAAGATCAGCACGGCCCAGGCGTAGACCGGCATCTTCGAAAGCAGCATGCCCGGTGCGCGCGTGCGCAGCACGCCCACGATGAGCTCGATGGCGCCGGCAATCGCGCTGATCTCGATGAAGCCGATGCCCAGCAGCCAGAAGTCGGCGTTGATGCCCTTGGCGTAAACCCCGGAGCTGAGCGGCGGGTACATGAACCAGCCACCGCTGGGCGCCAGGCTGAAGAAGATCGAACAGAAGAAGACGACTCCACCGATCAGGTAGGCCCAGTACGAGTATGCCGACAGCCGCGGGAACGGCAGGTCGCGCGCCGCAATCATCTGCGGCAAGAGCAGCACCGCGATGGCCTCGACGGCCGGCACGGCGAACAGGAACATCATCACCGAGCCGTGCATCGTGAACAGCTGGTGGTAAGTCTCCTGCGGCACCACGCCCGCCAGCGGCGCGGCCAGTTGCACCCGCATCACCAGCGCCAGGATGCCGGCGGCGACGAAGAAGCCGAAGGCCGTGACGATGTACAGGAAGCCGATGAAGTTGTTATTGACGGCGCTGAAGGCGCGCCACCCTGTGGGCGTTTCCCAGACCTTTTTCAGGGTGTCCAACTCTTCGGGCGGCCTGTCGCCTTGGGTGGGAAAACGTTCGTAGAGCCGCGCGTCGAAGCCGGTCTCCGACGGCGCAGCCGCTGCGTCGGCGACAGCACCCACCACGCCCGGGGGAACGCTGCGGCTCACTTCAACGACTCCATGTACGCGGCCAGCGCGTTGAGCTCTGCGGCCTGCAGCGAGCGGTAGGCAGGCATGCGGTTGTTGGGCTTGATCGACTGGCTGTCGCCGATCCAGCCGATCAGCGTGCCGCGGTTGTTCGGCAGGATGCCGGCGCCCAGCGACTGACGCGAACCGACGTGCGTCAGGTCGGGACCCGACAAGCCCTGCGCGGTGGTGCCGGCGACGCGGTGGCACGCAGCGCAGCCGACCTCACCGAAGAGCTGGCGGCCGCGTTGCACCTCGTCGTGGGCGGCTGCCGCGGCCGGGGCGGGCTGGGCTTGCTGGCGCGCCAGCCGCGCATCGCGCCAGCGTTGCCATTCGGCAGGTTCATGGGCCACGACCACGAAGCCCATCAGCGAATGCGCCCCGCCGCAGAACTCGGCGCATTGCCCGCCGTAGACGCCCGCCTGGTCGGCCTGCAGCTTGAGCCGGTTGGTGCGGCCGGGGATCATGTCCATCTTGCCGCCGAGCTTGGGCACCCAGAAGCTGTGGATCACGTCTTCGGACACCATGTCGACGACCACAGGGCGGCCGACCGGGATGTGCAGTTCGTTGGCATCGGCATGGAGCTCCTTGCCCGCCGCATCGAGGTAGGACACGCGCCACCAGTAGATGTTGCCGGACACGCGCATGCGCAACTCGTCGCCCTGGATCGTCGTCATCCCGGCGACCATCACCGTGCCCCAGGCCAGCAGCACCAACAGCACGCCGGACGGGACGATCAGCCCGAACCACTTGACGACACCCTCGCCACCGAGCCTGGCGCGCAGTTCATCGCTGCCGTACAGCGCCACCCACAAGGCCGCGCAGACCAGTACGAAGATCAGCGTGAACAGCGCGATCAGCACCCAGGCCAGCGTGGTGACCGTGTTCGAGAACGGGCCGTGCGGATCGAGCACCGGCGGCGGCCAGCCGCTCAAGGCCTCAGCGAGGCTGGAGGAGATAGGCTGTGACATCGCGGGCTTCCTGATCGGTCATCACCATGGCCGGCATGGCCGTCCCGGGCACCAGTGCCGGGGCGTTTCTCACGAACTGCATCAACACGCCGGGCTGGTTGGGCAGCCGTCCGGCGATCAGGCCCTGGCGCCCGAAGCCTTCCAGTGACGGCCCGAGTCCGCCGCGCGGCCAGGTCACGTCGGGGAAGGTGTGGCAGGCCACACAGCCCTTGTCGGCCACGAGCTGCCGACCGTTTGCAGGGCTGGCATCGCCCAGCGTCGGTGTGCGGTCGGGCGGGCCATCGCAGGCCACGAGGCTGAGGCAGGCCAGCATCAGCCACCGGCCGGAATTGCCCCCGCAACCACCGCCGGATTTTTGCCTGAACGATGATCTGGTTTCCATGCGACATCCGTCATTGCTGAATCAGCACCGGCCCGCGTACCGCGGTGGGCTGTTGCTGGCCTGGTGCGCCATGGGGTTGGCGACGGCGTGCACCGATCGCACCACCAGCAGCGACGACCGCTGGGGCCGCGGTGGCGAGCTGATCGCGATGAGCGGTGGCGAAGGCGGCGCGCGCTACGCCTGCGCCACCTGCCACGGCGTGCGTGGCGAGGGCAATGGTTTCGATGCGCCGCGCCTGGCCGGGCTGCCGGCGGGCTACCTGCAGAAGCAGATGGAAGACTACGCCGCGGGCTTGCGGCCGCACGAGGTGATGCGCGACGTGGCGCGCTTTCTCGACAGCCACGAACGCGTGCGGGTGGCCAACCATTACGCCGCCCTGCCGCCGCAGGCCTTGCCGCCCGCCACACACGAAGCCATCGACGCGGCGACCCCGGGGCTGTACGCCCGTGCATGTCAGCAGTGCCATGGCGTCGAAGGGGTCGGCACCGCGAACGGGCCGCCGTTGAACGCCCAGCCGGCCTTCTACCTGACCCAGCAACTGCAGGACTGGCAGGTGTCGAAGCGGCGCAATGACGGCAGTCATGTGATGTTGAAGGTGGCGCAGCAGCTCCAGCCCGAGGCGCTCAGGCAGTTGAGCCTTTATCTGGCGCAGATCCCACCACGCCGGGCACTTGCGGACCGTTGAGATCGAACATCGAAGGCAGGACCTTGTCCCGCTTGACCAGGTAGTGCAGCACGGCTGCGCCGGCATGGCCCGGAATGGCCAGCGCCGTGATCCAGACGATCCAGACATGCGCCGTCGCGGCCCCCTGCATCAGGCGGTGCTGCAGGCCCTCTGACAACTGGTCGAAGGGCAGGTTGGGAAACGGCACCACCCCCGCAATCGACAACGGCAGGTCGCTGGGCAGCGTGGACCACATGACCCAGCCGCTGATCGGCAACGCGAAAAAACTGAAATAGAACCAAGCTTGCAGCATGCGGCTGGCCTTGCCCGCCAACGAGGCCTCGTCCACGTTGTCCGGGGCGCCGAGCTGGCTGCGCCAGAAGAAGCGCAGCGTGCCCAGCAGCATGATCGTCAGGCCGACCTCGGTGTGGATCTGGTAGCCGACGTGCTTGTCGCCCCCCACCGGTTGCCAGCCCAGGTACCAGCCATGGGCCAGCTGGAAGAGCATCAGCGCCGCCATGACCCAGTGGAAAGCGACGCCAATCGGCGAGTACAGGCCGCGCCGGTGGTAGCCCTCGGCCCATTCGATGGCGGCAATCAGGTTCATGCCGCCTCGACCCGCCAGCCACGCGCACGTTCGGCGTCCATCCAGCGCCAGCCGATCCACATCGCCGCGGCCAGGTAGGCGATGCTGCCCGGCGCCCACATCAAGATGCCGGCCAGTTGCTGGTCTTGCAGGGGCGAGACACCCCAGCTCAGCGCCGACGCGAAGTGCGGGGCATACAGCGGCCGCCCTGCGAAGGTGATCAAGGCGCCCAGCAGCCCCATCGACACCGTCGTGGCCAGGATGGCGCCCATCGCGGCGACCGCGCCGGCCCCACGCACCGCGACCCAGAAGGCCACCGCGCTGGCCAGCAGGGTGAATTGCATCAGCGCGTAGATACCGTCCGACGACAGGGCGGCCGCATAGGGCGCCGGCGCATGCCAGGTCCAGATGGTTACCGCGGCGACGGCCGTGGCGCTCCACAGCGACATCGGCAGACGCCGCAGCCAGGGCGCCAACCCGAACGCCAGCAACGGCGCCATCACCAGCACCAGCGCGATGTGATGGACCACCCGCACGGTGAAGAATGCCGAGCTCAGGGCACACAGCGGTGACACGTAGAGCACGACCGTGAGCGCCCACGCAGCACGCAGGCTCAGCAGCCGACTGCGCGTGAGGTCGGGACCCACGGACACGCGCCACAGCGCCAGGGCCAGCAGCAGCAGGCCAGCGCCGAGCACCGGGTCCAGGTTCCAGCGGCTCAGCCAGATCTCTGGGCCGGGCGCCTCGCCGCAGTAGGGGACCCACCGCCTGAGTTCATCCATGGCTGTTCCTCCAATGGGGGTGCGAGCCCGGCCCGGGCGGCGACCCCATGTGCATCACACCACGGAGAGAGATGGCGCACTGTTCGGTGGCGAACAGATGTTTGCCCAACCATCGCAGGGTCGTCGACGCCTGCCTGGGTTCAATGCTGCGATCGGATGGCAGCCTGCTCAGGGAAGGTGTCTCCAAAGAGCTGTAGCGCCGGGCCGTTCAAGGCATTGAGCAGCTCTCTGGGCTCGACCGCTTGTGCCACGGTCAGTGCGCCACTGCGCTGATACGACGGATCCATCAATCGCCACGCGAGCTCGGTCACGATCGGGGCCGTCACGGCATAGATGTCTTGCCCTCGAACGCCTGCAGACCGGATGGATCCGCCTTGGGTGAGGCGCACCACCAGTTCGAATCGCTGGGCCGAGCGCCCCAGTTCGTCGGTCGCCACGGGAGACGGCGTCGACGCATCACGGATATCGGCCAGCGCCGAGCGGTTGAGCAGCGAGCGCACTTCTCTGACCTGGAGGTGGTGGGCCAGCGTGATGATCTCGCTGAAGGGCATTTCAACCATGGCCTGTCTGCCCAATGGCGGTGAGAACGTCCAGTCCTGTGCTTCATTCGAGGGTTGAAACGGTGACAAACGGCCGTCCTTCACGACCACGCGCGGAGCCTTGTTGCGCTCACCGGTTTTGCGCGTTCCCTCCGTGGGCCACCAGTGATCGAGACCGATGGCAATCGTGATCTCGTCAATGGTCCCCTCGCTTCCCAGCGCGCTGGCCAGAAGGTCGGCCAGTCCGCCATAGAAGGCCGCCGCGGGCACCACCACACGACCGGCTTGACGTGCTGGCTCGTCGAGCTCAGCCAACGTGGATTGCGCGCTCGGCTGCTCTGCCGTGACGTCGATGTAGTGGCACTTGGCGTTCAGCGCCGCACGCGCCACTGCCGCGGCAGTGTCCAGAAACGGGCCCGCGCAGTTGATGACGACCTGGCAGCCCGCAAATGCCTGCTCAAGGCTGTTCAGATCATCCATCGCTGCGGTGCGGCGAACGACGTGGGGCAGCAAGGCGTCCAGTCGCGCGGCGTCGCGCCCGACAGCGACGACCGACAACCCTCGGCGCAACAACGCTTGAACAACGAATTGACCCGTGTGACCCGTGGCACCAACCACCGCGACGCACTTGTTGACGACATTCATGAGAAGCTCCTTAAAAAAGATACAGACCTGTCTGTAGTTCTTAGATTACAGACAGGTCTGTATCATGTCAAGCATGAAAACAAAACCTGTTTCGCTGCGCACTGGAGACGGATTGCGCACAGAACGCCCCAGCGGGGCGCCGAGGCGTCGACTCATCGCCCAAGCTGAAGGCACTTCGGCGGCCGAGCCGGCGCTCGATGTCCGCGACCGCATTCTGGAAACCGCTTCTCGCCTGTTCTATGAACGCGGCGTCCGAGCGGTCGGCGTCGATCTGGTCGTGCTGGAGGCCGCCGTGGCAAAAACCAGCCTGTACCGGTACTTCCCGACCAAGGACGATCTCATCGTCGCGTTCCTGGAGAAGGAAGACATCGAGTTCTGGGCGCAGTGGAGCCGTGTTGCCGCGCAGTTCCCCGGCGATCCCCTGGGGGAGCTGGATGCGCACATGCGCTGGATCGGCGAGCGCCTGGCCCGCTCCAACTACCGCGGCTGTCCTCAGATCAACGTGGCTGCCGAGTTCGCCGAGCAGGATCACCCCTCACGCCAGGTGTCACGGCGACACATGCATGATCTGCGCGAGCGCCTGCTGCACATTGCGCAGCAGCTGAAAGTTGCACAGCCCGACCAGCTCGCGGCCCAACTCGCCGTGTTCGTGAACGGCGCATTTGTGAGTTCAGGACTGCTCAACGCTGAAGAGGCAACGGCCGTGTTGCAAGCCGCGGTGAAAGCGTTGGTCGCTGGGGCACGCGGGGAAGCGTGAGCGCGGCGCTTCCCATCTGGAGGCCCTAGGTCGCGTCTCTGCCAGGCAGCTGAACGGGAGTTGCCGAATAGATGGCGATGCTCGGCGCCTCTGTGGCAAGACCTGCGAGGGCACGTGCAAAGGCTCTCGATGCAGGAACTTTGAAGTGCTCCCAAAGTGCCGCTTCACTTGACCACTGTTCCACGAACACAAGGCGTGACGGGTTTTCGGTGTCTTTGTGGACGGCATGCGCAATGCAACCTGGCTCCGCTCGTGATCGATCAACGTGCGCTTGACTGAGAGCGAGAGCTTCTGACACACCACCTTCTTTCACGAGAACGCTGCCGAGTACGAGGATCATTCGATGTGCTCCAAGTGGGGAAACGGTGATTCTGCGCTTGCGAGCGCTTCGAACGATCAGCTCGCGGCCCAACTCGCCGTGTTTGTGAACGGGGTATTTGAGTTCGGGACTGCTCAACGCCGAAGAGGCAACGGCCGTGTTGCGAGCCCGCGCGGTGGCGAGCGGTGCGCCCAGTGTGCGATAGCGCACGGACCCCGTGCCGCAGGCGCCTAGCATCACGCGCATGCGCGCCATGCCCTTGTCGCCCACCTTGCTGCGCGCCCTTGAAGCAGGAGATTGCCCATGGATACCAGCGTGCGACACCGCCGCATGGCGGTCGGCAAAGTGGAGACGTTCTATCGCGAAGCAGGTCCGGACGGTGCACCGGTCCTGTTGCTTCCGCATGGATACCCCTGTTCCTCTTACGAATTCCGCAACCTGTTGCCGCGCTTGGCCGATCGCTGGCGGCTCATCGCACCGGACTGCCCGGGCGCCGGGTACAGCGACACGCCCGAGGCGTTCGACTACAGCTTCGACGGCTACGCCGAGTGTCTGGACCACTTCGTGCGCGAACTCGGCGTGAATCGCTTCGTCCTCTATCTGCACGATTTCGGATCGCCCATCGGTGCCCGTCTGGCCATTCGAGCGCCCGAGCGTGTCGTGGCGCTCATCATTCAAAACGGCGACATCCCCTACGAGGATGCGCTGGGCCCGAAGTACGCGGAGATCGAGAAGACCTGGGCGCTCCCGGCCCCCGAGATGCGCGCGGCTCTGGCTGAATCGATCCGTGAAGAGACGTTCAAGGCGGAGTTTCTGAACGCGGTCGGGCCGGCGCTTGCGGAGCGAATTCCGCCCGACCTGTGGAAACTTCACTGGTCGCTGATGACGCCGAGGCGGCGGGACATCGCGGTCAAGCTGATCGCAGGCCTGAAGGAGAACCGGGCCTGGTTTCCGCAACACCGCCAATACCTCAGCAAGCATCGCCCGCCCACGCTGATCGTCTGGGGACCGCACGACGCGTACATGCCCGAGAAGTCGGCCCGCGCCTACCTGCGTGACCTGCCCGACGCCGAGCTGCACTTGCTCGACGGCGGCCATTGGTTGCTGGAGACCCACCTCGATGAGGTGGTGGGGCTTGTTCGCGACTTCCTCGGACGCATTCACCAGCATCCTGCTTAGGGCAACGCTGAATAAGTCCCTCGTGGCGCGGGCATCCTGCTCTCGGGCGGTCTGCCGCGTTGCAAAGCCTCGCCGGGCCACCTGGCCCGTCTGCGTTTTGCGCCTTGCAGCCCATCCCGACAGCAGGCGCCCGCATCCACGGGGACTTGTTCAGCGTCGCCTTAGCCGGCCCCTCGAGGTCTTGGTGCTGTCGGATTCTGGGGATCAAGCATCCCTCGCCAAGCGCAGCCCGCTGAACTGCCAGCGTGCGTCGGTCGGGAAGAAGTTGCGGTAGCTGGCGCGGATGTGCTCGCGTGGTGTGGCGCAGGAGCCGCCGCGCAGCACCATCTGATTGACCATGAATTTGCCGTTGTATTCGCCCACCGCGCCGGCCCAGGGCCGGTAGCCGGGGTAGGGCAGGTAGGCGCTGGCGGTCCATTCCCACACGTCGCCGCCCATCTGCTGCAGACCGGCGCCGCTGCGCGAAAGTGGCATGGGGTGCAGCGCGCCGCTCTCCAGAAAATTGCCCTGGGTGTGCAGCGCGGTGCCGAGGGTTTGCGCCGCGTGTTCCCACTCGGCTTCGGTGGGCAGGCGGATCGGTTCGCTGGTTTGTTCGGCGTGCCAGCGGGCGTAGGCGTCGGCCTCGAACCAGCTGATGTGCACCACCGGCGTGCGCGGGTCGATGGGCACGCGCCCGTGCAGGGTGAAGTTGGTCCAGCCGCCTTGCCGCGCCGGGTCGCCGTCTCGCCGCCAGTACAGCGGCGCTTCGAGCTGATGGGTGCGCACCCAGTCCCAGCCCGCGGCCATCCACCAGCGCGGGTCGCGGTAGCCACCGTCGTCCATGAAGGCCAGCCATTCGCCGTGGGTCACCGGGCGTGTGGCCAGCGCGTGGGGCGGCAGCAGCAGCTCGTGGCGTGGGCTTTCGTTGTCGAAGGCAAAGCCGTCTCCGGTGTGGCCCATGTGCGCGGTGCCGCCGGGAAACGCCACCCAGTCCATGGGCGCGGCGACCACGCTGCTGAGCGGCCACTGCGGGTGATAGGCCGGGTTCAGCGGGTTCATGGCCAGCAGGTGTTTGAGGTCCGTGAGCAGCAGTTCCTGGTGTTGTTGCTCGTGCTGCAGGCCCAGTTCCAGGAGCGTGTTCAGCTCGTCGTTGGATGTGTGCCGCAGCAGGGCGTCGATGCGCGCGTCCACCTGCGCCCGCCAGGCCTTGACCTCGGCCAGGCCCGGGCGCGTGATCATGCCGCGTTGCGCGCGGGGATGTTGATCACCCACGCCCTGGTAGTAGCTGTTGAACAGCATGCGGAAGGCGGGGTGAAAGGGCCGGAAGCCGGGCTCGAAACGCTCGAGGATGAATGTCTCGAAGAACCAGGTCACGTGGGCCAGATGCCACTTGGTGGGGCTGGCGTCGAGCATGGACTGCACCTGGCAGTCGGCCTCGCTCAAGGGGGCGGCCAGCGCCAGGGTCGTCGCGCGAACCTGTGCGTAGCGCTGGGCCAGCGTGCTGGCGTTGAGGTGGTGGCGAGGCTGTGTGTTCATGGTGTGTCTCCCCGGTGGGTGCCGCTGGTGATGCCGTCCTTGTCTCGCGGGAGGGGCGGCCCATGGCGTTGATCGCAACAAGCTTTGGCACCTTACGCCACCTCAGGCCGTGCCACCAAATGCGGGCCCATCACCCCAACGGCGGCGAGGGCGATGCGCCCGCCGCGCGGCCCAGGGGGTTCAGCGGGTCATCCAGCGCCGTGCGCCCAGGCTGGCCGCATCCACCAGCGCCACCAGCAGCAGCATCGCGCCGAGGATGGTGGCGGTCTTGCCCATGTGGAACAGGCCCATGTGAAAGGCCAGCAATGCGCCCAGGCCCCCGGCGCCCACCACGCCCAGCACGGCGGCGGCGCGGATGTTGTTTTCCCAGCGGTAGAGCGTGTAGCTCATGAGCTGCGGCAGCACCTGCGGCAAGGTGGCATAGAGGAACACGCGGCCGTTGCCCACGCCCTGCGTGCGCAGGGAATCGCCCGGGCCGGGCGGCGCATTTTCCATCGCTTCAGCAAACAGGCGGCCCAGCACGCCGGTGGTGTGCAGCGCCAGCGCCAGCGTGCCGGCCAGCGGCCCGAGTCCGGCCGAGATCAGCAGCAGCGCGGCCCACACCAGCTCGGGAATGCTGCGCAACGCGTTGAGCAGCAGGCGCGTGGGCGCGCGGCCCCAGGCGGTGTGCGCTTCATGCAGCCGGCTCGCCGGCAGCGCCAGCGCCAGCCCGGCCACCGCGGCGAGCAGGGTGCCCAGCGCCGACATGGCCAGCGTTTCCCAGGCCGCGACCGCCACCTTGTTCAGGAAGGCGGGTGAGGTGTCGGCCGGAAAAAATTCACCGAGAAAGCGGCCCATGCTCTGCGCCGCTTCCAGCGAGAAGAACTGCGCCCACTGCAGATCCAGCGACCAGAAGCTGGCCACCACCAGCACCAGCAGGCTCGCCATGAACCAGCAGGCCTTGCAGCGCGCGCTGAACAGCGGCGGCGGCAGTTTGTAGGGCGGGTTGGCGGCTGGGGGCGGCATCATGGTGTCACCCCAGGGCCTTGCGCAGCCACGCACTGATGCGGTCGGCGAGTGCGACGAGCGCCATGAACACCAGCAGCATGGTGGCCACCTCGCCGCCGCTGAACATCTTCATCGAGTTGTCCATCTGCTGGCCCAGGCCGCCCGCGCCCACGAAGCCCAGCACCACGGAGGATCGGATCGCGCACTCCCAGCGGTACACGGTGTAGCTGGTGAGCTCGGCCGCGCTGGCCGGCAGCAGGCCGTAGAAGAAGGCCTGCAGGCGCCCCGCACCGTTGCGCAGCAGCGTCTCGGTGGCATGGGTCTCGCCGCTCTCCAGGATCTCGCCATACACCTTGCCCAGCATGCCGCCGTAGGTGAGCGCGATGGCCAGCACGCCGGCCGTGGGGCCGAGGCCGACCACGCGCACGAACACCAGCGCCCAGACCAGCTCGGGGATGCTGCGCAGCACGATCAGCCCCCAGCGCACCGCTTGCCGCAGCCAGAACGGCCCGCGCGCCATGCGGCCCGAGAGTGCCGAGATCGAGAGCACCCGCGTGGACAGCAGCGTGAACGGCACCGCCAGCACCAGCGCCAGCGTGATGCCCGCGGTGGCCATGGCCACGGTGCGCCAGGTTTCTTGCGCCACCAGAGCCAAGAACTCGCCACTGTGCGCCAGCGGCCAGAAACTCGCGAGGAAGTGGCCGCTGACCTTCAGGCTCTCGGGTTCCAGCATCACCCAGGGTTTGAACTCCGTGGCCACCAGCAGTGGCCACAGCAGGACGAGACAGGCACCGCTCCAGAACAGGCGCGAAAGCCAGGCCGGGTCGCGCGTGGGCGCGGTGCGCAAGCTCATGGCCGTCATGCAAACGGGCTCCCGGCAAGGCTTTTCCCCCTCGCCCCACTGGGGAGAGGGTTGGGGTGAGGGGCGTGCCGGGCTGCCGTGATCATGGGTTCACCGGCAGTGCATGACCACAGGTGGTGGTGTGGGTGGCGAGCGTGCGTCCGCCGGGGCGGGACCATGCAGCTCGTCTTCATGTTGGTCGTACAGCGCGGCCAGGTGCTCGCGCGTGACCTGCGCCGCCGGCAGGTCGAAGGCCAGCGCGCCGTCGCGCAGGCCCACGATGCGGGGGAAGTGTTCAAGCGCCACCTCCACCTGGTGCAGCGTGGTCACCAGCGTGGCACCGCGCTCGCGCGCACCCGTCAGCAAGGTGTGAATGGCCTGCCGCGCACGCGACGGGTCCAGCGCCGACAAGGGCTCATCAATCAACCACAGCGAGGCCGGCGCGAGCAGCGCCCGCGCCAGACCCACGCGCTGGCGCTCGCCGCCCGAGAGCCGGTCCACCCGCTCGAACAGTTTGTCGGCCAGGTCGAAGCGGTCCAGCGCCTCGAAGGCCGCAGGAATCTCCGCCGGGTAGAACAGCGAACGCAGGCTCTGCCACAGGCCCATGGCCGGCAGGCGACCGGCCAGCACGGACGTCACCACGCGCTGGCGCGGCGGCAGCGGGGGCACCTGCGGCGCGAGGAACAGCCGCCCGCGCTGGCGCTGCAACTCGGCGCGCGGCAGCTGCCAGGGATCTTGCCCGTCCAGCCGCAGCGAGCCGGTGGCCGGCGGCAGCGCGCAGGCCAGCACCTGCAGCAGCGTGGTCTTGCCGGCGCCCGAGGGGCCGATCACGGCCACCTGTTCGCCCGCGGCCACGCTCAGGGTGAGCGCCTGGAGGGCCGGCGCCACACCCGCGCGCGCCGCCGGGTGGCGGGCGCTGGCACCTTGCAGCTGAATGTTCAAGCGGCCAGGCCCGTGGTCACAGCAGCTCGGCGCTGCGTGCGGCGGCTTCGATGCCCTTGTAGTTTTCGGCCTTGGTCGGCACGAACTTCGTGGCGCGCTGCAACTCCAGAATTTCTTTGCCTTCGGGCGTGGCCTTGGTGAGCGAGGTCAGCGCATCGACCAGCTTCTGGCGCGTGGCGGCGGGCATGTCGGCGTGTACCGACCAGTTGTAGTCAAAGTAGGGCGGGGTGGTGTAGATCACGCGCACCTGGGTGGGGTCGACCTTCTTGTCGGCCACGAACTTTTCCCACACCGAGATGTTGAGCGCGCCGCCCTGTACCTTGCCCGAGGCGACGGCCGCGATGGTCGCGTCGTGCGCGCCGCTGAAGGCCACGCGCTTGAAGTCTTTCTCGGGGTTGATGCCCTGCTGCAGCAGGAAGCTGCGCGGCATCAGGTGGCCACTGGTGGAGCTCTGTGAACCGAAGGACACGTCTTTGCCCTTGAGGTCGGCCAGGCTGTTGATGGCTGGGTCGCTGGTGATGAAGACGGACTTGAATTTCTCGTCTTCCTCGCGCTGCACCAGCGGGATCACCTTGCCGCCCGAGCGCACGTTGGCCTGCACAAACGTGAAGCCACCGAACCAGGCCATGTCCACCTTCTTGTTGACCAGGGCTTCTACCGAAGCAGCGTAGTCGGTCACGGGGGTGAACTCGACCTTCATGCCGAGCTTGGATTCGAGGTACTTCACCAGCGGTGCGGCCTTGCGCGCCAGCTCGGTGGGTGATTCGTCGGGGATCGCGGTGACGCGAAAGACGGCCTGGGCCTGGGCCAGGCCTGTGAAGGCGGTGCCGGCGGCGAGCACGGCGCAGGTCAAGAGTGCGCGTTTGGTGCTGGAGAAAAAGCGGGTGGTCATGGGTATCCGATCAAGAGGGATGGGGAGCGCGTATTAAACCGCGCCGCTGCGCGCCCCAGCTGCGTGGGGGGCTTGATGCAGGCCCTGGTCAGAAAGGTCTTTGAGCGACGGCGCAGCGCCGTCGGTTTATAAAGCGGTGCACCTTTCGCGCTGTCCCTGCCATGCACAAGCCACCCCCCGCACCTCATTTCGTGCAATTGCACCAGACCGACCACGCGGCCGTGCGGGCCGAGCTGGCGGCGGGTTTGTTGGCGCATCCGCCTCACGCTTCGCCCAAGTTCTTCTACGACGCGCTGGGTTCGCGCCTGTTTGACGCCATCACCGAACTGGCCGAGTACTACCCCACCCGCACCGAGGCCGCCCTCTTTGCGCAACACGGCGCGGACATGGCGCAGCGCGTGCCGGCGGGCGTGGTGCTGATCGACCTGGGCGCGGGCAATTGCGCCAAGGCCGCCAGCCTGTTTGCGGTGCTGCGGCCGACCGCCTATGTGGCGGTGGACATTTCGGTGGACTACCTGCGCGGGGCCATGGGCCAACTGCAGCAGCGGCACCCCGAACGGCCCATGTTGGGCCTGGGCATGGACTTCTCCAGCGAGCTGGCCTTGCCGCCTGCTGCCACCGAGTGGCTGGCGCGCCACGAGCTCGGCGGCGCGCCGCGCTGCGTGTTCTACCCCGGCTCCAGCATCGGCAACTTCAACCCCATCGACGCCCTGGCCCTGCTGCGCCAGGCGCGCGCCGTGTGCGCCGAGGGCGGGCCCGGCGGCGGCCTCCTGATCGGCGTGGACCGCGTGAAGGACAAGGCTGTTCTGGAGCCCGCCTACGACGACCCGCTGGGCGTCACCGCCGCTTTCAACCGCAACCTGCTGTTGCACACCAACGCCTTGCTCGGTGCCGACTTCGCGCCCGCGCGCTGGCAGCACGTGGCGTTCTTCAATGAGACCGAATCGCGCATCGAGATGCACCTGCAAGCCAACGGCGCGCAGACCGTGCGCTGGCCCGGCGGCGAGCGCGCCTTTGTCGACGGCGAGCGGCTGCACACCGAGAACTCCTACAAGTGGGCGCCGGCCGATTTCGATGGGCTGCTGCGCGAAGCGGGTTTTGGCCCAGCCCAACACTGGACCGACCCGCAAGGGTGGTTCAGTGTGTTCTGGGCGCCGGTGTGAGATGTTGAAAACCATGTTTGCGCCATGTGCATGGGCTCGGTCGCTTCCACTGCCTGCACTACAGTTCGCGGCATGCGCACGCTGATCAAACTCCTGCTCGTGCTGTCGCTCTGGTGGTCGGCGGTGGCGCCTGCCGTGGCGGCGGCCATGGGCTGCTGCGAACCCGACACGCCCTGTTGCCTGGTGCAGGGCCTGGGCCGTGGCTGCGCGGTGTGCCCGCCCGCCGCGCTCCACGTGAGCGCCACACAGCAGCCTGTGGGCGAGACAGGCAGACACAGCGCCCCTGTGGTCTGGGTGGCTTTTCAGCTGAGCGAAGGCATTGACGACATCTGGCGCCCGCCCATGGTGCTGCGCTGATGCCTTTGTCTGTTGTTCAACTTACCTGGAAACGATCATGAAAAACCCATTTGCCAAGGCGGTGTCCGCCATCGCATTGCTCACCTTGTCCGCCAAAGCCATGGCCGCCACCACGGCCGCCTGCTGCGTGGCCGGCGCCCTGTGCTGCCTGGGTGGCATGCCCTGCTGCCTGTAAACACGGCGGCTGACTGATCGGGGCCCGGCCTGTGGCAACACAGGCCGGGCCTTGTCATTTGAGAGATTCGATCATTGCGTCAGGCCTGCACGCTGCGGAACCCGGCCACGATGTCGTTGCGCTCGGGGGTGAAGTAGTTGCGGTACTGCGGGTGGCGCATGCGCGGCGCGGTGGCGAAGCTCGCGCCCTTGAGCACTGGGCGGCCGTCGAACCACGGCTGCGAATAGTCCACATAGGGGTGCGGCGCAAAGCCGGGGAAGGGCGCGAAGGGGCTGGCGGTCCACTCCCACACGCGGCCCCATTCGAACCCGGGGACTTGCGCCGCCACTTCCCACTCGGCCTCGGTCGGCAGGCGCCGCCCGGCCCAGGCGCACCAGGCCTGCGCCTCGAACGCGCTGAGGTGGCTGGCCGGGGCGGCCGGGTCCAGCGCTTGCCAGCGGCCAAAAACCTGCTGCTCCCAGCCCTGCGCGCCCTGCCGCAGGTAGCGCGGCGCAAGCCGCTCCTGCGAGAGGCGCCAGATCCAGCCCGGTGCGCCCCAGAAGCGGCGTTGCGCGTAAGAGCCGCTGTCGATGAACGGCAGAAACTGCGCCCAGGTGACGGGCTGCGCGTCGATCTCGAAGGCGTTGACGGCCACACCGTGTGTACCGAGTTCGTTGTCAAACGCAAAGCCGGAGCCGCTGCGGCCCAGCGGCCAGTCGGTGGAGGCGATCTGCAGCGGGGGTTGGCGTGCGCGCGTCGAGGAAGCCGGGCAAGCGACCATCGGATCAAAGCCCAGCGTCTGCGCCATGTACACCGCGGCCTCGGCGTGCATGTCTTCGTGGAACAGCGCGAGGCGAAAGAAGTACAGGCCGTTGTCGTCTTCGGGCGCGTCGGCGAGCAAGGCCAGCGTGTCGCTCAGGCTGGCCACGAGGTCGGCGCGCACGGCGTCGGCATCGGGCAGGTTCAGCCGCCAGCGCGCGTCGTGCGGCACCTCGCTGGAGTTGTAGAGCGCGTCGGCGTCCACCCCGTGTGCGGCCTGTCGTGCCGCGCTGCGCGGGGCCAGCGGGTCGGCGTTCACGCCCCGATGGCGCTGCGGGTTTCGCGCCAACCACCAGTCGGCAAACCAGCCGATGTGGCCCAGTTCCCACAGCGGCGGGTTCAGCTCGGGCGTGCAGGGCACGCGCAGGTCGGGGCCGAGCGCGGCCTCGTGGGCGGCCAGCAGCGCCAGGCTGCGCGCGCGTGTATCACGCAGTGCGTCGGCCAGCCACACCTTGCCGCCGCAGCGCGCGGATTCGGCATCGGACACAATCGCTGACGTCAGGCTCAGACCCATGAAAAAACCCTCTGTGTGCATCGTCACCCCGGCCTTCGCCGACGCCAACAACGGCAACTGGCAGACCGCGCACCGCTGGGCCCAGATGCTTCGCGCGCATTATGCGGTTCGCCTGGCGAAGCAATGGCCCGACTCGAATGTCACCGACGACGGCACGGACATCCTGATCGCGCTGCACGCGCGGCGCTCGGCCGCCAGCGTGGCCGCCTGGGCGCAGGCGCACCCGCACCAACCGCTGGTGCTCGCCCTCACCGGCACCGACCTCTACCGCGACATCCAGAGCGACCCAATCGCGCAGCGCTCGCTGGCGCTGGCGCACCGGCTCATCGTGCTGCAGGAGCTTGGTCCCATGGCCTTGCCCGAATCTCTGCGAGGCAAATGCCGGGTGGTGTTTCAGTCCAGCACACGGCGCGCCACCCTGCCCAAGACCCGCGCCCACCTGCGCGCGCTCACGGTGGGCCATCTGCGCGACGAAAAGTCGCCGCAGACCCTGTTTGAAGCGGCACGGCTGATCGGCCCCGATGAGGGCATCTTCATTGACCACATCGGCGGGGCGCTGGACCCTGCGCTGGGCGATTCCGCGCGCCAGACCGCGGCCGATTGCCCGCACTACCGCTGGCTCGGCAACCAGCCCCACGCCGCCACACGCGCGCGCATCCAGCGCGCCCATGTGCTGGTGCACGCCAGCCGCATGGAAGGCGGCGCCCACGTGATCATGGAGGCCGCGCTCTGCGGCACGCCGGTGCTGGCCTCGCGCATCGACGGCAATGTGGGCATGCTGGGCGTCGACTACGCGGGTTACTTTCCCCTGGGCGACGCCGCTGCTCTCACCGCCCTGCTGCGCACTGCGCGCGAAGACCAGGCTCGCGGCGGTGGGTGGCTCACCGACATGCAAACGTTATGTCTGGCGCGCTCGGCACGCTTTGAACCGGACGCCGAGCGCGCTGCCTTGTTGTCCCTGCTGGCCGAGCTGACCTGACAAGATCCCGGGCATGTGCTTGTCCGGCGCGACCCGGATGCATTACCCTCTCACGGTTCTTCGAGTGCAGCGCCACTTCCGGCCCCATCGCCCATCCGCGTGTGCCACACCCCTGCCTCTTCACCGCAGGTGCGCTCAAGACACATCCCCACCCATCCATCCATCCTTTACCTGGATCTGCGCCATGACCCAACCCACCCCCGCCCAAACCCTGCTGAACACCCTTGACGGTGTGGTCACCACCGTCATCGACGCCGCCGCCATCGAGACCGACAAGCTGGGCCAATTTCCCGCCAGCAGCCTGGCCGCCCTGCGCAGCGCCGGCCTGCTGGGCCTGATCAGCGACGCCACCGTGGGCGGTGCCGGCGGTGACATGGGCCACGCCAGCCGCGCGGTGCGCCGCATCGCGCAGTCCTGCCCGTCTACCGCCATGATCCTGGCCATGCACTACAGCGCCGTGGCCGTGATCGAGAAGTTCGGTGACGAAGCCACCCGCAAGGCCATCGCCGCCGGCCAGCACCTGAGCACGCTGGCGTTTTCCGAGGCCGGTTCGCGCAGCCACTTCTGGGCCCCCACCAGCACCGCCCGCGCCGACGGCGCTGACGCCGTGCTCGATGCGAGCAAGAGCTGGGTCACCGCCGCCGGCCACGCCGATTCCTACGTGTGGTCCAGCCAACCGCTGGCCGCCACCGGTGCCAGCAGCATCTGGCTGATGCCGCGCGAGACAGCCGGCCTCTCCACCGTGGCGCCGTTTGACGGCCTGGGCCTGCGCGGCAACGCCTCGTCGCCGGTGCGCGCCGAGGGCGTGCGCCTGCCGCTGACCGCGATGTTGGGGGCCGATGGTGGCGGGTTTGACGTGATGATGGGCACGGTGCTGCCCTGGTTCTCGGTGCTCAACGCCTCGGGCTCGGTGGGCATGATGGACGGCGCGATCACCCGCGCTGCGGCCCACGTCAACGCCACCCGCTTTGCCCACCTGGGCACCAGCATCGCCGAGCTGCCCACGGCCCGCGCCTACATCGCCCGCGCCAAGATCCAGGCCGACAGCGCCGCCGTGCTGCTGGACGACACCATCGCCGCCATCGCCGGCGCGCGGGCCGACACCATGCTGCGCGTGCTGCAGGTCAAGGCCCACGCGGCCGAGTCCGCCCTGCAGGTCACCGACCTCGCCATGCGGGTCTGCGGCGGTGCTGCCTTCCGCAAGGAGGTGGGCGTCGAGCGACTGTTCCGTGATGCGCGCGCGGCCTCCGTGATGGCGCCCACGTCCGATGTGCTCTACGATTTCATCGGCAAGGCCACACTGGGCATGGACCTGTTCTGAACACCCACCACTGAAAAGGACACCGCATGTCGCAAACACTCGTGCTGGGCGCCGTCGCCTACGCGCCCAAGGTCGTCACCATCTGGGAAGGCTTCAAGGAATTTTTCGTCCGCAACGGCCTGCCCTTCGACTTCATCCTCTACTCCAACTACGAGCGCCAGGTCGAGGCGCAGTTCAGCGGTGAGGTGCACGTCGCCTGGAACTCGCCGCTGGCCTGGCTGCGCGCCGAGCGCATGGCCAAAGCGCGCGGCCTGTCGGACCAGGTGCGCGCCATCGCCATGCGCGACACCGACTGCGACCTGACCTCGGTCATCGTGGTGCGCACCGGTGCCGGCATCAACACGCTGGCCGACCTGCGCGGCAAACGCATCGGCGTCGGTGCCATCGACTCGCCGCAGGCCACGCTGATCCCGCTGCAGTGGCTGCGTGAGCAGGGCATCGACCCCGACACCGCGCTCACCGTGGTGCGCCACGACGTGCTGGGCGGCAAACACGGTGACCACGTCGGCGGCGAGCGCGACGCGGCGCGTGCCCTGGTCGCGGGCGAGGTGGATGCGGCGGTGATGATCGACGGCAACCACCTGCAGTTCACGCAGGAAGGCACCTTGCCCGCCGGCCGCAGCACGGTGCTGGCGCGCACGCCGGCCTTCGACCACTGCAACTTCACCACCAGCCCGGGCGCGCCCGCCGACCTGATGGCGCGTTTCGAGACCCTGGTGCGCGCCATGTCGTTCGACGACCCGCAGGTGCGCCCGCTGCTGGAGCTCGAAGGCCTGCGCGAATGGAAAGACGGCCGCACCAGCGGCTATGCCTGGCTCGACCGCGCCGTGGACGCATCCCGCTTTTACGATGCGCAGGGCAACATCACCGCCCATGACTACCGCTACTGACACCGCCACCAGCGGCCCGGTGCTCGACCTGGGCGCGCTGGGCATGGACACCGGCGCCCACGTGCTGGTGGCCCACGCCCTGCGCCAGCGCGACCCGGCGCTGGCGCTGCGCGTGCGCGGCAGCCACCCCGAGCTGGGTGTGCACCTGAGCGGCTGGTGCCGCAAGCGCGGCCTGACCGTGACCAGCCAGGACGGCGAACACCGCATCGCGCCCGGCCCGGGCGAAGCGCAGCGCTGGCGCGGCGCGCAGCGGGCCGGCGCGTCCGACCCCGGCGCGCCCGGCGCGGTTGTGGCCCAGCCCAACGCCCGCTGGGGTGTGGCCGCGCGCGGCGCGCTGGTGGAGGCCGGCGCGCCCGAGTTCCATTTTCCGCTGTCCGACAAAGCCGCGCTCTGGGCCGACGACGCGGCGCGCCTCTACGCCGCCGCCGTCGCCGCCCAGTGGGACCCCAACAAGGCCATCGACTGGGCAACGCCCTTCGAACTGCCCGACGAGGTGGAAGACGCCGTCGTCCAGGTGATGACCTATCTGGTGGAAAACGAAAACGCCGCCCTGCTGGTGCCGGCGCGTTTTCTCGGCCAGATGCACCCGCACTTCCGCGAGGTGTTGCAGTGCCTGGCGATCACGATTGCCGACGAGGCGCGGCACGTCGAGGTCTTCACGCGGCGCATCACGCTCAAGGGCCGTGGCCCGGCGCTGTCCACCGCCGGCGCGCAGGCCTCGCTCAAGACCCTGTTCGACGAGCCCGAGTTTTCGGTGGCGTCGTTCCTGTTGTCGGTGCTGGGCGAAGGCACCTTTGTGAACCTGCTGAACTTCCTCAACACCTACGCGCCCGATCCGGTCACGCGCCAGATCTGCCGCCTGGCCAGCCGTGACGAGGCGCGCCACGTGGCTTTCGGCATGTCGCACCTCGCCTGGCAGATGGCGCAGGACCCGGACCTTAAACACCGCCTGAACGCGGCGGTCGAGCGGCGCTACGACGAACTCGCCAGCACCGACGGCCTGAACGAAGAGGTGTTCGACGCGCTGATCCTGCTGGCCGCCGGCGCCTTCACGCCCGAGGCCGTGGCCACAGGCTACGAACGGGTGCAGCGCCTGAAGCAGGAAATGGCCGACGGCCGGCGCGCGCGCCTGGCCAAGCTGGGCTTCGCGCCCGAAGCGGCGCAGGCCCTGGCCGAGCGCCACACCCGCAACTTCATGTGAGCCGACGCGCTCCTTCGCTCTTTCATTTACCGCACTCGATCCTATGAACACCTCCACCACCCCCGCGCAGACCCAACCCCGCCTCACCAGCCTCTCGCACGGCGGCGGCTGCGGCTGCAAGATCGCGCCCGGCGTGCTGAGCGAAATCCTCAAAGGCACGTCGGCCATGCCCATGCCCAAAGAGCTGCTGGTCGGCATCGAGACGGCCGACGACGCGGCGGTCTACCAGCTCAACGATGAGCAGGCGCTGATCGCGACCACCGACTTCTTCATGCCCATCGTGGACGACCCCTACGAGTTCGGCCGCATCGCCGCCACCAACGCCATCAGCGACGTCTACGCCATGGGCGGCACGCCCATCATGGCGCTGGCCCTGGTCGGCATGCCGATTGCTGTGCTCAGCACCGAGACCATCGGCAAGATCCTGCAAGGCGGGCAGGACGTGTGCCGCGCCGCCGGCATCCCCATCGCGGGCGGCCACACCATCGACTCGGTCGAACCCATCTATGGCCTGGTCGCCATGGGGCTGATCCATCCCAAGCGCGTCAAGCGCAACGCCGACGCGCAGGTGGGCGACCGCCTGATCCTCGGCAAACCCATTGGTGTGGGCGTGCTCTCGGCCGCGCTGAAGAAAGACGCGCTGCCCGCCGAGGGCTACGCGCAGATGATCGCCAACACCACCAAGCTCAACACACCCGGCCCCGATCTGGCCAAGCTCGACGGCGTGCACGCGCTGACCGACATCACCGGCTTCGGTCTCGCCGGCCACGTTCTGGAGATGGCGCGCGGCTCCAACACCACGGTGCAGATCAACATGGCGCGTGTGCCGCTGATCACCGGCGTGCGCGAGCTCGCCGCCCAAGGCATGGTCACCGGCGCCAGCGGCCGCAACTGGGCGGCGTATGGCCACGAGGTGCGCCTGGGCGCCAACCTGGAGCCGGTGGACCAGGCTCTGCTGTCCGACCCGCAAACCAGCGGCGGCCTGCTCGTGGCCTGCGCACCCGAGGCGGTGGCCGAGGTACTGGCGGTCTTTGCGCGCCACGGCTTTTCAGAAGCGGCCGAGGTGGGTGAGATCGTGAAAGCCGAGGCCGATGGCGTGCGGCTTCGGGTGGCGTGAGCGTGTTGTGAACCGATGAGGTACCCCATGAAAAACTGGCTGAAAGACAACCGCGGTTTTCTGGTGCTGATGCTGTGTTTCGGTGTTTTCCGAACCGCCATCGCCGACTGGAACCCCGTGCCCTCGGGCTCGATGAGGCCGACCATCCTCGAAGGCGACGTGGTGCTGGTGAACCGTCTGGCCTACGACCTCAAGGTCCCGCTGACCGGCGTGGCCGTGGCGCGGCTGGGTGAGCCCCGGCGCGGCGACATCGTGACCTTCGATTCGCCGCAAGACGGCACCCGCCTGATCAAGCGGCTGGTGGCCTTGCCGGGTGATGTGGTGGCGCTGCGCGACGGTGTGCTGTCCATCAACGGCTTGGATGCGGACTATGCCGACGTGCGCGAGGTGCTGGACTTCCTGGCGCCTGGCATGAACGTGCCGGCGACGCGCGCGACCGAGCGCACTGCCGACAGCGAACGCACCGTGCAGTACCTCAACGGCATGGACAACCACCGCAGCTTTGGCCCGGTGGGGGTGCCGGCGGACCACTACTTCATGCTGGGCGACAACCGGGACAACAGCGGCGACTCCCGCTTTTTTGGCCCGGTGCCCCGCGCGCTGCTGATCGCCCGCGCCGAGCGCATCCTGGTGTCGGCCGACATCACGGCGAACTGGATGCCGCGCTGGGAACGTTTCGTTTCCCGCTTGCAATGACGTTCTCGCTGACAGGCCTTTTTTCATTGGAACCCCGGAGTTTTTCATGACCCTCTCCACCTGGCTGCTGTACGTGGCCGCCGTCTTTGTGCTCACCGTCACGCCCGGCCCGGCAGTGCTCATGTGCGTGTCCACCTCGGTGAACCTCGGGCCGCGCAAGGCCATGGTCACCTCGCTCGGCAGCACCTCGGCGGTGGTCGGGCTCATGGCCTTGTCGGCGCTCGGTCTGGGTGCGCTGCTCGCGGCGTCCGAGCTGTTGTTCAGCGCGCTGAAATGGGCCGGCGCCGCTTACCTGGCCTACCTCGGCGTGCGCGCGCTGCTCGCCCCGGCGTCGGACATCCGCGTCTCGGGCGGCGCCGCTGCGGCGCGCACGTCCCGGCTGTTTGCGCAGGGTTTTCTGGTGGGCCTGAGCAACCCCAAGGCGCTGCTGTTTTTCGGCGCGCTGTTCCCGCAGTTTCTCGACCCGACCGCGCCGCAGGGCATGCAGTTTCTGGTACTGGGCGCGACCTTCGTGTTCTTCGAACTGGGCTGGCTCACCGTGTACGCGCTGAGCGCGTCGCGCGCCCAGCGCTGGCTGCAACGGCCGCACCGCGCGCGCCAGTTCAACCGGCTGACCGGCGTGGTGTTCCTGCTCGCGGCCGGCCTGCTGGCCTCAGCCAAGCGGCAGCCGGCCTAGGATGAAACAAGCCCCACGCTCGCTTCGTTCGCTGCCCCTTGAGGGGGCGCGTCAGCGGCTTCGGGCGGCCGGGCGCCACTGACATGAGCGCCCGCTGGCTGGAACTCAGAATTCCGCCACCGGTGGTGGGGCTGGTGGTGGCTGTGGCCATGTGGTTCCTGGCGGCGCTGGGGCCGGCGCTGGCGGTCCCCGACACGGTGCGCCTTTGGCTGGCCCTGGCCATCGCAGGCGTCGGCGGCTGCTTCGACCTGTCGGGCCTGATCGCCTTCGTGCGCCGCCACACCACGGTGAATCCGCTCAAGCCCAGCAACACCTCGGCGCTGGTCACCAGCGGCGTCTACCGCATCACACGCAACCCCATGTACGTCGGCATGGCCTGCCTGCTCGCGGCCTGGGCGGTGTGGCTCGGCGCGCTGTGGCCCTGGCTGGGGCCGGTGGCCTTTGTGATCTACATCACCCGCTTCCAGATTCGCCCCGAAGAACGCGCGTTGACCGCGCTGTTTGGCGAGGCCTACACCCAATACGCCATGCGCGTTCGCCGCTGGCTCTGACACCCCTGATGCCATGAACCCCACACCCCGCATCCTCGTCTTCGACATCTTCGGCACCGTGGTCGACTGGCACGGCAGCATCGTGCGCGAAGTGGGCCGACGCTTTCCGGCGGTGAATGCCGACGCCTTCGCACTGGCCTGGCGTGCGGGTTATCAGCCAGCGATGGAGGGTGTGCGGTCTGGCGGGCGTGACTGGGTCAAGCTCGACGCCCTGCACCGCGACATCCTCGACAGTCTGTTGCCGCGCTTCGGGCTCGATGGTCTGAGCGACGCCGACCGCGTCGACCTCAACCGCGTCTGGTACCGGCTCGACCCCTGGCCCGACAGCGTGGCCGGCCTCACGCGCCTCAAGGCACGCTTCACGATCTGCAGCCTCTCCAACGGCAACCTGGGCTTGCTCACCGACATGGCCAAGCGCGCCGGCCTGCCCTGGGACTGCGTGCTCAGCGCCGAGGTGTTTCGCGCCTACAAGCCCGACCCGCGCGTGTACCTCGGCGCGGCCGAGGTGTTCGACCTCGCCCCGGCCGAGGTGATGATGGTCGCCGCGCACCACGACGACCTCGCCGCCGCCCGCGCCAACGGCCTGCAGACCGCCTACATCGAACGCCCGCTGGAGTTCGGCGCCGGGCAGCCGAAAGACGTGTCGCCCGACCCGGCCAACACGCTGCACGCGCGCGATCTGCTCCACATGGCGAACCAGCTCGGCTGCTGAGACCGCGGGTTTGAACCGATCACGGTTGCCCGCGAAAAGGTGAAAATATCAGCATTTACTGATATTCAAACCATCCCATGAATTTCCGCACGCTCGCGCTCGCCGCCCTCACCGCCTGCTCCCTGCTGCTGGCCCCCGCCGCCCACGCCGACAACAAGGCCATCGCCGTCGACGAGATGGAGGCGTATCTCGAATTCGTGGACTACGGCGGTGGCGTGATCTTTGCCGAGCAGATCCCTGCCGACGAGTGGAAAAAAATGATCGTCATCGACGCGCGCGACGCAGGCCAGTTCGCCAAGGGCCACATCCCCGGCGCGATCCACATGGACTGGCGCCAGGTGCTGGCCAAGCGCAACACCATCCCCAAAGACAAACCCGTGCTGATCTACTGCAACACCGGTTCGCTCTCGGCCCAGGCCGGATTCGCCATGCGCGTGGCAGGCTGGGACAACCTGCGCATCCTGCAAGGCGGCATGGAAGAGTGGAAAGCCAAGGGCGGTTTCGACGCTGCGGCCAAAGCCACCGCACCCGCCAAACACTGACACCACACCGACGTGCACAAGGAGTTCCCCATGCTGGCCTGGCTTCATTCCGGGGTGCGGAAGCTGTCCCGCACCGTTGCTGGAGGCGCTTCGGCGCTGCTGCTGTTGACGGTTTCTGCGGTGGGCGCAGCACAGCCAGCGCCCGAGATGACCCTCCAGAAGGTCGGCCCCAACACCTACTACGTGCAAGGTCTGGCCGCGCTGGGCTCGCCGAAGAACCAGAACTTCATCAGCAACGCCGGTTTCGTGATCGCGCCGCAGGGTGTGGTGGTGATCGACGCGCTGGGCTCGCCCGCGCTGGCGCAGCGCCTGCTGAGCAAGATCGCCGAGCTCACCCCCAAGCCGGTCACGCACGTGCTCGTGACCCACTACCACGCCGACCACATCTACGGCCTGCAGGCCTTCAAGGCCCAGGGCGCGCAGATCATCGCCCACAGCGCCGCGCGCGAGTACCTCCATTCGGAGACGGCCCAACAGCGGCTGGAGGCCTCGCGCATCGAGCTGGCGCCCTGGGTGAATGCCCAGACCCGGCTGGTGCCCGCCGACCGTTGGCTCGACGGCTCCACCACATTGGAGCTGGCCGGCGCGCGCTTTGTGGTCGAACAGGTGGGGCCGTCGCACACGCCGGAAGACCTGGCGATCCACGTGCCGGGAGAGCGTGTGCTGTTTGCGGGCGATCTCATCTTCAGCGGGCGCCTGCCCTTTGTGGGCAAAGCCAACAGCGACCAGTGGATCAGCGCGCTCAGCCGCCTGCTCAGCTTTGAAGCGCTGGCCGTGGTGCCCGGTCACGGCGCAGCGTCCACCGACCCGCGCAAGGACATCGGCGTCATCCGCGACTACCTCGGCTACCTGCGCCGCACCATGGGCCAGGCGTCGGAAGCGATGGTGCCGTTTGAAGAGGCCTACGCCAGCACCGACTGGAGCGCCTGGGCACACATGCCCATGTTCCCGTTCGCCAACCGCATGAACGCCTACAACACCTACCTGCTCATGGAGCAGGAGGGCCTGCGCGGCAAATGAAGCCACGCCTTGGCTGAGCGAGCCGGCTATTCCAGCCGGACCAGGATGTCGCGGTAGGCCGCCGCGATCAGCGCGTCAAGTGCTGCCTCATCGACGGGCCGGCCGGGCCGCAGCTTCACATGCCGCATGCGCTTGCCCGTGCCTTCCAGCAGACCCGTCGGATCGGGCAGCGCTACGCCGTGAAAGAAGCCGATGTTGACGTGCGCCTTGAAGGCGCCGACGTAGGCGAACGGTGCGTCTTGCACGCACACCGTGGCGAAGCCGTCGTGCATCAGTTCCCGCACGCCGGCGCCACATTCCCGAAGGCGCTGGAACCCTGCCTGCGCGAGGGCGCCCAGCTCGCCCGACACGCCGTTGAGCCAGGCGTCCACGGCAGGGTCGTGTTCCACGGCGCCGGTAAAGCGGAGCCATGCGAATGGGGTGTGATCGGGTGTCATCCGCCGGCTGGATAGCGGCGCTGAAGATCGGCCACGGCCTCGGCCACCAGTTGCTCCAGCACCTTCAGGTCAACGTCTGCAAGCCGCTTGACGTACAGGCAGCCCTTGGTCGCCTTGTGCTTGCCCAGTTGGCTGAGCAGGCGTTCCCGGCCCTCAACGCATGCGGAGATGTAGATGGCGAATTCGTTCTTGCGGAACGCAAACCCGGTGAGGGCCGCATCGCCCTGTTGGCCGCTGGCGTAGCGGTAGTGGTAGGTGCCGAAGCCGATGATGCTCGGCCCCCACATGGCCGGCGCCTGGCCGGTGACCTTGTGCATCAGCGCAATGAGCGTTTCGGCGTCCTGGCGCTGCGCCTCGCTGGCCACCGCGCCGATGTGCGCCTCGACGCTGGCGCCGGTGGGGCGGGTCTTGGTCTCGGCCATCGGACTAGGCCTGGGGCTGCGCCGCCTTGATCTGCCGGACCGCCGAGACATCACCCAGGAACACCTGCAACACGTCCCGCTCTTTCGGCGTGAGGTCCTTGCTGTCCAGCAGCTTCATCTTGTTCACGATCAGCTCCAGCGCCTCGGCAATGTGCCCGATCTGCCGGCCATAACTGCCCACCTTGTCGAGCGCGGCCTGCTCCACGGACGGGTTGGACGAGCTGCCCAGGTTCACATTGAACAGGTGGAACTGCCAGTTCGGCAGGATGGGCTGTGAGAGGTTGGTGGGTGCCAACTGCCACGTCAAGGGCACAGAGACTTGCTGCATGGTTCGCTCCTGTCGGGTTGAGATGGTGACAAGTGAAGCAGAAACAGTGCCATGAAGGGGCGCCGCCTTCCCCCAAGCGGGGGGCGCCCTGACAGATCAGCCGCCGACCGGCGTGCACAGCTCCACCAGGATGCCGTCCGGGCAGCGCAGGTACGACACGACCTGCCCCCAGGGCTTCTGAGATGGCGCCGCCATCTCGTGCGCGCCGGCCGCCAAGGCCTTGGCGTGCGCCGCCGGCACATCGCCCGTGACCAGCGCGATCTCAAAACCCAGTGGCTGCGGGGAGGTGTCTGCGTGCACATGCCCGCCCGCGAAGTTCATGTCGCCCAGCTCGTGGGCCGCGAACGACAGCGTGGTCTCGCCCGTGTCGAGCTCGCCGTAGGTGCCGCTCTCGTGCAGGAACTTGGATTGCAGCCCGAAGGCCTGCCCGAAGAAGGCCAGGGAGGCGGCGACGTCGGGGACGTAGGTGATGGTGTAGCCGAGTTTCATGGGACGTCTTTGATTGATTTGGAAGTTGGACTCAACGTTTGAGTCGCGCGTGGTGCCGGCATGGCTAGCGCTATGTGTTCGGCTTCAGCTCGTACCAGCTCAATTGCGCGGTGGGTTCGTAGGAGCTGCAGCGAAAACCAGTTGTGGTCCATGATTTCATTCACCACGAGCTTGACCTGACCTGATGTCGGTTTTGAGAACTTCACGAGCCGCAATGGGAACCCGTTGGGGGTGCCAAGGATCCGGCCGTGTGCGATGGCATCACGGATGTCTACAAGGGAAACGTTCAAGATCTGTGCGTCCTTTGCTTCCATATGACGGTTGAAGCGCCTGCAAAGCGTGGCGAGATCTGAGTAGTCAGTAAGTGCGTCGACAGAGATCATCGTTCCGATTGTCATGCTCTCAAAGTCAAGCCGCGAGGTCGGACGCTGGGCGGATTCAAGCTTCAAAAGAACAACCCGCAGCCATGTCTCGAGTGACTGGAAGTTGTGAACCAACTTTCCAAGATTGGAGCTGTGTTCGGCGGCGTTCATCTTGGCCCTTGGCATTTTTTGCTCATTGATGCAATGTTCACCCCACCCCCACCGTGTACTTCGCCATGAACGCCCGATCAATCCGGTCTTTCCATGCCCAGGCCCAGGCGCCCTCGGCGTGCAGCGGGCCCCAGCTGGCAATGGCGTGGCCGGCGCCGCAGGACAGGAGGTTGAGCGTGTTCTTGGGCGGGTGGTGCGGTTTGAGCGCGCTGCCTTCGTGGGCGGCCAGCAGGTTGGCGGCCAGGGGCGGGCCGGCGCGCACCGCGTAGACGCCGCTCTTGGGGTGCGGCACGTCGGCCCGGGTGGCCACGTCGCCGGCCGCGAACACGTTGGGGTGGCTGCTGCTTTGCTGGTATTCGTTGACGAGCACGTACCCGGTCTCGGACAGCGCCAGGCCGCTGCCTTGCAGCCAGGCGGGGGCGTGGGTGCCGATGGCGAGCAGGGGCAGGTCGCAGGCCAGTTCGGAGCCGCCGCCCAGCCGCACCACGCCGTGGTCCATGCCCACGCAGGTGTCGCGCAGCACGGTGATGCCCAGCGCTTTCAGCCGGCGCAGCACGCGCCGCTGAACACCGGGGGCGTAGTTCGCCGCGGGTTCGGGGCCACCAGTGATGAGCGTGAAGCGCGCCCCGGCGGCGCCGTGCAGGCGCAGGCACTGTTCGGCCGCGAACAGCAACTCGAGGCCGGCCGCGCCGGCGCCGACCACCGCGATGGAGAGTGGCCGCAGGACGGCCTGGGCCATCACCTGGGGCCAGAGGGTGGCGAAAACCTCAATGGGCCGCACGATCAGGGCGTGTGCCGGGGCGCCGGGCATGTCGGCTTCGAGCCGGGTGCGGTCGATGACGGCGCCGGTGTCGATGGACAGCAGTTGGTAGGGCAGCTCGGGCGGCAGCGTCTGGCCTTTGCCGGTGGGGCTGAGCTGCACCTTCTGCTGGGTGGCGTCGAGCCCGGTGCAGCGCCCCCGCAGCCACTTGGCCCCGGCCGCCTTCACCAGCGGCTCCAGGGGAATCTGGCAGTCTTCGGCGCTGTAGCGGCCCGCGACCAGGCCGGGCGTCATGCCGCTGTAGGTCTGGTAGGGGTAGGGCGTGAGGACGGTGACGTCGAGGTCGGCGGGGCGGTTCTGCGCCAGTCGGGCCAGCACCTGCACATGGGCATGGCCGGCGCCGAGCAGGAGGAGCTTGTTGATTCCGTGGTGCATGGGCTCCGATGGTACGGGTTGCGACTTCAGGGGCCGGTCGCGCCCCAGTGCAGATCGCTCACCCAGCCCAGGCTGTTGCTGGCGGTGTTGTCGCCGTCCGCGCCGATCAGCACGGTGTTGACCTTGGGCAGCTCGGCTGGCGGGGTCTGCGCGCCCTGGGGCAGCTCGTCGGCAAACAGGGCCACGAAGTCTTGCGCGAGGTCGCGGTTTTCCGCGACCCACTGGCCGGTGGGGGTTTCGCTGCCGCGCAGGCTGATGTAGCGCATGCGGCGCGAGTAGGGGTTGGCGCCTTGCAGGCCGGCGACGTGGCCGCTGTCCCAGACGTAGCAGAGCGTGGCCGCCGGCAGGGGCTCGCCGCTCACGCTGCGCGCCAGCCGCAGCAGGGTGCGCTCGACGAAGGGCACGCGCTCCAGTGGGTGGTTGAACATCACGCAGACCTTGAGCGCTGCGTCGTCGCCGGCCTTGGTGGTGAGGTCGGGCGCGGTCTTGCCGCCCGAGAGCGGCTGGTCCAGCCGCCAGCGCCACCGCAGGCGGGCAGGGGGCACGTTGTCCATGTCGTGCACCAGGCCGCCGTAGGAAGAGGCGGTGAGCACCCGGAGTGCCGACTGCTCGTCTGCCTTGCCGGCGTCGAACTGGGTGGCCGGCAGGTCGGCCTTTTTCTTGGGGAAGCCGACGAAGCGCCAGTCGGGGTTGAGCGCACCCTCGGCCTGCAGCAAGGGCGGCAGCGTTTGGGCGCCAGCGGCCAGCGGGATGAGCGCGCAGAGCGCCAGCAGGCGGTGCATGTCAGTTTTCCACTGCGCCGGAGCACCACCCGCTGCGCATGAAACAACGCCACCCAGAGGCACCGCCGGGCCGGCTTTGCCGGACGGCCAGTGCCGCCCCTTGGGGGGTGACGCGAAGCGGCGCGGGGGGTGTTTCATCCTAGCGGCCCGCGTCATTGAGTGACCAGTCATAGTCGAGAAAGCCCACGCCCAGCGTCTTTGCCTTCAGCGCGGCCCGCTCGGCGGGCAGGTCGCTCAGCTGTTCGGCGTGCTTCGCGAACACGTCTTCCACCTGCTTGAAGCCGCCGCGGCCCTGCTCGAAGTCTTCGCGGAACCACTTGAAGATGCTGCTGACCTCGACCTGGTTGCCCTTGACGCGGTTGCGCGTGCGGTCGCCCAGGAAGCGGCGCATGCCGTCGTCGAGCTGGGCTTCGAGCTTGGCGGCGGTGAAGGCCTCGTCGCGCAGCGCCGGGCAGCCGACGCTGGCGCAGTTGACGGCGGCGTGCACGCGCGG
The DNA here is from genome assembly GCF_002001205.1 of Hydrogenophaga sp. A37. Taxonomy (GTDB): domain Bacteria; phylum Pseudomonadota; class Gammaproteobacteria; order Burkholderiales; family Burkholderiaceae_C; genus Hydrogenophaga. The sequence continues at coordinate 40,607 of NZ_MUNZ01000061.1, forward strand.
TTCGTTGTAGCGCGGGCGCAGCTGTTCGTGTTCGATCCAGTCGAGGTGGCGCTGTTCGCCGAGCAGGGTGAAGAACTTTTTCTTCCAGGCTGACTGCACGAAGGAACCCAGGTCTTTGATGGACTTCAGGTTGGGGTATTTCGTGAGGATGAGTTCGACCGTGAAGGCGTTGTAGGCGTTGATGAGAAAGGCCATCTGCTGGGGTTTGCTCCAGCCGTCGAAGCTGGCCCGGGGCACGGCGCTGAAGGTGTCGAGCACGGCCTTGAGCGCGGCGCGGTCGGTGGCGAAGCCCTTGTAGTTCGCGCGCGACTGCTTGCCGTCGGGCAGCCAGTGCACGTGCTTTTTGAGCAGCGCGTCCCAGGCGGCGTAACCGTGGTCAAACGGGGTCTGGGCGGGGAGGGTGAGCGGGGCGAAGGTGGCTGCAGCGGCGAGCGCCGTGATGAAGCGTCGGCGGGTGTTCATGAAAGATGGACTCCGTTTCGGCCCACAAGGTTCAAGCGATGGGTCAACCACGGCGCCAGTCGTGAAACTTCTTCACCCAGGCCAGCAGCTTTTCTGGCTGGTGCGCGCGCTTCCATTCACCGGCCACGTACTTGTTGGCCTCGGCCAGCGTGGGGTAGGTGTGGATGGTACCGAGCACCTTGTTCAGGCCCAGGCTGTGTTTCATGGCCATCACGTACTCGGCCAGCAGGTCGCCCGCGTGCGTGCCGACGATGGTCACGCCCAGGATGGTGTCCTTGCCCGGCACGGTGAGCACCTTCACGAAGCCGTGCGCTTCGCTGTCGGCGATGGCGCGGTCGAGGTCGTCAATGCCGTACTTCGTGACCTCGTAGGGGATCTTCTTTTCTTTGGCGTCCTGCTCGTTCAGCCCCACGCGCGCGACCTCGGGCGCGATGAAGGTCGCCCAGGGGATCACCGAGTAGTCGGCCTTGAAGCGTTTGAAATCGCCGAACAGCGCGTTCACCGCGGCGTACCAGGCCTGGTGCGCGGCCACGTGGGTGAACTGGTAGGGCCCGGCCACGTCGCCGGCGGCGTAGATGTTGGGGTAGATGGTCTGCAGGTACTCGTTGGTCTCCACCGTCTTGTTCGTCGGGATGCCCAGTTCTTCGAGGCCGTAGCCGGTCAACCGCGCCACGCGGCCGACGGCGCAGATGAGCTGGTCGAAGGGGATGTGCTTCTCGGCGCCGCCGTGTTCAACGATCAGCGCCTTCTCGCCGTTCACGAGCTCGCAGCGCAGCGCCTTGTGGCCGGTGAGCACCGCCACGCCGTCGGCTTCCAGCGAGGCCTTGGCGAGCGCCGAGACCTCTTCGTCTTCGCGGATCATGATGCGCGGCGCCATCTCCACCTGCGTCACCTGCGCGCCCAGCCGCGCAAAAGCCTGCGCCAGTTCGCAGCCAATCGGGCCGCCGCCCAGCACCACGAGTCGTTTCGGTACTTCGTCGAGCTTTGCGAACGCGTCCCACAGCGTGTCGCTGGTCACGTAGCCCACCTCATCGAGCCCCGGCAGCGGCGGCACGAAGGGGCGGGCGCCGGCGGCGATCACGATGCTGCGCGCGGTGAGCGTTTGTGTGCCACCGCCGTTCAGCGCGATCTCCACCGTCCACGGGTTCACCAGCTTGGCATAGCCTTGCAGCACCTCCACGCCCAGGCCGGTGTAGCGCTCGATGCTGTCGTGTGGCTCGATGGCGGCGATCACGTCGTGGATGCGCTGCATCACGGCCTTGAAGCTGAAGATGGGCGTCGCATCGTTCAAGCCGTAGTTCGCGCCGTGGCGCATCTGGTGCGCGAGCGTGGCGCTCTTGATCAGCGCCTTGCTCGGCACGCAGCCGTAGTTCAGGCAGTCGCCGCCCATCTTGTGCGCCTCGATCAGCGTCACCTGGGCCTTCACGGCGGCGGCGATGTAGGCCGACACCAGGCCGCCCGCGCCCGCGCCGATCACGATCAGGTTGCGGTCGAACTTGGCCGGGCGCACGCTGGCCCATCGCGCGTACACCTTGCGCTTCTGCACCGCCTCGACGATCTTGCGAGCGATCAGCGGGAACAGGCCCAGCAGCACAAAGCTGCCCAGCAGACCGGGGCTGAGAATGCCCTGGAGCGATTCGAGCTGGCCGAGCTGCGTGCCGGCATTCACATACACGGCGGTGCCCGCCAGCATGCCGAGCTGGCTGACCCAGTAAAACGTCCAGGCCTTCATCTTGGTCAGGCCCATCAGCAGGTTGATCACGAAGAAGGGCACGACCGGGATCAGGCGCAGCGTGAACAGGTAGAACGCGCCGTCTTTCTGGATGCCCTTGTCCATGTCGGCCAGGCGCTGGCCGAAGCGGCTTTGCACGCTGTCGCGCAGCAGGAAGCGCGCGGTCAGAAAGGCCAGCGTCGCGCCGATGCTGGAGGCGAACGACACGATCAGCAGGCCCCAGCCCAGGCCGAAGATGGCGCCGCCGGCCAGTGTGACGATGGTGGCGCCGGGCAGCGAGAGCGCGGTGACCGCCACATAGACCAGAAAGTAGCCCAGCGCCAGCTGCAGCGGCCGCTGCTCGCGAAGTTCAGCGAACGTGGCCTGGCTTTCCTTGAGGAAGTCGAGGCTGAAGTAGCGGCCCAGACCGAAAGCGAAGAAGGCCACAATGCCCAGCAGAACCACGAGCAGCAACAAGATTTTCCGGATGCCCACGACCGTTCCTTTGTGTTGTTGTTGAGTCGCCGAAGCTGCGACATTCTTACACCGGGAGCACAAGATGATCAGACAAGCCATCGGGCGTGCGCTGGCGCACTACTTGTCCAAGCCGGGCCGGTCGGCGGCCGTCGGCTTTCCGACCGACCAGCGCCTGCTGGCCGCGGCGCTGCGCCCGGCCGATGTGGTGCTGGTCGAGGGCACCACGCGCGTGAGCACCGCGATCAAGTACCTGACGCAATCAACCTGGTCGCACGCTGCGCTCTGCGTCGGCCCTTTGCGGCCGGGTGGCCCGCTGATGGTGGTGGAGGCGGACATTCGCGAGGGCGTGCGCGCCGTGCCCCTGAGCACCTACGCGGGCCTGCACTGCCGCATCTGCCGGCCCGCCAGCCTTCGCATCGATGAGGCACAGGCGGTCTGCCGCTTCGCGGTGCAGCGCATCGGCCACCGCTACGACCTGAAGAACATCCTGGACCTCGCCCGCTACCTGTTTCCGACGCCGCCGGTGCCGGTGCGCTGGCGACGGCGTCTGCTGTCCATCGGCAGCGGCGACCCCACGCGCGCCATCTGCTCCACGCTGATTGCGCAGGCCTTCGAGTCGGTGCTCTACCCCATCTTGCCGATCGTCGAAGAGACCGCGACCGACGACCCGAGCTGCGCAGACTGCGTGCGTCAGGTGCTGCATGTGCGCCACCACAGCCTGTTCACGCCGCGCGATTTCGACGTGTCGCCCTATTTCGAGGTGGTCAAACCCACGCTGGCCGCGGGCTTTGACCACCACGCGCTCGAATGGTCGCCTTCGGCCAGGGCGACGCTGGAAGTTTGACCGCATCGGTGGTGGGCGTCACGGCCTTCGGGTTATGGTGGGTTCATGCGACCCGACACCCATGCCTTGCCCCCGCCCGCCACCGATGACCTTCCGTCGCACTGGCACGCGCAGGCGGCTGACCAGGTGTTGCGCCACCTGGAGAGTTCTTCGCTGGGTCTGACGGGCGCTGAAGCCGCGACACGCCTGGCCCAACACGGCCCCAACCGGCTGAGCGGCGCACCGCGCCCCGGCGGGCTGCGCCGCTTCGTCGGGCAGTTCCACAACCTGCTGATCTACACCCTGCTGGCCGCGGCGGCCATCACTGTCTGGCTCGGCGACTACGTGGACGCGGCGGTGATCTTCGGCGTGGTGCTGATCAACGCGGTGATCGGTTTCATTCAGGAGGGCAAGGCCGAGCGCGCGCTCGAAGCCGTGCACGCCATGTTGGCGAGCCGGGCCATGGTGCTGCGCGACGGCGAGCACCACGAGATCGACGCGGCCGAGCTGGTGCCCGGCGACGTGGTGCTGATCGAGTCCGGCACCCGCGTGCCGGCCGACCTGCGCCTGCTCTCGGCCAAGAACCTGCGCATCGACGAATCAGCGCTCACCGGTGAATCTGTCCCGGTGGACAAAGACCCCGCACCGGTGGCCGACGCAGCGCCGTTGGCCGAGCGCGGCGGCATGGCCTACGCCGGCACGGTGGTGGCCGTGGGACAGGGCGCGGGCCTGGTGGTGGCCACCGCCGGGCACACCGAGATCGGCCGCATCGGGCGCCTGGTGTCGGGGGTGCAGAGCCTGGCCACGCCGCTCACGCGCCGGCTCGACCAGTTCGCGCGGCAGATCACCTTCTTCATCGGGCTGGTGAGCGTGGCCACGTTTCTGTGGGGCAGCCGGGTGGGCGGCCTGCCGCCGCTGGACATCTTTCTCGCCGTGGTCGGCCTGGCCGTGGCCGCCATCCCCGAAGGCCTGCCCGCCATTGTCACCATCACGCTCGCCATCGGCACCGCCGCCATGGCCCGCCAGCGCGCCATCGTGCGCCGCCTGCCCGCCGTGGAAACGCTGGGCTCGGTGGGCGTGATCTGCACCGACAAAACCGGCACGCTCACCAAGAATGAAATGACCGCCGTGCGCCTGTTGCTGCCGGGCCAGCGCGTGGATGTGAGCGGCGCCGGCTATGCGCCCGAGGGTGGCTTCCACGCGGACGGCCAGGCCATCGAGTCCGAACAGAACGACGGTCTGATGCGCCTCGCGCGCTGCGCCCTGCTGTGCAACGACGCGCAGTTGCACCACAGCGAGGCCGGCGGCTGGGCGCTGGCCGGCGACCCCACCGAGGGCGCGCTGATCACGCTCGCGCGCAAGGCCGGGCTGGACCCCGCGCAGGAGGCCGCGCGCACGCCGCGCATCGACAGCATCCCGTTCGAATCCGAACAGCGCTACATGGCCACGCTGCACCACGACCACGCGGGCCACGTGTTCGCCCTGCTCAAGGGGGCGCCCGAGCAGGTGCTGGCGCTGTGCGTGCAAGACGCATCGGGCCGGGCGCTGGACGAAGCCGCGTGGCATGCGCGCATGGACGCCGCTGCGGGCGAGGGCCAGCGCGTGCTCGCGCTCGCCGAGTGCGAGCTGCCCGCCGGCACGCGCGAGCTGGCCACCAGCGACATCACGCCGCGCTTCACCCTGCTCGGGCTCGTGGGCCTGATGGACCCGCCGCGCCCCGAGGCCGTGGCCGCGGTGGCCGAGTGCCAGGCGGCCGGTGTGCGCGTGGTCATGATCACCGGCGACCACGCCACCACGGCCGCCGCCATCGGCGCCAGCCTGGGCCTGCGCGACGGACAGCCCCTCAGCGGCACGGAAATCGACACGCTGGACGACGCGGCCCTGAGCGCGCGGCTGGCGCAGACCGACGTGATCGCCCGCGCCAGCCCCGAACACAAGCTGCGCCTGGTGGCCAACCTGCAGGCCGGTGGGCAGCTCGTGGCCATGACCGGCGACGGCGTGAACGACGCGCCCGCGCTCAAGGCGGCCGACATCGGCGTGGCCATGGGCCAGCGCGGCACCGACGCCGCGCGCGAAGCGGCCGACCTCGTGCTCACCGACGACAACTTCGCAGCAATAGCAATCGCGGTGCGCGAGGGGCGCACGGTGTTCGACAACATCAAGAAGTCGCTGCTCTTCATCCTGCCCACCAACGGCGGCGAAGCGGGCCTGATCCTCATCGCCGTGTTCGCCGGCCTCGCCATGCCGGTCACGGCCGGGCAGATCCTGTGGGTCAACATGGTCACCAGCATCACGCTGGACATGGCGCTCGCCTTTGAGCCCGCCGAAGACGGCGTGATGCGCCGCCCACCGCGCCCGGCCAGCGAACCGCTGATCACGCGCCTGCTGTTCATGCGCGTGGTCTACGTGAGCCTGCTCATGATGGGCGCGTGCTTCTGGGTCTACCACTGGGAGCTGGGTCGCGGCAACGGCCTCGACGTGGCGCGCACCGCCGTGGTCAACATGCTGGTGATGAGCGAGGTGTTCTACCTCTTCAACGTGCGCCACTTCACCGCCAGCGCCTGGCGCCGGGAGACCCTCACCGGCAACCGCATCGCGGTCTGGGCCTGCGCCGTCACGCTGGTGCTGCAGGCCCTGTTCACCTACGCGTCGCCGATGCAGGCGCTGTTTGGCACGGCGGCGCTGGACGCCTGGTCGTGGGCGCTGATCGTCGCGCTGGCAAGCGGCAAGTTTGTGTTGGTGGAGCTGGAGAAGGCCGTGCTGCGGCGGATGGGCATCCAGCGCATGTGAGGACCGCCGAAGCGGTGCTGCCGCTCAGCCCGGGTGGCATGCGCAGGCTTCGCCGTGCGCCGCCGCCACCAGCTCGTGCAGGATGCCGCACTCGCCGCCTTCGTGTTCACCCTTGCATCGCGCACGCAGCTGCACCAGCTGCCGCTCCAGCGCGCGCATGCTTTTGAGCCGCGCCCGCACACGGCTGAGCTGTTCGTCCACCAGCTGGTCCACGTCGAGGCAGTGCTGCGCCGGGTCGTCCACGAAGGCCAGCAGGCGCTTGATGTCTGACAAGGGCATGTCGAGCGCGCGGCAGTGGCGGATGAACGACAGCCGCTCCAGGTGCGGCCCTGCGTAGTCGCGGTAGCCGTTGTCCGAGCGCGCCGGGGCGGGCAGCAGCCGTTCCTTTTCGTAGAAGCGGATCGTCTCCACGTCCACACCCGTGGCCTGGCTCAGTTCCTTGATGCGCATGGTGAAAACCTGTGTTCGAGAAAGGGTGTTGACACTGTAGCGGCTCCAGGGTTTCCAATCAAACCATTCGAAAGGAAAACCCCATGTCTGCCCACTGCTGCGAACACGACACACCGAAACCTGCGGCCCTCGTCAACCTGCCGCGTTACCGCCGCATCCTCTGGGTCGCGATGCTGGTCAATGCGGCCATGCTGGTGGTGGAGCTGGCCGCAGGCTACCGCTCGGGCTCGGTCTCGTTGCTGGCCGATGCCATCGACTTCGGGGGTGACGCGCTGAACTACGGTGTGTCGCTGGCGGTGCTCTCGGCGGCGCTGGCCTGGCGCGCGCGCGCCGCCATGTTGAAGGCGGTCAGCATGGTGGCGTTTGGTCTGTTTGTGTTGGGCCGGGCGCTCTGGAGCCTGTGGAGCGGCCAGGTGCCCGAGGCCATGACCATGGGCCTGGTGGGCATGCTCGCGCTGGGCGCCAACCTGGCCGTGGCCTGGATGCTCTACGCCTTTCGAGAAGGCGATGCCAACATGCGCAGCGTGTGGCTCTGCACCCGCAACGACGCCATCGGCAACATCGCCGTGATGCTCGCGGCGCTGGGGGTGTTGGGCACCGGCACCGCCTGGCCCGACCTGCTGGTGGCCACGCTCATGGCGGCCCTGGCGGTGCGCGGGGGCTGGCAGGTCTGGCGCCAGGCGCGTGGTGAGCTGGGGGCCGATGACGGCCACGGGCATTCACCAGGCCATACCCACTGACCGGGCCGGGGCCTTGGCTTCAGCCGCCTGCGGTGAGTTCGCGCACCACGTTGGCCACCGACTCGGCGTCGGGCAGGTGCGAGAGAGCGCCGATCAGTTCGTCGCGCACCTGGCCCAGCAGCGCCTCGAAGCGCTCGGCGTCCACGTTCAGGGCGGTGGCGTAGGACTGCACCAGGGCACGTTCTTCGGCGCTCAGTTGACCATCGGCGTAGCCGGTCATCAGGCACATCAGCACCACGGTGTCGGCCACTTCCGCCGGGCTACCGGCCATGGCCTGGGCGTCGAAGCTGTGGGTGTCCGACAGCATGGCCGCCGTGGTCGGCATGTCGGCCTGGCGCGAGTTCTCGTAGAACTGGCCGATCAGCGCCGCTTCGGCGGGGTGGATGCCGTCCACCAGGGCCACGGACAACATGGCCTGGGTGAGCTGGATGACCTGGGTGGCGCTCAGGTTCTGGTCTTGGATCGGGTGCATGGGAGGCTCCTTGTGTAGGGGGTCTGCGGGTCAGCGGATCAACGGGTCAAGGCGCGCCGTTTGGCGGCGATCAGGTTGCTCTGGATGTCGGCGATGGCCATGTCGCGGTAGCGCTTGGGCAGCATGGAGCGGCGCGAAGTCTCTGACACCGCGAGCAGCTCCATGAACTCGATCATGTCGCGCTCCTGCGGTGGCATGAAGTCGGCTGCGGCCTGATTCAGTGCATCGGCGTTCAGCGGCGTGGCCTGGTTGCGCGCCAGCTCCACGGCCAGCAGCGAGAGCGCTTCGAGGTCGGCGTTGGAGTAGCCGGTCAGGGTGTCGCACAGGGTCAGCAACTCTTCCATGCTCGCCACACAGGGCTCTTCGTAGCGCGAGAGCACGGCCTGCAAGACCTGCACGCGCTCGGCCGCGGTGTCGCAATAGAAGAACGGGATCTTGCGGTCGAGCCGGCCGGGGCGCTTGATGTCGCTGTCGAGTTTGTCGGGCCGGTTGGTCATCATCACGAACAGCACCTGGCCGCGGTTCTCGGTCTCGGCCATGAACTCTTTGAGCCGCGCGATCACGCGCGAGCTGGTGCCGCCGTCGCTGTCTTCGCCGCCGCCGTTGCCGAAGCTGCGGTCGCCTTCGTCGATGATCACGGCGATGGGGCCCATGGCCTTGACGGTGGCGAGCACGCGCTCCAGGTTGGCCTCGGTGGAACCGACCCACTTGGAGCGGAAGTTCTTCAGCGCCACGGCCGACAGGCCCGCTTCTTTCAGGAAGGCCTTGATCACGAAGGTCTTGCCCGAGCCCATGGGGCCGACCGCGAGCAGGCCCATGGGTGTCAGCGTGGTTTCGCCGGCCTTGAGGTTCTTGGCGATGGCCATCAGCTCGTGCTTGATGTGCTCATGCCCGCCCACCGACGAGAGGCCGTGTTTGGGCTCGATGAACTCGATCAGGCCCGCGCACTCCTTCTCGATCATCTCGCGCTTGCGCGCGTGGATGACCTTGAGCACCTCCTGGTCGGCATCGCCCTCGGGCAGGGTCTTGCCGGGCTCGATCAGGCGCGTGATTTCGGCGGGCGTCATGCCGGCGGTGATGGTGGCCAGCGTGTCGGCGCGGGCTACCGCGTCGGGCGTGCCTTCAAGCAGCTTGCCGATCAGCGCGCGGCGCTCGGCCTCGCTCAGGCCATGGCCCTTGGTGCCCGCCAGGATGTTGGCGAGCTGCACGGTGCGCAGGCCGCTGGTGCGCTCGGAGAACAGCTCGACCTGGTGCTCGCTGAGCTTGGGCGCGAAAAAGCCAATGACCTTTTTGCGCAGCGGCAGGTCGGGCATGGGGATTTCAATCGCCGCCACCTTGGGATTGGACAGCAGGCCCGGGTTGATCGCGTTGAGCGACTCGGTGATCAGCACGACGATGTTGTCGCCCTGGGTCAGCGTCTGGTCCAGCGACCAGCGGTGGAACACCAAGTAGGTCTGGCGGTCGGTCTGCGCCATGAAGCTCGGGTCGCCGGCGGGCAGCAGCGCGTCGGCGTAGGGCACGATGACGGCGGTGGACGGCTGCGCGCGCATGCGCTGCTCCAGCGCATGCAGCGAGGCCAGCAGGTCGGGCTCGGTGCCTTCCTCGGCCTGGCGCAGCAGCGCGCGCTGCTTGTCTTCGCTCGTCCCCGAGAGCACCCGGATGCCGCGCTCCAGGCTCACCTCGCACACGTGCTGCTTGGTGTCTTTGAACAGCTCTTCGACCAGGAAGGCGCCGAGGTTGTGCAGCTTGTCACCGACCAGGTAGTTGTCGAAGACGTTGCGGTAGAGCACGAAGGTGGACGCTTCGCCCGCCAGGTACTTCTGCCGCAGGACCTCGGCCCAGCGCGGCAGCTCGTGGCGGGGGGATGCGGGTGCGTTCATGCGTTGTGAGGCTCAGAGTGTTTTGGTGGGCGCAGCCTGCGCGGCGGCGCGGGCCTGCTTCATGGCTTCGAGCTGGGCCTTGGCCGTCACGCTGCCGCTGCTCTGACGCAGCTTGTTGAGGCGCACGTCCAGGTCGGAGTTCTGCAGTTCGGCGCCCAGGCTGGCCTGCGCCACCTGGCCCTTGATGTGGTCGCGCACGGCGCCCAGTGCCTGCACTTCGGCGTCCACCGACAGACCGTCGAGCTGGCCCTGGATCTTGATGCGGGCTTGAGCGCTGTGCATCTGCGCCAGCATGCGCTCTTTCTCGGCCTTGAGCTTGTCGATCTCGGACTTCACCTGGATCAGCGAGTCCTTGGCGTTGTCGGCGTCGGCGGTGGCCTGGGCCGCGTCGGCGCGCAGCTCGGTGAGCGCCGCGTCCAGCGTGTTCTTCTTCTGAATCAGCACCACGGCGAGGTCGTCCTGGTTGGTGGCCATCGCCGCTTCCAGGTCGTTGGTCACGGCAGCGAGTTCACGCTCGTGCGCTTCCAGGCGCGAGGTGATGTCCTGGCGGCGCGCGATGATGGCGCCGGTGGCGGCCTTGAGCTGGGTGTACTTCTGGATCATCGAAGCGATCGCGTTCTGGTAGGCGATCTCGGGGTGCTCTTTCTCGATGTCCGAGACCCAGAGGGAGATGAAGCCGGTCCAGAGGTTGGCGAGGCGGGCGAAGATTGCGTTGTTGGCCATGGGAAGCTCCTGGTTGAAAGCGGGGGGAGTTGAGGGTGGGGTTCAGTTTTTCTGGCGTTGCGCGGCCTGGCGGACGGCCGCGCTGGGCATGCTGCCCGAGGCGCTGGCGCGCGGTGCCTTGTGGCCGAAGGTGGCAAGGTCGGCGTCGTCGAACTCGGCGGCCACCTCTTCGGCGATGCGCAGGCGCGAGAGCGAGTCTTCGAGCTTGCTGCCCATGTCGGTGGCGTAAGGCGAGGTGATCACCAGCTGGTACACCTCTTCCATCTTGTCGGGCATGGCGACCAGCGTGGCTTCGAGTGCGCTGCGCCGCACCGCGAGGCGGCGCGAGCGGTTCAGCACCTCGGTGTATTCGGCGAGCGTGGCGCGCAGCTGCCGCGCCTCTTCGTCGCCCAGCGCGGGGTTGCGCAGCTGCGCCTCGACGTTGGCGATGCGGCGGTTCACCTGGTCTTCGCTGGTGTGGTCTTTGCGCCGGCGCAGCGAGGCGTTGACCGCGCAGAGGCCGAGGTAGTCCACCGTGAGCGTGTCGAGTTTTTCCACGTCCTGCCGCGTCAGTGTGGTTTGCCGGTCGCCCGCTGTCTGGTAGAGCGCCTGCACGCGCTCCCACATGTGCTGGTAGGTGCTGAGCGCGTCGGTCTCGCCGCGGTCGCGCAGCTCGGCGATCAGCAACTGGCGCCGCTGGCTGAGGCTCTGGTGGTGGGCCTCGCGGTCCACCCAGGCCTTGAACGACGGCAGGCTCGGCACCATCAGCGCCGCCAAAATTTCGGTGCCCGCCGCCAGCGTGCCGACCAGCGCCAGGCCCGCGAGGCCCATGGGGATGGACGCAAAAATCGCCACCACGCCGGCCGCCAGCAAGGCGGTGCGGTTGGCGGGATGGCGTAGGAAGGCGCCCAGGTAGGAAGGCTTGTCGCTCAAGGTCGTGGGGCCAGTGTCATTTGCGGATTCACTGGCGTTTTCATTTGGCGAAGCGCGACCAGATGCGGTTGATCTCCTGTTCGTCCTGCTCGGACAGCACCGGGATCGGCGACGAGCGGCTCAGCGAGGTGGTGCTGGGCACCACGGCCGGGTTGCTCTTCACGCTCTCGCTCATGAATTCGCCGGCCTTGAGGTTGGCGTTGGCGTACCCCACGGTGTTGGACACCTTGGCGATCACCTGGGGCCGCATCAGGTAGTCGATGAACTGGTGCGCGCCGCGCTTGTTTTTGGCGTTGGTCGGCACCGCCATGGCGTCGATGGCGAGCAGTCCACCGTCGGCCGGCACGCGGTACTCGACCGCGCCGCGCGACTTGGTCTGGGCCTGCACCGCATCGCCCGAGAAACCGATGGCCACACAGATCTTGCCGTTGGCCAGCGAGTCGATGAACTGGTCGGTGGGGATGACTTTGACCGTGCCCACGAGGCGCTCCATCACCTTCTCGGCGGCCGCGACGGACGCGCGACCATTCCACTTGGGTTGTCCGCCGGCCATGGCCGCGAGCGGGAGCACGTCGGACGCCGAATCGACCACGCCGATGCCACACGACTGGAAGCGCTTGGCGATGGCCGGGTCGAACACGGTGGCGAGCGCGTCCATGGTGTGGCCGGGGAAGGCCTTGCTGGTGAGCTTGGGGTTCCAGGCGATGCCGACCGTGTACCACATGTAGGGCAGGCTGTAGGCGCCGTCCTTGTCCCAGGCGCGCAGGGTCGCGTCCACGCGCGGGTCGATGTTGTTCAGGTTTTTGAGGCTGGCTTTGTCGAGTTTGCCGAGCAGGCCCTTGGCCGCCATGCCGGGCACGGCGTTGGCGGTGGGGAACACCACGTCGTAGGGCGTGCCGCCTGCGCCCAGGCGGGCCTGCAGGTCGTCGTTGTCCGCGAAGATGTCGTAGACCACGCGGATGTTGAATTCCTTCTCGAAGTCCTGCAGCACGCTGGGCTCGATGTAGTCGGGCCAGTTGAGCACCCGCACCGTTTCCTTGGCGCCTGCGCCCGCGCCGTTCACCGCACGGCGCAGGTTCATCAGCACGGTCGAGGTGATCAGGCCATCCACGCTCACACCCTGCGATTCCTGAAAGGCCTCGGTGGCCACCTGCGTCTGCGGGCCGAAGGTGCCGTCCAGCGGGCCGGCGTTGAAGCCCAGCTTGCCCAGCAGGATCTGAGCCTCGCGCAGGCCCTGCGCGTCGACGATCTTTTCTTTGCCTTTGTAGTTGCCGCTGGACCAGTTTTGGCTGGTCCAGATGTGGCGGCGGATGGCGTTGAGCAGCGCGTCGTTGACCTCGCTGGCGGGTGCCGTGCCGGTGCGGGCGGCGAAGGCGCGCATGGCGTCCAGCGTGGCGGGGGTCAGCGTGCCAGACGGTGTTTCGCGCAGCAGGCCGAGGCGGGCCAGCAGGCGCTGCGCCGATTCCACCTTGGCGTTGCGCGCACCGGCCGGTGCGGCGGTGGGGGCTTTGGGCTCGGCGGTGCCGAAGACGAAGCCCTGGGCTTGGGCGGTGCTCGACAGCCAGAGACCACCCAACAGGGCGGTGGCGAGGGCAATGGGACGGAGGTTCATGGGAATCCTTTGAATCAGACGGCGCGAAGGCTCACTGGCCGGGCGCGAAACAGATGGTGTTGCGGGACTGGGCCAGCTGAAAGAGCTTGGCGGCGGCGTCCTGGTCGGCTTTGATGCCGCCCTGGCCCTTGAGCGTCATCTCGCCCAGGTGGCAGGCCGCACCGGCGTCGCCGCCCTTGACCGCTTGCTCAAGATGGGAGCGCGCCTCGGCGAAATCGCCGTTCTCCATGAGCTTGCGGCCTTGCGCTGCGTGATCGGCCGGCGACAGACCGAACGCGCCGTTGTTGCTGACGGCCGCGGGCGTTTCGCTGGGGGCCGGCGGCGTGCTCGGCGGCGTCGAGGTCACGCTGCTGGCGGGCGTTTCCGATGGGGTCGGGCTGGGGTTGGTCGTGGTGGACGCAGGCTCTGCGGGGCCGAAGCCGTCTTTGAGCGCGAAGTTCCACACGGCCGAGGCCATGGCGCCGATCACGGCGAGGCCGATCAGGCCTTTGGAAAGGGGGGTCAAGCTGGCCATGGGGTCATTCCTTGGGGGCGACGGGCGCACCGAACTGCGCCGAGAGGTTTTGCAATTGCTGGCCGAGTTGCGACAGGCTGGCGAGCTGTCCGGCGGTGTGTTCGCGGGCGGCCTGGAGCTGGGCTTCCTGGCGGGCGATGTCCTGGGCGGCGCGGGCCACCTCGCGGTTCATCAGGGCGTCGAGCTCAGACATCTGCTGGCGGATGTCGCCCACCACCTTGTCGCGCTTGGCTGTCACGGTCTCGATCCGCGCCAGCGTGTCGCGCTCCAGCGCCTGCAGGTTGAGCTGCAGCAGCTCGGCGTGCATCGACAGCGCCTGGGCCTTGGTTTGCGCGTCGGCCAGCGGGTCTTCGATGGTCCACGACTCGTCGGCCGCGTCCATGGCCTGGATGGCCATCAACCGGGTGCCGGGGTCCATCGCGCTCAGGCCCTCGATCAGCCGCAGCAGGCGCTCGGCGGGGTAGAGCGACGGCGGCACGCCGGCCTGGGCGTAGATGTCGTCGAGTTTCAGGGGGGTGCCGATGGTCGGCATGGTGGCTTCGGGTGGTGGCGCCACGCCGGGCTCCTCTGCCGGAACCGGGGCAGGCGGCGCTGGGGACGCAGCGTCGTCGTGGGACGTGTCCATGCGCACCAGCCCTGCCTTCTCCAGAAAGCCCATCACGCCCTTCATGTCTTGTTCTCCAGCATGGTGTTCATACGCAGTGCCTCCGCACAAGGGTTCCCTGATGGACGCGCCGTTGGGCGGCCCGGGCGAACCTCGCAGGGAGTTTACGGCAACGCTGGAGCGGATTGAGGGCTGGATTCGGGCTCCGACGCCATCTCGCCCGCCGGGAAGGGCGGGCTCAGCGGAACCGCTGCCAGCCCCAGCCGATGCGCAACACGATCGTGATGCCGCACAGCACCGCGAAGCCATAGGCAATGTGGGGGAACCACTGTGGCCAGAGGCACATGGCGGCGAAGGCGGTGATGGTCTCCGTCGCTTCGGTCAGGCCGCCGAGAAAGTAGAAGCTCTTGTCCGGGAATGCCGCCGACTGCAGTTGCCGCTTCTCGGCCACAGCCGCGAAGGCCAGGAAGCTGCTGCCGGTGCCGATGAAGCTGGCCAGCAGCACGGCAGCGGGCAGGGCGTTGGCGGCCGGGTCGGCCAGCGCAAAGGCCAGCGGGATGGCGGCGTAGAACAGGAAGTCGAGCGTGATGTCGAGAAAGCCGCCCCGGTCGGTGGGCTGGGTTGCGCGGGCCGCGGCGCCGTCGAGCCCGTCCATCAGGCGAGAGAGCAGCAGCAGCGCCAGACCCGGCAGGTACTGCTGGAAGGCGATGGCCACCGCCGCCGCCATGCCGATGGCGAAACCGGCGACGCTGATCGCATCGGCCCCCACGCCCAAGCGCACGAGGCCGCGCGCAGCCATCGACAGGAGCGGTCGCAGCGCCTGTTGCACGGCCTTATCCAGCATGGGCCAGCTCCAAGACGAGGGCCGGGTCGGCGATGTCGGCCGCATCGTGCGTCACCAGCACGGCCGGGATGTGGCGCTCGCGGAGGTGTTCGAACACGAAGGAGCGGAATTGGTCGCGCAATGTGGCGTCGAGCTTGGAAAAAGGCTCGTCGAGCAGCAGCGCTTTGGGACTCGCGAGCAGGGCGCGCATCAGCGCGACGCGGGCTCGCTGCCCACCCGAGAGCGTGGCCGGGTCGCGCGCTCCGTAGCCTTGCAGGCCCGCTTCTTCCAGCGCCTGCTGCACCTGCGCCAGCCGCTGCGCGCGTGGACCGGGCGGCACGGCGAACAGCAGGTTCTCGGCCACGGTCATGTGGGCGAAGAGCAGGGCGTCTTGGAACAGCAGGCCGATGCCGCGTTGGGCGGTGGGCTGGTGGGTGATGTCATCTCCGTTGAGCCGGACCGCGCCCGTGCAGCGCAGCGCCTGCGCACCTTCGGCCACACTGCCCAGCGTGCCGGCGATGGCCGCGAGCACCGAGCTTTTGCCGCTGCCGCTGGCACCCATGAGCGTGAGAATCTGGCCCGGTCGCACCTCGAAACGCAGGTCTCGCACCAACGTGCCTTGCGCGCTGCCGAGGGTGGCAATGTGGACCGAGAGTGTCATGTGTTGGCGACTTTAAATCGGCGCGGCCTGCCCAAGTAGGCGGCGACGCCGAAGGCCAGCACCGGCAGCAGAAACTGCAGCCACCCGTAGGCGCTGGTGAGCGAGCGCTGCGCACCGGCTGCGAGCGTGACGGCTTCGGTGGTGACGCTGGAGAAGCGGCCGGCACCGACATAGAGCGTCGGCAGGTACTGCGCCACGCTGACCGCGAAGCCCACGGCGGCGCTGCTGGCCAGCGCGCGGCGCAGCAGCGGCCATTTGACGCTCAGCAAGAAGCGCCAGCGACCGTGACCAAGGCTGGCGCTGAGCGTTGCGCAGCGCGGATCAAAACCGAGGTAGGCGGGTGAGAGCGCAATCAGCACATAGGGCAGCACCATCAGCGTGTGAGCGAACAGCAAGCCGGACCACTGACCTTCGATGCGCAGCGTGAGCGCAAAGCTGTACATCCCCACCACCCACAACACGGCGGGCAGCACCAGCGGCAGGTGGAGCAGGGGACGCAGGGTGTTGTCCCAGTGGCGCGGGGCGAGTTCTAGCCAGGCCACGCACCAGGCCAGCGCCAGCGCAGCGGATGAGAGCGCGAGGAGCAGCGTGGTGGCGAGGGTGCTGCGGCTGGACCACACGCTGTGCCAGGCCTGGCCGGTCAACGCTTCGGGCCAGAGCGCGGGGAAGGGCCAGATACCGGCGATGCTGCCGACGGCGAGGGTGAGCAGGATGGCGGCGTATAGACCTGCCAGCAACAGGGCTGCCAGGGGAAGCGGGTGGGCGCGCGGGCCCTCACCCCTGCTCTCTCCCAGGGGGAGAGGGGGTAAGACATGGCGTCGGCCTGCACCCTTGTCCTCACCCTGGGGGAGGGCAGGCAAGGCGCCTCGCTCGCCGTTGCCTTGGCGCGCGCCGCGCATGGCCATGGCTTGCAGTGCACGCCAGACCAGCACACACACCAGCACCACGATGGCCAGCACGCCCCCTGCCGCCGCCCCCTGCGCGTTGGTGGTGAGATCGGCGTCCTGCAGCCACTGCCAGGCCAGCACCGCCAGCGTGGGGGGCGAGGCGGGGCCGATGACCAGCGCCACGTCCACGACGGTGAGGCCGTAGGCCAGCACCGCGAGCAGGGGCCAGAACAGGCGCGGCGCCAACTGCGGCCAGACCACGCGCCAGTACGCGCGCTGCGGGCTGTAGCCCAGCGTCTGTGCCAACGCGTGTTCGGCGCGCCAGCGCTGGCGCAGGTCGTCGCGCTGCAGCTGGGTGGCGGCGGTCCAGAGCAGGAAGGGGATTTCTTTGGCGGTCAGCGCGGCGATCAGGCCCAGGCCCCAGGGATCTTGCGTGGTCGGCCAGGGGGGGGGGAATTCAAAGCCGGTGAGCCAGGGCGAGAACGCGCGCAGCAGCCAGCCGCTGGGGGCGAGCAGAAACGCCAGGCCGATGGCAAACGCCGCGTGCGGCGTGGCCAGCATCGCCGGCAGGCCGCGCAGCAAACGATCGAGCGATTGCCGGACGAAACCTTGAGCCAGCAGCGCTGCGGCGCCCCACCAGGCGAGCGTGGTGGAGGCCAGGCCGGTCCACAAGCTGTAGGCCAGGGCACGTGTCCACTGCGGGTCGTGCCAGAGCGCGCCCCAGGCGCTGGCGTCGAACAAAGCACCGAGCGCCAGCGCTGCTGTGGCCAGCAGCGGCAGGGCCGCCATCAGCAGCAGGGTGGCGGCGACCACACGGCGCATGGACTGCGGAGGGTCAGGTCCCACCGTACCGGCGGGTCCATTCCTTCTCCAGGGGATCAACCCACGACGCATGCGGCTCGGGCAGCGCGGGTGCGGTCTGCTTCACCTGGCCGGGCAGCGGCGTGGCATTGAACAATGCGCGTTCGGCGACGGGCAAACGATTGACGTCCAGCACCGTGGGGTCGCCCCAATGCGCGATGTCGGCCTTGCGTGCCTGGGCCTTGGGCGAAAGCAGGAAGTTGGCGACCACCATCGCGCCGGCGCGGGCCTGGGCGTTGTAGGGGATGGCGACGAAGTGCGTGTTGCCCACGGTGCCTTTGGCGAACTGCCAGCTGTACACGGTGGCGGGCAGGCGCTTGGCCACGATCTCGTTGGCCGCGTCGTTGGGGTTGAAGGTGATGGCCAGCAGCAGCTCGCCGTCACTCACCATCTGGCGGATGGCGCCGGCGTTGGCCGGGAACTGCTTGCCACCGCGCCACAGGTGGGGGTGCAGCGCATCGAGGTAGGCCCACAGCGGCGCGGTGACGGCGGCAGAGGCCTCGGCGGTGAACGGACGGGCCAGCGTGGCGGCATCGTGCGTGTGCTCCAGCAGCGCCTGCTTGACGAAGGTGGTGCCGTGGAAGGCGGGCGGGCGCGGGTAGCTGATGCGGCCGGGCTGCTGGCGGGCCAGGGCCAGCAATTCGGCGGTGTTCTGCGGTGGTTGCGGCAGGCGTTTGCTGTCGGCAAAGAAGGTGAGTTGCGCCATGCCCCAGGGCGATTCCAGCCCGTCGGTGGGCACGGAAAAATCGTTCAGCGTGGTGGGCTTGCCGGTGGTGTCCACATGGGCGAAGTTCGGCAGGGTCTGGGCGAAGGGCGCGCCCAGCAGGCCGTCGCGTTTCATCGCGGCGAAGTTCTCGCCGTTGATCCAGATCAGGTCCACCGTGCCTTCGCCGAGCTGGCGGCCAGCGGTTTTCTCGGCGCGCACGCGTTTGACCACATCGGCCGCGTCGCTGACCTTCACATGTTCCAGCTTCACACCGTGCGTGGCCTGAAGCTCACCCGCGGCCCACTGGATGTAGGCGTTGATCGGCTCGCTGCCGGCCCAGGCGTTGAAGTACACGGTCTGGCCACGCGCGGCCCGTTCGATGTCGGTCCAGGCGGCCGCAGCGGTCTGCGCCCAGGCGGGTGGCAGTGCGCTGCCGGTGGCGGCGCCAGCGGCGAGCAGGAGGTGGCGGCGGGTGAGGGCGTGTGTGGGGGTGGGCATCGTCAAAGGG